>CAVCKO010000083.1:0-2149 GCA_963602825.1 Treponemataceae bacterium | reverse complement strand
GCCGCGCGGCAAGGAGATATATTGCCAGACCGGAGGGCCCCCGGGGGCGGGAATCTGGGCGTACACATTTCCTACACATATAAGGACTCTCAGCTGGCTGGGTAAATATAAGAGGGAACCTCGTTTCCGAGATCCCCTCTTTCGCCTATCTACAGTAATAGACTCTTAAATACCTTATGCCAGCAGCTTGCGACCGGACTCTTCAATCGCGTCAAGTGCTGCATCAGCCCCGGCGGCATCCGCGCCCTTGGCAAAGATATACAGCTTGATCTTGGGCTCGGTGCCGGAAGGACGGACAATACCCTTGTTGCCACCCTCGAGATCGAACTCAATGACATTAGCCTTCGGCAGGCCGTTCACGCAGGTGTTGTAGTCCACGACGGCCTCAATCTTGGAACCGGCGAGCTCCGCGGGCGGGTTCTCGCGCAGACCAGCCATGATGCCGCCCATCTTTGCCGCACCCTCAGCGCCCGGATAGCTCAGCGAAATCGTCTTGTTGTGATAGTAGCCATACTTCTCGTACAGCTCGTGCATCGCGTCGGCGAGGTTCTTACCCTGCAGCTTGTAATACTGAGCCATCTGGCAAATCAGCAGCGAAGTGCTCACGGCGTCCTTGTCGCGCACGTGATCACCAGCCAGATAACCGTAGCTCTCCTCAAAACCGAAGATAAAGCGATCAACTTCACCAGCATCGGAAAGCGAGGTAATGATGTCACCAATGTACTTGAAGCCCGTCAGGCAGCGACGAAGCTCAAAGCCATACTCCTCGGCCAGAGCATCGACCATGGCGGAAGAAACGATAGTAGTAACGGCAACCTTCTTAGTGAGGTCCTCACCGCGGGCAGCACGGGTCTTGCAAATATAGTCGAGCAGCAGGACGCCCATCTCGTTACCGGTCAGCAGCAGATAGTCATCGCCATTCTTAACGGCAACGCCAACACGGTCGGCGTCGGGATCGGTCGCAAGCAGCAGATCGGGGTGAACCTGCTCGCAGAGATCGATGCCCTTCTGCATGGCCTGTCGGATCTCGGGGTTAGGATACGGGCAGGTCGGGAAATCGCCGTTAGGTTCCTTCTGCTCGGGAACAACCGTGACATCAGTGATGCCAGCGCGCTCGAGCACCGTGGTGACGGGAATGAGGCCGGTACCATTCAGCGGCGTATAGACAAGCTTGAGCGGTGCGCCGGCAATCTCCTCGGCAGAAAGATTCGTAACGCCGCGTGCGAGAACGGCGTCGTAATAACGCTCGAGGCACGAGTCATCGATCCATTTGACCAGGCCCTGCTCAAGAGCCTCATCGAAGTCCATGGACTTCACACCGGTGAACGTATCGGTCTCGGCGATAGCTTTAGAAATTGCATCGGCGGCCTCGCTGGTGATCTGGCAGCCGTCGGGGCCATAGGCCTTATAGCCGTTATACGGTGCCGGGTTATGACTAGCGGTCATGCAAATGCCACCGGAGCACTTAAGGTCGCGGACGGCCCAGGAAAGCGTCGGCACGGAAGAAATCTTAGGGTACACGAGAGCAGTCACGCCGTTTGCTGCAAGAATGGCAGCCGTCGTCTTAACTAACAGTTCACCCTTATTGCGGCTATCGCGAGCGATGGCAACCGTCGGATGCTCGAAGGTCGCATTGAGATAGTCAGCAAAACCCTGCGTCGCGCGACCGACCGTATAGATATTCATACGGTTGGTGCCCGCACCGATAGTGCCGCGAAGACCGGCAGTACCGAAGGCGAGATCCTGGAAGAAAGCGTCGGTGATGGCGTCCTCATCACCCTGCTCCTTCATCGTGTTGAGCTCAGCGAGGAGCTCCTCGTCCTTGACATTGGCAATCCAAGTATCAAGCAGCTCATGAACATCTGCCATGTGAGTCCTTCCGTCACAATCAATAAAACGACCCGTGTAAAACAGGACAAGCGCAGCAGTGCGCTAAAGCAAATATTAGTCCATTGAGAACAGAGAAGCAGCCACAGAACGGTGAACGTCTATATTCAGCGGTGGATGATTAAATTGATTTAATTGCATAAGGAATGTTGCCCGTTAACGCAAAAAAGGGGGAGGCCGCGAGGCCTCCCCCTTCTTCAAGTCTTGCGACGGCTCGGTGCCGTCCACCGGTCAGCGGCGCCCTGGCCTCCCACGGGCTGGC
>CAVCKO010000082.1:0-2161 GCA_963602825.1 Treponemataceae bacterium | reverse complement strand
ACGTTGATCTTGCGCGTGTCGCCCGGATAGACGTTGGCGAGATAGGGCTGCTCGGCATAGATCGCGTCGATCCAGCGGGCCTGCTCGTCCGCAGGCGCGGCCGTAGCCACGCCGCTCATGCGAATCATCTCGTTGAAGCGCGTGTGGACGAGCGTCTGAATGCGGCCGTCACGATCGAGCTGACGGGCCATCTGGGGGTGCGGACGATTTCTTGGACCGCCTAGGCGTATCCAAGCTTGTGCCGGTACTCCATCGGGCTGAGCCACCCGAGAGACCTCTTGATCCTGCGGTCCCGGTAGTACACGAGGTACCCCTCGAGCCTGGCCATGAACTCCCCGGCCGAGACGCCCCTCCAGTCACGCCAGTGGAAGAACTCGTTCTTGAGCCTGCCGAAGAAGCCCTCGCAGGCGGCGTTGTCGGGGCTGCAGCCCTTGGCCGACATGCTCCTGACCAGGCCGGCGGCGTCGCAGATGCCTATCCACTCCTCCCAGCGGTAGTGGCCGCCGCGGTCGGAGTGGACGAGCGTGAGGACGCCCTCCGGCCTCGTCGCGAGGGCCCTGAGCAGCGACGAGTTGGCCAGCGCCTTGTCCGGGTGCCGCCCGACCGACCAGCCGACGGGCATGCCGTCGAAGCAGTCGACGACGGCGCTCAGGTAGACCTTCGACCCGGACGGCAGGCGGAACTCGGTGATGTCGGTCAGCCACAGGCGGTTGGGCTCGGGGGCCCGGAAGTTCCTGCGCACCAGGTTGGGCGGGGCCTTCGAGACCTCGCCGGCGTAGGAGCTGTAGCCGCGGCGCCGCCTCCTGTCGTAGACGACCTCGAGCCCCTCCTCGCGCATCACCCTCCGCACCCGCTTCTCGCTGCAGAGGACGCCGCGGCGACGCAGGTGGGCCCAGACCGTCCGGTAGCCCCAGGCGCCGCGGCCCTCCCCGAAGACGTCCCTCACCGCGCCGCGTATGTCGGCGTCGCGGTCCCGGCCGAGCCTGGCGCGGTGGTACTCATAGGAGCTCTTCGATATCCTCAAGAAACCGGTGATCGAGCGGAGGGGCAGGGCGGTCGCCCGCCTCAATCTCTCGCCGAGCTCGCACTTGCTCCTGTTCGAGATCGAAGCCGGGTCCCACCCGACCGCTTTTAGGTCGGCCAACACCGCCCCGGGCAGCAGGTTCTCTATCTGGTCGGGGTTGAGGCCGGCCAGCGGCCCGCTCCTGGGCGGCTCGTAGATCGACCTGGGCTCGGCCATGGGGCGCTCCCTCCGTCGGGTGTCCTCGCCACGGATTCTACGCGGTGCCGGCGCGCCCGTGTAGCTGCGCGGCAGCCTGCCGCTCGCCCAGACCCCGGCGGTGCCCCTCGTCACGCCCGCGAGGTCCGCCGCGGCCCGGACGGACATCCCCTCCTCCCGGCCGAGGAGGAACAGCTCCACCGTCTCCCTGTCGTGCATCTGGACCTCCAGTCCGGACCGCTCGCGGTCCAACTTTTTGTCCGCACCCCCATATCGCTCTATTACATAAAGAACTGCGCGAGAGAAGCCACAACGTTGGGAGGGGTCGCCCCATCCTTGAACGCAATGATGTTGTCAGCGACCGCCATGCCCATGCGGTAGTTTGCCTCGTACGTTGCGGAGCCAGCGTGGGGCGTCACAAGGACATTCGGCATGTCAAACAGGGATGAGTGCTTGGGCGGCTCGCCCTCGTGGACATCGGAGGCGTAGCCATACAGCCGCCCCTCCGTAAGGGCCTTCGTCAACGCGGCATGGCGGATAATGCCATCGCGTGACGTGTTGATGAGAATCGCATTGTCCTTCATCATGCGGAGCTCCTTTGCCCCGATGAGATTCTCCGTCGCCTGCGTCAAAGGCGTATGAATCGTAACTATGTCGCTTCGCTTGAGAAGGTCATTCAGACTCGTGAAGATAAGCCCCGTCTTTGCGGCAGACTCGTCCGGATTGATGTCATTTCCCAGAATGTCCAGGCCAAACCCCATGGCCCGGCGCGCAACCGCCTGGCCAATCTGTCCTACGCCGATAATCCCGATGGTCTTCCCATACAAGCTGTGTCCGGGACGCTTACGCCACTCATCGCCCTTGAGCTCATAGTTCATCTGCGATATGTGGCGCTCCAGATCGAGGATGAGACCAAATGTAAGATCGGCGGTCTCCTCGGCG
>CAVCKO010000081.1:0-2215 GCA_963602825.1 Treponemataceae bacterium | reverse complement strand
GTTGGTGCCCACGTGGAGGGTGCCGCCGTAGCGCTCGACGGTGCCGCGCATGCTGCGGACGCCAAAGCCGTGGTTGGTGTCGTCGCCCTTGCTGCTGCGGGGTAGGTCGCCGTCAAACTGCGGCTCCACGGCATAGAAGTTCTCCACGCTCACGGCCACCATGGCGCCGCGCCGAGCCACGTTGAGCGATATGTTGCGGCGCTCCGGGTCCTCGATGGCCCGCGTCGCCTCGATGGCGTTGTCCAGGGCGTTGCCAAAGAACGAGTAGATGTCCGACGGGGCCATAAAGCCCAGCGAGGCGCCGTCGGCAATGCACGAGAGCGTGATGTTCTCCTGGGAGCAGGCCAGGCTCTTCTCGGTGAGGATGGTGTCCAGGGCCTCGTTGCCGGTCTCCACCACCGAGTCGTACACGTTGACCTCGCGCGCGATGTCGCGCAACGCCTCGCGGTCCACCACGTCGCCCTTGTCGGCAAAGTGTCGGATCTGGTGGCGGATGTCGTGGCACTTGATGTTGATGGCGTCGATGTTCTCCTTGGAGAGACGGTACTGGCGCTCGCGCTCGGCCAGGAGGCGCTCGGTCTCGTGCTTCTCGTCGCTCATACGCCGCGCGTAGAGGATCTCGTACTCGGCAAAGAGCACGAAGGCGCAGAGCACCGAGTGCACCATGCGCAGCAGGATGAGGCTGGTGTATTTGACGCTTCCCCAGGACAGACTCTTGATCAGGATGTCAAAGTTGATGATGACGAGCACCACGACCAGAAACATCGCCAGCATGGACTTATCGCTCACGCCCGCGAGGCCGTTGCGGTCGATCTGGCGGACAAACGACAGGTAGCCGACGACGTAGACCACCAGCGGGATGCCAAACCCCAGGATGTTTGCCCAGGGTTCGGGCAGCTCTCCGCTGGAGCGGTGCGAGGCCAGGATTGCGCAGAGCACCTCCAGGCCGCTCGCTAGGTTCTGTAGGGTGTAGCCGGCGGTGGCGCAGAAGAGGGCCGGCCAGGGGCCCGTGTCGTACACCCACATGATGAGCAGCGCGTATATGGCCAAAAGCACCGTGAAGACCGCCGAGGACTCCCTGATGCCCAGGCCGCGGACCACGCCCGTCGCCACGGGCGTGACGCACAGCACAAAGAGCGCCAGGATGGCGATGGCGCCGCGAAGGCGGGAGCTGGGCCGATGGGGGAGCCTGTGGGCCAGCATGAACACTGGGATGGTGAGGGTCACCACGATCTGGATGGCCCAGCGGGCCGAGAGCAGGCCCGCCAGCGCCCTGGCCACGCTCATCGGCGGCCGCCCAGGTAGTCGGTGACCTTGTCGACTACCTCCTTCTTGTGCGTGCGAGAAATGCGCAGCAGGTCACCGTTGGTCATCTGGACCTCGGCATTTCTGACCAGCGAGATCTTGTCCATGTTGGCAAGGCAGCTCTTTGAGACGCGCACCACGGGCGCCTCGGCGAGTTCCTCCTCGAGCTGGACGAGGGACCCGCGCGCCTCCAGCGGCTCCTCGTTCTCTATGTGGTAGGTCAGGCGGTGCTTGGTGACCTCGACGTAGATGATGGAGCGCAGCGGAACCACGCGCACGCCGTCCTCGGTGGGAACGGCCACGGAGCGCCCGGCGTTTGCGCCTATTGCGCGCAGCGCGCGGTCGAGGCTGAGCGAGAGACCACCATAGCTCACCGGCTTGACGATGAAGCCCAGGGCGCCCACCTCGTAGCCCTTGACGGCGTACTTGGCCAGGTTGGTCACAAAGATGATGGGGATGGTCTCGTCATAGGTGCGAAGCAGCCCCGCCGCCTCCATGCCGTTAATGCCGGGCATCTCGATGTCAAGGAGGCACAGGTCGTAGTGCCCCTTGTCCGAGAGCATCTCCATGGCCGAGCTGTGCCAGGTGACCTTGAACTCAACGCCGTGCTGCTTCCCGTAGCGGGTCAGCAGGTCGGTCAGCTTCCTGGCCTCCTGCGCCTCGTCCTCGACGACGAGTGTGCGATACATGCGGTTCCTCCTCCTGCATAACGCGCGTGTGCGCGTCATTTCTCCCGCATAACAGGTTACCTTTGCCACGTACCAGTGGGCAACGATGCCGTCTGCGGCGAATATCGACCGTTCGCCGTCGCCGTTCGCGGACTGGTTCTGTATTTTGTGCCCAGTGTGGGCGACTTCGTGACAAATGTTAGCGTCCGGTTAACCGCGCCCTTAAGTTCGATTCAAGCAAA
>CAVCKO010000080.1:0-2267 GCA_963602825.1 Treponemataceae bacterium | reverse complement strand
GCTGTTCGGTGAGGCCACCGAGGTCTACAACGCCCGCCAGGTCTCAAAGGGCCGCCCCGATCGCCAGATTGAGAGTTATTACGCGCACGTGCGCGATGCCTACCGCGCCGACCGGGCCAAGGTCGGACACTCCAAGAGCCGATCTGGCCGGCCGGCCCCGGCGGTCGAATACGTGGTGCAGCTCGGGAACCGCGAGACCTGGTCCAGAGAACTGGACGAGGACGAGGCCAAAGCGGTCTATTCCGAGACTTTCGAGCGGATCAAGGCAAGGACGGCGGGCGCGATTGACTGGTTCGCCGCCGCCGTCCATGTCGACGAGACCGACGGGACGCCGCACATGCATATCATCGGTATCCCATACGGACAGAGTCCGAACAGGGGCCTGCCCGTCCAGGTGTCGATGAACAAGGCCCTGAAGACCATGGGCCTCGACCGCCTGCCCGATCTGCAGGACGCGATGATGGGGTGCCTCGCCGCCGCTGCCCGCGACCACGGGGTCGAGCGGGCCGTGATGGGCGACCACCACAGGCATATGGACGTCCCGCAGTTCAAGCGCGCCATGCGCGAGCTGGACGAGCTGGACAAGAGGAAGGAATCGTCGCGCCGGGAGGCGTCCGACCTCGCAAGACTGGCAGATGTGACGCGCGGACTTGTAAAGGACGCCCAGACCGAGGAGCGGGCTGCAAGGGCGCGGGAAGAGGACGCCAGGGCCGGATTGGAGTGCCTTCAACGCAAAGGAATTGCAGCTCAGGGACGAATTGGAGAGCTTGAAAAGGCAGTCACCGCTGAGCGAGATCGGATTGATCTCGAGAATCAGGTTGTCGAGTTCTTTGAGGGCTGCCGGGACAGTCGGGACGCTTTTGAGCGCATCGACCGGCTCAAAAGAGAGGTCGAGGAAAGCGAACGCGAGGCAGACGGAGGCGAGGTCAAGGCTGCAAACCTTGAGAGCCGAGCAGACAGAGCTTCAGAACAGGTCGCTGAGCTTAGAGACCGAGTTGAGGGACTTGAAGCGGAGAGAAGCGGACTTGTCGAGTCAATCGAGCGCCTTGGACGCCGCATCGCGGACACTGCCAGGAAAGTGACCGACAAAATTAAGGCCCTTTTCGAGCGAGATGAGGCCCCGGCAAAGGTCAAGCAGTATGCCGGGCCGGCCCTGTCGCACCTTCCCGTCGAGCAGCAGGCCGAGGTCGAGGCGGCTAGGGCTGCATCGGCGGCACGCGTGGCCGAGGCTAGGCGCAGGCTCGACTCGGCGCTCGAAGCCTACAGGACGGATGTGCGGGCCTACCGGCGCGAGTTCGCCGCCGTGGCCAAATCGGCCGCGGGAGCGGATTATAGCGAGTTCCCGCGGCCGAGGGTGCCGGTTCCCGATGACGAGCTGGCGAAATACGAACCCCTGGCGGTCGATGCGTACATAGCCGCCAGGACGGCTTGCGACCGCCTGGTTGATAAATACGCGGTCAACCTGCCCGACGGCGGAGATTTGAACGACGGATCTACTGCATCTCCGGCGACCCAGACGGCACAGCCCGCCCGTACCCAGGACCGCTCAATCGAGCGGTCTGGTGGGGTCCGAGAGAGGTAGCGAGGCAACAAAAAACCGCCCGGTGGGCGGCATCTAGTACCGTAGTATTACGTTTCCGCAGGTAAATGAGGTAAAAAACCAGCGAAGCCCGCCCGCCGTAGCGGGCGGGCGTGCTATCATCTGGGTTGTGCTCGGGTGTCACCAGCGCCCTCGCACGCGTAGAGGCGAGTTACCAGCTCGCGATTCTACAGCCAAGCGCGTTCAAGACAACGACGCCTGACAATCCAATGATAGCAGGGACCTGCAGGTCAAGCTATGGATTAGCTGAGAATTCGCGAATGGGAGCCACCTCGGTGGCTCCCATTTTTTGTGGAGCGCAACATATGCCGTTCCACGTCGGCCCGGTTTAACCGGTCAAAAAGGTAGCCCTTAGCTCGAATAACGTGAGACTGAGGTAAGCAGAAGAGAGGTCCAGCAGGACTAGTCGGCCCCCAGGCATGGGTCGGCGGTGCGCCCCCAGGCAGAAACATCGTCTGCCTTCTGGCGATCAACACCCCGGTGAAGGCGCGATGGCGTCAAGGCCAAGCAGAATCTCGACAACTTACTCGTGGCGGTTAAGCGGTAGCTCAGGCCCCCGTCCACGTATCTGGGCGCTGGGCGGGTTGGTCCGCCCAGTCCAAAAATACAAATCTCTGGAAAACGCGCTCATGCCCGGGCGCACCGTGACACATGGCGGTGTGAGGAC
>CAVCKO010000079.1:0-2283 GCA_963602825.1 Treponemataceae bacterium | reverse complement strand
GCTAAGCGCAATGTCAATAAACTCAATCAGCTAATTGAGCAGGTTAATAACAACACCGAGCACATAATCTTAGCTGATGAAAAAACCATCAGAAAAATTAAAGTAGATGGTATGGATCGCCTTGCCATGAATATGGAAGTGCTCACGCTGGACCAATTCCAGACTCTGCTAAATGGGCAGAAAGTAACCCTTGCAGATGGGCGGGAAATTGAGTTCGACGACAACTGCGTTTACTATATAACAGACGATAATGGCGACGCCATCTTAAATAACCTCTACAAACGAATCGATTACGGTATGATTCGCGGCTGGGCTAATAACATGGTCTGCGATGAAACCGATGACCCGATTCCAACCCTGAAATATCTGTATGCATATGCTCCGGTTGATGGGCCAGTCAATGGGCATCCGATGTATACTTGTCGTATCACCAAGCTATCAGACGAGTTCATTGAGGTTGAGGCTACTGACCTATACACTGGGTACAACTATGTCACGGTTAAGCGTAACGGCACTTGGAGCGACTGGATAAGTAGTACTCCAGAGTATATGTGTGCTAGTGCTGATGTCACCATGTATGTCAGTCCTGATGGGGACGATTTTACGGGTGCAGGTACTGTAGATTCACCATATAACACATTTGCGAAAGCTATATCGTCATTTCCGCCAATTCGGAATGGGAATGCCTATTATATCAGGGCCAAGTCCGGTTCATACTGCGGTTTCGACCTGAATGGCCTTAATATTGAAATTGCAGGATATGACGATACTCCTGTAGCACTGACATTCACAACTCAGATTTCTCTGACGGATGGCGCGTCGCTACTTGCGGATAGCAGGAACGTGCTATCCATGAATTTCTGTATTCCGACAAATGGAACCGCGGTCGTTGCAGATAGAGGCTCTTCCTTGCTTATAAATAGTAAGGTTGCACTCTCTTCAGAGATTGATGCAATCAATACCACAGGCATCTCAGTTTCAAACGGTTCTAACTGCACTTTATACAGTTCGATATACGCAAATGGAGTCGATATTGTATTAAGCGCAACGACGACGTCGAGAATATTTGCCGATGCTATAACAGCATCTTCGTGTAAGCATGTTGGCATTGCAGATAGATGCGCTACGATAGGGTTCGTAAGCTCTAGATGCAGTGATGTAGAATTCGAATTCACAGGCATTCATGGCGGACGTATACTGCGCGGAAACCAGGTTGATAGAACCACCGTGGTCGGCGATAATACCGGCACGATATCATCTGGGAAAAACGTATACAAGGTAGCATCGCTGAAAATCACATCTGGCGCTCATGAGGTGAAGACCACATTCTCCATAAAGAGTACCTATAAGAATTCCTCAGTCTACGGTTTGCTTACAGTCGACATTGCATCAAACTCAGATTTATCCGCGATTGAATACGCGGATGGATATTGGGAATATGCATCTGATGGCCTCGAGCCCAATGACTTTGTAGTCGTTTACAGAATACTGAATAATGTCATCACTGCGACTCTATATGCTTACGTCTCCGAACCATGGCAGACTTATGCGGTCACGGTCGAGTCAGATACCCGTAGGTCTCAGCCATACCCATACGATGCGGAACAGTGGCTATTGTCACAGAATCTTCTCGCCGATGATGCTTTAGGCACGTTACCTTTCGATGCGGATATTGACAAACTTCTCAATATCCGCATAGCCGGTCATCAATTCACTGATGAACACATTAAACAGCTTAGCAAAATCGATGCATACATCTTGTACAATGAGGATATCGATTTCTTCGTTGATACGTGGAAGCGAGCTGATGACGGTTTGTCGTACCACCATTATTACGATATAATTGACCGTAGAATAACGCGTGATGATACTGCAGATGTCTTTCTTGACGATAAGGTGTTCAGTCAGTTCACCAACAATAATGAGACGATATCCGGAGAGACGATTGACGGCGGAATTCGATTGACGCTGTCTGGTTCTAAGGATGGGTTAGTTCTCATAACCCAAATCGGCGGAAAGTATCGTATAAAAAAAGCGGTTCTTAACTAACTAACTAAATAAAAAACGGAATAAGGGGGCGAAAGCCCCCTTATTCTTTTACGCTGCTACCGCGTGATATAAACGTAATATTTCAAATAGGTGATTTACACATCGCCCTTTGTTGCTAGTCCTAAAAGCTTTTCACATCTGCGACTATAATATATCTGTGAAATTTCAGTATTAATACAATACTATAAGCAACTAACTTAGGAAAGGGGTGATAATGCATTGGCTATAATCAAC
>CAVCKO010000078.1:0-2305 GCA_963602825.1 Treponemataceae bacterium | reverse complement strand
CGAGAAGATCGTGGTTGTGAGGCAGGGTTCCTACGACACGGACATCGACGGCATCCGCATCGTGAGCGCGAGGGACTTTTTCCTCTAGGGCCATGCGATTCATCGCGAAACCACTAGGTCAAGTGGGGGACAATGCCCCCTTGCACCTTGCCCACCTCCAGGGGCTCTCCTTGGACTCTTGCAGGCTCGTCGGGAACCGCTTGCGGCCGCAAGGGCCGCAAAAACTTTTCGCGGGTACGGAGCACCCTTGCGAAAACTCGAGCCCTCCGGGTTCTGCTTTCCCCCCTTGCACCCACGCGAACCCCGTCGGCATGCGAGCTACAAGGCTCGCCACCGGGGCGGGCCGGGAGCTAAGGAGGACATCATGGAAGCCATCGACACCAGGGCCACGAGGGGCATCAGGGTCTACCTTGAGCGCAGGGGCTTCGAGATCCTGGAGGATGGCTGGGCGCACGGCGGCGACGTAGCCGACCTCATCGCCCGCGACGAGGACGAGCTGGTCTTCGTCCACTGCCAGATCACGCAGAACGGCGGCGAGGGATTCCCCGAGGAGGACGCGGACCGCGCGGCGCTCGAACGGCTGGCGGCGGCCTACCTCGCTGAGCACCTGGACTCCGAGGACATCCGGATCAGGTTCGACGTCGTGAGCATGCTCATCGTCGGTGAGAGCCGGGCGCTTCTCCGCCACCATCTCAACGCGCTCGGCCGATCTAAGCGCAGGGCACCCCCGGGAGCTTCGGCTCCCGGGGGCACTAGCTCTAAAGGCTGCTTGTTCTGTCTACCGAGCAATGATGACGGTAACGAATTCCGGGATTATCTTCTCGAGGTCACGCTTGAGACCAGTTGGGTTTCGGACAAGTCTACCTGGGTCGTAGATGAAGCAGAAAAGTCGCTCGCATCCTGGATGCCCTCTGTACTGAGGAATGTCGATGCTCAACTCCTCGCCAAGCTCCTTGTCACGTAGGCCATCACGTGTCATCTTCACTTCAATGAAGCGCGCTTCGTCTTTGAGATAGAAATCCGTGCGCGAGTTCTTTCCAGCAAAGCCGGGCACCGCCTCCTCAGCGCGTACGTCATCAAAGTAGGCCAGGCAGATTGATCTGAGAAGGTCTTGGACGTCGTATTCATCATTGATCGCAAAACCGTCTCTACCAGCATGTCTACGATTGATGGAAGCAACGACGTCGGGGAACCTGTCCAATATCTGCTCAATGACAATGTCACTGTCGCTATCATTCGAGTCTTCAAGGACGATGAAGCCTTGCCGTATTCCCCCCAAAGTTCCCTGGAGAAGTCCTTGCCATTGTCTTGCAATCCCGGTGTGGTCGTTAGCCTTCTTCTCAAGGTCTTTCAGCGCGTCCTGCTGAGACTCGGGAAGTAGCTCATGGAGCGCAATGGATGCCTTCGCTCTCCAGGGGCTAAATAGCTCAGACTTAACATAAGGTGCTCCGATTACACCTTCGATATAGTGCGAAGTAGCAAGAACTGTCTCGCCCTCTTTGATCAACAACTCAAGCTTCGCGATGGCGTCATCTTTATTCATGTCGTACTTCATTCCCGTCTCGCCCGTCAATCTCTTTCAACCTCAACAGCCAGCGTCTCATGCTTCCGTCCCCAAAGAAGCCGAGCAGTGCCCCATCGCAGAAGCGTTCTGCTTTTACGGCTCCGAGCAGAAGCGCCATCACCGCCTGGCCGTCGAGTTCCGATACATCTGCCCCAGACATTGCCTGGCTGCCCCACTCGAGTCCGTTGCGTTCAAGTATGTCGCGGTAATGCGTGAGCTCGTACTCGGGATGCTCGTCGACGAAGTCGTAGATTGCCTGTTCAACGTCAGCAACCGTCGTTCCGTAATTCACGTAGGGCATCTTGATTGGGTCGTCCATGGTGCCCTTGCTCTCTCGGTCTACGACCCAGTTGCCAAATCCCTCGGCATTCTCAATCGCAGGCAGATGTTTTGTCAGGCTCTCAAACATAAGCCACCTCTTTTGAGAAATGAGCTTCAGCAATACTGTCGAGCTGCGAGCGTATTGTCTCGAAGGGCTGGTTCAGGTCCAATGTCCTCACGCTTATCTGGTTGCCGCTCATCTGATACACACCATCAGGCTGCACGTCTTCGTCGGTCTTGGCATAGAGCAGCATGCCCGACACGCTATGCTGCTCGTGAGTGCTGGCGAGCTCCGCTTCCTTGTTCTTCACGTAGGTGAAGATCTGGTACAGGTTGCCGGAGTGGACGCTTCGCTTGTCGAATTGCTGTTGCATTGTGCGGCTGTAGTACTTCGCGTCGATGATGAGGACGGTCCTGCCC
>CAVCKO010000077.1:476-2910 GCA_963602825.1 Treponemataceae bacterium | reverse complement strand
GAGCCTTGGCGTGCAGGACCAGCTTGAGCTGGTGAGCCGCACGCACGAGGTCTTCTCGTCACCCACCGCCGAGGAGCTCGACGGCGTGGAGGCGGTTCTCGGCGAGTTCATGCCCGTCCGGGGTGCCGAGGTGGACGTCATGGCAGATGCCGGCGTGCGGCTTGTGGCCAGCATGTCCATCGGCATCAACCACGTGGACGTGGCCGGGCTGGCCGCCCGCGGCGTGGCCGTCTCCAACTGCCCGGGCTACTGCGCCGAGGACGTGGCGCTTCACGCGGTCGCGCTCATGCTGGACCTCATGCGCCAGGTCACCATGTCAAACCGCGACGTCCTGGCAGGCAACTGGAACCCCAGGTTTGGGCGAGAGATGCGCAGGCCCGCGAGACAGACCTGCGGCCTGGTGTTCTTTGGCAACATCGCCCGGAAGGTGGTGCCGCTCGTCAAGGCGCTGGGCATGGACGTCCTGGTCTGGGCGCCCACGAAGTCGGCCGAGGAGCTGGCTGCCGCCGGATGCCGCAAGGCGGAGAGCCTGGACGAGCTGCTGGAGGCATCCGACGTGGTGAGCCTCCACTGCCCGCTCGTGCCCATGACCGAGCGACTCATCGGCGCGCGCGAACTTGCCCTCATGAAGCCGACGGCGCTGCTCATCAACACCGCGCGCGGAGCGGTGGTTGACGAGGACGCGCTGGCAGATGCCCTGGAGGCGGGCACCATCGCCGGCGCGGGGCTCGACGTGCTCACCGAGGAGCGAGACGTTGCCTATCAGCGGCTGCCCAAGTGCCCCAACTGCATCGTCACACCGCACACGGCCTACGTCACGCGCGAGGCCAGCGAGGCCCTGGTCAGCATGAGCATGAAGTCCGTCTGCGAGCTGCTGCTCGAGGGTCGCGAGCCCGAATACGTGGTGCGGCCGTAGCGGCTCTCAGTGGCCCCAACCGCAATCCCGGCACCTACAGCTTGGCGAGAAGCGCCTCGCAGCCGGCAAGGACGTCCTCGTAGGTGGCGTCGAAGTCGCCGGTGTACCAGGGGTCGGCCACGTCGCGCGGCGAGTCGGTCCAGTCAAGCAGCCGGCTCACCTTGCCGTCCGGGTCGCCGCGCAGGATGTGCTCCAGGCCCCAGGCGTTCTCCTCGTCCATGTAGACAACGTGATCCCAGTCCGCATACTCCGTGCGCGTCATCTGGCGCGCACGGTGACGGCCCACGGGCACGCCCACCTCGCGAAGCTTAGCAACCGTGCCGTGGTGGGGAGGGTTGCCAAGCTCTTCTCGGCTGGTTGCGGCAGAATCAATGATGAACTCGTCCTCGCGCCCGGCCCGGCGCACGAGGTCCTCCATCACGAACTGGGCCATCGTCGACCGGCAGATGTTGCCGTGGCAGACAAATAGGATTTTAATCATTCTCTGAAACCTCTCATATATCAGGATATCCGCAGGTAAACGGCGCATTGTTGATTCCTCGATTAAATACAGAGTATCAAATCAATTCATAAATGAGCGGGTTTTCCCGCCATCAACGTCGTAAGAATCGTCGTAAACAGAGACATTTTACGATTTCCTACGCCGCCCCGGATTCATAACCGAGCATGTCCGCCTTCACGTCATCGAAACCGAGGTGGGTATACGTGTTGTACGTCACCTCTATGTCGGAATGGCCCATGATGTATTTCAGCTTCGCGGGGTTCATGCCCTTGCGTGCCATCTTCGAGCAGAAGGTGTGACGGCAGACATGGGGCGTGATCTTTGGAAGCTCCTCCTTGTAGATGCGGTTGTGCTTCGCCACCGCGTACTGAAAATACTTCTGCCAGTGCAGGGCGACGCGGGGCATCTCGTTCTTATCAAGGAACAGGAAGCCGCTTACCCCGTCGACCACGGGTTCGCACGCGGGGCGCGGGCGACTCGCAAGGACACGCTTGAAGCTCGCGGAGACGGCGTTCGTCATGGGACCGTAACGGACACCGCTCTCCGTCTTAGGACGCTCAATGTAATAGCGCATATCGCTGGATCGCTGGAGCTGCTTGTTCACCCGTATGCTGCCCTCTTCGAAGTCAAGATCGTCCACCGTGAGGCCGCAGAACTCGGAAATGCGGAGCCCGGTATTCAAGAGGATGAAGAAGGCGTCGTAATAGTGCTGGTAGTGCTTGTCGTTCGCTACGAACTCTAGGAACCTGCGCTCCTGCTTGGGGGTAAGGGCCTCGCGTGCGACCATGTCGTTCACCAACACGGTGGCAAGCTCGAAGTTGAAGGGGTTTCGGCGGATGAGGTCGTTCTCCTCCGCCATCTGAAACGCGGGCTTCAAGACCCCGCGTATTGTGTGAATGGAGCTGTAGCGCTTCCCGTGGACGTTTTGGAGGTCGATGAGCCATCTCTTGGCCTCGAAAGACGTGACGTCTCTAATACGGCGCGAGCCGAACTCGTCCTTTGCAAGGTAGTTGAGA
>CAVCKO010000077.1:0-466 GCA_963602825.1 Treponemataceae bacterium | reverse complement strand
GCGGGTGGTTTGCTTGTCCGCGGTTTTCGTCTCGGTGTAGCGCAATGCGAGATCGTAGACCGTCATGTCATCCGGCGCGACTTTATCGAACAGGTCGCGCTGTATCCCCTTCTCAAGCTCCCGCAGGCAGGGGCCGGCCTTCTTCCCCTTCGGTGTAAGGTCGCGAGTTGTCAAGGTCCATGAGTAGACGCAGCGCGTCCGCCCCTTTGCATCGACGTACTTGTAGCAGTAACGCCCGTCTTTCCTCTGCGTCTCCCCGCGTCGGAGGAAGCGACCCTTGCTGTCCTTTCTGATAGCCATTTTCGGCTCCTTTCGGTATTGAAAAGAGCCCCGATGCGATAGTCCGATTCTATCGCATGGGGCCAGAATTGTTAGTCTGACGAGTCGGCACTGGTTCCGAGGACCGACTCGTAAACCTTCGTGGGGTCAGCGGAGGAATCGTCACCGCGTGCGAATCTCGAATACG
>CAVCKO010000076.1:1931-2947 GCA_963602825.1 Treponemataceae bacterium | reverse complement strand
CAATTTACAGAAAGGGCAGTGCGTTTGAGTGGGAGAACGAATATCGTGCCCGTCTTGTACCAGAGCCAGATGAGCTTGAGATGAATTATGTACAACGCCCATGCAAGCCGTCGCGAGTTACTCTTGGGAGCAGGATGACTCAAGAGGATAAAGAGCTTTGCATTTGCGCGGTGAATAAACTGGATATTTCTGTAGATGAACAGTGCTAGTTATCCGTTAATAGTGCCGTATAGTCATTTGTTTGTCAGCTGAATCGTGTGCTAGTAGGCTCCTGAGTTGGCGATTGCTATATCTACTGGGGCATTTCGAAAGATAATTAGATGTAATTTACTTTAATGGGAGTTGTTTGTCTAATACTTTATCTTCATCAAATTTGGATTACTACTTGCTCTTCCAGCTTGTGAACGCCCGCTACGAGCGGCGGTCGACCGTGATCACGACCAACGTCGGGATAGTCGGCTGGACGAAGGTCTTCGGGGACGAGGTTACGGCGAGTGTCATCGCCGACCGGGTCTGCCACTACTGCCAACCTGATAAAGATAGCCGGCAGGTCCTGCTGGCTGAAGGACCTGCCGGCTGAGAAGCGGTGGGAGGGGTAGGCGGAACCGGCGTATTTACGTTGGTGCGAACGGTGAGTTCGCGTTGGCGGAGATGGCGCGGCCGATTGGCGGAATCGGTTAAAAATTGATTGACGTTAACGCGGGGTGGCCTACGCCGAGCGACTGCCCGACGAGAAGAAGGCCACGGCCCGCGCGTTCATGCAGCGGGCGCTGGAGTTCTTCGATGGGCTTGGCGTCGCGGTCGAGCGGGACATGGCGACAACGGGCCGGCGTACCGGTCGCGCGACTTCAACACGCTGCTCGAGGGCCGGGGCACAAGGCACAAGTACACCAGGCCCTTGAGTCCTGGCAGAACGGAAAGTTCGTACGCATGAACCGGACGCTCGCGCAGGAGTGGCAGTACGCTCACGCTTGGGAGAGTAAGGAGTCCAGGGCCGAGGCCCTCGACTCCTTCAT
>CAVCKO010000076.1:0-1885 GCA_963602825.1 Treponemataceae bacterium | reverse complement strand
ATCGAGCATTACAATTGGGACCGTCCTCACAGCGCATGCGGGGCTTGCCCCCGATGTCACGCATCGTCGGCGTAATCAACGTCTTGGCACGTAACAACTTGTCGCTATTTCGGGTGCTCAAGTTTCTGAAGCAATTCAGCTGAGGACGATTAGGATTTCGACGTTTTATAGGCCTATCCGCTGCCTAATGGGTGGATAGCTCAGCGCGACGGCCGCTAGCATTATGAGGAAGAGAATTGACTCGGTTGCAACGAGGCAATTTCTCGGCCATCTGCCCAGTTCGATTTTCTGATGGCTGAAGGACATCTTCCAGATGAATACAAGTAAAATGCATATCGTGTTGATGAGGACGAATCCGACCAGGGCCGTTTGGAATACGAGCGCTCTGATGCCGCTGTCAATTCCGAGGGCGCTCAGGGATGATGCGGAGAATCCGACCCCTCCGTTGAACGCGAGCACGACTGCAGCGAAAACGCCAAGAACCGCGATGTACTCCATCCTTGTCTTCTCGAGTCGTTCGGTGAATTCACGGTCTACTTCGATTCTTTCCCTCTTGGCTTCCGCAACCGCTTCTTGGAATTCGCGCATGGCCTGTTGCTGGTTGATGTAGTGGCCCAGTCTCGTTTTCTCAAGGTCAATGTGGTCAGCAAGCTTTAGGACACTTCTTGCTTGTGCGTTCTGTCCATTGACGACCATGTGTTCGTGAATAATTCGAATACTCTCTGCAAGGCAGTTGACGGAGTACGGCACGCCGTCGTCTAGCTCCCCGTTGGATTGATCCATCTCGCTAAAGATGATGTTGCAAACGTCGGCGTACCTGTGTCGATATGGCTCCCGTCCTCCGTACAGCCTTGCGAAAAAGTCGGAGGCCCTGTCGATGTCATCCGTTGATAGTGCCGACTTGTTGTCTACGCTGGCGAGCGATTTGAGCATGAGTCGTAACGCTTCGCGTTTTCTGGAATCGTCATCGTTCTCTGCTATTTCTGGAACATCCAGCGGGGTCTTTGTCAACTTCTTGATGCCGGCGGAGAGCATCTCTAGAACTCCGCTGAAGCTCTCGAGCGCCGTCTCGTATGCTTGGTTATCCATCCTGGCGCCTCACGTTCGCACCGAGTGCGCACTGCATTATCAACTTGTTGGGGATAATGCCCTTGTGTTTGCCGTCGAGATTGTATACGGTGTCCCATGGTGACCCTTCTGCATGGGACACCCTTACGAGATCCCATGGGGACTTTTTGGCGAGTGTGTCAATACCGGCGTCCAGAAACGGCTTGGTTCGGTCGTCGATGGCGATATTGAATTCGCGCCTTATCGGGTAGCCTCCGCAGTCAGCGAATTTGACATAGACGTCCCTGATTACTGGTCCATAAGGCCATGCCTCGAATTGATCGGCGAACAGCAGGTGGCCAGTCTTGCTCGCGAAGACAATCTGTAAAAAGTAGAGTATTTTTTGGAGCTGTAGGTTGCTTATGGGCCTGTTGGACTTGTACTGCCTGTTGACGGCGTACTTGGCGATGTCCATCGCGCTGTATTTCAATTCGTCCCGGTTTTCCATGTTTCCTCCTTAGTTAAATCATAACGGTCCCCATGGTCGTGGGCAAGATTTTTGCACGTCGCGCGGACAGCGTGGGGATATCGCCTTGGTGACCCCTCGTTTAGCGTAGTTCTGCCGCCGTGACGCCGTGCATGGTGGTGCGAAATCGCTTCGGGCGTGTGGCGTCGCATCCATGAACTCCTCCGTTGTGATTTCGTTCCAGTGAATCTGAATCTACCAAAGAACCGTTGTTAGTTCTATTTCCGTCCAGGATGATGCCCCTGATGGGGATCGGAGGGACGTGTCTCTATAGTTTTGTCAACCGCGCGCTTCGCGACATTTCGGCACGAC
>CAVCKO010000075.1:0-3525 GCA_963602825.1 Treponemataceae bacterium | reverse complement strand
TGGGACTGGAATTTCCGCCTGCTAGTAAAAAGGCCTCCGGAGCTGTTGCTCTGGAGGCCTTTTTGTCAATTACAGACGAATACGTTAGTTGTTCTTGGTCAGGCGTTCGACGTCGTGAGCGATCATGTATTCCTCGTCGGTGGGGATGACCATGACCGTGACGGCGGAGCCGGCGGCGCTGATGACCTGCGGGCCGTTGCCCACGGCCTCGCGGTTCTTGTTGTTGTCGATGCGCACGCCCAGCCACTCAAAGCAGTCGCAGAAGGCCTTGCGGATCGACCAGTCGTTCTCGCCGATGCCGGCAGTAAAGGTGATGGTGTCCACGCCCGCCATGGAGGCGATCATGGAACCGGCCTGCTGCATGGCCTTGTAGGCGAACATGTCGAAGGCGAGCAGGCAGCGCTCGTCACCCTCGGAGGCGCGCGTGCGGATGTCGCGGGCATCGTTGGAGATGCCCGAGATGGCAAGCAGACCGGACTGCTTGTTCATCATGTCGTCGACTTCCTGGTAGCTGTAGCCGCCCTCGCGCTGCAGGTAGCACACGGTGGCCGGGTCGATGGAACCGCAACGGGTGCCCATCATCAGACCGTCGAGCGGCGTGAGGCCCATCGTGGTATCGCGGCACACGCCGTCCTCGATAGCGGCGAGCGAGGCACCGTTGCCCAGGTGGCACGACAGCAGACGGTGGCAGCGCGTGCCCAGGATCTCCTTAGCCATCATCCACTCGTAGCGATGGCTCGTGCCGTGGGCGCCATACTTGCGCACGTGATACTTGTCGCACACGTCCTTGGGCAGGGCGTAGGTATAGGCGACCTCGGGCATGGTCATATGGAACGACGTATCGAAGACGGCCACGTTGGGCAGCTCCGGAAACTTCTCACGGCAGTACTCGATCGCTGCAGCCTCGCCGTAATTGTGCAGCGGGGCGAGCGGGGCCACCTCAAGGATCTTAGCCATGACCTCATCGTCGACGACCGCGGAATCATCGAAGTGCCAGCCACCCTGAACGATACGGTGGCCGATGCCATCGATCGTAAAGTCGGTCTTCTCGAGCTCCTCGAGCACGCGCGCAATGGCGCAGCGATGATCAGGAAAGGGAATCTCCTCGGTCTGCTTGGCACCACCGTTCTCGGAGTGGCCAAAGATGCCCATCTCCGAGCCGATACGCTCGCAGTTGCCCTTGGCGAAAACCTCGCGGGTATCGGTATCCAAAAGCTGATATTTAAGGCTCGAGCTGCCGGCGTTGACAACAAGTACGTTCATGAGACTCCTTCGTGATTACAGTACGGTCGGCAAACCTATAAGGCGGCCGTACCCTTAATAAGAAGTTATCAGAATCCAATAAATAACTATTAAACTCTTCGCCCAAAGAGCGTAAAAGGGGGCTGAACGGCACAAGGCCATCCAGTCCCCTCCCCTTGCATCAATTACTTACCGCTGACGATGCGCTCGACGTCGGAAGCGATCATGAACTCCTCATCCGTGGGGATGACGAAGATCTTGACCTTGGAATCCTTGGCAGACAGGCACCAAGCGCCGTCGCCACGCAGGGCGTTACGGGCATGGTCCATCTTAACGCCCATAAAGGCCAGACGGTCGGCCACGCCAGCGCGAACGGCCGGAGCGTGCTCGCCGATGCCGGCGGTAAAGACCAGGGTGTCCATGCCGCACATGGAAGTGGCCATCTCGGCGGCCTTGGCGGCAATCTTGTAGACGAACATATCGAAGGCGAGCTGGGCCTCGGGGTCGCCGGCAGCGGCGAGTTCCTCGACGTTGCGGCAGTCGTTGGTCTTGCCGCCGGTCACAGCCAAAAGGCCGGACTTCTTGTTCATCATCTCGTCGACCTCGTCGAAGGTGTAGCCACCCTCGCGCTGCAGGTAGCACACGGTAGCAGGGTCGATGGAGCCGCAGCGGGTGCCCATCATGACACCGTCGAGCGGCGTCAAGCCCATGGTTGTGTCCATGCACTTGCCGTCCTCGATGGCGCACAGGGAAGCGCCGGAACCGATGTGGCACACGACGACCTTGCGAGCCTCGCCGTTGGTCATCTCGGCAACCTTCTTGGAGATGTAGCGGTAGCTGGTGCCGTGGGCGCCGTACTTACGGATGTGCAGCTTGTCGCAGACGTCCTTGGGCAGGGCGTAGGTCTTGGCGACCTCGGGCATGTTGAAGTGGAAAGCAGTGTCGTAGACCGTGACGTTGGGCAGGTCGGGATACTGCTCCAGGCAGTACTCGATAACGTTGGCCTCGGGGTTGTTGTGCAGCGGGGCGAGCGGAGCGACCTCGCGGATCTTGGCGAGGACGTCCTCGTCGACGAGGGAGGAATCGCCGAAGTACCAACCGCCCTGAACGATACGGTGGCCGATGCCCTCGATCTTGACGCCGTTGGCCTCGAGGTCCTTCAAGACGACCTCGATGGCGACCTTGTGGTCGGGGAACTCGATGTTCTCGGTCACCTTCTTGGAACCGTTGGCAGCGTGGGTGAAGGTACCGCCGGTAAAGCAGACGCGCTCGCAGGAGCCCTTTGCAGACACCTTGTGGGACTTGGTATCGATGACCTGATACTTAAGGGTCGAAGATCCTGCGTTGACGACCAGAACGTTCATATGTCTCCCTACTAACAGGCGGTGTGGCGCCGCCAGATTACATACGCTTCAATAATAAACCCAAACGCCCTCGCGCTCGGGTTTATTGCGTTGATATATAAGTTATCGATGCCTGAATACTCATGGCCTTTGACTAGTAAGACGAAATAGCGCGGGAATATACACCAGGGAAGAAATCCCGAGCGCAACAAGCAATACGACCCGAATGCCCGCAACGCTACTCAACACAGCGTTGAGCAGATAGAAAAGAGCGGCGCCAACCGCCACCATCTGGCTTTGAACCGAAATCAGCGAACAGCGCATCGATGAATCGGCAGCATTTTGGAAAACTGAGTATTTGATTGGGGCAAACAACGAGTACGCAACCGTCTGAAGCACATAGAACACGGGCAGCAAATTAGCCGGAGTAAGGGGAATCAAAAACAAAGCTGTCAATGCTAAGCGAATGATGCCGCAAATACGCGCAAAACGGCCCTTGTCGACACGAGTAATCGCGCTGGGCACAATAAACCCTATGGAGGCGGAGGCAAGGAGCTGGACCGCAATGGTCACGCCCGAAGCGACGGCATTCATTCCGCGGTCCGCAAGCAACAGTGAGAAAAAGTCTTCCAGAGCGACGAAGGCAAATGCCTGAGAACAGTCCATGATGAACGCTGACCGAAGAATGCCATTACCCGTAATAGCGGCACCGATCATCTTCGGGCTCATTCCACGTTCAGGTGTCGTCGCAGTGCCCTCTCTTCGCATCTCAGGAATGCAGACAACAACAACCAACGTCAACACCATTGCGATGATATCTGCCGAAAGACCAATGAGGTATGCACCGACAGACGAAATGAAGCCGCCCACACAAGCGGAGATGGCATAAGAGGCATAGAAAACAAATCGCTCAACGACATTAAGTCTTACGAGCTGGTCC
>CAVCKO010000074.1:0-3774 GCA_963602825.1 Treponemataceae bacterium | reverse complement strand
CGGGGTGGGTCAGTTTTCATGTCGTTTGGTGGGTACTATATCGTGTCGTATAACAGTAGAACCTATTTGGTTGCGGTCTAATCAGCGCTGGAAACGGCCCTCAGCTCGCTGTCAATGGGTATTCTCTCTCCCAAAGCGAGCTGTTTTTCTCCTGGCTTTTTCTCTCAAATTGGCGAAGCCAGTTCCCCTAAATGGGTCGCGGCAATCCATACCCGGTCGGGCGCGGTATCTTTTTCTTGTTCCCGTTTTTACGGGACTTTTCAGCAACTTAAGAAAGGATACCTTGATGAAGAAAAATGCACAGGAAATCCGGACAGTTCTCAAAGGATGTGCCCAGGGGCTGTCTGCCGGCCGAATTGCGGCCAAGACAGCCATCCCTAAGACTACCGTTCAGCGCATGATTTCTCGAGGCAAAGAAGTCAATGTCCAATATGATCAGGCTAAAGCCATGACGGATTTTGCCCTGGAAGAAATCTTTTCTCCCAAACGTCGGACACTTTTCCAATATGCAGAACCCGATTTCGAAGACGCGTACCTTCGGCATGCTCGCAAATCGCGGCCAATCGGACTGTCCGTCTTATGGACGGAGTACGTTAAAACGGTGCCTGACGGGTACAAGGCTTTAAGTTATCCGGCCTACTGCAAGAACTACACCGCTTACACCCAGGGACTTCCTGCAAAGCTACGGGATGTCACTATGACGTTTCATTGGGCCCCCGCTGATGTTGTGATGATCGATTACAGCGGCGACGGCATTGAATTCCGTACGTCCGATGGGAAAACACTGACGGCGCAGATTTTCGTCGGCGTCTTACCGCACTCGGACTATATCTTCTGCTACGCAACACCTGATCAGACACACACAAGCTGGTTCTGCGCCTGTGCTGAGATGTTTAAGTTCTTTGGTGGCGTAACGAACTATATTTTTCTAGATAATTCAACATCATTAGTGCCACATGCCGACAGATTTAATCCCACTAAATCTCCCGACTTTCTGGCTTTCTGCAGCTTTTTTCACACGGCGCCTTACGTATGTCGGCCTTATGAGCCACGCGATAAAGCATTGGTTGAGAATGCTGTAGGTCAAATTCAAAGAAGAATTCTTAATCTATTGTCAGAACAGCAATTTTTCAGTATTGATGATATCAATACCGCCCTGCGTTCGAAACTGGACGAACTGAACAACACCCCGATGGTTGAAAAAATGAAAACCAGGGCCGAGCTCTTCGCCGAAGAGGCTGTCTTGCTGCAACCCCTTCCTCTTGAGGAATACGAACCGGAGATGATCGAGAAAACCTTAAAAGTAAGATCTGACTATCGTATTCGCTATAAAAATCGGAGATTTTCAGTACCTTACAAGTACGTCGGCCAAACAGTCAAGGTCGTTATTTATCCCCATAAAAACTATCTGGACTGCTTCGACCTCCGTACTGGAGAAAGAATAGCGCACCATGACATTTCGTCCAACGCTTCTTTTGACAATGTTCTTGTTGAACATATGCCTGCCAAACACCTCGCCCTGGTTAGAACGCAGGACGAACTGATAGACATGGTTGCACTTGCTGGTGCAAAAGCGCGGGAGCTGGCTGAAATCATCGCTGCCAATACCCCCAAGCGCAACGCCGTGCGGCTTTTAAACGGCCTTCTGTCTTACCAACACCGCATCGGCAATGCCCTCTTCGAAGATTGCTGTAAAGCGACACTGAAACGTCCTCAGCCGAACTATGACCACTTGCTGGCTGAAATAGACCGCCGCATTGGCGGTGAACCTATGGAAGAAGTGAAAATCCCACGCGGAGGAACTCTAACCGTCAAAAGGGTCGAACACAATATTCGAGGCGCTGCGTATTACAAAAATCGTTTGGAGAAATAAATGCAAACACAGCTCTCTAAAGAAGACGTACTTTCCTACATGGACTCACTTCGTCTCCCCGGTGCAAAAGGTAAATTCCTCGAACTTTTAGCGCTACCTGACAGCGTCAATTTGACGCAAACGGAATTCGTTGGTCTGATGTTCAAAACCGAGGTCAGCACGCGACGGGAACGCCGTGTCGAACGACTGCTGAAGGAGTCTGGCTTGCGTCGAAATGCCGCCTTTTTAACGGCTCGCCCAGAGAATGTGATGTATGGCAATCGAGGATTAAATAAGGATGTTGTCGAGCGCCTTGTCTCATGCGACTGGATCCGCTTACCAACCCCGCCTTCCGTCATCATTACTGGGCCCAGCGGCACAGGAAAAACCTGGCTTGCGCATTTGATAGGGCGATGCGCCTGCGAACAGTCTTTGACCGTTCAATATCTGCGCTTTCCCGAGCTACTGGAGAAATTACAGGATGCCTTCGACCATCATGAAAGCGCCTCTTTTCGGCGAACGTTGAATCTGAAGCGCTTGCTGATCATTGACGACTTTGGCATCGGTAATGTCTCTCCAGAATTGTTGAATGACTTCCTGAGCCTGATTGAAGCCCGCGCGCAGATAAGCGCTACCGTGCTCTCTGGGCAGCTCGACCCCGCAGAATGGTACGACTACCTTGGACGTAGTCACAGCACTGACGCTTTGGTTGATCGTCTGATCAATTACAGCTACATCATCAAACTCAGCGGCAATTCACTCCGCGAACTCACTAAGCCGACGCTGTAAAGCTGGTGTCTGCACCGCGCGACGATACCAGTCACCGCGGCGCCAGCAGTGGGCCCCGTATTCCCTTCGGTCGCCCCTTCGGGGCTCTCTTCGGGACTACGGGGCCCACTGCCAAAATCGCTCCCATTGAAGCCAGTCAAATTAAAAGTCGCGGCCAGTGAGGGTGAAAAACTGAAGCCAACCCGTTTGGGGATATTTGCAACCCACTTATCGTAGATTTGTGCAGAAGTGCCTCCCGGGGATGAAATGCAGATTGACTTCGGCTTCGACGAAGTCTTAATCGCCGGAGTCAAGACTCGCGTATGCGTGTTTGTTGCGGTGTTGAGCTATTCCAGAAGAGTCTTTGCCAAGCTGTATCCGGTGGAGAATCAGGCAGCCTGGTTGAATGGCATCGAATCCGCCTTTGAGTATTTCAACGGTGTTCCCGTTGCTGTTGTTTCCGACAACACACGCTGTCTCGTTGACGGAAGAGCGGAACAAGGCAAAACCATCTTCAACCGTCGCTATCTGCAGCTATCAAGGTAT
Source organism: Treponemataceae bacterium (assembly GCA_963602825.1). Taxonomy (GTDB): domain Bacteria; phylum Actinomycetota; class Coriobacteriia; order Coriobacteriales; family Coriobacteriaceae; genus Collinsella. The sequence continues at coordinate 608 of CAVCKO010000074.1, read as the reverse complement.
TGGCAATTTGTTCCAGTCAATTGCAAACCGTACAGAGCCAAAACCAAGGGCAAGGTTGAGCGCATGGTTGGTTACGTTAAAACGAGCTGTTTGTCCGGACTTGAGGCGACTGACCTTCAAGATGCCCAGAAACAAGTTGATGCTTGGATGCGCATGGTTGCGGACGTGCGTTGCATTAATGGCTTGGAGGGACGCCCAATTGATCGATACCAAGCTGAGGTTATGGCGTTAAAACCCTATATGGGTCCGAACTTGAGCCAACTAAGACTGGAAACGAGAAAGATAGATATCAGCGGTCGAATTCAAATTGACGGCGTGCAGTACCTAATCCCTGGAACAGATGCCGGTACTGTCGTCGATGTTTTCATTGAGGAAGAAGCAATTACGGTGTTTCTTCATGGCCAATGTATCGCGCAACTGAACCGAACCGCTGACGCATATCAAGCTAGTATATCGTTCGCAAAATACGTTGACTAATTGCTGGTAGCCACCATATAATCTTCCCAAAGCTGGTAAAGGGAGGGGATATGGCGGGACGGCCGCGAAAATTTACAAAGGAGCTCACAACCGACGAGCGAACCATGCTGGAGACGATTGCACATTCCCGC
>CAVCKO010000073.1:0-4118 GCA_963602825.1 Treponemataceae bacterium | reverse complement strand
GTTTACGTTTCCGACAAAGGATTCGGGCTTGCGTGGGCGGATATGTCGACGGGCACGATATTCGTTCTCCCACTCAAACGCACTGCCCTTTCTGTAAATTGCCCGTAGATCACTAAGCATGTCATCACTGCTCACATTAAGGCCAAGCATCCTAGCAGCAGTCCAAGCAATTTGAGGGTCGCAATTAAATGGTTTGTCATCATATAACATTGGCAATATTTCAGTACGCATTCCGTTACCTATATTGCAATTGCGAATAGCTTCTCTGTCGTAAGCAAGAACGAAACCCGCTTGACTTTCGGAATATACATTCCACATATTCGAATCGCTGGGATTGTCCGTTAGGCACAAAATGCGACAACAATTTCGGCAGCTATTCTGATGAACTGGAACAACAAATCCTCCAACAAATAAGCGCAAGTTTTTAACAGCCGAGCGAAAAAGGCTAACTCTCCCCTCATCGGATAGTATCTCAAACTCATCTATTCTTGCTGGATTTAAAGGAACCCCCAGAACCCCTGAAACAAACGCAAGTCGTTTAAAATCAATTTGATTTATTATCTCTAACGCTTGTTCATCATCATTGAGATAACTTTCGATTTCATCTATACCATTCCAGTTATAGATCGGTACCGAGTCGCGCTGATCGCTGAAAACCCTTGGATGAGAAAATGTAACAGTTGCGTTTTCTAGGTCGGCAAAAGCGTATTCAGTTGGAGGCCGATAGCGGTAAAGCATTCGCGGAGCGAGAGAAGTCGATAGAGCTTCCAGCTCCTTCTATGCGGAAACAATAGAAGCGTCATCGTTTTGCTTGGCAACGAGATTAGCCAGCGTCTCCCGATAAATATCTTTCTGTGTCAGGCTTAGCACCATACAATATCACTTCCCAATCTAGCTAAATTAGATGCAGTTGATTTAATCCAGTGCAAAAAAATGAATACACATACGAAGCAGAAGTCATGTCTATCAACTACCAAAAAATGATTCCGATTGGAACGTGCCGGAAAACGTAAAAGCTGCAAACAATATATCTATAATAGCCTGAGATGACTAGAGATGAAAACATATAGCTATCAAGCAGCCTTATCCTCCGATGAAGACGCCAGCTATGACATCGAATTCCCCTCTCTATCAGGTAGCTTTACCAATGACGGGGCGCCGCAGAGGCTGCAGAAGCAATCGAGCATGCAGAAAAGATTTATTTGGGCGCGCCAATTAAAAAAGTCTCTGTTAAATAAGTTAATCCAACGCCATTGCCGTTCCTTCCAGTAACTCCAGTACAGTTGCAAGGTGCCCCTAGGTCATCTCGCACGCTCTTGTGCGTTCCGTTCGAAACTGCACCCCGAACGCATCGCACCCATGACTGTCGGTGCGCCTCGTCAGCCCGGTCAACGAGAGACATTTGAGGAAGCGGCTGAGCATGCGCGAGCTCACCGCGCAGAACGGATTTCGATTCGGGCACACTCGCTTACACGGACTCCCCGCCCGAACACCGACTCCACGCCCAAGCCAACAACGGCATCGACCGGATTAACTACAATGTCAGGCAAAGGGTAAGGTTCGCCACCACCTTCATCGATGGAAACTCGGCCTCATGCTCGTCACAGCAAGGCTCGTGCGCACCGTTGAGCACGAGCGGATAAAGAGGAGATATCTGGAAATGACAAAGTCGGAAGAGATGGACGAACTGAAAACAAGAATAAGGGCTAGGGCATCGGACAGAGCGAGACTAGCTCAATCAATTATCGAAAGAATCTTGGTGGCACCTACAACCGCTCGGAGAATTAAAGTATTTAAAAGATCGCATTAATTTGAGGAAATGCAGTCATCAGGTCAGAAAAGTAAAGTAGTAGCAATGCAAGCGCTGAATATGCAGGGAGCGAATCAAAATTGAAAGATAAAAACACCACAATCCCCTTTGGAGCCGATGAAATTATGTACTCATTCCTCAAATCAAACGGTGCTCCCTTAACAGATAGCGAATTGAAAAGGATAAAACATACTGAATCACTGAAGGATTTAATGGCCCTTGGCTATATTCGACATGAGCACTCAAACGTTTTCCTGACATTGCAAGGCAGAATGGCTCTTCGAAAATTTGACGAAGAACATAAGAGTAAATCCAACAAAGAATCCGCAAACGTATTCAGTATTATCATCAGTGTACTGGCAATTTTAGTATCTATTCTAAACACGGTTGTGGGATTAGTTAAAAACGACGCATCCGTCAATTATACCTCGATCAATTTATTCACTAATATGCTTAGCGCACTTGAAGTACTGCTAATCGGATTTTTTATCGCTGAAATTTTATTACCCTCGGTAAAGTACTTTAGATTCCACCCTGTAGCTCGATACTTATCTGGAACCATGATGGCAGCGGTACTTTTTATATTCTTTTATTTTTCAACGCTTTAGTTAGCAGATGGTACCCCATCCACCCTAAGCTGAGAAAGGCTTTCGCGGACCTCAGCGCATGGCACATCACTTTTGTGGTCAGGTCTAACCTCTCGTGGGCCCTGTTAACCCGGAAAAGGTGAACGTGCCAGTCAAGGTAGGCCTGCAGTTTCTTGGGAAACATTCTCGTGAAGCACCCTGGGAAGTGTCTTAGCTACTTTCCGCCAAAGGCGTGATGGGTTTCGTTTGCCGTGAAAAATAAGAAAACAGGCGCTCTTAAGAGCGTGGCCCCTACTTCCTTTCAAGGAGAAAACAATATAACTAGAACGATTTCGCAGGCGACAGGCAACTAAGCCGTATCACAATTTGATGGCACGCATAAGAGTTACCGATATTCTCAAACTTAATATTGCCTCGATACCTAAGCAGATGAAGTAAATGATCGACTATCGAAAGTAATATACTCCTAGAGTCGGAACTATGCCCAAATACCTAGCTGGACGAGGCGAAATACAGCTATCAGTGGAACTCAATTTGAAGGCATTATCCGAAGGATATCAAACCCAACCCGTGACATTCTATGGATTGCTAGAAGTGGGTAAAACCGTTCACCTTAATGCAATCGAATCCATTGCCGCAGAAAATGACGTGCTTATGCACCATGTTAAAGTCGAGGAGAATTAGGGGGCCATCGGACCTCTTGCGTCAATGCGCGGCTCGCTCACTCGATCTTTAAGCGCTCGAGAGCTCATAAAGATAAAGCTAGTGAATGGCCAACGCAAAATAGCCGACGCAGCAAGCATCAAAATGCTTGCAACGAGAGAACAACGATACGCCCCGTTTTTATCGTTTGCTGCCGCGCAACGAGACAATCTCGTTTCAGCGACCCAAAAACAAAACGATATAATCAGCACCACGGGAAAACGCAGCGTTCAACCCAGGAGGTCGACGTGTTAACGATACATTATGGGGACATGGATAACGTGATTTACAACACATCGGTCTATTTCGATAACGTGTACTCCCCCCAGTGGTTTGAAGATTCCTTTGCCCAACGTGTCATTAAATCTATCGACAAGGGCACTGTCGTCGGGCCCAATGCCATAGACACTAAGATCCTAGGCATCATCCCCCCCGAGAAACTATCAAGCGGCACCAAAACTCTGCTGCTTATGTACTTTATGCCGCAAAATGTATATAACGCCTCAAACTGTGGTGACAATTGCGCCTACTGGATTCTAAGAATCGCTGCGCAAAAGGACTTAACAATCAACCTCTACCATATATTAGATTTTGGAAACGGCAAATTTACGGTGACCGTTGCCAACACGGGCGACGTGGTCCACACGATGTTTGACCTTGTCCCCATAGCTGGAAAATGCCTAAGGGAGAACTCCTGATGCGCGGATCATACAAGGTAATTATTCAAAATAACCGGGTTCAGTTTAAACTGACTATCAATAGAAACCTGACCATCATTCAAGGCAACAGCGCTACGGGCAAAACGACGTTGCTCGATATGGTGGCCGCCCACGAAGAATTAGGGGCACAAAGCGGCGTAACAGTAAGTTGCAAAGTGCCCTGTAAGACAATTGTTGGAAAGAATTGGCGCAGAGATCTCCAAGAGATTTCCGGCAGCATTGTTTTTATTGATGAAGGTAATACTTTTGTTCGAACGGAAGATTTTGCACATGAGGCAAAACATAGCTCGAACTATTACG
>CAVCKO010000072.1:0-4330 GCA_963602825.1 Treponemataceae bacterium | reverse complement strand
GTGTGGCCGTAGGTGTTGGCTGCCTTGATGGCGGCGGCGAATTTCTCGTCGGTGAAGGGCTCCGGGTTGCCCTGCTTCCACTCGTTGGTGGCGTGCGCGTACTCGCACAGGGCAGGGATATCGGCCTCGGATAGCCCGACCTGCTCAAGCGCCACGGGCAGGCCCATCTGCTTGTTGAAGGCGGCGTAGCGCTTAAGGTTCTCGGTGTCGCCCGTGTAGGCGAACAGCACCAGCACGCCCAGGCTTACGACCTCACCGTGCAGGTAGGAGCCCTCGCGCGGAATGCTGCAGGAAGCGTTGTAGAACGCGTGCGCCACGCTCGAGTTGTAGTAGTAATCGTTTTGGTTGGTCAGGTTCGAGACATAGCCCGTGTTGACCACGATGTCGAGCGCGATCTGCTTGACGGCTTCGGTCGACTGGTCCTGGCGCACGTCCTCAAGACCCTGGACGCCATAGGTAAACAGCGGCTCGGAACAGGTGTGCGCGAGTGCCAGGCCAAGACCGGCGGTGTGCTCCAGGTTACCGGCGCTCGTGGCGTACTCGACCTCGGGCTGCTTGGACAGGGCATCGCCCACGCCGGCCCAGAAGTACTCTGCCGGTGCCTCGGCGATGATCTTGGGGTTGATGAAGATGTGCGCGGGGCGGTTGGGGTACGAATAGCCCTCGAGCGAGCCGTCGTCGTTGTAGACGACGGCAATGGCGGTCGCGGCCGAGCAGTTGGAGCAGATCGTCGGCACCGTAAAGACGATCTGCTTGAGCTCGATGGCCGCCGTCTTCACGGTGTCGAGCGCCTTGCCGCCGCCGCAAGCAATGAGCACGTCGGCTTCCTGGCAGGCGGGGGAGTTAACGACCTTGGCGATATTGGCGCGTGTACTGTTGGTACCGTAGACGCGCGTCTCTAGAATCTCGACGTCGGTACCTTCCAGCGCAGCTTCGATACCGGGAAGTGCTGCGGCCAGTGCCCGCTTGCCACCGATGATTGCGACCTTGGTCGCTCCGTATTCGGCCAGCGCGCCGGGCAGCTCATCAAAGCAGTCTTCGCCGACGGTATAGTCGCTCATTCCAATTGTGCGCATAGGTACCTTCTTTCGTTCGATAAAGTGCTTACAGGTATTTTGCTCCATGAGAAGGTCTACGGCCGTAAGAAATTTCGAACGTATAAAACCAGTGTTGAGGGTTTTTCGCCGGCGCGGAACGTGCTAGCATACTCCGCATAAGCGTTGATGGGGACGAGTAGTCGGCCGTCCGCAAGCTACAGAGAGCGGGGAGCGCTGAGAACCCGTGCATGCGACCGATGAAAATCACCCCGGAGCTGCGGTCCCAACGGACGTGCCGCGTAGGTTCGTCTTAGTAGACATCGCCGAGATGGTCGTCGATACAGGCCAGCCGAGTAACGGATGCGAGCGCGCTATCACGCGGGCGAGGGCATCTAAGCTGGGTGGTTAAGCGAAGAGCTTTTGCGGGCTTACAGCCCGTTTTGTGGCGCTTCGTCCCAGCTTGTAGGGACGGGCGCTTTTTTGGTGCCCAGAGGGCGTGCGCGCCCATGACAAGAAAGGGGTACCGTGGCAAACGAGTACAAGCAGACGATGAATCTGCCCAAAACCGGTTTTCCCATGCGTGCCGGTCTTTCCAAGTCCGAGCCCAAGCGACTCAAGGACTGGCAGGACAACAAGGTCTACGAGCAGGTTCTGAAGAAGAACGAGGGTCACAAGAAGTTCGTGCTGCACGACGGCCCTCCGTACGCCAACGGCCCGATCCACATCGGCCACGCCATGAACAAGATCTCCAAGGACATGATCAATCGTTACTGGATGATGCAGGGCTATGAGGTTCCCTATGTCCCCGGTTGGGACTGCCACGGTCAGCCGATTGAGCACAAGGTCGAGGAGAAGCTCGGCACCGAGAAGTTCAACCAGACTTCCACGGCCAAGATCCGTGAGCTCTGCAACAAGTTCGCTGTCGAGAACATCGAGCTGCAGAAGGCCGGCTTCCGTCGCCTGGGCGTGCTCGGCGACTGGGACAACCCATATCTGACGCTCTATCACCAGCATGACGCCGCCGACATCGAGGTCTTCAAGGCCATGTTCGATAAGGGCATGATCTATCGCGGCCACAAGCCGGTTCACTGGTGCAAGCACTGTCACACCGCGCTCGCCGAGGCCGAGATCGAGTACTCCGACGAGACGAGCCCTTCCATCTTCGTTCGCTTCGAGATGACCTCCAAGCCCGCCGGCCTCGAGAACTTCGACGGCCCGGTCGACTTCATCATCTGGACGACTACCCCGTGGACCATCCCCTCCGACCAGGCCGTTTCCCTCAAGCCCGGCGCCGCCTATGTCGCCGTTGAGCACGACGGCCGCGCCGAGGTCATGCTCGAGGACCTTGCTCCCAAGTGCTGCGAGGAGTTTGGCTGGGAGTACACCCCGGTCATGGTCGACGGCAAGCCCTACGTGGTTCCCGCCGAGACCTTCCACCACATCCACTACAAGCAGCCGATCTTTGACGGCGTCGAGGGCGTGGCGCTGCTGGCCGATTACGTCGGTGTCGATGACGGTACCGGTATCGTCCACAACTCGCCCGGTCATGGCGTCGACGACTACTTTGCCTGCCTCAAGGAGGGCATCACCGACATCTGCATGCCGGTCGATGACGACGGCAAGTTCTACACCGGTGAGGAGTTTGGCACCGGCGGCCCCTTCAGCGGTATGGATACCGATGAGGCCAACCCGCACATTATCGAGTTCCTGCGCGAGCGCGGCACCCTGGTCCTCGAGAAGAAGATCACGCACAGCTATCCGCACTGCTGGCGCTGCAAACACCCGGTGCTCTTCCGTGCTACCGACCAGTGGTTTGTCTCGATGGACAAGACCGGTTTGCGCGAGCAGGCTGGCAAGGAGGTCCGCGAGAACGTCAAGTGGTATCCGGCCCATGCCGCCAACCGCATTGGCGCCATGGTCGAGCAGCGTCCCGACTGGTGCATCAGCCGCCAGCGCAACTGGGGCGTGCCAATCCCCAGCTACACCTGCGCCGACTGCGGCGAGAAGGTCATGAACGACGCCACGCTCGACGCCGTCATCAAGCTCTTCCACGAGAAGGGCTCCGACGCCTGGTTCACCGACGCTCCCGAGAGCTACCTTGGCGAGGCCTGCGTCTGCCCCAAGTGCGGTGGCCATCACCTCAAGGCCGATAAGGACATTCTTGACGTGTGGTGGGACTCCGGCGTCTCCTGGAAGGCCGTCTGCGAGTACCGTCCCGAGCTGGAGTACCCGGCGGACGTCTACCTCGAGGGCTCCGACCAGCACCGTGGTTGGTTCCAGAGCTCGCTGCTCACCTCGGTGGGCGCCAACGGCCATGCTCCGTACAAGGCGGTCGTCTCGCAGGGCTTCACCCTCGACGGCCAGGGCCGTAAGATGTCCAAGTCGCTCGGTAACGTCATCGACCCCAACAAGGTCTGTGACGAGATGGGTGCCGACATCATCCGCCTGTGGGTTGCCTCGGTCGACACCAGCTCCGACGTTTCCATCGACCACGAGATCCTCGCTCGTACGTCCGATGCCTACCGTCGTTTCCGCAACACGCTGCGCTTCCTGCTCTCCGAGCTCGAGGGTCAGTTTGAGCCCGAGACCGACGGCGTCGCCTTTGCCGACCTGTTGCCGCTCGACAAGCTCATGGTTGCCCGTCTGACCCAGGTTCAGGCCGAGGTTGACGATGCTTACTCTTGCTACGAGTTCCCGCGTGCCTACCGCGCGCTCTACGACTTTGTGGTTACCGAGCTTTCCAACGTGTACCTCGACGCCCTGAAGGACCGTCTGTACTGCGATAAGCCCGGCTCGCTCGAGCGTCTCAGCGCCCAGACCGTGCTTGCCGAGCTCTTCTCGATGCTCATGCGCGACCTGCAGCCGATCCTGTCCTACACGGTCGACGAGGCCATGGCCTATGCGCCTGCCGGCTGCGTCGATCACCAGAAGTACGCTGCGCTGCTCGATTGGTATAAGTCGCCCATTACGGTCGACGAGGCCAATGAGTTCGAGGGCGTGCTCGAGGCTTCGCTCGAGCTCCGTAGCACCGTGACCAAGGCCCTTGAGGACGCCCGCTCCGCCGGCACCTTCACCAAGAGCCAGCAGGTCCGCGTCAAGGCGGTCGTTCCCGCCGAGATGTACGCGCTGCTGACTGGCGACAAAGCCGTCGACCTGGCCGAGTTCTACATCGTCTCCGCTGTTGAACTGACCCAGGGCGAGGAGCTCTCCGTTGCCATCGAGGCTGCCGAGGGCGAGTGCTGCGACCGTTGCTGGAACTACCGCACCACCGTCGGCGAGTACAACGGCCACGC
>CAVCKO010000071.1:0-4384 GCA_963602825.1 Treponemataceae bacterium | reverse complement strand
GTGGGAACTTCAAGGATGAACTTGCTCACTTGATATGCAATCATCATGCTAGAAATCGCTACCATCGAAAGCCCGACGAACTCAAGGTAGACAGTTAGAAAATACAAGATGGTGCTGAAGTTCGACAGAAAAACGAACGTCATATAAAGCAAAACCGTACGGTTTTTCATGCTCCGCCCTCCAAGAGTCAGCAATCTAAATCGGAATCTTGGAGAAGCATGAGGGCAAAGCTGTCAGCTATGAGTTACAAGGCATCAATAATCACTTGACGCCTCGAAGCCAATTAATCTCACGAAGCAAGATGACGCAATAGGTGCAGAAAAACCGTCAGGTGTCGATCAGTCCAGGAATTTTGCCGATAGCAAAAGTAGATAGGCAAGGTTACATCACGCGAACCTTCAATGGAGTACTCACTCACTTCTGACCCATCCGATGCGAGAGAGGACCCAGACAAACTCAATATCAATCCCCCAGCTTGAAGAAACTCAGTCTGAGCCCTGCTTCCGTATTCAACATCACGGAAGCGAAAATTGACGAGCTGGGCTTCAGGGCATTGGTTAATAGCATTGAGACAGGGTGACAAATTAATGGGAACAGCGAGCCTGCCGCCCAGTAACTCACGAACGGTCATAGCGTCAACAGATTGATGACCCGCTGGGCACGAAAGAACCTTGAGCTCCTTTTCACCCAAGTATTTCGAAGAAAGGACACTGTCCCTTGGTTCCTCAAATGAGATGGCCGCATCCGAAATGCCAAGCACAAGTGATTCAAAGCATGTTGCCGTTGGCTGATGCCACACATCAAGATGGATCTGAGGGTGCGAGCGTTCAAACAAGTCATACCAGTTTTCGGCAAAAAGGCGCCCCCGCCCATGAAGGCAGGGAGCGTAAAGACGAAAGTGGCCGTCGGGCGAGACGCCGTCATCCCTCGATTGAGCGTACTTTTTGAGATCGTCGACTTGTGCCAAGATCACGCGTGCACGACGCGCAAATTCTCTGCCCGCCGGAGACAAAACAGCCTCTCCCGCCGATCGGTCAAGCAAAACAATCTGATACTCAGATTCCAACTTTTTGATTGCCGACGAAACGGCCTGCGGACTCACATGAACGGCGCGAGCTGCTTTGCGCACGCCGCCATAGTTCGCTACCGCTTGAAGGTATTCGAGTTGAGAAAGCTGCATAGATTACTCCAAAGGCAGCCAAGTCGACGGGCTACACGCCCTCAGATGAGGTTCTCGCCCAGGTTTTTGCCGCCGAGGACGTGCATGTGGAAGTGCATGACGGTCTGGCCGGCGTTGACGCCCTTGTTGGAGATGACGCGGAAACCGTCCTCCAGACCCTTGGCCTTGGCGACCTCCTGGATGGCGTGAGCCATGGCGCCCATGGTCTCGGCAGGCACGTTGTCGGCGATGTCGTTATAGTGCTTCTTGGGGATCACGAGCGTGTGGACCGGCGCCTGGGGGTTGAGGTCGTCGAACGCGATGACCTGGTCGTCCTCATAGACAACGGTCGAGGGGATCTCGTGCTTGGCAATTTTGCAGAAGATGCAATCACACATGGCTGGTTCCTTTCTCACAGACCAAGGTAATTATATTTGGTCGGGATGATTAGAACGAGAGGTTGTCGTCCGTGTTGGCGGCTTCGCCGTCGGCGAGCACGTCGTTGCCGTCGACGTCCTTAAGGAGCACCGAGACCTTCTGCTCGGCATCGGACAAGCGGGTGCGCAGGCTTTTGAGGAGCTCGACGCCGCGGGTATAGCTCTCGAGCGACTCCTCGAGCTCCATATCGCCCGACTCCAAGCTGCGGATGATGAGCTCCAGCTCCTGCGAGGCCTGCTTGTACGTAAGCTGCTCGACCGGGGTCTTCTCTGCCATATCTGTTTCCTTTCCTAAGGGTCTATCACTGTGAAACGCGGCCTACTCGACCGCATTGACGGTTGCCGACACGTTGCCGTCCGCCATGCGCACGCGGATGGCGTCGCCCGGCTTAAAGGTCTTGGCGCTCGTAGCCACACCATCATCGCTGTACGCGATGGAGTAACCGCGGGCAAGCACCTTGAGCGGCGACAAGGCATCGAGCGAGGCTGCCGCACGGCCCAGGTCGGACGCCGGCCTGCTGAGCATCGTGCGCCCCTGATGCTCTAGACGGGAGCTTGCGAGCATGAGCGCATGGCGCTTGCCATCGAGCCCCGAGGTGCTTGCGACCAAGCGCTCGGGCAGACGCTCGAAGTTGGAGCGGAATGTCCCGACCGAGCGCGCTATGGCGCCCGACAGGCGATCGGCAGTCAGTGCAAGCTCCGATTCGCGACGCTCGACCATAAATGTGGGGTCGTTGAGGCACGGGCGGCACGCGGCTGCATCGAGCGCATCGCCCAGACGGGCCGTATAGGTATCCCAGGCGCGGCGACCGCGCTGGTCGAGCATTTCCAGATCGACCTGATCCGACCCAATCATCGAAGCCATCGCGGCACCCAGACGCTGATGGCGCGTCTCGAGCACGTCGGCCAACTCCGTCATAGCCGGCGCCACCGATTCTGCCGCTGCCGTTGGCGTGGAGGCGCGACGGTCGCTCACCATGTCGCAGATCGAGGTATCGGGCTCATGGCCAATGCCGGTCACCACGGGCACGGGGCAGGCTGCCACCGCACGGGCAAGCTCCTCGTCGTTAAAGGTCATGAGGTCCTCAAAGGAACCGCCGCCGCGCACCAGCAAGATGCAATCGGGCGCCGGCGTAATTGCAGCGGCGCGGCGCAAGCCCTCGATGAGCTCGGCGGGCGCACCCTCGCCTTGAACCTTGGCCCCCACGCAGACGAGCTCGACGAGCGGGTTGCGACGGCGCAGCGTACGCTTGACGTCGTCGATTACGGCGCCCGAAAGCGAGGTAACGACCGCCACACGCGAGCAAAACACCGGAATGCGACGTTTGTGTGCCTCGTCCATCAGACCCTCGCGACGCAGCTTTTCGGCCAACTGAGCCACCTGCTGACGCAGCAAGCCCTCCCCCGCCAGCGAGAACGAGCGGGCGACGAAGCTCATGCGACCCGTAGGCTTGTAGAGATTGAAACTACCCCTAAAGCTCACCTGCATGCCATCACGCAGATCGAAGGTACGCTTAAGGTAGGCGCCCTTCCAGATGATGCAGTCGACGGCCGCCGAGTCGTCCTTGATCTGAAAGTAGCAGTGGCCGCTTCGGGCATTGGGGCCACGGAAGCCCGTGACCTCGCCCAGGACGCTCAGCTGCGGAATGGCATCGAGCGCACCGGCAGCGATCTCCACCGCTTGGCTCACGCTGAGCTCTTTGCGCTCCTGCTCGTCCGATCCGTCGAACTCGGCGGAAACGGTATTGCCAGTCAGATTCCAGCCTGCCACGCAGCCCCCTTTCGTCGTCGTGCGCATGAGCTCCGGCCCTGCGCAAATTCAAGTCCAACACATAGTACAGCGCCGCGGGGACACAAATCCCCGCGGCGCCCAGCGTCCCAATTTGTTATCGGTTAGAGTTTCTGTTGTAGCGAGCCATAAGATAGAGCAGCTGAATAATCGAGGTGAGCGCCGCGGCCACGTAGGTGAGCGCGGCTGCCGTCAGCACCTTCTTGGCACCGTTGACCTGCTTGGAACTCATGCCCGACTGCTCAATATACGCCACGGCACGTCGGCTGGCATCGATCTCGACCGGCAGCGTAACCAGCTGGAATAGCACGCTAAACGAGAAGAAGATCAGCGCGAGGGTCGTGAGCCCTGCTATGTTCATAAACAGGCCCATGAGCAGCACGATCGTCCAGGTGTTCTGGGTAAAGTTGACGACGGGGACCAAAGCGGCGCGCACCTTCATCATGGCATAACCACTTTGACGCTGGGCGGCATGGCCCGCCTCGTGGCAGGCGACGGCAACGCTTGCGACCGACCCGCCAGAACGGTTGGCATCCGACAGATACAGGTTGTTGTCCTGCGGGTTGTAATGATCGGTAAGATCGCCGGCAACGCCCTTGATGCCCACGGCGCTACAACCGTTGGCATCAAGCATGCGGCGAGCGACCGTGGCACCCGTATCGCCGTCCGAGCGAATCTTGGACCAGGTCTTGTACGTCGAGTTGATATAGCTCTGCGCGGCAAGGCCAAGCACCGTGCAGACAAGAACAACCAGCAGGTACAGCGGGTCAATGCCAAAGCCGTATCCATAGTAATAAGGCATGCGAATTCCTCCGAATCGAGTTACACGTTGGAGGCATTCTACCCACTCGCCCAGCAGGCAAGTCAGCATCGATGTTTAGGCATTGTCAGCGAAAACGGCCGAGGGCGAGCAAGGTGACGTGAAAGAGAAGCGACGCGTACTTTGGTACGCAAGCGACGATTGAACGTCAGATTGCCGCTCTCGGCCGTTTGCAGCGT
>CAVCKO010000070.1:1379-4538 GCA_963602825.1 Treponemataceae bacterium | reverse complement strand
CATCCAGGCCGTCTACAATGAGCCTAAAGATTGAAATGTTGTCCCTTATGAGCGACATCGCTGCCTCGGATGCATTGCCGAGGACCTCTTTTGCTATGCCCTCAATTAGACTTGAATAGCGGCGCGACCAACCTCGTGCTTCCAGAAATACCGGGACTTCGTTTCGTTTGCGGCTTAGCCAATCCTTTGCAAATTCTGCTGCGAAATATTTCAGCAATTCGCTTTTACCAGCGCCGGGATCTGCGTAGATGAGCGTGGGTTTCTTGTTATTTAATACGGCTGTTTGCTGAACGGGCGCCGCTGAGCCGGCAGTAATTAAACGTCTTGAAACGTTTGCACTGTAGCCGCGTTTTGCTAATTTAGTGCAGTAGATTGAAAGATGGTGAAATAGGTCTTCTTGACCCAGCTGATTGGTACCTAGAGTCTCGGAGATGGTATCGAGCTTCCTGCTAATGGCTTCGGTTTCCTCTGCGGCTTTCCTTGCCGCAAGCGACTCTTCACCTGTAGCCATAATTGCATTTACGGAGTTCCAGAAAGCTTCGACGAGATCGTAGGCAGGTTTATCGAACTCGGTGCCGAGAAAAGTTCGTATTGCTTCATCCTTGTCTTTATCGAGAAGAGTGCGATGGGCCAATAGCTCTTCGACAAGATGAACATCTCTGAATTTCTGGGACAAATTAATGCATGTGTGAACCATCGCTGCTCGTGTAGCGGTTTCTTCGATAAGCTCTTCTAGTGCCCGCCTTTTATTTATGCTTTGAATTTGTAATTTACCCCAGTCAATAATTCGAGCAACCGTCTCTGAACCGACAAGGTCAACTGGATCCATGTTTGCCACCTTATAAAATGCGCCAACTATGGGTTAAATTATACGGTTAACAACGTAGCGAGGCGGACCGCTAGCAGTAAATAGCACCGGGACCCACGTCGGCCTTGGCACTCAAGCGCGATATTGGCGGTACAGATTCGCGATATTCGGCAGCGATCAAGCGAGCGAATATTTCTGGGATGCATGACACTGGATTGTTTTTATGTTTCGGCTCTAGGGGAAAGAGAGCGGTACCGGTTGGGATAATGCTCTAGTGCTGTCCGGTAGCGGATATAATTAATTCAATTTCGGCTCCGCGTTTAAGGACCCATAATGAAAACTCTCAATGGTCTCATGAAGCATCTTAGGGATAAAGGGATAGAGACACACGGCTCTGTTCATAAAAGAAAGATGAAGAATTACGGCTATTACCATGGTTACAAAGGCCACCGTTTTGTGGGCAATTCTTCCAACTGCTTGGATTTGACAAACTTTGATGAAGTAATTGCCTTAAATGAGTTTGATATGGCGGTAAAGGCGCTCTTATATCCAAGCGTAATGTTTATTGAAACTGCGCTAAAGAACTATACGCTAGAAGCCGTGCTTGAAGATTCTCATTCGTTCGTGCTGGAGGATATTTTCTCTCGAACGCTCGTGGCGTATCGTGATTACCCTAGAAAAAGTAAAGACTATAGCGCTGCTATGAAAAAGCGCCTGGGTCTGCGCGCGGAAATCAATAGATTGATTCAGTACAATTATTCCAAGAACCCTGTTGTCAGGCATTTTTATGACAGCGATAAACCCTTGCCTATTTGGGCGCTATTCGAGGTCATGACTCTAGGAAACTTCGGTGTTTTCTATTCGTGCTTAAAGGGCTCGGTTAGACAGAGTATATCCGATGACCTAAAGCTTCCGAACAATTACGACGGTCCTGGGCTTCTCGAACGTACTATCTTTGTGCTCAAGGATCTCCGCAACGCGATTGCTCATAACAGTGCCGTTTATGACGTTAGGTTTAAGAGGGCAAAAGTGGGAAATCAGCTTGGCCAGATGCTGTCATCCGAGGTTGGCGTTCCTTCGATAGACTTTTCAACTATTACTGATTATGTTGTCCTAATTGTCTATCTGCTCAGAAAGATGATGGTTTCCAAAACTGAGTGCTATCAGTTAATTCGGAACTACTCTAGCGTGCTGGAAGACTTGCACGGCTCTCTGTCTTCTTCAGATTTTCATAAAATAGTAAAGACTGGGGCCAGGAGCAAGATGGATGCACTTCGTAGCTATATAGCTGCTTCTTAAGAAGCAGCGGCTAAAGATGGAGGCTAAAGATGGAGATGACATTCTTTGGAGCTGGGCCCGTAGACAAACATAGGATATCGGCTAGAATATAGCCAATTGCGGTGGAAGCCTTCGGGCGACACCTGAAGAGGGTTGATGCGTCGGCCCTCTTTTTTTGGCGATTTCTTTACGGCATGCGTGAGATGGCTGCATGGAATCGTTCCGGATAATGTCATCTCCAGAATTGCCCTTGCGATTCAGCGGTCGCTCAAAGCAGGCATGCCTTACGATGCTGATCCAGCCGTCGGCGCATCTGAACTCCTTGATCAATCGTTTGGTAATCAGGACAGCGTTGTTTACGTTGACGCTCTCTAAATTGAATTGACCCCTTGGAGCCTGGGCGATAGAGTAAATAAGTGGTATTGACGCAGTCAACCTACGGGCCTGCGTCCTGCGGAGAGACGGCTGTTCTTTTGGATGGCCGTCTCTCTTCATTGCGCTCATGATGAAAAACTATAATGCGCTGAGGCTGGCGGACGTAAAAACGTTAATGACATTCGAATGGCTTTGATGTCATTAACGTCATCTGACAGAGAATGAGTTCAAGCGGTGTATTAAGGACTAATGTGAGTGCGGAAGATATCAAGCTTACCGATGAGGATGATGGGAAGAAATGCCACAATCATCATCTCATTGTGATTGGCAACGGTTTTGATCTTTTCCTGTGGCTTGGCTTCTTCGTTTAAAGATTTCTTTGAGCCTCGGATGCGAGTCATCGACTCCATTGTTTCGGAAAAGGGCTCTTGTGATTATGAAGCCATCAAAGCGAGAGGCCTGACTGCTTGGGATCTAATTCTTAGAAGCCGAAAGGACATGGAGGCAAGAGCCTTCAATGTGAATTGGTGCGATGTCGAGACGGCTATTGCCAATGTGTTTGGCATCAGCCTGCCCGAGGACGGCATCGACGATGAGGGCGTTATGATATCCGACTATGCCGTCTCGTTCGGTTCTTTGCAGGACTACTTTTATATAGCAAATGAAGTGAACGCTCTCAATGCAAGTGACTACATCGA
>CAVCKO010000070.1:0-1369 GCA_963602825.1 Treponemataceae bacterium | reverse complement strand
GCATCGACAATGGTGATCAAGAGGTTCTTGCTGAGCTGGGCATTGAAGATTCAGAGGACTCGGATGTCTCAGAGGTATATTCCAATTTATTCATGGAGGGCTCTCGCCTTTTGGGACATAGGCCCAATCCTTGGACCGAACGTGTGGGGCATTACCTCGCCTGTGAGTACCCTCAGGTCCTCAAGAAACCCGAGGGGCAGTTATCATCCATCCTCATGTTAGAACTCGAGCGTATGGAACACTACTTTAATTGCTATCTCAAAGATGAGGTTGTCCGCAAAGATGGCTATTCAGATTTTTCGGACAACTTAATGCGCAAGCTGATTGAGCATACCGTGGCGGCCGATGGTATGCCCGATGATGCGGTGACTGTTCTCAACTTTAACTACACGTCTCCATATCGGTGGCTAAAACAGCGGTTTGGGGATGCCGCTCTTGTCATTATCCATGGCATGCTCGATGGTGAAAGCATTTTTGGAATCGACGGTTCCGGCAATTTGGATGATCGGGATATTCTCCCGTTTACCAAGACATACCGCGTGTTGAAGTCTGCTCGAGGGGTTCCAAGTGGCTCGATTGCTTATCCTTCGCAAAGGGGAGGGGATGGTCTTAAGACATCTTCGATAATCTTTTTTGGCCATTCGCTCTCGCGAGCCGATTATTCGTACTTTAAGTCTATTTTTAGCACGGTGGATTTGTATAACGGGCATACCAGCCTGGTCTTCCTATACTCAAACTACGCCAAGGGTGTTCGCGAATCAGAGGTGGCCAAGGTACTCGCCCTCCTTGATTACTATGGCACTTCGCTTGGTGTTGCTGGACGAAGCAACAACCTCGCACACAAGCTCATGCTGGAGGGCAGGCTCGTCGTTCGGGAGATTTAGGTCGATCTGCCTATGTCGGAAATAGGTCGGCTCTGCAAGTAGCCGCTGCGGTATGATGTCCTAAATAAAAAACGAAAGCCTGCTATAGGCCATCGTTTTGCAAGGGGGTTCCTTCCAAACGGAGGGCATCCCCTAGTTTTATTTAGATGGAAATTGGGGACGAACGACTGCATTGCCAATCGTTGCCCTGTTGGGTCGCTTGACGTTACGGTAAGATGTTCTTAGTGATGCAGTCGCCGTGGACTCTACGTGAGGCGATGACAAAGAAGGGTCGTTGTTCGGTTTTCCGATAACGGCCCTTTGACGTTTCCGCGACAACTGGATGTTGTCGCGGATGCCGCTAATGTTGCTAGAACACGCTTTGCAGGGCCTCGTATTTCTGAAGTGCGGGGAAAATCGAAAACCTTCGAGCACAACCCGATTTTTTGCCAACAAAACCGACGCTC
This sequence comes from Treponemataceae bacterium, assembly GCA_963602825.1. Taxonomy (GTDB): domain Bacteria; phylum Actinomycetota; class Coriobacteriia; order Coriobacteriales; family Coriobacteriaceae; genus Collinsella. The sequence goes on along the minus strand of CAVCKO010000070.1, from coordinate 39 downwards.
CTATAAGTTGTCAAGAGGCGGTTTGCGGGAGCGCTCCCT
>CAVCKO010000069.1:0-5000 GCA_963602825.1 Treponemataceae bacterium | reverse complement strand
CGTGCTGAGCCGTCGCGAGGCAGTGCAACTGCGCCGCTATACCCGCGAGATTGACCCTGGCGCCTTCATCACCATCGTCGATAGCTCCGAAATCGTCGGCAAGGGCTTCCGCGGCACGAACTAGCCCTGGTGCGCGCTTCGAATCATTGAATAAAGCCACCTGCGTTGCAAATCGGCCATCTTGGAGTATTTGTCCCCACATTGGGCGATAATGTTGCCAAAGACATCGTTTGCGATCCAGGTGATTCGCTCTAGATACGAAGGGATGATTTCGATGTTCTGTTCGCAGTGTGGCGCCCCCATGGGCGATAACGACAAGTTCTGCGGCGTGTGCGGTGCCCCTAATACCGAGGTTAAGGCCGCCGGTCCCGCTCCGCAAGCTCAACCTCAGCCGCAGGGTCAGCCGTTTGCCCAGCCGCAGCCGCAGCCGTTCGTTGCGCCCCAGCCGGCTATGAACGCGCCCAAGGGTTGTATGGCTCAGGCCTTCAATGACATGATTAAGGTTCCTGGCGCCCTGGTTCGCGTATGTCAGATTGCCTTTTTGCCGGCGCTGATCTGCGTCGTGTCGGTGCTGGTGCTGTTTATCCCCGTTATCGGTGGCATCGCGGCGGCCATTGGCTTTTTGCTCGCTTACGTGGCAAGCGTGTGCGGCGCTGGCTTTGCTATCGAGTGGGGTCGCGACCTGTCGCTCAAGGACGATAACGGTATGGAGCGTCCGCTGCTGCGCTCGACCTCCTTTGGACTGGGCATCTTCTCGTCTGTCATTACGAACGTGCTCGGGTTCGTGGCCATTATTCCGGTGATTGGCGTGGTGTTCTCGGTGCTTGAGAGCGCTGTGATCGGTGCCGTTGGTTCGTACTATTACTTCGGTTCGAGCGGCCTCGAGGGCGCACTCATCGGGTCGATGGGTCTGCTTGTCTTTGCCATGATCGTATCGGCGGTGTTGGGCATTTTCTTTAAGATGTTTGGTGATGCCGCTGTGATGCACTTTGCAGTCGCCGGCCGCGTGGAAAGCGCGTTTTCGCTCGAGAAGGTCTGGAAGTCTTATAAGGCTAACCTTGGCAAGCTGTTCTGTGCCTCGATTCTTCCCGAGTTCTTGACGGGCATTGTTTCCAATATCATCACCTGGATTTTCACCGCCATCTTTGGTTTTGTTGCCGCGCTGGGCATTAGCAGCTATGGCTACTACGGCTACTATTCTCGTCCTTCGGGTCTTGAGGCAATCATCGAGGGTGGCGGCATTACGCTCATCCTGTTCCTGATGATCATCGCCTTTGTCACCGTGTTCCTGAATGTGTTTGGCACGATGCTCAAATATCGTGCCGTTGGCTACTGGGCCGCGCGCCATGCCAGCGAGTGGGCCGATGAGGATACTGACGATGTCCTGACGTTTGTGCTCCCGGGTGAGAAGAAGCCTACTCCTGCGGGGTTCAATCCCACGGCCGCCACTGGGGCTGCACCTGCCCCGGCACCCGCGCCTACCCCTGCTCCTGCACCTGCTCCGGCACCTGCCCCTGCACCCGCACCTGCCCCTGCTCCGGCACCTGCCCCTGAGCCCGCACCGGAGCCCGAGGCGACGCCTGCAGAACCCGATTGGAATGCCGTTGCCACGCCGGCGGATGAGCCGGGCGATAATCCTGCTGCCGAAAACAATCAAACCGAATAGTCGGTCGAGGCGCCCTGGGCAACTGAGCCCGGGGTGCCTTTTTCTACTGCGAAAGCAAGAAAATGCCCGGGAAAACGGTTGCAGCAAAATTTCTCGGAAATTGGTCAATGTTGCGCAACAACGTCGCGGCTATTGTTGAGAACATAGTCGTGTAAGGTTTGAAGGCGTGCAACGCCTTAGGAAAAGGAGAAGCTTATGTTCTGTCCCACTTGTGGTTCTCCCATTTCGGATGATGCCAAATTCTGCCCCGTCTGCGGTTCTGCCGTCGGTGCCGCTTCCGCTGCTCCTGCTCCGCAGCCCGCGCCGCAGCCTGCACCTCAGCCCCAGCCTGCTCCGCAGCCCACGCAGATTCAGCCCGCTCCGGTTCAGGCGGTTCAGCCCCAGCCTCAGCAGCAGTACGCCGGGCAGCAGCAGTATGCTCCGCAGCCTGCACCTGCCCCGATGGGCTATGCTCCGATTAAGACCGACCGTGGCGTGATCGGCTGGCTCCTGCTTTCCATCGTGACCTGTGGCATCTATTCGTATTACTTCCTCTATTGCCTCGCCCGCGACATCAATGTCATGTGCCAGGACGACGGCGATTCCACGCCGGGTCTGGCGGCATTTATCCTGCTGTCGTTCGTGACCTGCGGCTTCTACGCACTCTACTGGTACTACAAGATCGGCAACCGCCTGCAGGCTAATGCTCCTCGCTATGGCCTGATGTTCCAGGAGAACGGTACCACCGTTCTTATGTGGCAGATCGTCGGCGCGCTGCTGTGCGGCCTTGGCCCCATCTTTGCCATGAACATCATCATCAAGAATACCAATGCCATGGCAACGGCTTATAACGTCCGTCTTGGCGCTCGTGCCTAACGATAAGAGCGGCGTGAACGGCTCCCAGGGACATAAGGGCGCGGCGGAACTCATTCGTCGCGCCCTTTCTTGCATCGGCGCGCTCTTTGTCGCCTGGCTCGCACTCTACCTGCTCGATATCGGCTGCGTGTTTCGCCTGATGACGGGCATTCTCTGTCCGGGATGTGGCATGACGAGGGCCTGGCTGGCAGCACTGCGCCTCGATTTTGCGGCGGCCTTTGCCTACCATCCGCTGTTTTGGGTGGTGCCGATTGCGTTTGTGCTCGCGTTCGTGCGCGAGGAGGTGACGTCGAGCAAGCTAAAGCGCGGCATCGACATTGCGGTTATTGTTCTGTGCGTGCTGGTCGTTGCCGTATGGATCGTGCGCCTTATCAACCCGGCAGACGCGGGCCTGCTCTTTGGTGGCCACGCTCCCGCCGGAGTTCCCACCGATATCATCCACCTCGAAACCCCACGCTGGCTCACCATCCTTCGCTCTTACCTGTCGTAACGGAGGACGCGCTAGGAAAGCAGTCGACACATAAGCGGGGGCGAACGTTGAGATAACGTTCGCCCCCGCTTTGCTCTAGCCAGGTTATTACGGGTGAGCGTGACGGCTACTCGTCGCGTTTCTCCTCATGGCGAGCAGCGGTGCGGGCATCGTGAATGCCCTTGATTGCGGCATGGCGGGCGGTACGGGCATCGTGCATGGCGTCGCGGGCCTCGGCGGCCGTTGCCTTGGCAGAGCGCAGCTTGGCTGCCAGGTCGGGATTGGTCTCGGCAACCGCGGCGATCGTGGGGCCGTCGAGCTCTTCTTGCGTGGGCTCGGCCAAAAAGTCGATGGCATACTGAGCGGCTACCATGGAGCCCTTGGCGAGCACGCTCTCGTCGATCTTATAGAAGCAGGAGTGCTGGGCATAGGTGGCGCCGATCTGGGGATTGCGCGCGCCGACAAAGGCGAGCACACCTGGCACGCGACGCAGGTACTCCGAGAAGTCCTCGCCCGAAAGCGTGCCGCGGTAATGGCCCTCGCCTGCGGGGCCCAGGCACTTGAGCACAGCTTGGCGGCAGCGCTCGCTCGAGGCGGCATCGTTTTCGACCTTGTAGTTGGCGATGGTGTAGTCGGTGAGTTCGGCCTCGGCGCCTAGCGCTGCTGCGGTGTGCTCCACGATGCGGCGCATAAGCTCGGGCATCTCCTCATGCGTTTTGTCGCCATAGGTGCGCACCGTGCCGGCGAGGTACGCCGTGCCGGCGATAACGTTGCGCGCGGTGCCGCCGTGCAGCTCGCCGACGGTGATGACGGCGGGTTCGTAGGGGCTAATCTCGCGCGAGACGATGGTCTGCAGGGCGTTGACGATCTCTGCCGCAACCATAACGGCGTCGTGGCCGCGCTGGGGCATGGCGCCATGGCACGAGGTGCCGCGGACGTCGATGCGGAACCAGTCGGTGTTTGCCATGCGTGGGCCGGGCTCGCAGCTTACGGTACCGGCGTCGACCTCGCTCCAGATGTGCGCGGCGTAGGCGCCATCGACGCCGTCGAGCACACCCGTGCCAATCATGAGTTTGGCGCCCTGGCCGTTTTCCTCGCTGGGCTGGAATACGATGCGAATCTCGCCGTGGATGTCATCGGTCATGTGGCGCAGAATCTGCAACGTGCCGAGCATCATGGCGATATGGCAGTCGTGACCGCAGGCGTGCATGCAGCCCTCATTGACGCTGGCGAACTCCTCGCCGGTCTGCTCAGTGACGGGCAGGGCGTCGATATCGGCGCGCAGCAGGATGCGGCGGCGCGGCGTGCCGTCCTCGCGGTAGGCATCCGGCGCGGTGCCGCGAAGCGTCGCCACCAGGCCCGTCTTGAGCGGACGCTCGTAGGGGATATTCATGGCGTCGAGCTGGTTGGCGATGTCGGAAGTCGTGCGCTCCTCGGCAAGGCTCAACTCCGGGTGCTTATGGAAGTGCCGGCGCTGCTTGATGATGTAGGGTTCAAACTCGGCGGCGATATCCTGGATGGCCGCGGTGACGTCGTCTGCCGCGCGAACCTCGGTTGCCGCCATAATTTGCTGTGCCTTGGTCTTCGTCATGGTCGATTTGCTCCTTGCTGGGTTGATCGCAAAATCGTACAGGCTTTCTCCAGTATGCCACCTGCCGCTAGGGCTGGTAAAGTTGCCGTTTGCCGCTTGGGGTTTTGTTACAAGGGCGGGGGAGTACACTCGGGGGTGTTGAATTACCTGCCAGAGATGGGGATGCCCATGCGACATATCGATCGGATTATTCGCTCCAAGAACGTCTTTACCGCGCAAGACGGCATCGATACCGCCCGCGAGTTGGCGATCGCCATCGCGGGCGATCGCATCGTCGCTGTCGGCGCGCCCGATGACGTGATTGCCGCCGCACCTGCCGCCACGCCGGTGGTCGATTACGGCGAGCAGTTTGTCTGCCCCGGTTTCCATGACGCTCATCTGCACTTCTTCCATACCTCGGTCGGTTTCTCGCCGTATAT
>CAVCKO010000068.1:0-5205 GCA_963602825.1 Treponemataceae bacterium | reverse complement strand
GCCGCGCGGCAAGGAGATATATTGCCAGACCGGAGGGGCCCCGCGGGCGGGAATCTGGGCGTACACATTTCCTACACATATTAAAACCCTGCTTACGTTTGCCAGCCGTTCTCTACCGCTCACCGAGGGCCTCTTTATAGTGAAGCGTCATATGGCTAAAGCTGATAGGCTCCCTTTGCCAAAGCGCAGCCGGCATCGAGCAACTCATCGCGTTCCTCCACCGAGAACCCCTCGGCGTATACGCGAACCACCGGTTCGGTCCCACTGGGGCGGATCAGCAGCCAGGTGTCATCCTCGAATGCCAAGCGTAAACCATCCATATGGCTTACAGCCTGCGGCGCCTTGCCGCAAATCGATTTAGGATTCATGCCAGGAAGCAACGTTCGCAGCGATTCGGCGTCTTCGGCCTCAAGGCGCAAATCGCGACGCCCATAGCTCGTCTTACCAAAACTGGCCTCGAGCTGATCGACCAAAACGCCCAAGGGCGCGCCCGTCTTTGCCATAAGCTCACACAGAATCAGACAAGCAAGGATTCCATCACGCTCGGGCATATGCGCGGCGATGCCGATACCGCCGGCCTCCTCGCCTCCCATGAGGACGCCGCCCTTCTTCATCTCTGCAGCTATATATTTGAAACCGACCGGTTTAACGGTCACACGGCAGCCAAGTGCCTCAGCAATGCGGCGCACGAGCGTCGAGCACGAGAGATTGACGACGACACGCCCCTCCAAATTGCGGAATTGAACGAGGTCGCCCAAAACAAGCGCCATGATTTGATGCGGATGGATATATCTACCGCGTTCGTCGACCGCGCCGATACGGTCGGCATCGCCGTCGGTCACCAGGCCCGCGCACGCCCCGTCCTCGACAACCGCACGCTCGCAAGCGTCCACCCACGGCTCAACAGGGTCGGGGCAAATGTCCTCTTGATCGGACGACTGTCCGGCATGAATCTCGTGCACCTCGACGCCTAGCTCCCGCAGCAGGTCGGCAAGATATCCCTGGGCCGCGCCGCCCATGGGGTCAACTACCACACGCAGGTGAGCGGCTCGAATGGCCTCGGCATCGACAAACGATGCCACCGCCTGCATATAGTCAGGAATAATATCCGCGGTGCGATAGCGTTCCTCGATCCCCATCGGCTCGGGGGCCATGGTCTCTTCGAGTTCTTCGATGACATCCTGATTGGCCGTCGAGCCATCTCCCATGCGTAGTTTAAGGCACAGATACCCCTGCGGATGATGGGACCCCGTCACCATGAGCGCACCGCAGGCCTCGCCGTCATACGCCGCCGCCCACGTAAGGGCGGGGGTCGGGACAGGCCGAGATGCGAGCACTGCGTCCAATCCGTGAGCCGCAAGCACGCCTGCCGCAAGCTCGGCGAACTCGCGCGCCTGCGGCCGGGTGTCGAACCCTATATATACTGTTTTGCCGGGATTGATCTTTTGCCACAACTCGCCGACGGCATCGGCAATGCGGGCAACGTTGTCGGCGGTAAAGTCGTCGTCGACGCGGGCGCGCCAACCGTCAGTTCCAAAATGAATTATCGCGCACACGCGCAGACACCTCACAGTGTTTGGATCATGATACGCATGGGGGTATACCCGCAACGCTCGCCCAGCAACCTGCCAAAACCGGCATTCACCATTTGGGCAAATGCTACCAGCGATGTGCAAGCAATAAAAAAACCGCCCCCGTATGGGGCGGTTTTGACCTTTATATATCGAGTGCCTCGGCCATCGCCGCCGTGGTGATTACCGTGGTTCCACAGCAACTGCCCACCATTGCGGCACCGGCATGTCTCCATTCGATGCAAGCGCGCGCGAAGGCTTCGGGGTTCTCGCGCCACACAGGACCATCCTGAGTTTGGACCGGATCGCCCACGTTGGGGCGTACCGTGACGGGCGTAGTCGCCGATGCGGCCATCCTGGGCACCGCCACGTTCGCGGCCGCAAGTGGACAGCAGTTAACCCCAACCGAGTTTGCGCCGTGCTTTTCGGCGTACAAAACGGCAGCCTCGATGTTGAGGCCATCGCCTAGCAGGTCGCCTTTATCGTCAACAACAAAACTCACCAAAACAGGCATGCCGTCGGCGGCATCCTGGGCGCCGGCAAGCATGGGCTGCAAATTACGGATAGACGTCACCGTCTCGATCAGCAGACCGTCAACACCAGCATTGAGCAGGGCACATGCCTGCTCTCGCGAAATGTCTCGGATTTCTCGATACTCGGCAGAGTCTTCGGCAAACCACTCAATGCCGATCGGGCCCATCGAGCCCAGCAGCAGCTGAGGGTGCGCCTGGCGCGCATCGTCGACGGCAGCGCGATTGACCTCAGCCACGGACGGCGTAATCTGATCTTGCTTGAGGGCATAGCTTGATGCCTGAAAGGTATTGGTAATGAGCACCTGCGCACCGGCGGCGACATACAGGCGATGGATACGAGAAACAGTCTGCGGCTCGGCAAGGTTCCAAAACGCCGGTGGGATGTCGGCGGCATCGTATTCACTCATCAGCACGCTGCCCATGGGGCCCTGCGTCAACAGGGTCTCGCTCGACATGCGGCGCATAAGTTCCTCGCCGCCGGGGCGGTTGTAATAACTCGTATCCATATATAAGTTTCGCTATTCCTCGACGCTGATTCCCTGTTTTTCGAGATAAGCGAGCCAGCGGCTCATCGTGTCCTCGGAAAGCGCATGTTCCATCATGCACGCCTCGGAATCGGCCCGCTCAAAATCGACGCCGAGCTCCTGGACCAAAAACGTGCGAATAAGGCGATGACGGTACCAGATAGCCGTGCCGACCTCGCGACCACGGTCGGTCAGGATGACCTTGCCGTAATGCGATTGCTCGACAAGCTCGGACGCCTTAAGCGCCGAAACTGCCTTATTGACCGATGCCTTGGAGACACCAAGACGCTGCGCGATGTCGACCGATCGCACGCCATTGGTCTCCCCTTCTTCGCTTTCGATGCGAACCATGCACTCCAAGTAGTCTTCGTTCGCCACCGTTAGATGCAGCTCGCGCGAGCTATTTGTCGTATCCATGACCTTCCGTCCCTTCTGCTTTCAAAGGCTGATTCTACCCCATCCAAGTGTCGCGGTATGCCGTGGCATACCGTGCTAGAGTTCTTGTTGCACACGACGACCAAGATTGGAGCGGTCTTTATGGAAAACAACGCCACGAACCCCGACGTCCTTGAGCGCTTTTTGCGCTACGTCCAAATCAACACGCAATCCGAGGATGCAAACTGCGACCAGGTGCCTTCGAGCACCGTTCAGTTTGACCTTGCCAACATCCTGGCCGAGGAGCTGCGCGAGCTCGGCGCGGCCGATGCCCATGTGACCGAGCATGCCTACGTGTGCGCGCATATTCCTGCGAGCGCGGGCGCGGAGGACAAGCCCGCCCTGGGCCTGATCGCACACCTCGACACCACCGAGGTTGCGCCGGGTGCCGGCGTGAAGCCGCACATTGTGCACTACGAAGGCGGCGACCTGGTCTGCGGTACCGTTGACGGCAAGCCCGTGGCCATGAGCACCGCCAAGCTTCCCGCCCTGAACGACCTTGTGGGAGAGGACTTGGTCTGCAGTGACGGCACTACACTGCTGGGCGCCGACGACAAGGCCGGTGTCGCCGAGATCATGGCGCTTGTCGCGCGTATCGCTCAGGACCCCTCGCTGCCCCACCCCGCACTCGGCATTTGTTTTTGCCCGGACGAGGAGATCGGTCACGGCGCCGAGCTGTTGGACATCGAGGCCTTTGGCTGCAAGTACGCCTACACGGTCGACGGCGGTCCCGTTGGCGAGCTGGAGTGGGAGTGCTTTAACGCTGCCGAGGCAACCGTTCGCTTTGAGGGCCAGTCTATCCATCCCGGTGACGCCAAGGGCCGCATGGTCAACGCGGGCAATCTGTTCTGCGACTTTAACGCGCTGCTCCCTTATGCGCAGCGCCCGGAATACACCGAGGGCTACGAGGGCTTCTATCATCTTGAGGGCGTGTCTGCAACCGTCGACCACGCTACGGCGCGCTATATCGTTCGCGACCACGATGCCGCCAAGTTCCAGCAGAAGCTCGAGCTGATGGATGCCGCCGCAGCACTGCTCAACCAGCGCCTGGGCGAGGAACTCGTGACGGTCGAAATCAAGCAGCAGTACCGCAACATGGCCGAGATCGTGCGTGACTACCCCGAGCTTATCGATGTCGCCAAGGAAGCCTACCTTGCCTGCGGCATTGAGCCCCAGGTGCTGCCGATTCGCGGTGGTACCGACGGTGCGCAGCTGTCGTTCCGCGGCCTGCCCTGCCCCAACCTTTCCACGGGCGGCTACTGCTACCACGGCGTTAACGAGTTTGTCCCGGTCAGCTCGCTCGTCAAGATGACCGACGTCCTCCAGGAACTCGTCGCCCGCTTCGCATAAGCCTGGCTGCACAACCCTAAAAAACGAATCGCCCCGTCCTCAACCGAGAGCGGGGCGTTTTTTGCTGCAATGAGGACAGGTTGACGCGCGCCAATCTCTTGTCACAAGGAGTGTCCCAAACTGCCGGCACATAAGGAACGTCCCCAAGTGCCAAGCGCCAAGTGCAGCAAGAGTGTCCCCTTTGACCAGTCGTTTAAGAACGTCCCCAATGACTACTTTGACTAGTCATTTAAGAACGTCCGCAATGACTACCACTACACAGCATCGCAGGTTGAGCCAACGTCAGCGAGCGCCGCCCAAGGCGGACAAGTTGGCATGAAAAAGGCAGGGCATTGACCTTCTGGTCATGCCCTGCCTTTTGAATGACAAATTGTCGCCTTGGGCGGTGCGCAGCGTCGGCCGGTCCGCCGTTCGGTAGAACGGCGGAACTAGTAGGAGTAGCCGTTGCCGTCGCCGGTGGGCTCTTCGTAGTAGTCCGAATCGCTCGAATCAGTCGAATCGTCCGAATCGTCAGAGTTGACCGATGAGGTTGCGGTGCCGTTGGCGTAATCATCGGACGTGTTGTTGTTCAGGTCGCCGATCGTAGAGCTGGAGCCATCGGACTGGCCCATGGTATTGGGGCCCTTGGGATCCTTGCCAGCGTCGACGCGCTCCATCATTTCCTTGAGCTCGTCCTCGTAGACAAAGACGTAGCTTACGCCATCAATCATGGTGCTGTCATCGGCATACGAAGGCAAGTTGGCCGAATAGATGCCGTCAACATCCATGCCGCGCATGGCATTGACCGTAGAG
>CAVCKO010000067.1:0-5449 GCA_963602825.1 Treponemataceae bacterium | reverse complement strand
GGCTGCGGGAACGGCCTATCAGCTCAATGTGTTCGGCTGAGATCGGAAATCAACCCGCCGCTATGATTTACAGGATGGTTACATGGAAGACTTGGCGCCAGCCTATATCACCGGGATATACCGTGACAAATACTCCTTGAGCGCCGGGTCGCAAACATAAAGAAACGTTCCCAGCATGCCGCGCGTCATGAGGACATAGTAGGCGTTGACGATGATCTTTCGCAGGTCATCGTCGTTTGCTTTTTTCTTGGCGACGGCATCTTTGAAGTCCGCTTTGTTAACGCAGACGGCTCCTTTATCGGTGTCGTAGTAAATGTCTGGCCCCAGAATGACGAAGCCGTAGTTGAGGTCGTAGCCCTGCACCGTGTGAATGCACCCAACCTCATTGACGGCGTTTGCCGAGTTAACCCAATCCTTTTGGCTCGAGTTCCAACGTTTGGGGATGCCCTCGATAACGATATCGAACGTATCTTTATTGTTCTTGGTTTCCTATTTCCAGGCAAAACCGGCCGTCATTCGAGACAGGTCAACTTCCTTTTCCTTCTTTTGCTGCAGAGAACAGAAATCCTCAAATCGGTCGACGATGCCAAACTGGTACCTGGGGATATCGCTGTTCGGGTCGCCGGATCGCGAGTCGTAGGGCTGCGAGGCAAAGAGCTCATCAAACATCATGCCGGCGTGCATGTACGCCTTGTTGTCGAGTAGATCGTATACAAAATCGAGATACTCGTCGCCGCCACGCACGCGCATTTGGGTACTCAAGCTGAATTCTTCGGTCTCGATTCCCGCTTCTTCGAGTTGGTTGAGTCGCTGCTCGAGGCCGTCCCGATTAAGTCCGGATGCACGGACCTGCTGCTTGGGGTCATAGAATAGATAGGCCTTGTCGCAGCATTTAAAAATCCAATCCACCTGGCTGCTCGTGCGAGGCAAGTTGAGTCGTTCGCATGTGTTGTAAAAAGCTCCGATGCCGGCGCCGGCGGTCAAGTAGTTTCCCAGTCGGTGTGCCTCGTCGACAAGCAAGATGTCATACCGATCGTTTTTGGTGACATCGCTGGGGCTCAGGATATCGCTGGGCCTTAACCCGGGAAGGAAGTGCGTGAGCTTTTTGAGCGTCTTGCTCAAAGACTCCATGGGCGTTACGAAGCCGACCCGCAGGCCGGAAAGGTTCGGCTCATTTTTGATTTTGAACATGAGGCTGATGGCAAGGATTGTTTTGCCTGTTCCTGGCGCGCCATTCACGACGGTTATACGTTCTCTTTTTGAGCCGCCATGTTTTACGTCTTCATGCTCCTGTTCGAGCCGCTTGTAAATCGTCTCAGTCGTTTCGTATTGGTCAGGCGTAAGCGTCTTAAAGGGCGAGAACTTGAACAGGTCGGTGTTCTCGAGTTCTTCAATCGGATGAATCGCGTAGTTTTCTTCGCGGAGCTTTGTCCAGAGGTTTCGGAACTTCTGGCGATACTGGGGTCGCTCAAAGTAATCGAACTGGGCATAGCCATTGTTGGCATTGGTTACCTGGTATTTTCCGTCAGCACAGAACAGCTCGATAAGGCTGTTTTCAAACTCGAACGTCGCAGATTGATTGAAGGTGGGGTTGTCGATCAGAAGGGTCCGGTCGAAGTCCTTGTCCACGTTTGCAGCGTGTTGTTTCATGCGCCGCTGGTAGTTGGTTGTTTGGCCGATGTAGGCAGTCTTGTTTTTGCTGTTGGTCAGGATGTAAAGAACAGGCCAGCTTTCGTCATGGTGAGCTCCGGGCTTTGGCGTGCCAAAATCCTGCAACGATTTACTTGTCTCAAAGGGCTGGGGTAGGGGAAGTGTGTACTGACGAAGGGCGAACTCGTTACTCATGGTGGTTCGCCTTTCTGTTTTCGTTGGATGATGCGTCGACGGGGTAGCGCTCGCCATTGCGTTTGAGCTTGGACGAGAGCACGGCCGGGAGATCGATTCCGTTTAGATCAGCGAAACGCAGGAGGAAAAGGAGTGTGTCGGCAACTTCATCTTCGATGGCTTGGCGTTGCTCGGTGTTTTCGAACATTTCGGCAATGCGCTCGTCGCTGATAAAACGAAAGAGCTGAAGGAGTTCTGAGGATTCGGTTGCCATGCCGATGGCGAGCTCTTTCGGCGTGTGATATTTGCGCCAGTCGCGTGCATCACAAAAGTCCCTGACTTGTTCCGTCATGGCATCGAGCTTGTCCATCGTTCGTAACCTCCCTGATGGTCATTGCTTTATTATGGCGGTATTTGGGGTTTATTGCACATCATTTGGGCGCGCGGTTTGTTCGGTTGAGATTGCCGTGCGGGAGGTTGTACCGTTAAGTCCACGATTTTGCCGTGGATGGCTGCTCAGAGGCCTATTCAGTTCCTATTTCACCGCAACTTATGGGTGGGGATGGCTACGACGCGAGCGTGGCAATGACGGCTTCGTCGCCGGCGTATATGAGGGTGTTGCCGTCGGGGATGATCATTTGGCCGTCGCGCTTGAGCATTACCACGATAAACGGGTGCTTGCCTTGTGGCACGTCGCGCAGGCGCTGGCCGGCCAGGCGACCGTGGGGCGTTACGGTGACCTCGCGCAACGTAACCTCGGCACGCTCTTCAAACGTCGGTGCGGCCATAACCAGAAGGTCGCCTTCTTCGATCACGGTATCCCCGTTGGGCAGCACCGGGTGCGCGCCGTCGCGCAGCACCAGGACCACGAGCATATCCGTCGCACTGCCAATATCCGCGAGCGAGCGTCCGGCAAACGGATGGCCCGCGCCCACCTTGAGCTTGACGAACGACATACCGTCCTCGTCGCGGTAATCGTTAAAGGTGCGGCGCACATCGCCTTCCGCGTCGATCATGTCGAGCTTCTTTGCCACCGCCGGCAGCAGCGAGCCCTGCACCACAATGCTCGACACAGCAATCACAAACACAAGGTCAAACAGATCGTGACCGCCGGGAACACCGGCCACCACGGCAAAGAGGCTAAATACGACCGAAGCAGCGCCGCGCAGGCCTGCCCAGCTTACGAGCGCGACCTGGCGAGGGTTCGTCTTAAAGGGCGCCAGTAGCACGCCAACGGCAATGGGGCGGCTCACGAAGAGCATAAACGCCATGAGCGCCAGGCCCGGTAGTAGCATTTGCGGCAGGCGCGCGGGCGTGACGAGCAGGCCCAGCAAAAAGAAGATGGTCATCTCGGCCATTTCGGTGAGGGTGTCAAAGAAGTGCGCCATCTCGACCTTGCCGGTGATGTCGCTCGCGCCTAGCACGATGCCGGCAAGGTACACGGCCAAAAAGCCGTTGCCGCCCAGATAGCTCGGCAGCGCGTAGGCGACGATTGCCACGGCGAACAAGAAGATGGTCTGCGCACCCTCAGCCGTTGCGTGCGCGCGCTCAATCAGGCGGCTGGATGTCCAGCCGATGACAAGGCCCAGGCCCACACCCAGGATGATTTGCTTGGCCAGCAGTATGGGAATGTTGATGTCGCCGCCAGCTGCGAGGGTGGCGAGTACCGCGGTGAGCATGTAGGCGACGGGATCGTTGGAGCCCGATTCGACCTCGAGCAGCGAGTCGGTGCCGCCCTTTAGCGACAGGTTGTGCTCGCGCAGCACGCTAAAGACGCTGGCCGCGTCGGTGGATGCCACGACTGATCCCAGCAGCAGGCCGCCGATCCAGTCGAAGCCCAGTACAAAATGCGCGAACGCACCGGTGACGCCGGCGGTGATGACGACGCCGAGCGTGCTCAGTAGCACCGCGGGCACGGCGACGGGTTTGGCACGGTCGATGTTGGTGTTAAAGCCGCCGTAGAACATGATGAACAGCAGCGCTGTGCTGCAGACGGTTTCGGTGAGCGCGTAGTCGCTAAAGTCGATGTGCGCCGGACCGTTGACGCCCAGCAGCATGCCGAGTGCGATAAAGATGAGCAGGGTGGGGAAGGGGAGCTTTTTGCCGACGGGTTTGATGGTCAGGCACAGAATAATGACGAGGCCGATAAAGAGAAGTATCTGGTTCATGGATGGTGTCCGCTCCTGGGTGGTTGGCGTGGCACGGTCAGTTATCTGCGGTTATTTGTACCCAAAGATGGTGGGTTTATGGGCCTGGATTGCGGGCATGCGCATTTTCGACACGAGGCTGCGATGCGAGCGTCGCTGGTCGGGGCGCTGGGCCAGACGGCGTGGCGTGAGCGGTGCGGGTTGACAGGCGTGCGCTGGCGACCGTTGACGGTATGCAACCCTTCCCAGCTTTATTGCAACGGAGTACAATGGGTAACGTTTAAGTTCAACTTGAAGTTTTAGTTGCGGCTCCGGGCTTCGGCCGCAAGTAAAGAGAGGCGTTCCATGGCGATCTATGTGACATCTGATGCTCACGGGCACGTGCGTGCGCTTGACGAGGCCCTGTCCAAGATTTCGCTGGCGTCCGACGATACGCTGTACGTGCTGGGCGACATGATCGATCGCGGGCCCGATCCGGTTGGCGTTATTAAGCTCGTGCGCTCGCTGCCCAACGCTCGCGTGCTCAAGGGCAATCACGAGCAGATCATGCTCGACGCCATCATTGGCCAAGATCCGCTCGATGCCGAGACATGGGATATCAACGGCGGTTGGACTACCCGTCAGCAGCTCAACGATATGGAATTTGAGGCGTACGAGGAGCTCGTGCGTTGGATGGCGACGCTGCCGCTCTATGCGGTGGCCGAGACTGACGAGCGTCCGTACCTGCTGGTGCACGCCGGTATCCAGACCGAGGCGGCGCGGGCGTTTTTGCTTGAACATGGGGTTGATTGTGCCGATGGCGCGGGGGCGGTGGATGCCGATCGCGAGCTACTGCAGCAGATGCTTGCGGTGCAGTCGTCCGATGACCTGCTGTGGATTCGTCACGGCTATTGGGATGCGCCGACGGGGCTGCTTTCTGCCGAGGGCAAGGGTCCGGTCGTGGTGAGCGGCCACACGCCCACGGTGTCGCTCGGGCGTTATTGCGAGGTGGGCGGTCTGGCGGGGCTCGATGAGGAGTCGGGCCGCGGGCAGATTGTGCGGCTGGGCGGTGAGGATACCGCTGGCGTGCCCGATCGCATCGACATCGACTGCGCCGCCGCCACGGGCTCCGAGTTCGGCCGCGTCGGGATCCTGCGTCTGGACGACGGGGCCGAATTCTACGCGAACATCAACCCGGGCGAATAATCGGTTCAAAGGGTAGCTAATTACGGACGGGGCTTTTTTGACTACTTTCGGAGAGTAGCGCCTTCTTGCTCGGTAAGCGCAGAAATGAGGAGCGTCTGCGTCCTCGGCAGCGCGAAAATGCTCGAAAAACCGTCGCAACGGAGTCAAACGACGTCGCGGCGGTTCTTTTTTGGCTGCCCGCTGGCTAAGTGAGTAGGCTTTTTTGGAAATGCCGAGCACCCAACATATTTGCCTCAATAAAACCGACGCTCCTATAAGTTGTCAAGAGGCGGTTTGCGGGAGCGCTCCCTGCA
>CAVCKO010000066.1:0-5474 GCA_963602825.1 Treponemataceae bacterium | reverse complement strand
ACTACCCTACAGTGTTGATGAAATCCACGGTCTTAAGAACACCAACCGAACCACAACGAAATATCCTGTTTACTCTCGTGTCTACACCTCTACATATCGCATTTATGGTGATACTGAATTTAGAGGCGAGAGACCCGAGCTCGTCATCGTCGAAGACACAAATTCGGGCTACGAATTCTTCAGTTTGCTATGCAAAAAGAGCAACATTAAGTGCATCAGCGCGGGTGGAAAATCAAATATTTGCAACTGCATTATGAACGCACCGGAAAACGACATCCTCGTGATTGCCGATGGCGCCGCCTTTGGACCAGAAATTGCAGAAGCTACCGCACTACTGCGCCGAAAGAGCATCAAGCTATTCCTGCCGGAATCGTTTGAGTGGCTCGTGTTAAAGTCGGGATTATTCAACAGCAAACACATTAAGGACATGCTGCTTAATCCCGCTGAACATATCGAAAGCTCAAAGTTCTTTAGCTGGGAGAAGTTCTTTACCGCAGAACTCGTCGAGTGCTCACGAGACACGCATTTTCGTTATGACAAGAGCCGTTTGAACGAGGAGTACTTGAACCCCTCCGCTCTTGCGGCTCTTAAGGATACTTTGCCGGACCTTGGCATCACTTCGCGCTAAAGCGAGAAATACTCGCTCTCGGAAGACAGATTTGGTCCGAGCCACGGATCACCGTTGAGGAAGAACTCCGGCCAGCGCTGCATAAACAGTGCCTGTTCGCGTTTCTAACAACGCAGATTCTCTTCGCTCGCCTCTTCCCTGCCGCGCGAGGTGAACTCGTAGTGATGCAGCTCGGCATAGGGCGTAAAGATGGTACGGTAGCCCGCCTCCCACACGCGCAGGCAAAAGTCTGCATCGTTAAACCCAACGGCGAGTTCCTCGTTGTAGCCTCCGACCTGCTCAAATACATCGCGACGAACCATCTGGCAGGCGCCTGTTGCGGCACTAAAGTTGCCGGGACGCACAGCACGGGCAAGGTAGCCCTCACGTTTTGCCGAGAAATCTTGGTTGGCATGGGCAAGTGCACCACGCACGCCAACCAAAATGCCGGCATGCTGCACCAGATGATCGGCAAAGTAGAGCTTGGCACCCACCACGCCCGCATCGGGACGCTGCAGATAGCCCATCAATTCCTCGATAAAGCCTGGCACTATAACCTTGGTATCGTTGTTGAGCAGCAGCAGGTAGTCACCCTTGGCGTGCTCCACGCCAAGGGTGATGATCTGAGAGTAATTGAACTCGCCCGGCCAGTACACAACGCGCGCGACGCCCTTGCCTTCTGATGCAGAAGCCACGCGTTCCGGCAGGGTTTCGTAACACGCAAACGTCTCCAGATCTTCGCTGTTGTTCTCCACCAAGACGATTTCGTAGTTGGCATACGTGGCCTTCCGGGCGATCGACATCACGCAGGCATCGAGTGTCTCGACGTGGTCCTTGGTGGGAATCACAATGCTCACCAGCGGCGCAGGTTTAGGCAGAGCATAGCGCATGCGATAGACAAATGGGGTCTCAGTCTCCTCGACCGTTCCGCAAATGTCCAGCGAAGCAAAATGCCTAGCAAAGTGGACGGACCGCTACGACGTCATCCAGGGCTCGCGCCTGGACTTCGATGGCGGCGCGTTCTTTTGGCAGTACCAGCTGATCCTTTCGCTTGGTATCCCCAACCCTATCGCCAAGTGGGACCTAGGCCCCGAGGGCTACCGCGCCATGAACCAGCTGTGCTTTGAAGGCGGCCTGTTCTCGCGTCGCGTAGTCGACAAGATCGGCCTGCCCGACGCGCGCTTCTTCATCTATGGCGACGACGCCTGTTACGGCTATGTCGCCAGCCAGCACTTCCCCGCCGCCGTGGTTGCCGACGTGGTGCTCAAGCGCGCCCGCGCCGTCTCTAACTGGGATATCGCCGGCAAACGCCAGCTCAACTCCACGAGCGACACCAATCGCTACTACATCATGCGCAACCGCGGCTTTTTGGCCCGTTACATGCAAATCTACGGCGACTATCACCCCATGTTGTTCCGCCTGGGCAACGCCGCGACCTTCTGCAAGGAGTTCATCCGTCTGGCAGCGGTCGACAAGTGCTTTAAGACCGGCATCCCAGCGCTGCGCCGCGGCATGAAAGACGCCCGCAAGATCATCAAGGATCCCGACTGGAAGCCCATGCCGCCCATGAAGGACGCGGAGTAACAGAAGCCGAAAACACCCCGCTGCTTAAAGCCGCTGGCACACCGCTGCCACATGCTGTCCGTCAAAGCCAAAGCCCCAGCGCACGCGGCCGATACCTGGTCGCGACACGCGAATCTCGTCGATTCCGTCACGTTCGATGTCGAGCAGCGCCTGAACCGCCAACAGCTCCAGACCCAGGACATCCACGTCGGGGTCATACATCATGTTCATAGTGACAAGCGGACGTTCGTCGAGCATGCCGAGGGTATCGGCCACATCGAGCATCCTTCCCGTAGGGAACACCTGGATATCCCAGCGATCCGCCCCGCGCTTTCGATTGGATGACGGATTGGCATAGCCCGGTATACCAAAGCAGAGCCCATGCAACAGCAGGTGGTATGGCAACGACGAATCCATCTCGACCGCGCCGACTCCCGCGTCACCTAGGATTCGACGCAGCGCACGCCTCACCGTGTCTTCGTCACCGCGACACAACCCGTCACGAAACGCATCGACATCCCGCACATCCTCGGCGACGCACTCAAACCATTCAATAATCACGAGACGCAATGCCTGGCGAAGCTCACCATTAGGCAGGCGCAGAGCACGGGAGCGAGCGCTGTTTCCCGGCTCCTCGGTCATGTCCGTCGTGAGGAAGCCGGACAGGTATAACGCGGTCCAAACATCATCGACGCAAGCGTCATTCGACACGACGGCGCCCAGACAAAGCGGAGCTTCAACGCATCCATGCGGTTCAAGTAAATCGAACAGTGTCGAAAGCCTCTCGAGATTCCAGTCTCCAGCCACCCTACTCAGGCAGTCGGCAAACCCATACAAATCGGCCCGCACCGGCGGCGTGCAACCGCGGTTCAAGAAATCGATCACGCGCGCCGGACTCGAGCAATAAAACCTGCCAAATCGGTATCCCTCGAACCATTCACGCGCATCATCCAGGTATTCCTCGCGCCCAGCATGGCCCAGCAGAGCCTGAACCTCGTCATCCGAAAAGCCAAACCACCGGTCACACCACGTCGAGAGTGGCGTCGACATGCAGCACGAACACCCGCGCGAAGAAAGCGCCGTCTCGGCAGGACCGGGATACTCCCCCATAAGACACGCCAGCCGCAACGAATCCCCCGCAGCGGCAATGGCATCAAACAGTACGCTATCGAGCAATTCCGCCGAATCGGCGACGGAAGCGTTCCTCGCGTTCGAACGGTCCAACCACGCCGCGTCGTATCCATCAACGAGCAGCACAACCTGCTCATCGCAGGCCATCTCCAACAGCCCTATGAGCACGCCAAGCACCGAGTTGACCTCATCTGCACTTGCCACGCCACGCGCAACGCGCTCGATGTGGCGCACCTTGTCTCGTGGTAAATCTGGAGCCTCCAAAAGCGTCAACAAGCGAGCGCACTCACCCGAAAGAGCTTCACACACGACGCCGACGACATTGGCACCGCACCTCGCGGCGCCAGAAAAGTCCAGTGATATCACAGGGTAGCAGGCAAACTCACCCCGATAGCGTCCGCCACCCGCATCCCAAATCTGGGAACCAGCAAACAGGCCCCGATCGACCTGCCCGACCGCAGGACGCTCCAGAAAAGCCTTAAGCATCGACAGGTTCATGCTCTTGCCAAAGCCTTCGGGCCGACAACACGCCACAACGGAAGCATCAGCATCCAAGACATCGGCAATAAACATCGTCTTGTCGACTAGCACGCATCGACCCATGGCCTCGGCAAAGTCATGTTCGCCGACCGGTAGCGCCCCGTTACCCGAGCGGCTGATCAACTCTACGCCATAGTAGGCAGTATCGCCATAAATCGCCTGTTCAGACACCGTAACTTCTCCCTAAAACGCAGCACGATGCCCATTGTATCGAGCAACTCAACCGCAATGATGCCGTCATGCAGACGTTTCGGGCAACGGTAGCAACAAGAGCCCCGATGGGGCATAACTAATCGTTGCACAACAAAAAGGGGCCCGATGCAGTTGCACCGGACCCCGTCCTAGTTCTTAGATTATCGGGCGACCAGGAACTTACTCCTCGGATCCGTCCTCGCCAGCAGCCTTCTTCTGCTGATCAAGCTTGTGCTTACCACTCACAATGGACGTGGCACCAAGCGTGGCCAAGCTCGCGCTGGCAAGGCTCGCCATCACGATGAGGTCGCCCGTCTTGGGCATATCGTCACCCGAGGCCTTGGTCGTCGTGGTCGTGGTGGTCGTCGTGGTGGTCGAGGTGACGTTCTTGTCGTCATCCTTCTGAGCATCGTCATCGGACTGTCTCGCGCCTGCATCGGTCGAAGCATCGGCATCGCCGTCGGTCCTGGACTCGGGAGCCTCGCCAGAAGACGAGCCGATGTTGTTGCCAGCCGTCATCGAAGCCCCGATCATGGCGCCAACCTGCTCGCCAAAGGAAGGCTTATTCTCTGTCGACGAATTGCTGGCATCGGAGTCCGCGGTCGAGTCGGAATCAGTGCCAGAGCCCTCGCCAACATCGGTGGAGCCATTAGAGGAGACGCTATCGGTCGAGCCAGAAACGGAACCGCCAGTCGATCCAGAGACAGAACCGCCGGTTGAACCAGAGCCCGAATCACCAGCACCGCCAGCAGACTCCGTTCCACCTGAAGCAGTCCCGCCATTACCGGATCCATTGTTGCCAACACCAGTCGAAGGCGCACCCGTCTCGCCGCCATTGTCCGTATCACTATCGGTTTCCACCGTTGGCCCAGCAGGCGCAGTGGGGACCTTGTTCGGGCGAGGCGCCGGCGCGGGCTCAGGATCAGGCTCCACAGGCGTTGCAGCAGCGGCCTCGTCCTCGGCGATATAGACCAGGCAGTCCTTGAGCTCGTTCTTATAGCGATTCTTCCAACCCTCATGGTACTGAGGCTGACTCGAATACTTGCGCGCCACATTATCAACCACGCTGTTCGAAAGCGCGGTCACAAACTCGCGGTCCGTCATGCTGTTAGAAAGGTTTGCCCAACGGAAAAAATCTTGGCAGCCACCCGTGCCGCACATATTGGTGATACTCCACACCATGCCCTTGACGCAATCGGCGCGACCGGAAATATCAATGCCCAGAGCGTTCTTAAGCCACGACTCGGTCACCGCATAGTAGGAGTTGTACGCATAGGCATCCTGCAGCGCCGAGAACTCAGCCGAATCGGTGTTGTAAGCACCCAGGAAGGCATCCTGCGCGATGCGGCCCAGCTCGGTGAGCTGGCCGTTCACATACATGGGGTTACTTCCGTTGGAAATCTCGCCACCGCGGTCAATCGCGTCCTTAAGCATGCTGTAC
>CAVCKO010000065.1:0-5527 GCA_963602825.1 Treponemataceae bacterium | reverse complement strand
TACGCCAAGCTGTCCTGGCTGCAAGCCTGGCACATCCGCGACGAAACCTATTCGGCGGCCTTGGCCGAGCTGGTCAACCACCAGTATCGCCACGCCTTTGCCGCCCACTGGGGCGACGGCACGACCTCATCCTCCGATGGCCAGCGCTTCCGCGCGGGTGGCCGGGGCGAGAGCACCGGGCACGTCAACCCGAAGTACGGTAGCGAGCCGGGACGGCTGTTCTATACCCATATCTCCGACCAGTACGCGCCGTTCAGCACCCGCGTGGTGAATGTCGGCGTCCGCGATTCCACCTATGTGCTCGACGGCCTGCTGTACCACGAGTCCGACCTGCGGATCGAGGAGCACTACACCGACACGGCCGGCTTCACCGATCACGTCTTTGCCCTGATGCACCTGCTAGGCTTCCGCTTCGCGCCGCGCATCCGCGACCTCGGCGAAACCAAGCTGTACGTGCCGCAGGGCGTGCAAGCCTACCCGACGTTGCGCCCGCTGATCGGCGGCACCCTGAACATCAAGCACGTGCGTGCCCACTGGGACGACATCCTGCGCCTGGCCAGCTCGATCAAGCAGGGCACCGTCACCGCCTCGCTGATGCTGCGCAAGCTCGGCAGCTACCCGCGCCAGAACGGACTGGCCGTGGCCCTGCGCGAGCTGGGCCGGATCGAGCGCACGCTGTTCATCCTGGACTGGCTGCAAAGTGTTGAACTGCGCCGCCGCGTGCATGCCGGCCTGAACAAAGGTGAGGCGCGCAACTCGCTGGCCAGGGCGGTGTTCTTCAACCGCCTTGGGGAAATCAGGGATCGGAGCTTCGAGCAGCAGCGCTACCGGGCCAGCGGCCTCAACCTGGTGACGGCGGCTATCGTGCTGTGGAACACGGTGTACCTGGAACGCGCCACCCAGGGGTTGGTCGAGGCCGGCAAGCCGGTGGACGGCGAGCTGCTGCAATTCCTGTCGCCGCTGGGCTGGGAGCACATCAACCTAACCGGCGATTACGTCTGGCGGCAGAGCCGCAGACTGGAAGACGGGAAGTTTCGGCCCTTACGGATGCCCGGAAAACCTTAGCGTACGATTTTTTCCGAATTCTGCGGGCTCCCCTATCTCATCTGCGCAAGGCAGAACGTGAAGACGGCCGCGAGCGCCAGGCGCACGAGGCCGGCGCGCGGACCCGCGCCACGGCCCACGAGCGGACGCCGCAGCAGGAGCGCCAGAAGGCCGCCAGAGAGGCCGAGCGCGGCCGTGAGGCTTGGACGCTAGGGCAGGGCATGAAAAAGCCCGTAGCGGGCTGCTACGGGCGTCTGACGCGGTGGAAAGGGGGAGGGGATGTTGTCTACATGGCTCTGCTGTAGTGAGTGGGTTGCGCTCCGGCAGCGGTCCTGATCAATCGTCACCCTTTCTCGGTCCTTCAACGTTCCTGACAACGAGCCTCCTTTTCGCCAATCCATCGACAATCACCGCGAGTCCCTGCTCGAACGCTGCGTCCGGACCGGCTTCGTCGAAGGCGTCTATCGCGGCCCGCAACAGCGGCGAGAGCGGAGCCTGTTCAACGGTGCCGCCGCGCTCGCCGGCATCGCTGTCGCCGGCCTGCTCCTCAAGCACGGCCCCAACAGTGAAGTAGCTGATTGTCATCAGCGCATTGACGGCGTCCCCGGCCGAAAAACCCGCCTCGCAGAGGAAGCGAAGCTGCGCGTCGGCCGTTTCCATCTGCGGTGCGCCCGGTCGCGTGCCGGCATGGATGCGCGCGCCATCGCGGTAGGCGAGCAGCGCCTGCCTGAAGCTGCGGGCATTCCCGATCAGAAATGAGCGCCAGTCGTCGTCGGCTCTCGGCACCGAATGCGTATGATTCTCCGCCAGCATGGCTTCGGCCAGTGCGTCGAGCAGCGCCCGCTTGTTCCTGAAGTGCCAGTAAAGCGCCGGCTGCTGAACCCCCAACCGTTCCGCCAGTTTGCGTGTCGTCAGACCGTCTACGCCGACCTCGTTCAACAGGTCCAGGGCGGCACGGATCACTGTATTCGGCTGCAACTTTGTCATGCTTGACACTTTATCACTGATAAACATAATATGTCCACCAACTTATCAGTGATAAAGAATCCGCGCGTTCAATCGGACCAGCGGAGGCTGGTCCGGAGGCCAGACGTGAAACCCAACAGACCCCTGATCGTAATTCTGAGCACTGTCGCGCTCGACGCTGTCGGCATCGGCCTGATTATGCCGGTGCTGCCGGGCCTCCTGCGCGATCTGGTTCACTCGAACGACGTCACCGCCCACTATGGCATTCTGCTGGCGCTGTATGCGTTGATGCAATTTGCCTGCGCACCTGTGCTGGGCGCGCTGTCGGATCGTTTCGGGCGGCGGCCGGTCTTGCTCGTCTCGCTGGCCGGCGCTGCTGTCGACTACGCCATCATGGCGACGGCGCCTTTCCTTTGGGTTCTCTATATCGGGCGGATCGTGGCCGGCATCACCGGGGCGACTGGGGCGGTAGCCGGCGCTTATATTGCCGATATCACTGATGGCGATGAGCGCGCGCGGCACTTCGGCTTCATGAGCGCCTGTTTCGGGTTCGGGATGGTCGCGGGACCTGTGCTCGGTGGGCTGATGGGCGGTTTCTCCCCCCACGCTCCGTTCTTCGCCGCGGCAGCCTTGAACGGCCTCAATTTCCTGACGGGCTGTTTCCTTTTGCCGGAGTCGCACAAAGGCGAACGCCGGCCGTTACGCCGGGAGGCTCTCAACCCGCTCGCTTCGTTCCGGTGGGCCCGGGGCATGACCGTCGTCGCCGCCCTGATGGCGGTCTTCTTCATCATGCAACTTGTCGGACAGGTGCCGGCCGCGCTTTGGGTCATTTTCGGCGAGGATCGCTTTCACTGGGACGCGACCACGATCGGCATTTCGCTTGCCGCATTTGGCATTCTGCATTCACTCGCCCAGGCAATGATCACCGGCCCTGTAGCCGCCCGGCTCGGCGAAAGGCGGGCACTCATGCTCGGAATGATTGCCGACGGCACAGGCTACATCCTGCTTGCCTTCGCGACACGGGGATGGATGGCGTTCCCGATCATGGTCCTGCTTGCTTCGGGTGGCATCGGAATGCCGGCGCTGCAAGCAATGTTGTCCAGGCAGGTGGATGAGGAACGTCAGGGGCAGCTGCAAGGCTCACTGGCGGCGCTCACCAGCCTGACCTCGATCGTCGGACCCCTCCTCTTCACGGCGATCTATGCGGCTTCTATAACAACGTGGAACGGGTGGGCATGGATTGCAGGCGCTGCCCTCTACTTGCTCTGCCTGCCGGCGCTGCGTCGCGGGCTTTGGAGCGGCGCAGGGCAACGAGCCGATCGCTGATCGTGGAAACGATAGGCCTATGCCATGCGGGTCAAGGCGACTTCCGGCAAGCTATACGCGCCCTAGGAGTGCGGTTGGAACGTTGGCCCAGCCAGATACTCCCGATCACGAGCAGGACGCCGATGATTTGAAGCGCACTCAGCGTCTGATCCAAGAACAACCATCCTAGCAACACGGCGGTCCCCGGGCTGAGAAAGCCCAGTAAGGAAACAACTGTAGGTTCGAGTCGCGAGATCCCCCGGAACCAAAGGAAGTAGGTTAAACCCGCTCCGATCAGGCCGAGCCACGCCAGGCCGAGAACATTGGTTCCTGTAGGCATCGGGATTGGCGGATCAAACACTAAAGCTACTGGAACGAGCAGAAGTCCTCCGGCCGCCAGTTGCCAGGCGGTAAAGGTGAGCAGAGGCACGGGAGGTTGCCACTTGCGGGTCAGCACGGTTCCGAACGCCATGGAAACCGCCCCCGCCAGGCCCGCTGCGACGCCGACAGGATCTAGCGCTGCGTTTGGTGTCAACACCAACAGCGCCACGCCCGCAGTTCCGCAAATAGCCCCCAGGACCGCCATCAATCGTATCGGGCTACCTAGCAGAGCGGCAGAGATGAACACGACCATCAGCGGCTGCACAGCGCCTACCGTCGCCGCGACCCCGCCCGGCAGGCGGTAGACCGAAATAAACAACAAGCTCCAGAATAGCGAAATATTAAGTGCGCCGAGGATGAAGATGCGCATCCACCAGATTCCCGTTGGAATCTGTCGGACGATCATCACGAGCAATAAACCCGCCGGCAACGCCCGCAGCATCGCGACCGTCATCGGTGAGAAGTTCGGCAGGTATTGGGTGGTGACAATGTAGGTGCTGCCCCAAATGGCAGGTGCTATCGCTGTGAACAATAAATCGGGCGTGCGTAATGACATGCGATTACAAGACCTCCGCTACGGCGATGGGTTTTTGAGAGTTGCAGGCGCCGCGATGACCGCACCCTGACTTGGACTGGCCCTGCCTCGCACCAATCCACCTGCGGCTATGGCCGCGATCATGCGAGGCCCGAAAATTACACGACCTGTACACGTCCGCCGAACCCGGAACGCAACAGAGCTTCGTGGGCATCCCGATCCGGGTCGTAGCAGCAGTCCTGGACCAAACGCACGTCGTAGTCCGCATCACTAGCCCAGGCGACGCTTGAAAGAACAACGCCGGTGGTGCTTATCCCGGCCATGACAAGCGTGCTTACGCCGCGCGTCCGAAGGTCGGCGTCGAGCGCCGTGCCATAAAAGACGCTGGCTCGCGGACATGCATAGAAAAGGTCGCCCCGTTCGATCGCAAGCCCTTCGACGGGCAGACCGGTGCGAAATCGTCCGCTCGGGAGATACGGTGAGATTTGGCGATTCGTCGCCGGCGGCGCATGTTCATACTCTTCGCCGAGCGAAAAGTTGGGGAACAGCACGGGCCGGCCGCGCAAGGCGTGCTGGCAGCCGTGCAGACCCTGCGTGAGATGAACGCCGACAACCTGCGCAAGGTGCCGGCCGATGCACCCACGGCCTTCATCAAGCCGCGCTGGAAGCCGCTGGTGATCACCCCGGAAGGCCTCGACCGGAAATTCTACGAAATCTGCGCCCTGTCCGAGCTGAAGAACGCCCTGCGCTCCGGCGACATCTGGGTCAAGGGCTCGCGGCAGTTCCGCGACTTCGACGACTACCTGCTGCCGGCCGAGAAGTTCGCCGCACTCAAGCGCGAGCAGGCCCTGCCCCTGGCGATCAACCCGAACAGCGACCAGTACCTGGAAGAGCGTTTGCAGCTGCTGGACGAGCAGTTGGCCACCGTCACCCGCCTGGCCAAGGACAACGAGCTGCCCGATGCCATCCTCACCGAGTCAGGGCTGAAAATCACCCCGCTGGATGCGGCGGTGCCGGATCGGGCGCAGGCGCTGATCGACCAAACCAGCCAGTTACTGCCGCGCATCAAGATCACCGAACTGCTGATGGACGTGGACGACTGGACGGGCTTCAGCCGCCACTTCACCCACTTGAAGGACGGGGCCGAGGCCAAAGACAGGACGTTGCTGCTGTCCGCAATCCTCGGTGATGCGATCAACCTCGGGCTGACCAAGATGGCCGAGTCGAGCCCCGGCCTGACCTACGCCAAGCTGTCCTGGCTGCAAGCCTGGCACATCCGCGACGAAACCTATTCGG
>CAVCKO010000064.1:0-6440 GCA_963602825.1 Treponemataceae bacterium | reverse complement strand
GTCGTGCCGAAATGTCGCGAAGCGCGCGGTTGACAAAACTATAGAGACACGTCCCAGAAAAATCATGCTAGGCAGTGTATGCAATTGTTGATTTGACAGCGTGGCGCCAGCCGGCGATCTTTTTGGCGCGTTCGTCGGCGGTCATGGCAGGCTCCACGATACCGCGGGCCCCATAGACGTCGACGACATCGCGCGTGTACATGCCCAGCGCAATGCCGCAGGCCCAGGCCGCACCCAGGCCGCTCATCTCGTCGTTGCTCGCGATGCGGATGGGCGAGCCAACCAAGTCACTCTCAAACTGCATCAGATACGCGTCGCGCGTGGGGCCACCGTCAACACGAAGCTCGGCCAATGCCGCGCCCGAATCCTCGACCATCGCATCGATCACGTCAAAGATCTGATAGGCAATCGACTCGTCGGCGGCCTTCACGAACTCCGCGCGACCCGTGGTGCGCGTCATGCCAAAGACGCAGCCCTCGGCGTCACTCGCCCAGTGCGGCGCGCCCAAACCGGTAAACGCCGGCACAAAGTAGACGCGGCTCGCCGGATTGGCGGCGTAGCACAGGTCGGTGACTTCCTCGGGGTTGTTGATGAGCTCCAGGTCGTCGCGCAGCCAGGTCTTGACGGCACCGGCGTAGCTCACGTTGCCCTCGAGCACGTACTCGGTCACGCCGTCCATACGCCATGCGAGCGAGCTCGAAAGCCCGTGCGAGCTGGCGACGAACTCGTCGCCGACGTTCATCATGACCGAGCTGCCGGTGCCATAGGTCGCCTTGGCCATACCGCGGCTGTGGCAGCCCTGCGCGAACAAGGCGGCATGGCTGTCACCCAGCACGCCGTGAATGGGCACGGGCGCCGGCAAAAAGCCGCCCAGGTCCGTCGTGCCGAACAGGCCATCGGAATCGGTCACCTGCGGCAGGCAGGCCACGTCGACGCCAAAGGCCTCGCATACCGGCTCGCTCCAGCAGCCACGGCGTAGGTCAAAGAGCTGCGTGCGGCTGGCGTTGGACCAGTCGCAGCGGAACCCCACGCCGCCCGTGAGCGTCCAGACCACCCAGGCATCGATGGTGCCCAGGCACAGCTCGCCCGCTGCCGCGGCCTCGGCAGCCGCGGGAACGTTCGCGAGAATCCAGGCCATCTTGCCCGCCGGATAGTAGGGCGAGAGTACCAGACCCGTCGTGTCGCGCACCAGGTCGGCCACACCCTCGCGCGTGGCCAGCTTGTCGCACAGCTCGCGGGCGCGGGCGCACTGCCACACCACGGCGTCGCACAGCGGCTCGCCCGTCGCGCGGTTCCAGGCAACGGTGGTCTCGCGCTGGTTGGAGATGCCGATGCCGGCAACGTCGGCCGGGTCGACCCCGGTCTCCTCCACCACGGCACGCGCCACGGCCAGCACGTTGGCGGCAATCTCGACTGGATCATGGCTCACCCAGCCAGCCTCGTTGACAATCTGGCGATGCGGGCGGTCGGCACGATGAATCAGATGGCCGCCCTCGTCCACCAGCAGCGCCTTGGTGCCCTGCGTGGATTGATCGATTCCGATGATGTATTTACTCATGTACTCTCCTGTCTCCCCCGCCGATTCAAAAACTAAAACCCGACGGACAAGGAGCGAGCGGCCACCAAGTGCCGCAGATTGCCGTGAGAGAGGAGCGCCGCGTACTTTGCGTACGCAAGCGACGGTTTGAACGGCAAGGTGCGGTGCTTGGCGGCCGCGCAGCGTCTGTGTCTACTAGTTGCCAAGGAACTCGGCGACCGTCTTGGCGATTCCCTCGCCCGTCAGGCCGTAGTGTGCAAAGACCTCGGGGCTCGTGCCGGTGATGACCGGCGCGTCGGGCAGGGAGAGGCACTTGACCGGACGCGGGCAATGCTCGCCCACCACCTGCGCGACCATAGAGCCCAGGCCGCCGAAGGGGCTGTGCTCCTCGACGGTCACGACGGCGCGCGTGGCACCGGCTGCCTCAATCACGGCCTCGGTGTCGAGCGGCTTGACGCAGTACATGTCGAGCACCGTTGCCGAGATGCCCTGCTCGGCCAGCAGGTCGGCGGCGTCCACGGCGTGGCGGACCATCTCACCGGTGGCGACGAGCGTCACATCGTTGCCGCGGCGAACCCAGGTGGCACGGTCCATCTGGAACGGGCACTCGTCCTCGGTATACACGTCCTCGACCGGATTGCGGCCCACGCGGATGTAAGCCGGCTTGTTATCGGCTATCAGGGCGCGCACGAGCTCGGCGGTCTGGAAGCGGTCGCTCGGCAGATACACGCGCATGTTGGGAATCGCACTCATAGCGGCGATATCCTGCGCGGAGTGGTGGCTCATACCCAGGGCGCCGTAGGACACGCCGCCCGAGATGCCGATGAGTTTGACGTTGGTGTTGGAGTACGAGACGTCGACCTTGCACTGCTCATACGAGCGCGTGGTCACAAAGGATGCCGGCGAGGCGGCCCAGGCCTTCTTGCCGCACGAAGCCATACCGGCGGCGATGCTCACCAGGTCCTGCTCGGCGATGCCGACCTCAACGGACTGCTGGGGATACTGATCGAAGAACGGCGTGAGCGATGCAGAGCCGCGGGAGTCGGAGCACAGGACGACGATATCCTTATCGGTCTTCGCGGCCTCGAGCAGCGTGTCGCAGATAACCTTGCGATTGGCGATCTTGTTAGCCATTGATGGCCTCCTTATGGGCAGCGAAATCGGCGATGATCTGGGCATATTCCTCATCGTTGGGCAGATGGTGATGCCAGGCGGCCTTGTCCTCCATAACGGGCGAGCCATAGCCCTTCACCGTGTTGAGGATGATGACCGTGGGCTTACCCTTGGTCTCGGCAGCAAGCGTCAGCGCAGCGTCGATGGCCTGGACGTCGTTGCCCGGAATGGACAGCACGTTCCACCCAAAGGCAGCCCAGCGCTCCTCCTGCGAATCCTGCTTCATGACGTCCTCGGTGCTGCCGCTAATCTGCAGGCGGTTGCGGTCCACGAGCGCGCACAGGTTATCGAGCTGGTAGTTTCCGCCGCTCATGGCGCCCTCCCAGACCGAGCCCTCGGCAAGCTCGCCGTCGCCCATGATGGTGTAGACGCGGTAGTCGCGGCCGTCCATCTTGCCGGCGAGCGCCATGCCCACGGCCACGGGCAGGCCGTGACCCAGCGAGCCCGAGTTCATCTCGATGCCCTTGAGCTTGTTGTTGGGGTGGCCGATGTAGGGGCTGCCGAACTTGGAGAAGCGAGCCTTGACGTCGTCGAGATCAAGATAGCCCTCGTGGCAGAGCACCGCGTAGTAGGCCTCCATGGCGTGACCTTTAGAGAGCACGAAGCGGTCGCGGTTGGGATCGTCGACGGTCTCGGGCGAAATGTTCAGATGGTTGGCGTAGAGGGTCATGAGGGCGTCGATCACCGACATGTCACCGCCGATGTGGCCGCCGGCGCCAGCCATGATGATATCGACGCAATCGCGGCGAAGGTCCCAACGCAGGGACTCAAGCTCTTCGATAGTTGCCATTTCTACTCTCCTCGCAGGTAGGCTTTAACGTCTTCTTCGATGGGGTCATACAGGTCGGGCTGGATGCCGATGTACTTGCACGCCTCGTAGAGCACCGGCACCACGTTGGCGTGAATAGCGACGCAGTGGTGGATGTAGGGGCCCTCGACGATCTTGGCCTCGAGGCGCTTGAGGTTGTCGACCTCGACCCACAGATAGGTGCCCATGCCGGCCGGGCCGTCGATGCCGTGGGCGTTGCCCAGCAGCAGCGAGTACTCGCCGTTGTCACCGTCAAAGCGGGCAAGGGTGAGGTCGCCGTGCTTGGCCTCGGCCGTCAGCGCGCCGGGGTGATCGAATGCCAGCGGGTAGGTGAGCTTGGGCTTGACGGCCGCGCAGCTGCAGGGCCAGGGGCCGCAGTGCTGCAGCAGCTCGCCGTTCTCGTTATCGGGATGGCGCACGGTCCAGTCGGCGAACATGCCACGGTGACGGCCCAGGTCGGCGGCCTCGACCATCAGTGCGGTGATGGCGCCATGGATATCGGTCTCGCATACGATAGGAATGCCCATCTCGTTGAGGATGGCGTTGGCGGCGCAGGGCATAATGCCCAGCTCGTCCTGAAGGGCGTTCCAGCACTGAATGGCACCGGCATTGCAGCCATACTTCTCGACCAGGCGCTTCATGGCGATGGCAAGACCGGCGACCGCGGGGACCTTATCCTCGGGGATGCAGATCTCAAAGCTGTCGTTGATGTGGGCAAGCATGGCGGCCATGGCCTGCTCGTCGGCCTGGGCGTCGCGCACGGCCTGGACAAGCTCGGTCATGGGGATAGGCGAAAGCTGGATGTTGAACTTCTCGAGCAGCTCGCCCTCGTTGCACATGGTGGACCAGAAATCGAACGGGCGGGTGGCCATCTGCAGGATGCGGGTGCGCTTGAAGGTCTTGACCACGTTGCACACGGCCAGGAAGTCCCAGACGCCGCGCTCGAACTCGGGGTCGGTCAGGCGGCAGTTGGTCATGTAGGTAAAGGGCACCTGGAAGCGGCGCAGGACCTTGCCGGTGGCGAACAGGCCGCACTGGCTATCGCGCAGACGGGTGCCGTCGGGCTCGGGGCGCTCGTCGCGCGGGCCCCACAGTAGCACGGGCAGGCCGAGCTCGCGGGCAAGGCGAGCGCAAACGTACTCGGTGCCAAAGTTGGCATGGCACAGCATGATGCCGTCGACGCCCTCGGCGCGGAACTTCTTGACGATGGGCTCGATGTGGCTGTCGTCGAACAGCAGGCCCTCGTCGTTGATGTCGTCGATATCCACGACGTCGACACCGATCTCGCGCAGGCGGTCAGCCGTCAGGCCGCGGTACTTAATCGCGTCCGGCGCGCTAAAGATACTGCGGCGCGTGGGCACAAAACCGAGCTTGATCTTATCCATGTACGTCCTCCCCTAGTCACATGTTCAGTAAACAGACGCATGTTTCGTTTTGTTCTGTTTACTAAATGTTTTACTCTTTTGTTTAGAGGTTTAACGCGAAATACCCGTAAACGGTAGAGAAATCAGCCTAAACGGTATGTAAACGTTCTGAACATACAAGGGGAACAAAAAAGAGGGTCCCGAAGGACCCCCTCTCTAAGGCACTTTATGTGTCCGCCCGCAGCGCGGGTGCATCTATCGCGAGCAGGCGGCGCTTTCGCCTAGAGTTCGCGCACGCTCTGGCGCTCGACAAAGTAGGTCGACACGGCCGTCTTGCAGGTATAGCTCTTGGGATTGCGGATGTTGCCCACCAGACGGCGCACCGCAATCTCGCCCACCTCATGTTTGGGAACATGCACCGTGGTAAGCGGTGGATTGGAGAAGGCGCCCAACGACAGGTCGTCAAAGCCGATGATCGAGACATCCTCGGGCACGCGGATGCCGTGTTCGTTGAGCGCACGCATGGCGCCCACGGCGAGCACGTCGTTCTCGGCAAAGAAAGCCGTCGGCAGATCGTCGCGCGAGACGGTATCGAGCCAGGCGCCCATGTCGTGGTAAGCACCCTCGAGCGTGGTGCCCAGCGTGACGCGCCATGCCGGGTTGGCCTCAAGGTCCGCATCCTCAAGCGCTTGGCGATAGCCGCGCTCGCGGTCCTTAAAGTTGCGGATGCGAAGGTCGCCCGCCAGATAGCCGATTTGCTTGTGACCTTTCTCGATAAGGTAATCAACAGCGCGCAGTACCGAATCGGTGTTGGCGATGACCACGGCATCGAAGTACTGGCGGTCGCTCCAGCCATCGAGCACGATCAGATGGGCGGCGGCGTTGGCGAACAGGGCGTAGTCCTCCTCGCCCAGCTCGGTGCCCATCAGCACGATGGCAGCCGACGGATCGGCGATGAGGCCCTCGACCTGCGGGCGCACGGCGTCCAGGTCGCTAAAGTCGAGCGAGACAAAGCTCGTGCTCATACCGTGGCGACGAGCCTGACGCTCCACGCCCTCGATGACCGCAGGGTGGAAGGTACTCTCGTCCAGAATGGCGCCCGTCTTGCGCACGAGCACAAACTGGATGCTCTCGAGCTGCGTCGACTGCTGATAGCCGAGCGACTGCGCACACTCAAGAATGACCTTGGCGGTCTCTTCGCTCACGCTGCGCTTGCGGTTGAGTGCGTTGGACACGGTCGCGGGCGAAAAACCGGTGATGCGGCTGATCTCGCGGACGCTTGCTTTAGCCATCGTTCCCCCTAGCAACGGTCGCGGCCGGGCATCGTGGTTTGACCGCCCCGTGGCTCGGCGACTAAACGACCGCAAATTCAATCTAAACAGAATAGTAAATGTTTATTAGCTAGTTTAGCCTGTTGTCAAGCGAAGCGGCACAACTATTCCCCCAACGGGCGCATTTACTCGGTAGCTAAGTTGGAACGGGGCTCTAGGGT
The DNA here is from genome assembly GCA_963602825.1 of Treponemataceae bacterium. Taxonomy (GTDB): domain Bacteria; phylum Actinomycetota; class Coriobacteriia; order Coriobacteriales; family Coriobacteriaceae; genus Collinsella. Next base: position 66 of record CAVCKO010000064.1, on the reverse strand, counting down.
AGTTAAAAAAGCCCCATTACAGTTTGAGTCGTCCGAAAGGGCGGCTCTTTTCCGTTGCATGGCTAT
>CAVCKO010000063.1:6193-6567 GCA_963602825.1 Treponemataceae bacterium | reverse complement strand
CTAACGATATGGCACCGTGGGGACACATGTATGTCAATCTTGGTCTAACAGAGCCTTTGTTTTGCAGCCCTCGAAGCGCCTTCCCTGAGACCTCATTGACGGCGTTTTCCAGACCCCGTGGGCAAAAAAGAGCAAATATGAGTACTGTCACTTTTTTAGTAACAGCCAAAACCACCTCAAACGACCTCTTTGCGGCCTCTATACGCCTTCGAATTAATCAAAACGCCCGTTAGCAGGCTTCTGTGTGTCAACATTAATGAACATATTTTCCGTTATGTCTATTAACTTGAATAGTCGATATGATACCGCGATAGCAACAGTACTCATTTTTGGCATTTTTTGCCCACGGAGTGTTTCCTGAGGAACCGACAACA
>CAVCKO010000063.1:0-6183 GCA_963602825.1 Treponemataceae bacterium | reverse complement strand
GCCTTTGGGTCCCGCATGGCGCCACTCCCTCCCGACATCCTCCGACGTTTCCCCAGATAAAACCTAGCAAAATAAACCTGTCCCTTTTTGGAAGGTTTCAGGGTGACAAGGACTTGCACTTTAGCGTGCGACAGCGGATAATGCCGAACACTCAACAATACGCTTATTGCTCTTTCTATAGATTGAGGAGGCCCCTATGGCCATGGAATTCAAACGCAAGTTGCCGATCCCCATGGAGATCCGCGAGGAAATGCCGCTTTCTGCCGAGCTTACCGCCAAAAAGCAGGCATTTGACGCCGAGGTCGCCAAAGTCTTTACCGGCGAGGACGCACGCAAGGTGCTCATCATCGGCCCGTGCTCTGCCGACCGCGAGGATTCGGTACTTGAATACATGAACCGACTGGCCAAGACCGCCGAGGAGGTCAAGGACAAGCTCATCATCATTCCGCGCGTCTACACCAATAAGCCGCGCACCAAGGGCACCGGCTACAAGGGCCTTCTGCACAACCCCAACCCCGAGGCTCCCGACGACCTGCTCGAGGGCGTCAAGGCCATCCGCCATATGCACCTGCGTGTTATTGAGGAAACGGGCTTCTTCACCGCCGACGAGATGCTCTATCCGTCCAACTACCAGTACCTCGTTGACCTGCTGAGCTATGTTGCCGTGGGCGCACGCTCGGTCGAGAACCAGGAGCATCGTCTGGTATCGAGCGGCATTTCGGTACCCGTCGGCATGAAGAATCCCACTGCCGGCTCTACCACCGTTATGCTCAACTCCATTTACGCCGCGCAGGCGCACCAGAGCTTCATCTTCCGCAACTGGGAGGTCGAGTGCGACGGCAATCCGCTCGCACACGCCGTCATGCGTGGCTACATCGGTCTCGATGGCCGCACCTACCCCAATTACCACTACGAGCACCTGGAGCGCCTGGCCGAGCGCTACACCGAGCACGCCGGCTATGCCAATCCGGCAGCGGTCATCGACTGCAACCACGACAACTCGGGCAAGCGCCCGCTGGAGCAGTACCGCATTTGCAAGGAGGTACTCGACAGCTGCCGCCGCAACGAGTCCATCTCCAAGCTGGTCAAGGGCTTTATGATCGAGTCCTACTTGGAGGATGGCAACCAGCCGGTCGACGGCGGTGTCTTTGGCAAGTCGATCACCGATCCGTGCCTGGGCTGGGAAAAGACCGACTACCTCATCCACGAGATCGCGGAACGGATTTAGTTACGCGGTTTTGACCAAACCGCGTAACGACTCGACGCTGCAAGCCCGTCAGAGCGGCAATCTGCCTTTCAGCTTCGACGGCATGACCAAAAGGTCAATGCCGCCTCGCTTCAAGGCACCTTGCTCGCTCTGGCGGGCTTTCGCTGACTTTTGCTCTACCTGCGGTGTTGGCGGGGCAGCTAATTTAGAATGGGGCTCTTTTAGCTACCCGCAAAGTAGTCGTTGGGGACGTTCTTGTTTGACTAGTCGTTTAAGAACGTCCCCAACGACCACCCGGGGGAGCTGTCTTCCCTCGTGGCGGTCTTCTAGCAGAAAAACCAAGTGAGTAGGCTTTTTGCAGGAGGCCAAGCACGCCCCAAAACGCCACAGCTCTGACCTGCAGTTTTTATAGATCATTTGTCGCGATGTGCTCGGCAAGTTCAAAAAAGTCTACTCACTTGCATCCGAAACGCACCAGATAGGCAAAAATAACCGCCGCGAGAGGGCCCCAGCCCCTTCGCGGCGGTCATACGCCTCTGATTTTGCGACGATTTTGCCCGCTTGTTACTCGCTGTAGCGGGTGGCGATGGCAGCTTGTACTATGCCGGTGCTCATGAGGTAGGTCACTAGGAAGTAGCCGCCGTAGGCTGCTAGGAAGATTGCACAGGTGAGGCCCACCGTGCCGCCGATGCTCATGTTGCCAAAGATGCTCACCATGTCGATGATTACCTTGAGCGCCACAAACGAGTGAGCCAGGCCCACCGCCAGTGGGAACAGGAAGAACACCGCCTGCTGTGCCATCACCGAGTGGCGGATCTGACGGTCGTCGCAACCGATCTGCGCCAGCACGCGATAGCTGCGGCTGCCGTCGGCCACGTTGGAAAGCTGCTGGATCGACAGGATTGCCGCGCAGGCCACGACCAGCACAAAGCCGATGTAGATGGCCAGGTAGCTAATCATGCCGTTCATCGATGCCGCCTGCGCATATATCTCGGACCGCGTCATGAAGACTCCCCATGACCCCGGCTGTTTGCCATCCACGAGCAGATTGTCGAGCACAGTGTACTTGATTGCCTCATCGGCCTCGGCGGTATCCATCCCCTGCTTGTAATTGACCAGCAGGCTGCTGCAATAGGGTTGCAGGTTGAGCTGGGACAGGAGCTCGTCGGCCACAACGACGGTGCCTGGATTGCTACCGAGTGCCGAATTGGCGATGGCCCCTGTATCCTCATCTGATTTGTCAACAGCAGGCGAAAGCGTGTTTCCGCCCAAGGTAAGGGCATGACCGCCAGCCATGTACCTGGTGTACAGGTCGCCCATCTCACTGCCCATATCGCACGTGAGTAGATACTGGTCGTGGCCGATTTCCACCGGATCTTTGCCCATCATCTGGCGCAGCTTGTTGTACTGGCTCGCCGGCGTCACAAACAGACCCATCGTATCGGCATTACTGCCCTCAAGCATTGCAGGAAGCTTTTCGCCCATGGTCTTGCACATCTCACCCGCGACCACCGAAGGGCCCGAGCCTCCGACCGGATAACTCAGGTACGAATCGAGCTGCACATGCTCTCCAGTAACGTCGGCAATATTGACCTTCTTTTCGGTCTTATCGCCCTTGTCAGCCGATTTGCCTTCGGTGCTTTCCGCAACGTTGTCGGGATCGATACGATCACCATGCCATGCAGAATACAGGTCAACCGTGCTATCAGCCAGCACCATGCCATCGGCCTCAGACGGATTGACATACTCCTTGTAATAGTCGAGCGTATCGGGCGTGTAATAGACATACGTCTGCGACATATCGGCCGGCGTATAGCGCTCCAGGTTCTCGTTCATCACGTTGGCAATCGACATACCGCAGGTTACCGAGGTGATGGCGAGAAACAGAATCATCGCGATGACGCCCATCGAAAAGCACACCGTGTTGACCTTGGCCGACAGCTGACGAACAGTAAACATGTTGAGGCCGCGCCAGTATACGCTGCGCAGGCTCTGCAGCAGCTTGATGAGCATGCCCGATAGGCCCCAGAAGAGTGCAAAGGTGCCCACGGTGACCATGGCTGTAGTGATGCCGAACTGGTTCATGGCGTCTTGCAGCTTATCGCCCGTCGCGGTTAGCGGGAACCCATCACGTAGCAGACGGTAATAGGCCACGCCCACGAGCGCCACGCCCACGACAAAGATGGCAATCGCAATCCACGGATTGCGGGTCTTGATGCTCTCGTTGCGACGCTCGGCGCCCATAAGCTCAATGAGCTTGGTGCGACGCACGGCACGCAGGTTCAGCAGTAGCGTGAGCACAAACATTACGAGCATGCAGGCAAGGGTCAAGTTGAACGCATGCACCGAGAAAAAGAAGTGGAAATCGGCAATCTGCGTCTTAAAGAGCGAGGCCGTAAAGAACGTCATGAGCTGCGAGAGCCCCACGCCCAGCACGATACCGGCTACAAAGGCGCCAACCGAAACAATCACGGTCTCGAGCGCCATAATCGTGGCGACGCGCCCGCGCCCCATGCCGAGCACCTGGTACAGGCCAAACTCCTTTTTGCGGCGCTTCATGATGAAGTTATTGGCATACACCATCAAAAAGGCCATGACGCCGGCCAAAAAGTACGTAAGGTAGCCGAGCATGCTGCCCATGAGCTCGGACAGACCCGCCTCCTCGATTCCGGCGATGTCGACCTGCATCGAGACGGTGTTGAAGGCATAGAAGACCGTGACGCCCAAGGTGAGCGTCAGCAGATAGACGAGGTAGTCGCGGCCGGCGCGGCGGACGTTGCCCCAGGCGAGTTTACAGAGCATCGGAGCCCTCACCGCCCATCATGGCAACGACCTCCATAATGCGGTCGAAGAACTCTCGGCGGTCGGTGTCGCCGCGGCGCAACTCGGTGAAGATCTTGCCGTCGCGAATAAACAGCACGCGGCTCGTATAGCTGGCGGCAAAGCTGTCGTGCGTGACCATGAGCACGGTGGCGCGCAGGCGGCGGTTGAGGGCTTCTAGACTCTCGAGCAGCAGACGGGCGCTCTTGGAATCGAGGGCGCCGGTGGGCTCGTCGGCCATGATCATGGTGGGGTCGGTGACGAGGGCGCGAGCAGCGGCGACGCGCTGCTGCTGGCCACCGGACATCTGGTAGGGGTACTTGTCGAGCACCTGGCTAATGGACAGGCGCGCGGCCACGTCCTGCACGCGGGTCGAGATTTCGGCCGAATTCACGCGGGCGATGGTGAGCGGCAGGGCAATGTTCTCGCGCGCCGTGAGCGTGTCAAGCAGGTTGGAGTCCTGGAAGATGAAGCCCAGCTCCTCGCGGCGGAACTGCGAAAGCTTGGCTTGCTTCATGCGCGTCACGTCCTGACCGTTGATGCGAATGATGCCGCTCGTGGCGCTATCGATGGTCGACACGCAGTTGAGCAGTGTCGACTTTCCCGAGCCCGAGGCACCCATGATGCCCACGAATTCGCCGCGGTTGACGGTAAAGTTGACATCGTTGAGCGCACGGGTCACGTTGCCCAGCGCTCCATATACCTTTTCGAGATGCGCGACCTCCAGTACCGGGGTCGCTGCTTGCATGGTTTGCATACCGAGTCCTTTCTTGCGATTAGTCTACGGCATCTATAGTCGCAAGAAGACGAGTCGGCTACCATCGATATGGCTTACGCTTGCCTTACCGTTGTGTAAGGTAGCTCCATTCCAAATTGACTACCCTGTCACGTGTTGATGTTGAGGAAGGACTCCTGTTGAAGACTGTTCATGTTGCTGCTGGGATCATTCGCAAGGATGGGTCCGACGAGCTGCTTGCCGTGCGGCGCGGCTATGGCGACATGCGGGGACTTTGGGAGTTCCCGGGCGGCAAGCTCATGCGCGGCGAGACGCCCGAGGATGCCGTGCGCCGCGAGCTTATGGAAGAGCTGCAGGTGAAAGTCACCAACCTGCGCGATTTCTATACCGTTGAGTACGACTACCCCGATTTTCATCTTTCGATGGAGTGTTATTACTGCTCGCTGGCCAGTGAGTCCGACGAGCCGCAAAAGCACGACCGTCAGCTCGATATCCGTTGGATTCCACGCACCTCACTCGCCACGGTAGAGTGGATGCCCGCCGACAAGGGGCTTATCGATGCCCTGATTGAGCTGAAGGAAGACCGGCTCGAGGCAAGCGCCGCCGATGACGCCGCGCCCAACACGACCGACAAGCCCGCTACCAAGCCCAAGCGCAAAACCAAGCGCCGCAGCAAAAAGCGTCCCAAACCCGGTCTGCTCGACGGCATCGACACCTCGGACCTCTCCGCCGACGAGCGCGAGCTAGTCCGCCGTCGCGCCGCCATCAAAAAGTCCATGAAAGGCAACAAGCGCGCCAATACCAAGCCCGAGCTGCTCGTTCGCCAGCGCCTGCGCGCCGCGGGCCTTACGGGCTATCGTCTGGAATGGAAAGTCCCCGGCAAGCCCGATATCGCCTTCCCCGGGCGCAAGATCGCCATCTTCGTCAACGGTTGCTTTTGGCACCGTTGCCCCAAATGCAGCCCCAGCCAGCCCAAGCGCAATGTTGAGTTTTGGGAGGCAAAGTTCCGCCGCAACGTCGAGCGCGATCGCGCCGCGGTGGCAGCGCTTACCGAAATGGGCTGGACGCCCATAACCATCTGGGAATGCGAACTCAAAAAGGACCGCATCGACGCCACGATGGCAAAGGTCATCGAGCAGGTTCGCGCCGCGACCCCGCAGCGCTAAAACGAGCCATTCACACGCCCCACATGCCTGCGCCACATCCGTGCCACAAACCTTAGAAAGCCCTTAAGCTCAAAACCTTTCAAGAGTGTTACTCGATAGCTTTTACCTGCACTGATAATTGTTCTCGGGGGAAGCGGGCACTGCGGGGCGCGGCAACGGCGCGCGATTTCCGCGTCGCAGCGCTACCCTGATGCTGAATGCCGGGACGATGACCCACTGACCTGCTGACGCCTCTTCGGCCGTCCTCAAATCCG
>CAVCKO010000062.1:0-7033 GCA_963602825.1 Treponemataceae bacterium | reverse complement strand
GTTTAAGATGAAGGCCGACGAGAAGACGTTCTTTGAGGTGCTCGCAGCCGAGGCCGAAAAGGACTTCGACCCCATCGAGCTCGTCTATCCCGGCGAGGTGCCTTATTTTGATCGCTACGACGAGTACGTTCCCGAGGAGCTTGTGCGCAAAGGCTTCGCCGAAGGCGTGCTCGACATCGAGGGCATGAAGCAGCGTGTCCGCAGCTGGCGCGACCACGCCTGAGACCAGTCTTTTTAGGACGGGGAGACTTACTTGTCGTGAAGGACGGTGCCGAGGAAGTCAGCGTCGAAGGGCACGGCTTCGGCAAAGGCGTAGTCGCCGTCGCTGGCGATGAGCAGGTAGTTCTCCTCGCCGCCGAACTCCGCATCACCGCATGGGACCACCCAGGCGTGGGCGAATACCTCGAGTGCCGTGGCAGCGCAGTCGCGCAGGAATGTCACGTCGCTCCCCTCGTTTGCGCTCACGATATTGGCAACGTAGATACCCCCGGGGTTCAGGCTGCCTCGCACCAAACGCAACGCCTCAACCGTCGCCAGCTCGCGCACGGGCTCGGCACCGCCAAAGCAATCGCTCACGACCACGTCGTAGCGACGATGGCCCACGCTCGTCACACCCAGGTACGAACGCGCCTCAGCGGTAATCACCCGCAAGCGGTCGCCCACCGCGCGCTCCAGCTCGTCCAGGTAGAACCAGCGGCGCGCCAGGCGCGTAATCTCTCCGTCATACTCGATAACGTCCATGCGCAAGCCCTCGTGCGACATCAGCGCGAACTTGGGATAGGCAAACCCACCCCCGCCCAGCATGAGCATACGGTCGATACCATGCCCGTAAGCATCACGCATTGCGCCCTCAGTCTCAAACACATCGTCAAATGCACGATAGTACGCAAAGACCGGCTCTGCCCAACGCTCGCCAACGTAACTCGCACTTTGGTAGACCCCGCCTTGCACCAAGACGCGAATCTCATCGTCGCTCTCATTGTGCACGCGTTTCACACGCGCCAACCCATTGCGGGTTCGCGCAACCTGCAGACAGGCAGCACGAACAGCGACAGCAGCCGCACCAAGCGCCGCGGCTCCCAGAGCAACGCCGGCAACGACGCCGGCAGAGACACTCGGCTTGTTCATCTAGAGCTCCTTTTGCAGATAAAGGCCATGGTCATAAAATCCAAGATGGCGATAGTACTCGCGTGTGCCAATCGCGCTAATCACGTTGATACGCGCATAACCCGCATCCCGGGCAATCTCACACGCACGCTCCACGAGCAGACGCCCCAGACCGTGATGCTGAGCCGCCTGACCTTGATCCCCCACGCGTGCCGCCATGCCATACACGTGCACCTCGCGAATCATCGCCTCGTCCAGCGTCGTCGGCAACTCGTCCGCATGCGCGGCAACAAACGAACGGTCGGGCAGCGACAGGCGCAAAAAGCCGGCGATCTTGCCTTCGGGCGTCACCCACTGCAAAAAGCGTTCACGCGTCACCGGCGTCTCGTACGCCACTTCCTCATCAAGAGATAGCTCATCCAAGTCGGCGCCCGCCGTGCTAATCTCGCGATAGCGAATCTCACGCACTGTCTCACCGTCACCCCGAGCAGCCAGGCGGTTCTCAACGAGCTGGCGCAGGTTGGGCTTCTTGTTGCCCACCATGATGTCGTCGGAGCTAAAGTCGCGAATCATGCGACTGATGCGGCAGAACGCCGGCGTCACCACGATGTCGTCGGCCAGCACATCGAGCAGCTCGTCCTCGGTATAGGGGCGCCACTCGCCGCGCTCATAGCGGCCCACCAGACGCGAGCCCTCGATGAGCGCGCACGGGTAGACCTTGACCTCGTCGGGCATAAAGGCGCCCTCGGTCATAAAGCGCTCGTAGTCGCGTTTGTCCCCCTCCGGCGTGGCGCCCAGCAAGTTAAGCATAAAATGCGCGTGGATCTTAAAGCCAAACAGGCGCGCAAGCGAAAACGCCCGCTCGATCTGAGCCACCGAAATGCGACGCTCGTTGATGTCGAGCAGGTGCTGGTCGAGGCTCTGGATACCCATCTGAATCTTGGTGCAGCCCAGGAGGCGAATGAGCGCGAGGGCTTGCGGTGTTACGGCATCGGGGCGTGTCTCGATAACGAGCCCCACCACACGATGCTTCGCCGTCTCGTTGATGCGCTGCTGACGCTCGAGCTCCTCCATCGTTGCCGTTTGCCACTCGGCAACCTCGCCCCACGGCGTACCGGAACCGTACAGACGACGCACCGCGCGGTTATAGCCGCCCACGGCAGCATCCACACGCCCTTGCTCGTCGGCAACGCCGGCAGCAAGCTCGACCTCGTCTGTCGCAATGCCGGCAGCCCGATAGCGCTCGCGGCGCTCCGCTACCACCGGCGGCAGGGCATCGGCGGGAGCGTCATCGAGCAGGCGCCCCGCCTCGGCACGACTGATGCCCGGACGCGCCAACATGGGGTTTGCCGCCACGCCGGCGACGGCATCGTCATTGAGCGCACGGAAAAGCTCCGACATAAACCATGTCTGATAGCCTTCCGGATAGTCGCTCCAGGTACCGCCAAGCACAATGAGCTCGATCTTATCGGTCGCATGCCCCATCTGCGAAAGCGCCGTCAAACGGGCGCTCACCTGCAGATATGGATCGAAGCAATTTTGCTCCGCACGGGCGCACGCGGGCTCGGCATGCAGATAGCTTTTGGGCATACGCAGGTCGTTGGGGCAAAACAGGCAATCGCCCGAGCACGGCCACGGCTTGGTGATGACGGTAATGGTCGCCACGCCCGAAGCCGTTCGGCGCGGCTTCATACGCAGCACCTGCAGCAGTTGACGTTCCAGCTCGGCATCGACATTCCACCCAGCCCAACGAGCCGGCTCCTCACGCTTTACCCGCTGGTAAAACGGCAGCAGGCGACGCTTGGCCAGGTCGCGCTTGTCGGCACCCTCGCGGCGCGCCTCGGCATGTATCAGTTTGACGAGCGCCTTGTCGTCCACGGTTTCGCCGCGACGCAGGGCCTCGAGTATGTTCAAGATAATCTGTTCCATGCCCCCATTGTAAAGGCAAAGGCGCCGGAGCCCGTCACGGCTCCGGCGCCTCCATCAAACAGCGCGTCTAAGCATCTATGCTTGCGGACCAGCCCGCAGCCATCACTCCGGATCAAACGACATGTCGCCCGAACCGACCTCAAATCGATACGTGGCAGACTTGTCACCGTTATCGAATTCAAGATTCAAAATGGTCTCGCCGTCGTAGCCAAGCGGAAGGAAATCGCTCTCGAAGTCGCCGCTGCCCAAGGTGAGGCTCGCCTTAAAGCCCGTCGAGTTCGGAACCGTCATCTCCACATCGCCCGAGCCCACACTCACGTCCATCGACTTCGTGGGGGCCTGGTAGAGCTCGAACGTCACATCGCCCGAACCGACCTTGGCATTCAGGGTGTCGGTCACGGTGCCCGCAAACTCAACGTCTCCCGAGTCCAAAGTCAGGTTGAGGTCATGACACGCAATGTCCGTGACCGTCAGATCGCCCGATCCTACATTCGCTGTAATGCCCACCATGTTATCGGCAACTTCGCGCGGCAGTTCGACGGTAACTGTGCGGTCAATGGCGCGCTCGTCATCGCAATCGAACTGACGAATCTTGAGCGTAGAACCCTTAACCTCGGCCAGATTTTGGGTTGCCGCATCGAAGGCAACGGTCCCCGTTGCCACACGCCCGCTTTCAATTACGCGCACCGGCCCGCCGGAGACGTGTTTGATCTCGACCGTGCCCGACGTCACGTCCAAGTCAAGCGATGTGAACGCGTCGGCATCAAACGTTTCGCTCGAAAGCTGTTGAGGCCGAGCGGAATAGTTACCGCTACCCAAAAGATCGTCCTCGTCAACCGCATCGTCCATACCAGACAAGCCGGATACAACATCGTCGAGATTCCACGGACCATCAAAATGAATCAATATCCGCGAAATGCCACAGACAAGCCCGATGATGAGCACAAACGCTCCGATGCCAACGCCCAAGCGTACCTTGGACTCATGCGAAAGCTTCATCATTCATCACCTTCTTGAGCGGCCGACTCAGCGGTGGTCGAAGCAGCGGACGTGCCAGCATCGGCGACAGCGGAAACATCCTGCACCTGAGTCCTGGCCGCCACCGGCGCCGGCCCAACCTGGATATCCCCACGTGCCCAATCGCCATCGAGCGCACGCGCCACCCAGTGATAGATGGGAATCGTAAAGAAGATCAGCGCGGCAAAGGGGCCGGCACCAAAGAGGAACATCAGCAAAAAGAACAGCAGCCAGCACACAGCCCAATACGGGAACGACTGGAACGGCCCCTTCACCGGAGTCGAGCCAACTGTGCCGCCACTCGTCGCCTGCGCCGTAGCAGCATTGGCGGCCTGTGCACTCCAGCTTGCCGCTTGCGCCGCCTTGGCCGCAGCATCACTCGCCTGTGTTGCCGCCTCGGTGGCACGTGCCGCCGCCTCATGGGTACGCGCGCGCTCTGCCGCCTCGGCCTCGCGCTGACGGGCGCGGTCCTCGTTCTCAAATTCGATATCGTCCTCGATCTCGTCGCTCGGATTGAGTAACTCGTCCAGGCTCACACCGTAGAGCTTGGCGCGCGAGATCAGGTCCGCGGCGTCGGGCGAGCTCTCTGCACGCTCCCATTTACTGACCGCTTGGCGCGACAGCCCCAGCTTTCGTGCCAGCCCTTCTTGGCTAAAGCCTTTGCTGCGGCGAAGGTCGGCGAGCCGCTGCGCAGTTTCTACATTCATGGTTCCTCCTATGCTATTGCCAGCCGTGCCGCCGGACCGTTTTTGTTCTTAGGCGCCTTGCACAGTTAAAAATGTATCCGCCACCGCCAAAAGCATGCCACCTATTCTAGTGAGATTTTTGACAACCGGCGGTTGCGGGTGCATATGAGCTGCGGAAATGTGTCCAAACAAAGCAATGACCCGCAGCTCGGTTGTCCCCGTTGCGGCGTTAACGGTAGTATGGTCGTACTGTTTATTCCGCACCGCCAACGGAGGGAGTTCCGCGCCGTGAACCGCGATTTCGCCTCATCGCTCATCCAGCTCAACAACACGTTCTATCGCGAGCACTCCGCCTCCTTCTCCGATACGCGCCAGGCCCCATGGCCCGGCTGGGTGCGCACCATGGACATTGCGCTCGAACAGCTCGACGTCGCCACGATCGAGCATCCCGTCCGCGTCTTCGATCTCGCCTGCGGCAATATGCGATTCGAGAACTTTGCCGCCGGCGGCACGCTGGCTGCCAAAGGCGTGGACGGCACGAGTCCCTCGGCAGACGCCAGCTGCCCCTTCGAGTTCTATGGCGTCGACTCGTGCCAGGACCTGGCCATCGATGCACGCGGCCACGCCCTGCGCATTCCTAACTTGCACTTCCAAGAACTCGACGTGCTCGATGCCCTCATGAAACTCAACCCCGCCGAGACGCCCGACGTGCTTTTCGACGCCCCGCTCGCCGACATCTCGGTCTGTTTTGGCTTTATGCACCACGTACCGTCGTGCGAGTACCGCGTACGCGTGCTCGACGCCCTGGTGCGGCAGACGCGCCCGGGCGGCATCATCGCCATCAGCTTTTGGGAGTTTATGAACGACGAGCGCATGGCGCGCAAGGCCGTTCGCGCCGAAGCCCGCGCCGAGCTCACCCCGCCGTTTGAGGGCTACGACTCCGCGCAGTTTGAAGCCGGCGACCACCTCATTGGCTGGCAAAACGACCGTCATGCTTACCGCTATTGCCATCACTTTGACGATCAGCAGATCACCGACCTGGTGCGCGGCGTCCGTACGTTCTACAAGAGCGGCGAGGTTCCCGTGCGCGAGCTTGAGCGCTTCCATGCCGACGGTCGCAGCGGAGAGCTCAACCGCTATGTGATTCTCAAGCGTCTGTAGGTATCGGCGACTCGCCACCGAGCCGCATGGCATCTTTCGGGCAAGCCATGCCCGCCCTTTTTCAACCCATTGACGGAACGCGCAGCTATGCGTTCCCTACTTATGACCAAGGAGCCTCATGGGAGCCGTCCACGTTCGCACGCCTAAGAACTTTGTGCTCGAGGAGCGCCTGGAGCGCTACGCCGATGCGATTGAGACGAACCCCGAGGCCTATGCCGGAGATTGGCGCGAAGCCTGTGCGCCAGTTGGCAGCAAGCCCTTCGAACACCTTCACCTGGATCTTGGCTGTGGCAAGGGAACGTACCTTGTAGAGCGCGCGGCCCACGAGCCAAACACCCTCTTTATCGGTATGGACCAGGAGCCCATCTGCATCGCCTATGCCGCACAGAAAATCTGCGAGCAGGAGCTGTCCAACGCACTCGTCCTGCCCCGAGGCGCCGCATCGCTGCCGCAGCTGTTTGCCGCAGGCGAGCTCGATGCCATCACCATCAACTTTCCCACGCCGCAGCCCAAGGCCAAGTACGCCAAAAAACGACTCGTCCATGTCGACCATCTGATGCTCTACCGTCCACTCTTTTCAGCCGGTGCCACCGTCACGCTGCGCACCGACAGCAAGCCATTGCGCGACTACGCCCTGGGGCAGTTTGCCGCGGCAGGCTACGACACGCTTTGGGTAAGCGACGACGTCCGCCGCGACCATCCCGAGCATCCCGAGACCGAATACGAGCGCCGCACGCGCGAGATGGGTGCCGCCGTCTATGGCATTTGCGCCACACCCGGCACGCAGCCCAGCGATGAACAGCTCGCGACGGGCCGCGCGCAGGAGCAAAGCCTTGCCTGCTACCTGCCCGACAACCTCGATGAGCTCACCTATGTACCTCTGGGCATGGAAGAGGCCGTCGAGAACTTTAGAAACCGCGCCCGCAAGGGCAAGAAACGCCTGCCGCAAGAGTCCTAGGGACTTCTGATGGTCGCGGCGCCGGCAAACAAGCGCGAATTGGCACCAACGAACGACCCTCAAGCCTAAGTGAGTAGACTTTTTTGCAATAGCCAAGCACAATCCGCATAACGAAAACTAAAACCGACGCTCCTATAAGTTGTCAAGAGGCAGTTTGCGGGAGCGTTCTCTCCAA
>CAVCKO010000061.1:0-7701 GCA_963602825.1 Treponemataceae bacterium | reverse complement strand
CGGATTTGAGGACGGCCGAAGAGGCGTCAGCAGGTCAGTGGGTCATCGTCCCGGCATTCAGCATCAGGGTAGCGCTGCGACGCGGAAATCGCGCGCCGTTGCCGCGCCCCGCAGTGCCCGCTTCCCCCGAGAACAATTATCAGTGCAGGTAGAGAGCCTGCGGTTTTTCATAAAACGCGGGTATGGTTTGGAGGTATCGGGTTAAACGTAGTAGATGGGCTGGTTTCGTGGCGGGCATCCCCAGCGACCGCTTAGGGACGGGGAAACGGATCCTTTCGGCCCTCTGAGATCAGTGACGACAGCAATATATGCCGGCCATTTCAAAACTATGCCGGTTTACGGGGCTGAACCGCGAACCCCCAGCCATACGCAATTCGGAAATAATAAAGCCGCAGGTAGACGGCTCGTCTATTTTCGAAAAATGCCGGTATGGTCGGTCTGCGTCAACCCAGCCCCGTAAACCGGCATAGTTTTGATATGGCACCAAGGCCGTATTGATTCCCGCCCCGGTGCAACCGACCCTACAGTCCGTATTTCACGACGACGCGATTAATGCGGCGACACCAGGGCTTATACAGGGCGGCCAAAAACACGCAGGTCGCAAGGCCGTGCGTGATATCGAATGGCACTGCCGTAGCAAGACGCGCCACAGCGCCCGCCCACGTGAGCGGCTGCACAAAACCGATGATGTCATACGCGTTGATCACGACGCCATACAGCAGGCCCGACGCAAAGCCATACGCCAACAGCGCCGGCAATCGCACGGTTCCATCGGCGCGGTCAAACGCGCCCGCATGCGCCAGCGCGCCGCCAACATAGCCAACCAGACCCCAGGCATACATCTGCCATGGCGTCCACATGCCCTGTCCAAAAAAGAAATTGCTGGTCAGCGCCGCCAGCGCACCGACCATAAAGCCGTTACGACGACCGAGCGTCGCACCCGCGATAATGGCGATAGCGCTCACGGGCTTAAAATCGGGAATGGGCCCAAACAGGATGCGCCCCGCCGCGGCCAGCGCCGCCAGCACCAGCGTGGGCATGATCTGGCGCAGGCCCGGGCGCGAGGTCTCGTAGCCCGCAAAGAACAGTGCGAGCACGAGCGCCACTACAACCAGCATGGCAAGCGCCGTCTGCTCAATGCCCGCCAGCAACGCCGCAGTCATCACTACCGGCACCGCCAGGAGCAGCGGAATCTCCATTTTTGTGAGTAGGCGCGAGGCGCGATGATCCGTCATCCCATCACGCCCTGTAGAACACGTTGTCGGCAAAGAAATCTGCAGGAGGCTCCATGCAGGCGATCTCGCCGTCGAACATCATGGCGACGTCGTCGGACACCTGCTCGGCAAAGTCTAAGTCGTGCGTGGCCATGATGACGGTACCGCCGGCATTCGCATGGTCACGCAGGGCGCGAGCGATGATGCGGCGGCTGGCCAAGTCCAAACCCTTGGTGGGCTCATCAAGCAGCAGCAGCTCCGGGCCAATCAACAGCAGCTTTGCCAACGCAAGCAGCTGGCGCTGACCGCCCGAAAGATCGTACGGGTGACGCGCCTCCAAGCCCGCTAGGCCCAGGCGCGCTGTCTGCTCCTGTACTGCGGCCTCGTCGTACCCGCAGATCGAAGCCCATTCCATCAGCTCGTCGCGCACCGTTTCGGCGACCAGCAATGCCTTGGGATTCTGTGGCAGCAGAGCCGCCGAAGCCGCCCCACGCACCATGCGGCCACGCTGCAGCTTAGCCGTCTTGGCCAGCACCGAGAGCATCGTCGACTTGCCACAGCCGTTTCCGCCCACGACCGCATGCACCGCGCCGGCCGAAAACGTCACATCGAGCCCGCGCAGCACCCAACCGCCCGCGCGATCGTAGCGAAACCAGCCTTCCGACAGGGTGGTAGCCGACCCGCCGTGCATTTTTTGGAGTATTCTGCTTCCATCAGTGCGCGGAAAGGCTTCCGAGCCGTTCTCGAGCAACGTTTGCGCCACAAATTTGGACGATTTGTCCAATCCCGAACTTTTTTTCGCGCTCGATACGTCCCCGGGCGGCTCCAGAGAGCCCAAATTGTCCTCACGCCTGCTGAATACTCCGTTTTTTGCACATCGGATGGCACCCCACCCCAACATGTCATCGGAAAACAGCGATTCTCGGCGTCCCAAAGAAGCCATATCCGCCACCTCGCGCACGCGACCGCCCTCAATCCGGTACGCACACGTCGCATACTCGAGCATCGGCCGCGGTTGATGCGTAGCCACAACAACCGTGCAGCCCAGCTCACGGTTCACGCGAAACAGCGCGTGCAGAAAATTCTTCTCGGCAACGGGATCGAGCTGAGACGTGGGCTCGTCGAGCAGCAGCACACGCGGACGCAGCGCCAGAACGGCGGCAAGCGACAGCAGCTGCTTGCGGCCACCCGAAAGCGTATCGGTATCGCGATGAAGCCAGTCCTCCAGACCAAAGAAATAGCTGGTCTCGGCAACACGGCGGCGCATCTCGTCGCGCGACACACCCAGATTCTCTAGGCCAAACGCCATCTCGTGCCACACGGTCTCGCACACAATCTGGTTCTCGGGATCCTGGAACACGTAGCCCACGCGCTCCGCAGACGCGCGCACGTCCATGTCGGCAACGTTCTCGCCCAGCACGCGCGCATCGCCAGTGCGCTCGCCCGCCGGAGCAATCTCGGGCTTGAGCAGCGACAGCAGCGTCGACTTACCCGATCCGGTACCGCCAACAAGCAGCGCAAATGCACCTTGGGGAACAGACCAGTCGAGTCCCTCGAGCACCGCAGCGTCAGCCCCGGGGTAGGCAAAGCTCAGGCTCCGCGCCTCAATCGCCGGCATATCCGGGCCGCACGCCGCGCCCGACACCGGGCCACTATCCAACCGAGCCATCAGCCGAGCCTCTTCTCATCAATCGTATGCAACACGCAGGGCAGCGCCATCCAGGCAGCGTATACAACATAGCCCGGCCACGGCGCCGGCGCCGAGAGCTGCGGGTAAAACGAATACTGCGTCGTCGCGATCCACGCCACTGCCACCGCGGCGGCTCCAAACAGCGCGAGCAAAACCAGTGCAACAACATCGCTGCGCCTCACCCGATACCGCGCGTACGTCGTGCGGCGCGCGACCGCACCCCATCCGCGCGAGCGCATGGCGTCCGCGCGCTCAAGCGAATCTTCCATGCCCCAGCCCATCAGCACGCTCGACGCCCGCAGGCGCGATCGCACGGGATCGATGGGCGCACGCCCCGGCATATCGATCGCGTCCTGCACCGCCAGCACCGTGCGGCCGCGGCGCAAAAACTGTGGAATAAGCCGCATGCACATCGAAATCATGAGCGCGATCACCGGCGCGGCGTTGCCCAAAAGCGCAAGCACCTTGTCGTATTCGAGCATCGACGCCGCGGCCTCAAACCACAGCACGCTCGCCACAAACAGCCCACCCATGCACAGTCCGTACATCATGCTCTCCAAATACACCGCGCGCATGCCAATGCGGAACAGCTCCGTCGAGCCCGAGGCGCTAAACAGCGGGTTGACCAGCGCAATGATCAAAATCACCGGCAGCTGCCAGCGCAGCGCACCCAACGTGCGGGCAGCCCCGCGGGTCGCAAATCCATACGCCAGCCCGCCCGCGAGCGACAGCGCGATCAACACCGGCTGCATCGAGAACATGGTAAGCCCCAGCGTTAAAACTATATAGAGTGCCGGCACCGCCGGATGCGACATCGAGAATGCCGCCACGGGCTCGGTGCCCGAATCCTCTCGCATGTTGTCCATAGGCACCCCCCGCTCTCCCGCCAAATCACCAACGCCAAAGCGCCTCCGACACCGCCCGCAAACAGCGCAAACGCCGCGCCGGCAGCCCAAACCTCGGCCGTGGCGCGCCAATCGCTACGCGCTCATCATATGCCTGCGGTATCATATTGCGCCGTGTATCGTTTCCAAACACACGTCTCTATAACGTAACAGGAGATCACATGGACGCAACCGCAATTATCCTCGCCGCCGGCGAGGGCACCCGCATGAAGTCGAACCACTGCAAGGTTTCGCACAAGATCCTGGGCAAGCCCATGGTCCAGTGGATCGTCGACGCCACCATCAAGGCCGGCTGCAGCCGCGTCGTGGTCGTCATCGGCAGCCACGCCGACGAGATGCGTGCCCTCATCGATGGCGCCTACGCCAACAGCGCCACCAAGGTCGAGTGTGTCGAGCAGACCGAGCGCCTGGGCACCGGCCACGCCGTCAAGGTCGCGCTCGAGGCCTGCGGCATCGCTGAGGGCCCCGTCGTCGTGCTCAACGGCGACCTGCCGCTCATCACCGCCGACACCGTCGCCAAGTTCGCGCAGACCGTCGCCACCGGCGAGCTCGCCTGCACCGTCATGACCATGACCCCGCCCGATCCTTTTGGCTACGGCCGCATCAAGCTGGGCGCCGACGGCCAGATCGAGCGCATCATCGAACAGAAGGACTGCACGCCCGAGCAGGCCGCCACGCTGCTGGAGTGCAACGCCGGCTGCTACGCCTTCGACGGCGCGCAGCTCGCCGCCCACATTAACGAGATCGGCAACGACAACGCGCAGTCCGAGTACTACCTGCCCGACATGCTCGAAATCCTCAAGGGTCACGGCCAGGCAGTCTCTATCTTCCACTGCGACGACTACCGCGACGGCCTGGGCGTCAACAGCCGCATCCAGCTCGCGCAGCTCACCGCTATCGCGCGCGACCGCATCAACGAGCACTGGATGGCAGAGGGCGTCACGTTCATCGACCCCACGCAGGCTTGGATCGGCCCCGACGCCACCATCGGCCGCGACACCATCGTGTGGCCGCAGACGCACCTAATCGGCCACGTCACCGTGGGCGAAGAGTGCCAGCTCGGCCCCAACAGTCGCCTCACCGACACCACCGTCGGCAGCGGCTGCATCATCGATGAGACCATCGCCATCGAAGCCGTCATCGAGAACGGCGTCGACTGCGGCCCGCGCGCCTACCTGCGCCCGGGCACCCACATGCTCGACGGCTCCAAGGCCGGCACGCACGTGGAGATCAAGAAGTCCACGATCGGCGAGGGCTCCAAGGTACCGCACCTGTCCTACATCGGCGACACCACCATGGGCACCGGCGTCAACGTGGGCGCAGGCTCCATCACCTGCAACTACGACGGCGTGCACAAGCACAAGACCGTTATTGGCAACGACGCCTTCATCGGCTCCGACACCATGATGGTCGCGCCCGCCCAGATCGGCGACGGCGCGCTCGTGGCAGCCGGCTCCGTCATCACCGAGCCGGTCCCGGCCGATGCTCTTGGCCTGGGTCGCGCCCGTCAGGTAAATATTGAGGGCTGGGCCGCCGATTATCGCCGCCGTCTGCACGAGGACGACGAGGTATAACGTTTTACCAAGCATCTAAGGAGCTGTTCCATGGGAGCGGCTCCTTTTTCTATCGTGACCTGCGCGACCGGATGAGTGGTCGGTTCGTGTCCGTTGACGGTAAAGACGTTATCAAGACTCGATAAACCCCGCCGCGCGGTTACAATGCAACAAGGCATCTATATGGCATTCGATGTATAAAGGAGAAGGGTAATGCCGATTAATGATCCCGAGAAGTCGGAGAATATGCGCAAGTCCATCCGCGTGTATTCCGGTTCCTCCAACCGTCCCCTCGCTCAGAAGATTGCTGAGTACCTTGGGGTCGAGCTTTCGGGCCTTACGCTAAAGCAGTTCGCCAATGGTGAGATTTACGCCCGCTACGACGAGACCGTCCGCGGCGCCGACGTCTTCCTGATTCAGTCCGTGGCCGGCGGCAATGTCAACGACATGCTCATGGAGCTGCTCATCGCCACCGACGCTGCCAAGCGCGCATCCGCCCGCTCCATCACCGCCGTCATCACCCACTACGGCTATGCCCGCCAGGATCGCAAGGCCGGCCCGCGCGAGCCCATCACCGCCCGCCTCGTCGCCAACCTGCTCGAGCGCGCCGGCGTCAACCGCATCATCACCCTCGACCTGCACCAGGGTCAGATCCAGGGCTTCTTCGATATCCCGGTTAACCACCTGTCCGCACTGCCGCTGTTTGGCCAGTACTACAACGACATGCACTTCGACACCGACAACCTGGTTGTCGTGTCCCCCGACGTGGGCCGCGCCAAGGCCGCCAAGAAGCTGTCCGACATGCTTGGCTGCGACCTGGCCATCGCCCACAAGGGCCGTCCGCGCCACAACGCCGCCGAGGTCATGGGCATCATCGGTGACATCAAGGGCAAGACCTGCATCATCAACGACGACATGATCGATACCGCTGGCACCCTGTGCGCCAACGTCAAGGAGCTCAAGGCCATGGGCGCCGGCGACATCTACGTGTGCGCCACCCACGGCATCTTCTCCGGCCCGGCTATCGAGCGCCTCAACGACGCCCCCATCGTCGAGTGCGTCGTCACCGACGCCATCCCCGTCGAGGTCGGCGGCAAGATCAAGACCATCTCGGTCGCCGAGGAGTTCGCTCAGGCCATCTCCGCCGTTTACCACGAGGAGCCCGTCTCCACGCTCGTCGGCGGCGACTTCGCGCTGTAGTCGCTTGACCCTCGCATCTCACCGGAAGCCCGGTAGGCCTGCGGGGTTATCACGCCGACGTCCTCGCCGCTTCGCGGCTGCGGGATGTCGGCTTAGATAACCCCTCCCGGCCTACCGGGCTTCCTGCTGTCTCGGGGCAGCTGTTTTCTGAAATGACTTTGCCGTACCCTTTCCTCGCCTTCGGCGGGCGTGGTAGCCTTTGTCGTTGATTGAACTATTTACGTAACGGAGGACAAACATGGCAGCTGCACAGCCGCTCAAGATTCGCATGGTTGCCGGGCTTGGCAACCCTGGCGAGGAATATGCCGAGACCCGCCACAACGCCGGCTTTAAGGCAATCGACGAGCTGGCCCGTCAGGCCGGTGTCACGTACTGGAAAAACCAGGCCGGTGCCGAGGTCGCGCTCATCAACATCAACGACCCCGAGGAAGAGGGCGGCAAGCGCCAGATTGTGCTGGTCAAGCCGCAGTCGTACATGAACACCTCGGGCGGCCCCATCTCCAAACTCTGCCGCGAGTACAAGATCAAGGCCGAGGAGCTGCTCGTGATCCATGACGAGCTCGATATTCCCGCCGGCGACGTGCGTGTTAAGGTTGGCGGCGGCCACGCCGGTCACAACGGACTGCGCTCGATTATCGACAAGATGGGCAGTCGCGACTTTAGCCGCATCCGCACCGGCATCGGCAACCCTCCCGGCAAGATGGCCGTCGCCGACTACGTACTTAAGCAGCTGCGCGCCCGCGAGGCAGAGGACTTCCAAGACACCTGCGCCCGCGCCGCCGACGCCGCCGGCCTGGCAATCGTGCACGGCGTGGTCTACGCCCGCGACCACGTCAACGGGTCCGCCTCCGCCAACGGCAAGCACTAAAACCTACCATTTAGGGACAGGTTTATTTTGGCAGGTTTTATCTGCGAAAACGCCGCAACGGCCGCATCGCAATAAGCAACCCGCCGCCATACATACGCAACACCCCAAAGGGGGCCGGCCTCATCACAACCCGAGGCCGGCCCCCTTTGCCGTTTTGCCTGATAAAACCGACCAAAATAAACCTGTCCCCTTTTGGTAGGCCAGACGGGATAAACCGGTTGATTTCCGATCTCAGCCGAACACATTGAGCTGATAGGCCGTTCCCGCAGCC
>CAVCKO010000060.1:3676-8240 GCA_963602825.1 Treponemataceae bacterium | reverse complement strand
TGTGCATTTGTCGGACCGCGCACGCGCAATCAGACAAATGCCACCTGGTCAGGGCTTTGCCCCGACACCCCGGTAAGGAGCAGACCATGAGTGAGAAGAAAACCCGAACGGGCAGTGAGAACAGGAAGAGAATTGTAAAATTCACGGCGAGATTCACGGAGGATGAGGCTGAAATCGTAAGAGAAAAAGCGGAGTCAAGTGGACAGACGGTTTCAACATTTATACGAAGTTCTTCACTGGATAAGGTGGTTAACTGCCGTACTGACGACCGTATGATTGATGAGATTATGCGTCTTGGCCGCCTTCAGAAGCATCTGTTTGTGGAGGGAAAACGCACTGGTGATAAGGAGTATGCAGAGGTTCTTGTTGCCATTACTGAATATGTCAATGCTCTGCGAAGAGACTTAATGGGACGCTGAGATAACTGCTGATGAATGCCATTATTCCGCACAAAAGACGTGACGGCAGGTCTTCCTTTGAAGACCTGATTGCGTACACATCTGTGCGGGATGATGTGCAGGAAAATGAGCTCACAGAAGACAGCGAAATCAAGAGTGACGTCCCTCACCGCAACCGTTTCAGACGCCTTGTCGACTATGCCACACGCCTGCGTAACGAAAAATTTGTCTCCCTGATTGATGTGATGAAAGACGGCAGTCAGTGGGTAAATTTCTATGGCGTAACCTGTTTCCATAACTGCAATTCACTGGAAACAGCTGCTGAAGAGATGCAGTACAAGGCGGACAAAGCTGTTTTTTCCCGTAATGATACGGACCCCGTTTTCCACTACATTCTCTCCTGGCCTGCGCATGAAAGCCCGCGTCCTGAGCAGCTTTTTGACTGTGTGCGTCACACACTGAAATCCCTTGAACTCTCAAAACATCAGTACGTGGCTGCCGTTCATACGGACACGGATAACCTGCATGTACATGTCGCAGTGAATCGTGTTCATCCTGTTAGTGGTCATATTAATCGTCTTTCCTGGAGTCAGGAAAGGCTCAGCCGTGCATGTCGTGAACTTGAACTTAAGCACGGATTCGCGCCTGATAATGGCTGCTTTGTGCATGCACCCGGCAACCGTATTGTGCGCAAAACAGCGCTGGTACGTGAGCGCCGTAATGCCTGGCGACGCGGGAAAAAGCAGACGTTCAGGGAATATATTGCGCAGATGTCGATTGCCGGGCTGCGTGAAGAGCCCGCACAGGACTGGTTGTCTTTGCATAAACGGCTGGCCAGTGATGGTCTGTATATCACGATGCAGGAAGGGGAACTGGTGGTGAAGGATGGCTGGGACAGAGCGCGGGAAGGTGTTGCACTCAGTTCGTTCGGACCGTCATGGACAGCTGAAAAACTGGGGCGGAAACTGGGGGAATATCAGCCTGTACCGACAGATATTTTCAGTCAGGTGGGGACACCCGGTCGTTATGATCCGGAAGCCATAAACGTTGATATCCGGCCGGAAAAAGTGGCAGAAACGGAGAGTCTGAAACAGTACGCCTGCCGTTATTTTGCCGAACGCTTACCGGAAATGGCGAGAAATGGTGAGCTGGAAAGTTGCCTGGATGTGCACAGAACTCTGGCAAAGGCTGGATTATGGATGGGGATCCAGCACGGGCATCTGGTACTGCATGATGGATTTGATAAACAACAGACACCAGTACGTGCAGACAGTGTGTGGCCGTTAATGACGCTGGATTATATGCAGGATCTGGATGGTGGATGGCAGCCTGTACCGAAGGATATTTTTACTCAGGTTATACCCGGAGAACGATTCCGGGGACGTAATCTTGGTACTCAGGCTGTCAGTGATTACGAATGGTATCGTATGCGGATGGGGACAGGTCCACAGGGAGCAATAAAGCGCGAACTGTTTTCTGATAAGGAAAGTCTGTGGGGGTACACGACTGTTCAGTGTGAGTCGTTGATTGAAGATATGATCGCGGGCGGGAATTTCAGCTGGCAGGCGTGCCATGAGATGTTTGCGCGTAAAGGGCTTATGTTGCAGAAACAGCATCATGGTCTTGTGATTGTGGATGCGTTTAATCATGAGCTCACACCAGTGAAGGCCAGCAGTATCCACCCGGATTTGACGTTATCCAGGGCTGAGCCGCAGGCAGGGCCATTTGAGATTGCAGGTGCAGATATATTTGAACGGGTGAAGCCTGAATGTCGCTACAATCCGGAACTTGCTGCCAGCGATGAAGTGGAGCCCGGCTTCCGGCGCGATCCTGTACTGCGTCGTGAACGCCGTGAAGCCCGTGCAGCTGCGCGGGAAGATTTGCGCGCGCGTTATCTTGCATGGAAGGAGCACTGGCGTAAACCCGACTTACGTTACGGAGAACGGTTACGGGAAATTCATGCTGCCTGCCGTCGGCGCAAGGCGTATATCCGTGTGCAGTTCCGGGATCCACAATTGCGTAAGCTGCATTACCATATTGCAGAAGTGCAGCGTATGCAGGCGCTGATCAGGCTGAAGGAGAGTGTGAAGGAAGAGCGGTTGTCACTGATTGCGGAGGGTAAGTGGTATCCTTTGTCCTACCGGCAGTGGGTGGAGCAACAGGCGGTACAGGGAGACAGAGCTGCATTATCACAGTTACGTGGCTGGGATTATCGTGATCGTCGCAAAGACAAGCGACGAACAACGAATGCCGACCGCTGCGTGATTATCTGTGAACCGGGAGGAACTCCACTTTATGAAGACACTGGCGTTCTCGAAGCCCGTCTGCAGAAAGATGGCAGTGTGCGTTTTCGTGATCGGAGGAATGGCGAGTTAGTCTGTGTGGATTATGGGGACCGTGTGGTGTTCTACCATCATCAGGACAGAAATGAACTGGTGGATAAGCTGAATCTGATTGCTCCTGTATTGTTTGATCGTGAGCCAGGAATGGGTTTTGAACCGGAAGGCTCATATCAACAGTTTAATGATGTATTTGCGGAAATGGTGGCCTGGCATAATGCAGCTGGAATAACCGGAAGTGGACACTTTGTAATCAGCCGCCCGGATGTGGATTTACATCGTCAGCGTAGTGAACAGTACTACCACGAATATATCAGGCAACAGAAAAGCATATCCGGGGGGAATGACACATCTTATACTCCAGTTCAGGATAATGAGTGGACGCCACCATCACCTGGAATGTAGGGATGAGGAGTGGATATTAAAAATCTTAACTTGTATTAGTTAAGATTTTCTTTGCTCTGACAGAGCTATGGTACTGAGATCTATATGGATTGAGGAGCAATATATGGGGGTAAAGAAAATCGTTATGCTGGCTATTTTAGTCAGCTTTGTGGCGGGATGTGCGCCATTACATCCTTCAAATTGCCATAAAACTACAGCCTTGGGTAGTTGCAGTTCAGGACGTTGGGATGATCAGGATGAATGGGGGGAGCAGGCACGGGGAATCAGGGATGCAATTAATGCTAAACTTGATGATCCGCAAAAATGGAAAAGGAAAAAATGCAGGTTGCATATGGAATTCTCCCGGGATGGCACGGCGTTAAAAATATCAACCAGTAATGGCGATAAAGCCTATTGCGAAGCGATAAAGTCAGCAGCCCATAAAGCTAAATTCCCGGCCTTCAACAATCCGGAAGTTTATAGAGATTTTCAAAAATCCGGCTTTGACATGCGCGGTTAGCTCCACGACATATCTGTAGGGCTAACAGAAGACTGTCAGGTTGGCTGATTACTACACTGGAACCTGAGGTACTTTGCCTCAGGTTATGTTGACATACTCAAAAATAGATTCTTACATTATCCCGGTAACGGCGTCCTTCATCGGCCTGCCAGTTACCATCAATGGTATTGGTACCCTCGTTCTTTCTGTCTGTGATGTTAATAAGGGCAAAATTAATCAGCATGTCTGGCAGGAGTGACGGGCACTGGCTGGCAATGTCTAGCAACGGCAGGCATTTCGGCTGAGGGTAAAAGAACTTTCCGCTAAGCGATAGACTGTATGTAAACACAGTATTGCAAGGACGCGGAACATGCCTCATGTGGCGGCCAGGACGGCCAGCCGGGATCGGGATACTGGTCGTTACCAGAGCCACCGACCCGAGCAAACCCTTCTCTATCAGATCGTTGACGAGTATTACCCGGCATTCGCTGCGCTTATGGCAGAGCAGGGAAAGGAATTGCCGGGCTATGTGCAACGGGAATTTGAAGAATTTCTCCAATGCGGGCGGCTGGAGCATGGCTTTCTACGGGTTCGCTGCGAGTCTTGCCACGCCGAGCACCTGGTCGCTTTCAGCTGTAAGCGTCGCGGTTTCTGCCCGAGCTGTGGGGCGCGGCGGATGGCCGAAAGTGCCGCCTTGCTGGTTGATGAAGTACTGCCTGAACAACCCATGCGTCAGTGGGTGTTGAGCTTCCCGTTTCAGCTGCGTTTCCTGTTTGGGGTCGTTTGCGGGAAGGGGCGGAATCCTACGCTAAGGCTTTGGCCAGCGATATTCTCCGGTGAGATTGATGTGTTCCCAGGGGATAGGAGAAGTCGCTTGATATCTAGTATGACGTCTGTCGCACCTGCTTGATCGCGGCCGCGATAGCTAGATCGCGTTGCTCCTC
>CAVCKO010000060.1:0-3666 GCA_963602825.1 Treponemataceae bacterium | reverse complement strand
CTAGTTCGCGGTGCTCCTCTTCTCCATCCGCGTTCCAAGCTGCGGAAAGGCACCCATAAGCGTACGCCTGGTCGAGCAGGCGACGCGGATCGACGTCCAGCGCACGAGAGAATGCGTCCGCCATCTGTGCAATGCGTCTAGGATCGAGACAAAGGTCGTCTCTGTCAGCCGGATCGTAGAACATATTGGCGGCGCCAAAGCCCACTTCACCGACCAGACCGACGGGATCTATCACCAGCCAGCCGCGACTGGAGAACATGATGTTTTCATGATGCAGATCGCCATGTAGCCCACGCAGTTCCGAGGCATTGCTCATCATTTGATCGGCTATAATCGCCGCGTGGACGTAGTCAGTTTGACAACCTGCGTTTTGATCATCGCGCGCCCGCTGAAACAAAGCTGCAAAGCGATCCCGGATCGGGAGAAGGGCAGAAGGCAGGGGTTCCTCAGATGCGGCATACAGCTTCGCCATTAGTTCCGCTGCAATTTCGGTCGCCTGGTAGTCGCCGTGCTCGGCAACGATGTGAGAGAGCATTCGCTCCCCGGCATATTCGAGCAACATCAGATTGTTCTCACGACCGAGCAACCGGACTGCTCCCCTCCCATTGCGCCATACCAGATAGTCGGCCCCGCGCAGTTCATCAGCAATGTCTTCTATAGGTTTCAATCCCTTGACGAATGCAGGAGTCCCGTCTGGCAATGAAACTTTCCAAACGAGGCTGGAAAAGGTGTCCGCAATGAGAACAGGTTGCGAAACGTGCCAATGAGCAGGAAAAACAGGCGGCATGAACATCAACCCCAAGTCAGAGGGTCCAATCGCAGATAGAAGGCAAGGCGTTCGCGGTCGGGGGCTTCGATCCCCAATACATTGAATAGGACAGCGAAGGCGCGCTCTGCTTCATCTGGCGCTGCCCAGTTCTCTTCGGCGTTAGCAATCATGAGTGCCAAATCGGCATAGCGATCTGCTGTTCCGAGCCGCCCAAGGTCGATCAGACCCGTGCATTGAAGAGTTTTAGGGTCCACCATGAAGTTCGGCATGCAGGGATCACCATGGCAAACAACCATATCGTCGCTATCAATCGCGGAAAAAGGCGTAGTGCGCGAAGCGAACGAAGCTTTTTGCCGTCGATTGCATAGCTTTGTTAACCCTTTTTCCAAATTTGATAGCAATAGTTAATGTTTGAAGTAAAGTGTTGCTCAAAAACAACTTCGAAGGTATTTGGAATACTCGGGAAGAAAACATCCCCCTCTGGCTCGATGTCGATCGTCGATAAGTGGAGCGTAGAGGCCATGGGTAATGTTTCTCGGTAAATTTCTCCGCCACCAGACACTATAACGTGACCGGTGAATTCAGCTAGCCTGTCCATGGCCTCTTCGATTGACTGAAATACAACTACATTGTCATCATTTGATGTCCAACCTGAGCGGGTAACGACCGCGTATTTCCTATTGGGGAGTGCGCCCATAGATTCAAACGTCTTGCGACCCACCAGAAGCCACTGATTGTAGGTCAATGCTTTAAAAAGTAGCTGCTCCCCTTTCGCGGACCAGGGTATGTCTGGACCGCAACCAATCACGCCGTTTTTCGCTTTCGCAGCTATCAATGATACTTTCAAGGTTCTCATCCTGGGTTAACGGTGCGCTCTTGGTCGAGCCGCACCGGTAGCTCTCGTTCGACACGAGCCAAAAGATCGAGCTGCGGCGTACTCTTGTCCTCGTCCGGTAAGAAGTCGGGATTGACGGCATTGCGGGACACCACATCAACGGCGCGTCCGAACATTCGCGACAGCCTGCGCTCAAACGGACATTGATCAACCGATAGGCTGTGAACAGCGCCAAGTTGCTGCCCCATTGACGGCCACGCTTTGAGCAAATCCGCTCCAGACAGATCAGCCGCCGGTACTCCCGGAATTGCCGTTATCACCAAGCATGCACCCTCCTGTTCCTCCTGCCAGTTGATGACCTCGGGGCAAGCCACACCTCGACCTTTGAGCCAAATGAGGCGGTCACGCTCTCCAGCGAGCTCACCGCGGCGGGAAGCAGGTGCGATTTTCGCGAAGGCATGCCCGTCACCACGTCGAAAAACAAAATCACCAGATTCTCCGCCTCTGACAGGCAACCAGTCAGAATGCGATTCACCAAAAAAAATATTAGTTCGATTCAATGGAGGTTCCTTCAGTTTTCTGATGAAGCGCGAATATAGAGAAATATCCCGAATGTGCAGTTAACGAATTCTTGCGGTTTCTTTCAGCGCCGCCAATACCGCCAGCCCGTCGCGCAAGGGGCGCGGCTCGTGTGTGCGGATGAAGTCAGCTCCACCTGCGGCGGCGGCAAGCTCTGCAGCGAGTGTCGCGGCCCCGACATCCCCCGGACCACGGCCTGTGAGCGCGCGCAGAAAGGATTTGCGCGAAACAGACAGAAGCACCGGCAAATCGAAGCGCAGCCGCAATTCATCGAACCGCGCCAGCACCGAGAGCGAGGTTTCGGGAGCAGCCCCCAGAAAAAACCCCATGCCGGGATCAAGGACAAGGCGGTTGCGTTTGATACCGGCACCCGTCAGCGCCGCGATGCGCGCGTCAAAGAACGCCGCAATGTGATCCATGATGTCGCCAGCGGGTGCCTCGCGCCGATCTGCCTGCCCGTCTTGCACCGAATGCATAACGACGAGTTTGGCAGATGATTTCGCCAATTGCGGATAGAACGCAGCGTCTGGAAAACCGCGAATATCATTGAGATAGGCCACACCACGCGACAAGGCATAGGCTTGCGTCGCGGGTTGATAACTGTCGAGCGAGACGGGAATGCCATCTGCCTTGAGCGCGTCCAGCACCGGCGCGATACGCGCGATTTCTGTGTCGGACGAAACAGGCGCGGCGTCGGGATTGCTGGATGCCGGACCGAGGTCGATCACATCTGCCCCCTCGGCCATCAGCTTACGCGCCTGCGCAATGGCTGCGTCTGGCGCCAGATACCGGCCTCCATCGGAGAAACTGTCCGAGGTTATGTTGACGATGCCGAAAATAATGAGCGATTTATTCATGGGGGCTTCTATAATAATACCTAAAATCCGCAGGTAGTTAATTAGGATGGTTAAAGATTCTGATTATCCGTTTATGCACCTGTTATATTCGCAATTACTAGTCTGTCAAAGAGTTTGTCTCCAAAATACCGTCTGTTTAATTTGTAAATAAACTCGTTGAGATACAACTGTAAGTATTTCCTTTTGATTTTATGGTAGTTGCCCAGCAATGTCCGTTTTGCATTACTGATTGCGATATGCACCCATTTGAGTGTTTCCTTGGTGGTTTTGGCGTCTGATTTCTCGGTGACGTGCAATTCCACCAGATCGGAGATGTCAACGTAAGAAGTGCTTTTGTCCGAAAATACGATGGCATCATCCTCCATGCAGTCCCTGACCACGCCGTTGATTCCTTCACTTTGATGGCTATCCAGTACCCTGGCCTTGAAATAACGCACATGCTTCTCCTTTTTGCCCGTTTCGATATCTTCCAACGGGGTGCTTTCGGCCATCACCGCAACGTTCTGCTTTCCCTCGGCTCCCCGGCCACGTGTACCCTTGCCTCGCTCGATTTCCTTACTGGCCACCGAAAAGTTAACGAATTCTTGCGGTTTCTTTCAGCGCCGCCAATACCGCCAGCCCGTCGC
>CAVCKO010000059.1:0-8464 GCA_963602825.1 Treponemataceae bacterium | reverse complement strand
TTCGCACGGGGGCGTAGCTCAGCTGGGAGAGCGCTTGACTGGCAGTCAAGAGGTCAGGGGTTCGATCCCCCTCGTCTCCACCATCGTGAATGCAAAGGTCTTCGGGAAACCGGAGGCCTTTTTCATACGTGTCCATTCCACATGCCAAAGTGACACCCGCGCTCACCCCGCAAAAAGTTGCGCAATTACCTTCCCGGTTTTGTACAAAGTTTGTTAGCCATACATAATAGTTTGAGCAATTCACGCCGCCAGCTTTACAACTCAGGCAGTGCTCGCCAACCCGCACACCCCCATAAACCTGCGGCAATGTGGTTATGACGGCACAATATCCCCCCATAACCACGATAAATAAACAATATGTTGCTCAACACACCCCAAAACGTATGGACCACCTGCTGTGCTAGGATACCTGACGTTACATGGGTTCAACTGTGCTCACGGCTCCAGTAAGCCGCAAAGCACAGGGTCGATCAGCATCCGGCCGTAACGGCGGTGCCAGAAAAACCACGAGCTCCAATAGCGTCGTCATGCATATCGCATCGAATGACTTTGTTCTTGTCTATTTGCAAGCTGTACTTTCGAATCGAGATTTCATGACAATTCGCAGCAGTCTTGCAGCTGTTTGCGTGCGGTCCAGTTTTGTACTCGCTTGACTGGGCTGCACGCAGCCAGCTGGAGTCGCGGTCATTTTGCGATACACGTCCGCGACTCTAGCCACTGCACTCATACATACCGTTCACGGTGGGGCAGAGCCACGTGCTTGTCTAACTGGGCTCAGGGTTTGAATATGGAGCGCCTTCGCGCACAAGCGCCCTGGCGAAGCCATACCCAAACCCCGTGAGCCACACGTAAGACAGCAAGGGGGTGGTGCTCGTGTGGTATGTGATCCAGGTCATTAATGGTCGCGAAGATGTAGTGCGCGAGCGCATTGAGCGCGTGGTGCCGGCTGGCGCCATGCAGGAGCTCTTTTATCCCCAATTTCAAACCGAGATTAAGGTACACGGCGAATGGGTCAATACGACCAAGCCGCTCTTTCCCGGATATCTCATCTGCGATACGGCAGATCCCCGTACCGTGCAACAGTATCTGCTACGCATGGACGACTTTGCCCGGGTGCTATCCCAGGACGGTCAGTTTGTGCCGCTGGCAAAAGAAGAGACCCAGCTCATTGGCAGCTTTACGCATAGGGGAGACCGCGTAGTGCCCATGAGCGAGGCCTTAAAGGATGGCGACCAGGTCGTAGTGACGGCAGGTCCGCTGTTGGGCCACGAAGGCCTTATCAAAAACATTAACAGACGCAAGAGCACTGCTTTTTTGGAGCTCAACCTGTGTGGCCGACGCGTAACCACCCGCGTTGGCCTCGCGGTGCTTTCAGCCGAGCAGCGCACAATGCGAAACCTTAAAAAGGCGATCGCCTAACCACGGGCGACTGTTTAACGGGACAGGGAGGATCCCCGGGGGCGGGGACGTAGGTTTGAAGGAAATAGTGTCAGACAAATCTGAATATTCAGAAGGAGCGCCGGTGGGGGCAGCGCTTGTTGCCCAGGCCATGAACGGCGGCGACGCGAGCATGCGCTACAAGGCCATGCAGGCCGTCAAGGACTGGGACCGCACGCGCCTTGCATACCGCACCGTCAAGCGCGCCTTCGACATCGTGTTCAGCGGCTGCGTGCTGGCCGTCATCGCGATACCGAGCCTGGTGCTGGCCGCGGCAATCCGCCTGGAGAGCGAGGGCAACCCGTTCTACAGCCAGATTCGCGTGGGACAGACCCATCGAGACGGCAGTCTGTCCACCTTCCGCATGTGGAAGTTCCGCTCCATGTACCGGGACGCCGATGAGCGCTTGGCAGAGCTCAGGGAGCAGAACGAGATTGCCGGCGCCATGTTCAAGATGAAGGAAGACCCCCGCGTCACCAAGATCGGCAAGTTCATCCGCAAGCACTCCATCGACGAGTTCCCGCAGTTCCTGAACGTGTTCCTGGGCCAGATGTCCGTCGTCGGCCCGCGCCCGCCTCTTCCCAACGAGGTCGAGCAGTACACGGAGTACGACCTGCAGCGCCTGGCCGTGAAGCCGGGGATCACCGGCTGGTGGCAGGTGACCGACCGCAACTCGACTGGCTTCGACGGCATGGTCCAGCGCGACCTGGAGTACATAGCCAACCGTGGCATTTTCACCGACCTCAAGATTGTAATCCTCACGGTTATTGAGGTCATCACCGGTAAGGGTGCATGCTAATGCTCGAGGACTATTCGAAATACTCTGAGTTGAATCGCGTTCCCGTGATTGATGTGCCGATCACGGGAACAAACATGTCAGACTGCATCAATTTTCTAGCTGAACATATTGATGAACTTCATGGCGAGTACATTTGCGTCTCAAATGCCCATACGTCTGTTTTGGCTCATGACGACCCCTTCTATTGGGATTGCCAGGCGGAATCAGTCATGTCCGTTCCCGACGGCAAGCCCTTATCAGTTGTAGGCCGTAAGTCATTTGAATCGATGGACCGCGTTACCGGTCCGGACTTGATGCGCGAGATTTTTGAGATTTCCAGTCAATACGGGTGGAGTCACTATTTCTACGGAAATGAACAGAAGAATCTTGACGCCCTCAAAGAATCGCTCAACAGGGATTTCCCCGGTTTAAAAATTGCGGGAATGGAACCGTCCGTTTTCCGTCCTTTGTCCGACAACGAAAAGCACGAACTTTCTAATCGCATCGCCAACTCAGGAGCTAACTTCGCATGGATCGCTCTTGGCGCGCCCCGTCAAGAAGTTCTTATGCACGAGCTCAAGGGGGGTCCACAGCCGTTGATGATCGGCGTTGGCGGAGCGTTCAACGTTCTCGCTGGCGTGGTGCCAGAGGCGCCGATGTGGATGCAAAACCTGAGTCTCGAGTGGCTATACAGACTTATTCAAGAGCCGAAGCGGCTTTTCAGACGATACCTCGTAACTAATACGAAATTTCTCTTTTACCAGATTACAAAAGCCAAACGTAAGGAAGGCAAATAGATGAACAATTCGACCACCTTTAAAGACAAGACCCTCATGATCACGGGCGGCACCGGCTCGTTCGGCAACACCGTGCTCAAGCACTTTATGAACACCGACCTGGCCGAGATCCGCATCTTCTCCCGCGACGAGAAGAAACAGGACGACATGCGCCACCGCCTGCAGGAGAAGTCCCCGGAGCTCGCCTCCAAGGTGCGCTTCTTCATCGGCGACGTCCGCAACGCCCAGAGCGTGCGCGACGCCATGCACGGCGTGGACTACATCTTCCACGCCGCCGCACTCAAGCAGGTGCCCTCCTGCGAGTTCTTCCCCATGGAGGCCGTGCGCACCAACGTCATCGGCACGGACAACGTGCTCCACGCCGCGATCGACGAGGGCGTCGACCGCGTCGTGTGCCTGTCCACCGACAAGGCGGCCTACCCCATCAACGCCATGGGCAAGTCCAAGGCCATGATGGAGTCCATCATCTACGCCAACGCCAGAAACGGCGCCGGCCGCACCACCATCTGCTGCACCCGCTACGGCAACGTCATGTGCTCGCGCGGCAGCGTCATCCCGCTGTTCATCGACCGCATCCGCAAGGGCGAGCCGCTCACCGTCACCGACACTAACATGACCCGCTTCCTCATGAACCTGGACGAGGCCGTGGACCTGGTGCAGTTCGCCTTCGAGCACGCCAACCCCGGCGACCTATTCATCCAGAAGGCCCCCGCCTCCACCATCGGCGACCTCGCCGAGGCGGTCCAGGAGGTCTTCGGCCGCGTGGGCACCCAGGTGATCGGCACCCGCCACGGCGAGAAGCTCTACGAGACCCTCATGACCCGCGAGGAGCGCCTGAGGTCCGAGGACATGGGCGGCTACTACCGCGTGGCCTGCGACTCGCGCGACCTGAACTACGACAAGTTCGTCGTCGACGGCGAGGTGGAGACCCAGGCCGACGAGTCCTACACCTCCCACAACACCGAGAGGCTCGACGTGGAGGGCACCATCGCCAAGATCAAGACCGCCGAGTACGTGCAGCTGGCGCTCGAGGGCCGCGAGCACGAGGCGGTGCAGTAGGGTGCGCGTCCTCGTCACCGGCGCCAAGGGCTTCGTAGGGAAGAACCTCTGCTGCGCGCTGGAGAACATCCGCGACGGCAAGGACCGCCGCGAGAAATATGCCTCCCTGCTGCCGCTCGAGGTCATGCAGTACGACATCGATTCGGCCCCCGAGGAACTCGACGCCTACTGCTCCCGCGCGGACTTCGTGTTCAACCTGGCAGGCGTCAACCGCCCCAAGGACCAATCCGAGTTCATGGAGGGCAACTTCGGGTTCGCCTCCACGCTGCTGGAGACCCTGGAGCGCCACGGGAACAAATGCCCCGTCATGCTCTCCAGCTCCGCGCAGGCGAGCCTGTCGGGCCGCTTCGAGGGCTCCGTATACGGCGAGTCCAAGCTCGCGGGGGAGGGCCTCTTACGCGAATATTCCGAGCGAACCGGCGCCCCCGTGCTCATCTACCGCTTCCCCAACCTCTACGGCAAGTGGTGCCGCCCGCGCTACAACTCCGCCGTGGCCACCTTCTGCGATGCCATCGCGAACGGCCGCCCCTACACCGTGAACGATCCCTCCGTCGAGCTCGAGCTCCTCTACATCGACGACCTCGTCGACGAGATGCTGGCCGCCCTGCTGGGCGAGGAACACCGCTGCGGATACGAGGGCCTCGAGCGCGTCGACGGCGAGGAGTTCTGCTACGTCCCCGGTACCGACGTGAAGACGCTGGGCGAGATCGTCTGCCTGCTCGACAGCTTCCGCGACAGCCGCGAGACGCTGTCGGTTCCCGACCTGACGGGGGGCTCATTCTCCAAGAAGCTCTGGAGCACGTTCCTGTCCTACTACGAGCCGGGGAACTTCGCCTATAGCCTCAAGCCCAACGTCGACGGCCGCGGCTCGTTCACCGAGTTCCTGCGCACGCCGGAGCGCGGCCAGGTCTCCGTCAACGTGTCCAGGCCCGGCATCACCAAGGGCAACCACTGGCACATGAGCAAGTGGGAGAGGTTCCTGGTGGTCTCCGGCACCGCATCCATCAAGTTGAGGAAGGTGGGGGAGGACGCCGAGGGGAACCCGTTCCCCGTCGACGAGTACACTGTCTCCGGCCCCGACATGCGCGCCGTGGAGATGATCCCGGGCTACACGCATTCCATCACCAACCTGTCCGACACCGAGGACCTCGTGACGGTCATGTGGGCCAACGAGCCCTTCGACCCCGAGGACCCCGACACCTACTACGAGGAGGTCTAGCCGCATGGGCAAGGACTATTCCGATATCGCATTCAGGGACGACGGCCGCCTGAAGCTCCTGATCATCGTGGGCACGCGCCCCGAGGTCATCCGCCTGTCCGAGGTCATCAAGAAGTGCCGCCGCCACTTCGACTGCCTGCTGGCGCACACCGGGCAGAACTACGACTACACGCTCAACGGCATCTTCTTCCGCGACCTGGAGCTCGCCGACCCCGACGTCTACCTCGACGCCGTGGGCGCCGACCTGGGCGAGACCGTGGGCAACATCATCGCCGCGAGCTACAGGCTGATAGTCCAGGTCCAGCCCGACGCGCTGCTGATCCTGGGCGACACCAACAGCTGCCTGTCCGCCATCTCGGCCAAGCGCCTGCACATCCCCATCTTCCACATGGAGGCCGGCAACCGCTGCAAGGACGAGTGCCTGCCCGAGGAGACCAACCGCCGCATCGTCGACGTGATCTCCGACGTCAACCTGGCCTACTCCGAGCACGCCCGCCGCTACCTGAAGGACACCGGCTGCGCCCCGGAGCGCACCTACGTCACCGGCTCGCCCATGGCCGAGGTCCTGCGCGCCAACCTGGGCAAGATCGAGGCGTCGGACGTCCTCTCCGAGCTAGGCCTTGAGACCAAGCGCTACATGCTGCTGTCCGCCCACCGCGAGGAGAACATCGACACCGAGGCGAACTTCACGAGCCTGTTCACCGCGATCAACGCGCTGGCCGAGAAATACGACATGCCGATCCTGTACTCCTGCCACCCTCGCTCGCGCAAGCGCCTGGAGGCCACCGGCTTCAAGCTCGACCCGCGCGTGCGCATGCACGAGCCCATGGGCTTCCACGACTACAACTGCCTGCAGATGAACGCCTTCGCGGTGGTGTCCGACTCCGGCACCCTGCCCGAGGAGTCGAGCTTCTTCGCGAGCGTCGGCCGCCCGTTCCCGGCGGTGTGCATCCGCACCTCCACCGAGCGCCCCGAGGCCCTGGACAAGGCCTGCTTCACGCTGGCCGGCATCAGCGAGCGCGGCCTGCTCCAGGCGGTCCGCACCGCCGTCGAGCTCGACGCCGAGGGGTCGCTTCCCGAGGCACCCGTGCCCGACTACGCCGACGAGACCGTGTCCACCAAGGTGGTCAAGATCATCCAGAGCTACACCGGCGTCGTGGACAAGATG
This sequence comes from Treponemataceae bacterium, assembly GCA_963602825.1. Lineage (GTDB taxonomy): Bacteria > Actinomycetota > Coriobacteriia > Coriobacteriales > Coriobacteriaceae > Collinsella. The sequence goes on along the minus strand of CAVCKO010000059.1, from coordinate 2,006 downwards.
GTGTGGAGGAAATCTTAGCCATGGGCGCTGGGTACAGATTGCTTGATGGTATCTCGCGAGCTTATAACAAATTGCTCTTGCTCCCTGCCCTACGTCGCTCCTTTGCATCATGCGGTAAAAACGTAACCATCGGTCGTCGTAGTGAAATTCAGGGGATTGAAAATATTTACATGGGACATGATGTATATATTGGCCCAGGAGCAACGTTTCTGACGACCCGTGCGAAGATTCATATCGGCAATTACGTCATGAGCGGCCCTCATCTCACAATTATTACTGGAGACCATCGTACAGATGTTCTCGACCGACCCATGATGACGCTTGATGAGTCGGACAAGCTTCCAGAGAATGACCAGGATGTCGTCATCGGCAATGATGTATGGATTGGCAGCGGCGTAACGATTCTTAAGGGCGTTAGAATTGCCGACCATTGTGTGATTGCAGCCGGTACGGTAGTGACAAAAGACGTTGGCCCGGAGTTTTCAATCTGGGGGGGGCTTCCAGCTCGCCGTCTAAGCTTTCGGTAAGAGGAAATCAATGACTAAAGGTTATCCGCGCGTCCATGCAAAGGTGTTGATGGTCGGACCCGATCTCTCTCTTCACGGCGGAATCGTCTCAGTCGTGAAAGGTTATCTAGACGCAGGTCTCCCTGAGGCATGCGATGCCTTTGAGTACCTGGGGACGGGCATCGGTTCCTCAACGCTCGGTAAATCCGTCGCATTTTCCCGAGCGTTGATTCGCTATGCGATGATCATGCCATCCTATGACATTATTCATTTACACATTAGCGCCCGTGGCTCCTATAAACGTAAGTCAATTATGGCTCGTATGGCCCACAAAGCAGGCAAGTACGTAATACTCCACGACCACGATGGTGAGTTTAAGAAGGCCTTCGAAGAGGGTGGAGATTCCTACCGTCGTGATGTAAGAAAGACCTTTAGTATCGCCGACCGAGTTGTGGTTCTGTCGGAAGAGTGGCGTGACTACTTTTCAAAAAACGTTTGCGACCTGGAGAAGATTGACGTTGTTCATAACGGTGTCAAAGTTCCAGATCAGCCGTGCTCACCTTGTTCGCGTCAAGACGTCCTTTTTTTAGGACGTCTTGACGCGCGCAAGAGCCCTGACGTGCTCTTGCGCGCGTCAAGAGAAATCCTGTCGCGTTTTCCCGACACCAAGGTCGTATTCGGCGGAGACGGAGAGGTCGAAAAGAATAAATCTCTTGCGGCAGAGCTCGGTATTGCCGACCGCTGCGAGTTCCACGGCTGGGTCGCGGGCGCAGAACGCGAGGAGCTCTTTGAGCGTGCCGCGGTGTACTGCCTCCCCTCCAAAAACGAGGGGCTCCCCATGAGCGTTCTTGAAGCCATGGCCAGAGGAATTCCAACTGTTGCCACTCCCGTTGGCGGAATTCCTCAAGTAATTAATGATGGTGTTAATGGCGTTCTGATTCCGGTAGATAACTATCAAGCCCTGGCCGTTGCATTGAATCATCTTCTCGAATCAAGCGAGCTTAGAAAAGAAATGGGAACATTGGCCCGAAAAAAGATACTCAGTTCATTTGATATCAACCTGCTCTTGAGCGAAATACTCGGTATCTATTGCCATGCTGTCAGCGGTAATTAGAGGATTAAATTGAATTCAAAGAAGTTAGCACATGAAGCTGGGCACATTGTTTTTGTTCACCCTTCCCTGATGGGCGGCGGGGCCGAGCGCGTCTCTCTTGCGCTTGCATCGTACTTCGTTTCTCATGGTATTAGATTTACCTATTTCTTGACTAAAAGTAACGTTATTGAATATGAAGTGCCAGATGGAGTTGAAGTGTGTTCTGAGTTTGTAGACGCTTCGCTTAAGCCACTCGACCAGGTCAAGCTAATACGGCGTTTTGTTTCCGAACGGCCCAAAGCCACGGTGATTTCATTTTTGCCACATCAAAACATGTATACGCTGATGGCGACCATCGGACTCCCAAACAGGGTTATTGTTTCGGTGCGAAACGATCCGAGATATGA
>CAVCKO010000058.1:0-8559 GCA_963602825.1 Treponemataceae bacterium | reverse complement strand
GGTCCTGAAGGAGCTGGCGCTGCACGCGGACGAGCTTGTTGATGGTCTCGACCATATGCACGGGAATACGGATGGTACGGGCCTGATCGGCAATGGCGCGCGTAATGGCCTGACGGATCCACCACGTGGCGTACGTGGAGAACTTAAAGCCCTTCTGGTAGTCGAACTTCTCAACAGCGCGGATCAGACCGAGGTTGCCCTCCTGGATCAGGTCAAGGAACAGCATGCCGCGGCCGACATAGCGTTTGGCGATGGAGACGACCAGACGCAGGTTTGCGCTGATGAGTGCCTGCTTGGCTTCGAGGCCCACGTTCTCAATGCGCGTAAGACGACGCATCTCGGCACGCGTGAGCTCGAGCTCGCCGGCATCGGCAGCCTCGAGCTTCTCGGTGGCCTCGAGACCGGCCTCGATCTTCATGGCCAAATCGACCTCTTCGGAGGCGGTCAGCAGGTCGACCTTGCCGATCTCCTTGAGGTACATACGAACCGGATCGCCGGTCAGCATCACCGTGGAGGCATCGATGCCACGCACGCGGGAGCGTGAACGGGACGTGCGCACGGTGCGCTTCTTCTTGCTCTTGGAAGAACCCATCTCGGCGTCGGCCTGACGGGCCATCTTGAGCTCGTGATCGTCGAGCGAGCCGGAATCGTGCTCGTCGTCGTCATCGAAATCGTCGGTATCGGTATCGTTATCGTCATCGTCGACGTCCATGGGGGCGTCGTCGTTTCCGCTCGCGGAGATAATCTGGATGCCGCTGTTGCGCAGCGCGGAATACACCGCGGTGAGCTGCTCGTCAGAAACATCGATATCCTTCAGGGCGACCTGAATCTCGTCCTCGGTTACCGAAGTCCTGTTTGAGCCGTTGCCCATGAGCTTTGCAACGTAGGATTCCAGCCCAGTACCCGTGCTCTCAGTCTTATTTGGCACAGATTCTCCCTTCATAGTCCACAGGACTCAATACTTTAGCACACACATAGGCGTCTATACCCAAAAAGAGGACTGGATATAGGCGAGAATACGCTGGTTGACCACAACATCTAGGCCTGTTCGGTGCCTGCGGCCTCCAGACCGATCAAACGGAACGGGTCCGCCACGCCGCCGATAGACTTTTGCAGCTCGCGTTGACGCTGCGAATCCTGCGCGGCCTGCACGGTCAGCGCGCGACGGGCCTCATCATCGAGCGAACGGTCCTGGCGCAGCTTGGCCTGTGCGGCACGCATGCGGCGCTTGATGGTGTAGAGCTCGAGCGTATCAAGCATAAACACGATGTTCGTCTCGGTGGGGTGCTTGCTCGTCGCGGAGATGCGCCCGGCACTCACAAGCGTTGCCGCCTCGGGACAGACCGAGCGCGCCGCATCCATGCAGGCTGCAGGATCGGTTCCCGGCGGCGTTGCCAGAACGGCCCATGCGATGGACTCGTGACGTGGGTCAACCCACTCGATAGAGCAGATGCGGTCGGCATACGTGCGGAACAGGTCGGGGTAGCTCGTGAGCATCGTCAACAGCTCGCGCTCCCCTGCCAAGGACTTGCGCTCAAGATCAGTAAGAACCATCGGCGCCGCCGCAGCCGGAGCGCCCGAACCATCAGTCACAGGCACAGCACCCATACCATCAGGCACATCGATCGGCGGCAGGTCGTCGACGACCTCCACAGGCGCGGCACCGTAGGCATCGAGCGGGACGTAGTCATACGGCTCTTCTTCGACCGGCGCGGACACCGGCGGCGTCGCGCCCGATGTCCAAGCACCGCGAGATGCCCCCTGCGAACCAGACGTCCGACCGCCCGCGCTACCAGAGCGCTCGGCTTGCGCCCGCTGGCGTTCATAGTTCTGCTCACGACGTCGTTCCGCATCTTCGCGCTTGGCGACATCGCGAAACACGCGACCCGAACTCGCGCGAACCGTCTCCAGATCCAAACCCAGCAGATCGGCAATCTGAATAAAGTATGTGTCGATCATATAGCTATCGCGCAGCGGATAGATAAGCGTCAGCGCATCTTCCAGCGCCTTGGCACGACCGCCCGGCGTGGTGATGTCACTCGACTCCTGCAGCGAACGGTAGACAAAGTCCATGAGCGGCTCGGCAGCGTCGATGCGCGCCTGAAGCTCCTGTCCACCATGCGCCGTAATAAACTCCATGGGATCGTTGCCGTCGGGCAGCACCACGCAGCGCAGGTCCATCGAATCCTGCTCGATAAATTGAATCGCGCGACGGGCGGCCTTCTGGCCCGCGGCATCGCCATCGAACATATACACGATACGCTTGGCAAAGCGGGTGAGCGTCTTGACGTGATGCTCCGTCAACGCCGTGCCCAGCGTGGCGACAACGTTTTTGATCCCCGCCTCCCAGCAGGCGATGCAATCGGTATAGCCCTCCACCACGATGGCGGTATCCTGCGCGACGATAAACTCCTTGGCCCAGTTAAAACCATAGAGGTTTCGCTTTTTATGGAACACGCTCGTCTCGGCGGTGTTGAGGTACTTGGGTTGGCCGTCACCCATGATGCGCCCGCCAAAGGCAATGTTGTGACCCTGCTCGTCAAAGATGGGAAACATCACGCGGTCGTAGAAGCGGTCGGCAAGCTGCCCGCGCCCGCGGCTCACGGCAACGTTGGCGTCGATCATCTCCTGCGGGGTAAAACCCGCCTGGGACAGGTGCGACACCAGCGCGTTGCGGCCCGGTGCAAAGCCCAGGCAGTAGCGGCGGCAGACGTCGCCACCCATACCACGGCTGGCAAAGTACTCGCGTGGACGGCCGTCCTTACCGCGCATAAGCATGGTGTGGTAGAACTGGGCGGTCTCGGCACACAGATCGTAGATGCGGGTACGCTTGGTACCGCGCTCGCGACGATCTCCGGTGTCATGCAGCTCAATACCCGCACGATCGGCCAAATAGCGGATTGACTCGGGAAAGCTCAGGTTTTCGCGCTTCATGATATAGGTGAAGACGTCGCCGCCTTCGCCGCAGCCAAAGCAGTGCCAGACCTGCGTAGCGGGGATAATGTGGAAAGAAGGCGTCTTTTCGCCATGGAAGGGGCAGCAACCCCAAAACTCATGGCCGCGGGGCTTGAGCTCAACCGTTTCCTGCACGATGGCAACTAAGTCGGACGCAGCGCGTACCTGGTCTTTTTCCTCATCGCTAATCACGGATACTCACCCCCTGCTCGCCCAAGTTGTGACGAATATCCTCGATATTACCCTCGACGGTCGAGATCAACTCATCCAGCGATTCGAACACACGCGAGGGACGCAGCCAGCGCGTAAACGCCAGCGAAACGGAAGCGCCGTACAGGTCGCCCGTATAACCAATTAAGTTAGCCTCGAGATGCGATGAAGCGGCATCGTCGGCATACGTCGGCGGCAGGCCGACGTTAACGGCAGCAGGCCATACGGTGTCATCGACGAGCACCAGGCCCTCATACACGCCATCGGCAGGCACCTGAATGCCGTCGGGAACCTGCAGGTTTGCCGTGGGAAAGCCCATGCCAGAGCCCTCGTGACGGCCGCGAATAACACCGCCGCGCAGCATATACGGGCGGCCGAGCAACTCAGCAGCCAGCTCCACATGGCCCTGTCCCAGCTCATGACGGATGCGGGTGGCGCAAATGGCCTCACCGCCCTCGCAAAGCAGATCGTGACCATACACGTCAACGCCGTGCTCGGAACCCCAGACGCGCATCTCGGCAACACCAGAAGCACCGCCACGACCCAGCCTAAAGTCGCTGCCAACGCGAATCGAACGAATGTCGACCACGCGTGACAGCAGTGCGAGAAAACCGACATGGTCGAGTGCCGCAACCTCAGGCGTAAAGGGAACGGCCACCACCGCATCGACCCCGGTCTGAGCCAAGGCATGTAGACGGTCGGCCGTCGTCATCAATTTTTGAGCGGGCGAAGGACTCACCACAACGTCCGGATCGGGATCGAAAGTGACCACGACCGCCTTACAGCCATGGGCACGGGCGTCACGGACAAGCGCCGCAATGAGCTCCTGGTGTCCACGGTGCACGCCATCGAACACGCCAATGGCGATCGAGGCAGCACCCAGGTGCTCACACTTATCAAACGCATCGGCAGTAACGATGTGAGCCTCGTCCGACTCGCCCGCGAAAAAAATACGCGCGAGCTCGTGAGCGGACAACATCATCGAACACCGCCGATGGCCTGCGGAAAGACATGCTCCATGACAAAGCGGCCACCCTCGATGCGGGCGAGCGCCTTGAGTCCCCCATCGAGCACCAACGCAAACGGCGCCTTCGAGACATCAAAATCGGCAAGCGCACGCTCAACGGGAATGCGTCGGCCGCAGAGCAGGTCGTCGGCAAGATTGCCCGGCAAGTCAACACGCGTGGCGCCCAGGGCCGCAATGGGATCCAGGGCAAAGCCAGCCGCGGACTCGGGAGAAAGCTCCTCGACCGTATGACAAGCGCCAATGGAAACAACACCGGAGGCCGTGCGGCGCAGCGCGGAAATGTGCGCGGCGCTCTCGCAGGCGCGGCCCAAATCGCGAGCGAGCGCACGGATATAGGTACCCTTGCTCACTGAGAACGCCACGGTCCACACACACGTATCACCTTCGCCTCCCACGGCGATCAGGTCGGCGGCATAGACCTCGACGGGGCGCGGAGGTAGGTCCACCGCATTGCCCTCGCGAGCAGACTTGTAGGCGCGAACGCCATTGACCGAGATAGCCGAAAACGCGGGCGGCACCTGCATCTGCGGACCCAGCATAGCGGCCAAGCGCTCACGGGCATAGGCAGGATCGCGGAGCTCGTTGGCAACAGCCACCGTGCGGACCGCCTCGCCCTCCGCATCATCGGTATTGGTCTCGGCGCCAAACGAAATGTCGGCGACATAGCTTTTGGTATCGAGGGTTAGCATGCCCAGCAGACGGGTGGCCTGGCCCACACCCACCACCATGACACCCGATGCCATGGGGTCGAGCGTGCCGGCATGGCCGACGCGCCGCTCATGGAGGGCACGCCGGCATTTCGAAACCACATCGTGGGACGTGCAGCCCACCGGCTTATCGACGGCGAGCAGCATATTCAGTTGAGAAGGCGTACGACGAGCCATGTACCATCCAAAAAGTTAAAGCTCGACGGTCACCGAAGCGGGATCCTCCCCCACCAGCTCGGCCAGCATGGGAAGTGCCACGGTAAGCGTCTCGAGAATCGTTCCGTTGTTGGAGAAACCGGCGGCAGCGGGATGTCCGCCTCCGCCAAAGGTAGCAGCGATCTCGGACACGTTGAGGTCGCCCTTGGAGCGCAGGTTGCCGCGCACCTTGGTATCGCCCTCAATGCCCTTCAGGAACAGACAGACCTCGACGCCCATCACCGAGCGCACCACGTCAACCAGACCGTCGCACTCATCCGAGGTGACACCGCAGGCCTCAAGGTCACTCTGGTACGCGTAGCTATACGCGACGCGCCCGTGGGCCACTGTCTTAATGCGGCCCATAACGATGGACTTGAGGTGCAAAAACTCAACGCGCATGCTCTGGTAAACCTCGAGTGCCACACGCGCCGGATCGGCACCGTGGGCAACCAGACGCGAGGCTGCATGGAACGCGGCTGCATCGGCGTTTTGGTACTGAAAACGGCCGGTATCGGTAACCAAGCCACACAGCAGGCAGGTCGCAACGCCATCACGTGCGACAATGCCGCAATTGTCCAAGAAGCGGTCGATGATCATGGCGCAGGCTGCAGCTTCGACGCGCCTCAGGCTGAGCTCGGCAAACTCCTCGCGCGCCGGATGGTGATCGAAGCACACCACATGCTTGGAGCGACGAAGCACCTCGGCGGAATTATTGAGACGCTCGACGACCGGCACGTCCACCGAGATGAACAGGTCAGGATTGCCGGCATACGCAGATGCCGGTACCAGGCGATCGGAGCCTTCCATAAAGCGGTAGATGCGCGGAACCGGATCATCGTCTGCCAGCAGCAGGGCAATGTCCTTGTTAGGGAAAAACTTCATAAGCGAGAGGCCCAGACCCAACACGGAGCCCAGGGCGTCGCCATCGGGAGAAGTGTGTCCCGAAATCGCAATGGAGGACGCACCCTCGATGAGCTCGAGGATGCGTCGCTGAATATCTGCAGACTCGCACGAGGCGAGGTCGGCGGAATTAGTCATCTAAAGCTGCCTCCTGGGCGGCATCCGCTATCGGATAGCCGTCCTCGTCCTTTTCGATCGCAAGCGTGGCGGGAACGTTTTCCAGCGCACGCGTGATGCGCTCGGCCTCATCGGTCGAGCGATCGATGCGAAAATCGAGCTCGGGCGTAACACGCCAATCGAGCGAGCGAGCCAACAGGCTGCGAATACGGCCCTTAGCGCTTGCGAGCGCCTCCATGACCTCGTCGTAGCGGCTCGCATCGCACGACACGAACACACGCGCGAACGAACGGTCCACCGCGACCTCGACCGCGGTCAAAGTAACCAGGTCGAGACGCGGATCGGAAACCTCAAAGAGCAGGATATAACCGAGCTTCTCGCGAAGCTGCTCGCCCAGACGGCGGGTTGCCTGCGTTTGCTTCATAGCGCTACCCCCTACTCGGTACGGGCAACCTGGTCGATGCGGTAACCCTCGATCTGGTCGCCGGGCTTGATGTCCTGGAAGTTCTCCAGGCCAATGCCGCCCTCGGAACCGCTCTTGAGGCTCTTGGCCTCGTCCTTGTAGTGACGCATCGAGGCGATCTTGCCGTTGAAGACCACGATGCCGTCGCGCACCAGACGCACGGAATCGGTCGCGGCGATCTCGCCCTCTTCGACGCGGACACCGGCGGCGATACCGACTTTGGGCACCTTGAAGGTGTCCAGGACGGTCGCGGTACCCGTGGAGACCTCGACCTCGGTGGGCTTAAGCATGCCGATACGGGCAGCGTCGAGTTCCTCGAGGCACTTGTAGATGACGTCGTAGCAACGGATCTCGACGCCCTCACGCTCGGCGGCGGAGCGGGCCTTACCGTCGGGACGGACGCCAAAGCCGATGATGATGGCGTTGGAGGCGTCGGCCAGGACGACGTCGGTCTCGTTGATGGCACCAACGGCGGAGTGGATCGTGTTGATGCGAACCTCGGACTGATCCATCTTGTCGAGCGAATCCTGAAGGGCCTCGATGGAACCCTGGACGTCGGCCTTGATGATCAGGTTGAGCTCCTTGACCTCGGCGTCGGCAATGGTCTCGAAGAGGTTCTCGAGCGTGACGTGCTTGACGCGGCTCTGCTCCTCGATACGGGCCTTGAGCGAACGCTCGTCAGCAAGCGCGCGAGCCTCGCGCTCGTCCTCGAACACGCGGAACTCGTCACCGGCGTTGGGCACGGACTGCAGGCCCAGGATCTCGACGGCGTCAGAGGGACCGGCCTCGGTGACAGCGCGGCCCTTGGGGTCGAGCATGGCGCGGACGCGGCCGTAGGTGAGGCCGGCGACCAGCGTATCGCCCACGTGCAGGGTGCCGCGGGTCACGAGCACGGTAGCGACCGAGCCACGGCCCTTGTCGAGCTTGGCCTCGAGGACATTGCCGGAGGCAAAGGTGTCCGGGTTGGCCTTGAGCTCGAGCACGTCGGCCTGGAGCAGCACGGTCTCCAGAAGGTCATCGATACCGATCTTCTGCTTGGCCGAGATGTTGACGAACATGTTCTGTCCGCCCCACTCCTCGGGGATGACGCCGTACTCGGTGAGCTCCTGGCGCACCTTGTCGGGGTTGGCGCCCGGCTTGTCGATCTTGTTGACGGCGACGATGATGGGCACGCCGGCGGCCTTCGCGTGGTTGATGGACTCGACGGTCTGCGGCATGACGCCGTCGTCGGCGGCGACGATCAGGATGACGATGTCGGTCACCTTGGCGCCGCGGGCACGCATGGCCGTGAAGGTCTCGTGGCCCGGGGTGTCGATGAAGGTGATGGTGCGGCCGTTGATCTGGACCTGGGAGGCGCCGATGGCCTGCGTGATGCCGCCGGCCTCGCCCGCCGCCACGCCGGTGTGGCGGATGGCGTCCAGCAGGGACGTCTTGCCGTGGTCGACGTGGCCCATGACGGTGACCACGGGGGAGCGCGGCTTCAGGTCCTCGGGGTTGTCGTAGAAGCTGAAGGAGTTCTCCTCCTCCTTGGTCATGACCTTGACGTCACGGCCGAGGTCGTCGGCGACGAGCTCGATGAGGTCGTCGGACATGGACTCGGTGAGCGTGAGCGGGGTGCCCAGCAGGAACAGGCGCTTGATGATGTCGTTGGCGGGCACGCCGAGAAGCTCGGCGAGGTCGCTGACCGTGGAGCCCTGCGGGACCTTGACCGTGTCGAGCTGCGACAGGTCCTGGTCGTTGGCTATGGCCTCCTCGATGCGCTTCTCCTGCTCGGCCTCGGCCTGCTGCTTCTGGCGACGCTCCTTGCGGCGCTTTCGGCGTCCGGTGGACTCGCGGGAGGCCTCCTCGACGGCCTCGCGGGCCTCCTCGAGGACCTTGTTGCGGTTGTAGGCCTCCGCCTCGCGGGCCATGCGGCTGTAGCGGTCCTCGCCGCCCTCCTCGCCGCGACGCCCCTTCTTGCCGCGACGGCGGCCGTCAGAGCG
>CAVCKO010000057.1:0-8993 GCA_963602825.1 Treponemataceae bacterium | reverse complement strand
AAAAAACCATTATATAAAGAATTTACTAAAAGGAGAAATGTATATGACAAACTTCGAACTGGCATTGGATGCATATTTATCCGAGCACGCCAGTATATCATCCGATGAATACGAAACTCTCCACTCGATATTCATGGAATATAGAGATCCGAAGGGCGAAAGTGAGCTAGATGCCAGCCTGTCCGCACTCGAACAGCGGAAAGAACTGGAGGTTAAAATGCCTAAATTCAGTGCAAGCCTCAATGAGTTTTACAATAAGACGCTCGTTGAAGAGACCGAGAAAGAGCTCAAGAAAAAGGTTAAGGATCCAATAAAACTCAAAACGGCGCTTATAAAATGCCGTAAAACACTGAAAGAACAGTCTGGATTATTCCAGAACGCTATCTATACAGCAGTTGTTGGGTTACCGGGTCTGCCTCAGAAATATGGCGAGCAGATAGTTGATATCGTAACGAATACCTCAAAATACGATATCAAAACCCACAAGCAGGTTATTGCTGTATGCAAGAAGTGCATGACTATAAAAGACCAGATTAAAACAAGTGCCAAACAGTTTGTTTCCGCGGCGAAATCTGTTGCAGAAACGATACTTGCAGGTGCGTCGATGATTGCTATTGCAACTGCCCTGATCGTTTCTTCCGGTGCGCTAGCCTCAATGCCATCAGAAACCATCGTAGGTGACAAGCCGGAAACAATGACGCAGGAGGAATACGACAAGAAACTTGATGACACTGAAACCGGAAAAGGGTTAGCAGCACTGGTTGCTGGAGGTGTACCGATTGGGGCATCGGTGGCAATGGTGAATAAAGGCGCAAATGCTATAAAACAGCATGGCGAAGACATTAAGCGTCGGAAGGTAAACGGTACTTTAAAGAAAGCTCGGGCTTAAGAAAATGACACACGCATTTAATGCGTGTGTCATTTAAATTGTCAGGCGTGAGGGTATATCGCGTTATTGAGCTCGAAGATTCCGAAGTCGCTGCTGTCGTACTTCTTTGACCTCTCGATATAACTCTCAATCTTTTCCATATACATGTCGCTAATTGCGTCACGGTGCTTTTTTATGAACGCCGCCACATCACCAAATCCCTGTTTGTAGTTGATGAATATTGAGCGGTCATGAACTTCCTGATGAGATGTGGGGTCGAGCATTACCAGCTGGACGCGGTTCTTGTAATGCTCATCAAGTACGTAATCCGCTATGCGGAACGTAGTAATTTTCCACTTCTTAATCAAGAAATATTCCACAACGATGTCCGTTATATCATACAATGTGAAGACCGGGCCGTGGTGCATTTCAAGCATCATATCACGGCTACCTTCTGTCATTGTACAACCGGGGATGACCTGAGAATGGTCAAGGCCGACTATCTTGATGAGATAGTTCTTGTACTTTGAGTACCTGTCGTTACTGCGAATCACCTTCTCACACTGGTTAACAAAGTTAACGCGTGATTCAATGGATTCGAAATAGTCGCCGTCCTTATAGAACGGAATCTGGTACATTGAGTTTGGGGAATCTACGGATGGGATTCCTCCGATTTTTTCATATAATATATCGGGTAATGATTCAGGCATATTTCAAGCACTCCCTTTCGTATAGTCTTATACTACTGTTTTCAGGTCACCTACATGGCAATTCTCAATAGGAACGTTCCTTTAAATAAGAAATGTCTAGAGGTGACAAAGAATATGACAGCGTTAGAACTTGCTGTAAATGAGTATATAGCCGAACACGGCTCAATAGATGCTAATACCTACGCATCTCTGCAGAGTGTGTTCTGTGAAGGTAAGATAATTAACACAGCTAAGAACACCGTATCCGCGGTCGGTGGCGGAGCAGTCGATATTGCTAAGGACGGTCTTCGTGGAACAAAAAGACTGCTGAGAGCAGTGATCGACAGCCCGGACCAGGCTCACTTGCGCAAAGCGAAAGAGTCCATAGACGATGCGATAAAAGAGCTCGATAAGTGCACATCTATAAATATGGAGGGCATGGCAGCTAAGCTCGAATCGTTAAGTGACGCAATAACGATGAATCTGCAGAACCCCAAGGCGAAGAAAGGATGATTATTATATGAAGAGCTATATGAGCTTCATCGGAGAGTATATCCGTGAAAATGGTTCAATCTCATCCGACACTTACTACACACTGAAATCGGCATGGACGGCAATGGTTGAATCCGTGTCCGATGCTAAGGAGTGCGTGACGAAAATCCGCGACCTTCAGAAAAAGATGAAGGGCGCTAGCGAAAATGAGGAAAAGGAATACATCGAACAGATTAGCCAGTTATCTGCAAAATTCTCCGACCTCAAAGAAGACATTCCCGACGATAAGATGAAAGACTATGAGGCACTTGAAGCCGAACTTTCAGACTTGCTCGGAAAAGTCGACGACAGTAAGAAGAGCACATGATTCGTTCCCACGTGGTTTTAAACCACGTGGGAACCATAATTCGTATTTTACCTATATATATGCATATATTATTTCAGTATCAATAATCAGTGAACCAGCTCACGTTCACTTATAAAATAAACTGAGTCTGTTACCTACCCCTGTATAGGTTAAGGGGAGAAGGAGAATATTATGAAAGCACCGATAAGCACAGCTACACTCGCCATGATGAATGACATACTCGGATCCTTTGGCATGAGGGTGACCGCCGAGAAGAGTATATTCAATGTCGAGGACAGTGTCGAGGTGAAAGTGACGATTACCGACGGTAACTCCGGATCGGCAGCCCCGGTAATTGAGGCCGCGATTGAGAAATTTGGATCGGTCGCATATGCGATCGCGATATCCAATCTCATGAATAAGACATTCCTCTCAGCAGAGGAATGTCGGCACGCAGTGCTGCTGGCCCTTAAGGGAATGCTGGAGGCATGCGGGAATTCCATGAGTGAAAACGCTCGCACCGAGCTCGCCATGGAGGTAATTAGCCTGGCACGCTGATTTAGCCTGGCAGGCTAAGAAGAAAAACCAGGCCACCGCAATAGTGGTGGCCTGGTTTTTTCTTCTCATAGCGTCAAAACTAGCAGGAGTACATTTTATTAAGTAAAATCAATAGAAAGGATAGTGACGAGATAATGTCCACTTTTATTGGTAGAATTAAAGTTTCTGGCAGTGGTTCTGATGAATCGGGTTCCGGTCAGGGTCCTCTTGGTTCATACCTTGTCAGGGACACAAATCAATTCACTGATGGGCAGACAATCCTGTCATGGGTTACAAGTATAACTGCATGCACGGAAAAGTCCATTTATGAAAATATCCCGTCAGATGCTCCGAACAGTGAGTTCACAGGAATCATCTCCGCAAAGATTTTATCTCCGGAAAATAAGATTCGTGAAGTAATCGCGTACGGGACATCCATCGACGAAATATATTACCGTATTGCAATATCCGGCGCAACCTCAACATGGCTAACGCCATGGAGAAACATCGTTGCCGATGCGACTACCCTCGAGGGTTTATCTGCAGATGATATCTTTAATAAAGAAAAAACTCTGCAGGATTACATTTCTTTTGCCGGAGTTGACACTGACTTGCGTTTACTCATTGGGATAAACAAAGTTCCGTCCGGCGAGTATATTCTTGATATGTCCACGGCATTTGCAAAACGCTTAACTGGCGTTCCTGCAACCTCAGGGGTATTACATATAACTATCGCACGGTCAAACTACAATAGCGAATACTATGCGAGCGTGTTTATGGCTACTGAGGACATAACTCCCGATGCATATTTCTGCGTAATATACGGCACATCTAGATATACCAACTGGTGCGGTGCCGGTTCTGGTGCAGCTTCGGGTATATCAGATACACTCGGAATATCGACGAGACTCAGTATAAGCTCAACGTCGGACTTCAACCAGATAACCGAAGATGGTGCATACTATGTCGGGAACGACGCAGTAATGATGACACTGTATCACAGACCATGTGATAAATGCGGGTACCTAAACGTTCGGCATGTTTCTCCCACAAATCTCATACAGGAATATGTAACAAGTGATTTTCGCATCTGGTCACGTCACTACACAAATGGATCTTGGTCGGATTGGGTTTATGTTTATAACAGCTCCGACGACCTCACGAAAGATGCTCCAAACGGCGTACATATAGGTCCAACGCATCCTGAATTCGCAACTCAATTATGGGTAGACACCGCGCATAATGCAGCTATAAAGTATTATGACGATAATACGGGTTCATGGTTACCATGTGCATTGGCATGGTCTTAATGGAGGGACGCCATCATGTCTAAAATGACTGCTAAAAGCATGGCCGAACTCCAGAAAGAGGTCAAGGCCGAACTTGAACGTAGGTGCGGATATGGCTCGCTAAAATCATATGCAAAAGACCCATCATCCACCCCCAAACCAGGAGAGGCTGTAACTGCAGCCCAGGCAACTGAACTTATCAACCAGATAATTCAGGTCAATGACACGGACCATATAAAAGTCGCACCATATTCCGGAGAGATAATAACATACGATGTAGTTGACGAGGCATCTGGCTTCATCGACAAAATCAGTAAAGAAACGATGACCGGACCATCATCATCCTGTCGAGGACAGTGCAGTGGATTATGTACAACTTCATGCACATCGTCGTGTAGCGGGTGTACCGGATGCACTGGCACATGCGGCTCAACATGTTCATCTGGGTGTATATCCTGCACCGGCACTTGCACTGCAGCATGTGGAAGAAACTGCGGCGCTGGATGTATGGCATCATGCGGCTCTGGCTGTAGCATAGGCTGTACTGGCACTTGCACAGGGTGCTCGGCATGCGGCGGGTGCTCTGGATGCTCTGGATGCGGTTCTGGCTGTAGCTCCGGGTGCTCCGGATGCGTTGGTGGTTGTAAAACCGCATGCACCGGATGCACTGGATGCGGCGGATGCTCCGGAGTTAGCTGAGAATATCGGGGTGAAATTTCACCCCGATATTTTTACCCCTGAAAACAGTTTAGTAAGACGATAATATACCGAAAGGGTGATGATATATGGCAGGATGCAGTAGTTGCAGCGTCGGGTGTACCGGCGATTGTCGTGGGTGCTCCGGATGCGGTCAGTCATGTCAATATTCTGCAAATTGCGCTGCAGGTTCGGGTTGCTCGACATGCTCCGGAGGATGTACGGGTTGCTCAACAAGCTGTAACGGAAGCTGTGGAAGAAGCTGCCTTGGAAGTTGCAGTGGAGGTTGTACCGGCGGATGCGGCGGATGCTCTGGGGGATGCAATATCGGATGCCTCGGCTCTTGCAAGGGAAGCTGTCTTAATTCATGTACTGGCACTTGTACCGGCGGATGCGTTTCCGGATGCATGGGTTCGTGCACAGGAAGTTGTACCGGAGGCTGTACTGGTGGCTGTACTGGTTCGTGTAATGGGTGCTCTGGTTGCGGAGAACAATGCACTGGAGGTTGTAGCACAGGCTGTGTTGGTGGCTGTAACAGGACATGTACGGGAAGTTGCACCGGCGGATGTAATGGCGGTTGTAAAGGATGTACAAATTGCAGCGGCACCTGTGAAGGTAGCTGCGAGGGAACGTGCCAAGGATGTACAAACTGTACTGGAACTTGTGAAGGCACATGCACTAACTCATGTGGCGGATCATGCATTGGCCAGTGCGTCGGATGCACTGCATCGTGCGGCGCTGGTTGTAGTTCTGGATGTAATTCTGCTTGTACCGGTTCATGCTCAAGCTGCTCGGGTAGATGCACAGGATGCTCTCAGTGCTCCGGTTGCTCAGAATCATGTGGCGGCGGATGCGGAGGGCAATGCTATAGTACATGCGCTAATGGATGCGTCGGATGTACAGGCGGTTGCCGCGGGCATTGTACAAGTTGCTCAAGCTGTACAGGTTCGTGCACCGGAACTTGTGGTAATGGTTGCACCGCTTCTTGCGGAGGATGCTCTGGCTGCTCTGGTTGCAGCGAGAGTTGCATGGGCAAATGCCTAAATTCATGCTCAAGCACATGTACAACCACATGTACAGGAACGTGTTTCGGAGTAGCATCTGGCATGCATATTTATCCGTACTAAAACATATTAATACAATAAAACCTAAGGAGGACCTTATTATGGCAACACAGTCAGTATCCCTCGTTGTAGACGAGGAACTTTCCAGCTTCGTTGAAGCTGCAAATTATGAGGTGAACTCAAGACTTGACGTCATCTCATATATGCTGTCGAACAACATGTCGACAGGCACAGACGCCTTCCGTTCATACCAGGCAGAACTCGTTGAGTACAAGAAGAAGTATGAACTGGCTAAGGCTGAGTTCGAGAGGAAGGTTGTAACACCTTACCTCGACGAGCATGGTATTCCTAAGGCTAACTGGAACCTCGATTTCACATCTCATACCGTAACGCTTGAATATGAAGCCACCGGCAAACCTGGCGGGCCTCACATCTGCAACAACGGTGAGAAGTGCCACTGCAATGAGGCTTGAGACTGAACAGTTCCAGGACAAACTCGCTCGACTCTTCCCGGAGCCTTACTCCGGCGAAGGGTCGATGCGAAAGTTAACACGCACGATTACATTTCAGGTTACAGACGCTTGTAATCTGAGGTGTACGTACTGTTATCAGATAAACAAAGGCACGCATCGGATGGATTTTGAAACAGCAAAGAGATTTGCTGATATGGTCCTGGACGCAACTCCCGATTCGTGCGATTATATAAATCCTGAGTTATCTCAGGGGTTGGTTATTGAATTTATAGGTGGAGAACCTTTTTTGGAAATCGACCTAATAGACCAGATAACCGACTACATGATTCAGAAGATGATTATGATGCACCATCCATGGGCGACAAAGTTCATGATTTCCATTTGTTCAAATGGCGTTCTGTATTTCGACCCAAAGGTGCAGGCATATATTAAAAAACATATGCCTCATCTGTCATTTTCAATATCAATCGACGGAAACAAAGAACTGCATGATTCATGCAGAATATTCCCAGATGGACGTGGTAGTTACGATACCGCAATCAAGGGGGTAGACCACTTTGTGAATGTACTTCATGGAAGAATGGGTTCCAAGATGACTCTGTGCCCGGCTAATGTTGATAAAACGGCAAATGCTGTTGAAAGCCTCATTGAAATCGGCTATAGAGAAATCTTCGTGAACTGTGTCTATGAAGAAGGCTGGGAATTGGCTCATGCCAAGATTTTGTACAATCAATTAAAGAGGCTGGCCGATTATATACTGGATAACGGCTTGTTTCACGAGATAACTGTCACGATTTTTTCGGAGGGAATGTTCCACCCGAAAAAATCAGAAGACAATGAAAACTGGTGCGGTGGCACTGGTATGATGTTAGCATGCGACTATAAGGGAGACCTATATCCATGCTTGCGCTATATGGAGAGCTCTCTCGGAACAACTGTCCCTCCTATGAAAATAGGAGATGTATATAGTGGGTTAATGGCCAATGACCCCCAAAAGAAATGCGTGGAATGCCTGAGAAGGATAACACGCAGATCTCAAAGTACCGACGAATGTTTCAATTGTCCAATTGCAGAAGGTTGCTCTTGGTGTTCCGCATACAACTACCAAACCTTCGGAACCGCTGACAAGCGTGCTACATTCATATGTATCATGCATAAAGCAAGAGCACTCGCAAACATATACTTCTGGAACAAAGGATACCGGCTGAACGGCATGGCTTTACGGCAGGAAATCCACATTCCGGAAGAGTGGGCTCTCGAAATCATTGACCATGCCGAGTTGGAAATGCTCAAAGACCTGGCCAAAGAATAACATATAAGGAGGCAACTCTCATGTTTATTGTAAAAGACAGAAATGGCGATGAGCTCTGCAGAGCTCAGAATATCAGCGAAACATACAACGCGCTCACCCATCTCGCAGAATGCATGAAGACTCAGCTCTTCATCACTGTCGAGAGCGACCGCGCTAACGGAGTTACACTCGCAAATATCGTCAAGAAGTTCAATGCTGCGGATCTGAGTGAGATTACGGTTGAGGACGAGGCTGGTTCAGTGATTGACCAGTACACCGAATACAGCCGTGTTCTCACAATCACAAAGACTCTTCAGAACGGCGGCATGACCATCGATATCACGCTGATAACCCCCGAAGCTGACGCTTAAACCTTGCACATCCCGTACCCGAAATAATCTAGGGTACGGGATTCTTTGTACAATTCTTTAATCAGGAAAGGAGGTAACACCTTATGTCTTATTTAAAGCCTGATAAAACTTATACGTTGTCAACCCCATCGGGGGTAAAGTTCAAGGTTAACCAGAAGATAATTCCGGATACCGCAGTTGCCCCCAAATATGTGGCAAGCTGGTGCCAGAAAGGCCAGCCCATGAAGCCTTGCGCTAAACTGGGCATTGGTAATTCTGGAGTACCTCTCGGCATAACCATACACAACACATCCAAACTTACCAGTAAGATTAGCGACGATGATGCAGAAGTATACACCCTCGCAACGTATCCGAATGGTAACATGGGCGGCGTTGTTGTTCATTTTTATGTGTTCAAGACAAGCATCTGGCAGAACCTCTCTGTAACAGAGCAGGGCTGGCATGCAAGTGACGGTACCGCTAGACGTGTTAAGACGCACGACGGCACTAAGTATATCGGTGGAAACATCGATACCATTGCGATTGAGGTAGTTGGAGACGATCCTGTAACGGAGGATACCGCAGCTAAGCTCTGTGCAAATCTTTGTAAGAGATTCAACTTCTCTCCATCCAAAGATATCTACACGCACAATTACTTCAACCTTCGTCAGGGTGACAAGATAGTTGCTGGAGCATCTAAGAACTGCCCATACTACATTCTGCCGCATTGGAGCGAGTTTCTGAAATCGGTCGAGTCATACATGGGTCCGACACAATATGTCGTGACCGGTACAAAGACCGTTACGGCGGATAAGCTTTCAGAAGCTAAGGGTATCCTTGTTGCAAACGGGTACACTGTAACCGCAGCTAAGAAGTGATCAATTCCCCACTAGGAATG
>CAVCKO010000056.1:0-9457 GCA_963602825.1 Treponemataceae bacterium | reverse complement strand
CGGCCTATCAGCTCAATGTGTTCGGCTGAGATCGGAAATCAACCGTTCATTACAGAGCTGAAACATTTGGCGTAAACAAAGAAGACCTTGTTGACGCTGAGGGTGACGTCATCAAAGGCGATAGGAGTGGCGCTGAGATGATGCTGCGTGAGCGGGGTGGTCATCGTGGTGTATCCGTATATGACATTTGAAGATGGTACCGAGGTCGTTTATTCCAACCTTGTTCTCGACGGTGGTGTTGAAAAGGTTTTCGTGCATTTTGAACGCCCCGGTTGTGATGGTTTCGATTCTGCTCGCTGCGAACTTCCTTCGTACACTTGGACTGATTGGGAGGGCCGTTTTACGGATGAGGAGAAACGGTCTTTCGAGAACTTCCTAAGCAATAACGCACATCTCTTATATCGCCATGCCGCGAACGAGGGCGCTAAGGCCCCTTAGCTCTCCTTTGAAGCCATGCGTTCATTTCTAACCGGTTCTTTCTGTCTCCGTCTGTGCTGCCCTGACTTGACAGTACAATAGGGGCAGATTTTTTATTGCCGTCGGTTATTGCGGCGGGTTGATATGCTGGAGCTCGCATGAACGATTATCTGAACGATTGGGTCGAGAACGATGGCTTTTTGCGTGTGGCGGCGGCTTCGCCTCGGATTCGCGTGGCCGATGTCGAGGGCAATGCCGAGGTGGCACTGATAGCTGTTCGCGAGGCTGCCGAGCGCGGCGTTCGTGCGCTTGTGCTGCCCGAGCTTAACCTGACCGGCTATACCGCGGCGGACCTGTTCCATAACCGCACGCTGCTGCATGCCTGCGAGGCGGCGCTTGTGCGTATTCTCGATGAGACCCGCGAGCTGCCGATTGTCTTTACCATCGGTCTTCCCGTTGCAGTTGCCGAGAATATCTACAACTGCGCCGCCGTGTGCTGCGCGGGTGAGCTTTTGGGCCTTACTGCCAAAAAATATCTGCCCAATTACGGCGAGTTCTACGAGCACCGCTGGTTTGCTCCGGCACCTGCCGATCCCGTTTGGATTGAATTTGCCGGCCAGGGTCCGGTGCCGCTTGGCTCGGGGCTTATCTACCGCTGCTGTGACGAGGGTGCCGAGGACATGGTGCTTGGCGTTGAGGTTTGCGAGGACCTGTGGGTGCCAGCGCCGCCTTCGACCGAGATGGCACTTGCCGGCGCTACGGTGATCCTCAATCCTTCTGCTTCCGACGAGATTATCGGCAAGGCAGACTACCGTCGCAGCCTCATCTCCAACCAGAGCGCGCGTCTCTACTGCGCCTATGCCTACGCGGACGCGAGCGAGGGCGAGTCCACGACCGATATGGTCTTTGCGGGGGAGAACCTCGTCTACGAAAACGGTTCGAAGCTCGCCGCGACCAAGCTGCTCACCTGCGACATGGCGGTGGCCGACGTTGACCTCGATCGTCTGGTGGCCGAGCGCCGCCGCTCGACGACGTGGACGCGCCCGGACGACGCGCCGGAGGCCGTGACCGTTGAGTTTTCGTTTGAGGGAACGCTCGCCGAAGAACCCGCCTTGCGCGATGCCTGCGATATCGATCGCGTCTTCCCGCGCGCGCCCTTTGTACCGGCCGATCACGGCGACCTGGCCGAGCGCTGCGAGACCATCCTCGACCTGCAGACCGCGGGCCTCAAGACCCGCCTTGCCCACACGGGCACCAAGGCGGCCGTCATCGGCCTTTCGGGCGGCCTCGATTCCACGCTGGCGCTGCTCGTGACCGTGCGTGCCTTCGACGCCTTGGGCCTACCGCGTACCGGTATCACGGCCGTGTCCATGCCCGGTTTTGGAACGACGCATCGCACCAAGTCCAATGCCGAGTCGCTCGCCCGCGACCTGGGTGTGAGCTTCCGCGAGGTCTCGATCCACGCGGCCGTGGAGCAGCACTTTAAGGATATCGAGCATGATCCGGCCGTCCAGGACGTGACGTACGAGAACAGCCAGGCGCGTGAGCGCACACAGATCCTCATGGACCTCGCCAACCAAGCCGGCGGCTTTGTCATTGGCACGGGCGACCTCAGCGAGCTGGCGCTCGGCTGGGCCACCTACAACGGTGACCATATGAGCATGTATGCCGTCAACGCGAGCGTGCCCAAGACGCTCGTACGCCATCTGGTGCGCTACGCGGCCGATGTCTTTGGCGGTCGCATCGCCGCCACACTGCTCGACATTCTCGATACGCCGGTGTCGCCCGAGCTTTTGCCGCCGACGGGCGATGGCGAGATCGCTCAGAAAACCGAGGATCTGGTGGGTCCGTACGAGCTGCACGACTATTTCCTTTATTACCTGCTGCGCTTTGGCTTTGAGCCGGGCAAGATCTACCGCATGGCGCTCAAGAGCTTTGAAGGCGTCTACGACGAGGCCACCATCCACACGTGGCTGCGCACGTTCTATCGTCGCTTTTTTGCCCAGCAGTTTAAGCGCAGCTGCCTGCCCGACGGTCCCAAGGTGGGTTCGGTCACGCTCAGCCCGCGCGGCGATTGGCGCATGCCGAGCGACGCCAGTTCGCGTCTGTGGCTCGCACAGATCGACGCGCTGCGTCCGATTGACTAACGCCGCGCTCCGATTGGCTCAGGTTGGCTAAATTGAACCAAAACAGAGGATTCTAGCGTTACACTTTTGCAATCTGATGGCCCGTATCGCGCGGCGCTCTTGTCGGAGCGCCGCGCTTTTTGTATCGGAAGGTGGCACCATGCAGGCATCGCAGCGTCTCGACCGCTTTGGCGCGGAGGTTTTTGCCTCGCTCAACAACAAGCTTCTTGCGCTTAAGGCCCAGGGCAAGACCATTTACAACATGAGTGTGGGCACGCCCGACTTTAAACCGTACGACCACGTGGTCGAGGCGCTGACCCAGGCCGCCCAAGACCCCGAGATGTGGAAGTATGCCCTGCGCGATCTGCCCGAGCTTAAGCAGGCCGTGTGCGATTACTACGAGCGCCGCTTTGGCGTTTCGGGCATTACGCCGTCCATGGTGCAGTCGTGCAACGGCACGCAGGAGGGCGTGGGCCACTTGGGCCTGGCACTGCTCGACCCGGGCGATACCATTCTGGTGCCAGATCCGTGCTACCCGGTCTTTGAGGCGGGTGCGAAGATTGCCGATGCCAAGCTCGAGTACTATCCGCTGGTTGCCGAGCATAATTACCTGCCCTATGTGGCGGGTATCGATCCCGAGGTGGCCGATCGTGCCAAGTATATGATCGTATCGCTGCCCGCCAACCCGGTGGGCTCGGTGGGCACGCCCGAGGTCTACGAGGAGATCATCGCCTTCGCCCGCGAGCACGACCTGCTCATCGTTCACGACAATGCATACTCCGATATCGTGTTTGACGGTGAGCCGGGCGGCAGCTTCTTGCAGTATCCCGGTGCGCTCGAGGTGGGCGTGGAGTTTTTCTCGCTCTCCAAGTCGTTTAACGTCACTGGTGCCCGCATCGGCTTTTTGGTCGGCCGCGAGGATGTGGTCTCTGCCTTTGCCAAGCTGCGCAGCCAGATCGACTTTGGCATGTTCTTCCCGATCCAGAAGGCTGCTATCGCCTGTCTGAACGGTCCGCGCGATGAGGTCGAGGCGCAGCGTCTGAAGTACCAGGAGCGCCGTGATGCCCTGTGCGACGGTCTTGAGGGTCTGGGCTGGGAGCGTCCCAACGCGCATGGCTCTATGTTCGTGTGGGCCAAGCTTCCCGGTGGTCGCACCGATTCCATGGCGTTTTGCGAGGAGCTTATGGAGAAGGCCGGCGTTGTGGTGACGCCGGGCGCGAGCTTTGGTCCTTCGGGCGAGGGACACGTGCGCATGGCGCTGGTCCTGCCGCCCGATCAGATTGCTTTGGCTGTCGAGGCCATTCGCGAGGCGGGCCTGTATTAGAAAGCTATTTCGCCTCGTCAATAGCTCGAAACCGATTTCGTGCAGTTATTTTACGAATCCTGCAAACAATTTCGGTAAACGGTCGATTTTTGGCTGCGAATAGGAGCATAATCAAAGTCCCGATTGGATGTATTGGGATTACGGCAAGCCGCTCGGGTCGTTCCCGGGCGGCTTGCTTGTGGAGAGAGATGGGAGTTTCTAATGGTTAACGAGAAGAAGGTCGCTATTGTCGGCTGCGGTTTCGTCGGTTCGTCTTCGGCGTTCGCGCTGATGCAGAGCGGTCTGTTCTCCGAGATGGTCCTCATCGACGTGGACAAGAACCGCGCCGAGGGTGAGGCTCTGGATATCGCGCACGGCATGACGTTTGCCGAGCCGATGAAGATCTACGCCGGCGATTATTCCGATGTCGCCGACGCCGCCATGATCGTCGTCACCGCTGGCGCTGCCCAGAAGCCCGGTGAGACTCGCCTGGACCTGGTCAACAAGAACGTCAGCATCTTTAAGTCCATTATCCCCGAGATTAAGAAGTCCGGCTTCGACGGCATTCTGCTCATCGTCTCCAACCCGGTCGATGTCCTGACCTACGCCGCCATCAAGATGTCCGGCCTGCCCGAGGGCCACGTCATCGGTTCCGGTACCGTGCTCGACACCGGCCGTCTGCAGCAGATGCTTGGTGCCCATGTCGAGGTCGACCCGCGCGATGTCCAGGCCTATGTCATGGGTGAGCACGGCGATTCCGAGTTTGTCGCTTGGTCCAGCGCTCAGGTTGCCGGCGTTCCGCTGAACACCTTCTGCGAGCTTCACGGTCATCTGGAGCATGAGGCTGCCGAGAAGCGCATCGCCGAGGACGTCAAGAACTCTGCCTACACCATCATCGAGAAGAAGCACGCCACCTACTATGGCGTCGCCATGGCCGTCAAGCGCATCTGCACTGCCGTCATGCGTGACGAGCAGACCGTTCTGCCCGTTTCCTCGCTCATGGTGGGCGAGTACGGCCTGTCCGATCTTGCCATCTCCATGCCGACCGTCGTTGGCCGCGACGGCGTCGTCTGCCGCGTCCCCGTGCCGCTGAATGATGACGAGCAGCATGAGCTTACCGCCTCCGCCAAGGCCCTCAAGGACATCATCGACAGCGTCGACTTCTCCTGCTAAATCAAGCTCGCTAAAGCGAAAAGCTACAATGAAGGCGTCCGAGCCCACACGGCCCGGGCGCCTTTTTGGTGCAAAGTAACCTGACCCCAATGCACCATAGTTGACGGGAGCGCCATGTCGGATTCGCCTAATTTTTTGACCTATGCCCAGACGGCGTTTGACCCGTTTGAGGAACGGCCGTTCTGCGCTGTGGATAGCCTAGTCTTTGCGTGGTTGTCCTATTTGCGTTTGCCGGGTGATATGGCGGAGCTGACGAACTGGCAGGGCCTAGACGTACGCGAGCTGCTTCGTGCCGAGTGCTATCGGGACATGATTGGCGACCTGTGGGATCCAGAGGGGAGCAGGGCCTTGTTGGAGGCCGTGGCAGCAAGCCCTCGCTACCGTGGCGTGCACGTTTGCGGCTATCGTGCCGTGAGCGATGTGGTGGCGACAGAGCAGTTTGCAGCCATGGCGTTCCGGTTTCCGGCGGGGTTTAGCTATCTTTCCTTCCGGGGGACCGACAGCACGATTGTGGGCTGGAAAGAGGACTTCAACATGGCGTTCCGGTGTCCCGTGCCCTCCCAGGAATCTGCGGCGCGCTATGTGGACGAGGCAGCGGATGCGATTGACGGGCCGCTTTTGTGCGGAGGTCATTCCAAGGGTGGAAACCTTGCGGTGTACGGTGCGGCGATGTGCTCCGATGTTGCCCGTGAGCGAATCGAACGGGTGTATTCCCATGATGGTCCGGGCTTTGTCGAGGAGTTTCTGAACGGCAACGCCTTTGCCGATCTTTCCGGTCGAATCGACAAGACGCTACCTCGGTCGTCGATCTTTGGCATGATGTTCGAGACACAGGAGGACTATGCCATCGTTGAGAGCACCGAGTTCAGCCTGCTGCAGCACAATCCCTTTAGCTGGGTGGTTGATGGTCGCGACTTCGTG
Organism: Treponemataceae bacterium; assembly: GCA_963602825.1. Classification (GTDB taxonomy): domain Bacteria; phylum Actinomycetota; class Coriobacteriia; order Coriobacteriales; family Coriobacteriaceae; genus Collinsella. The sequence goes on along the minus strand of CAVCKO010000056.1, from coordinate 3,517 downwards.
TACTGTGAGCGCCTGTCCGCCGGTGCTCGATACGTTGATGGCTCCATTCGCGAGATGCTGCTTGCAGTGGGGCCTGCCGAGCGCGAGCGTTTTGTAGATGCATTGTTCTCCGTGTTTGAGGCTACGGGTGCTGAGCGGTTTGCGGATATCGTTGGAAATCTGCGCGAGAGCCTGCCCGTGATGCTCCAGGCTGCGCAAGGCTTTGACAAGGATACGCGACGCTTTGTCTCGCAGACCATCGTGGCAATCCTTAAATGCGCGCTGCTGCCCAAACGACCCCAGATCGACATGTCCGCTGCCGGTAAGAGTCTGGCAGAACAGCTCGAGGCTTGGCAGTCCGAGCTTCTGCGCTAGCCATTGGTGCAAAGCAACCTGTCCCCGATGCACCAATCTTCGATGCGCTCGGGGAGGGCTCGACCGCTATACTGGTTCGTGCCGAAATCGATCTAGAACGGAATGCCGTATATGAAAATCAATCACGCGATTCTGCATATCCTGGACTTTGACTCTGCCGTCAACGTCATGAGCCAGCGCGAGCTCGATATCGAGAGTCGTACCGTGCGCAACTTCGTGACCACGCATCTGCGCCGCGCCCGCACCTCGGCCGACAATAAACGCGCCACGTTTGCCGAGAACTCTGCGTTTGGCGGCGAGCTTAAGGGCTATTTCTTTGGCGAGCGCGAGTTCGTTAACCTGTCGCAGCAGATTGCGGAGTTTATTTCCTCCGAGCTCACCAAAGCCGAGAAAGCCGAGTCCACCGACGTGCTCGTGGCCGATTTTGACGACGATGAGGATGCCCGCTGGTTTGCCGTGATGCTGCTGGGCTCCAAGCAGGCTTTTATGCACGAAGTGGGCCGCGAGGAGGGGGAGGTGCGCAACGACATCGCGCGCCACTACGCCATTCTGCCGAACCCCTCGCAAAAGGTGCCGAGCTATGCCATCGTGCGCGCGAGTACCATGGAGATCGGCTACGTGGACAAGAAGCGCAAGATTGCCGGCGAGGATCGCATGCTCATTCCCGACGGCCTGCTGCAGTGCGACACGGGCGTATCGGGTAAGGAGGTCATCGACACCGTGACGCGTGTGGTCGAGGAAGTCGCCGAGGAGCATGGTGCCAACACGGCTGTAGCGCTCGCTAAGGTTAAGGCTGCCGTTGCCGAGAAGGTTGAGGATGACGAGGAGCTGCCGCCTTGGGATATCGTCGATGAGGTCTTTGAGGACGAACCGGTTATCAAGGAGAGCGTGCGCGCGGCGCTGACCGAGGAGAAGGTGCCTGAGCGTGTGCCCGTGGAGCGCAAGCAGGTCGAACGCGCGGCGGTGCGCAATCATAAGATCCGAACCGACACGGGTATCGAAATCAGCTTCCCGGCCGAGATGGGTTCGAACTCCGAGTACATCGAGTTCGTCAATGAGCCCAATGGCCTCATCTCCATCGAGCTCAAGAATATCGGCAGCATCGAGAATCGATAAACTGTGCTTGGACACTGCAAAAAAACAAAGGCCGAAGCCTCGGATGAGGGCTTCGGCCTTTTTGCTTGGAGCTGAATTGCGCCGTAGGTTGAGCATACGTCAGCGAAAACGTGGTTTGTCAAAACCGCGTAACTATTAAAGTTGACGTAAGCCCTCTTCGAGGCCGGTCTTGCTGTCGGTCTTCTCGTCGCGCATCTTGATAACGCGGGCGGGGACACCGGCCACGACGGCGCCGGCGGGGACGTCCTCGACGCATACGGCACCGGCAGCCACGACGGCGCCCTTGCCCACGCGCACGCCCTCCAGGACCACGGCGTTGGCGCCAATCATGACATCATCCTCGATGATGACGGGCGTGGCGCTCGCGGGCTCAACGACGCCTGCCAGTACGGTGCCGGCGCCGATGTGGCAGTTCTTGCCCACGGTTGCGCGGCCGCCCAGGACGGCGCCCATATCAATCATAGAGCCCTCGCCGATAACGGAGCCGATGTTGATGATGGCGCCCATCATGATGACGGCGCGGTTGCCGATCTCGACGCGGTCGCGGATGATCGCGCCCGGCTCGATGCGGGCGTTGATGCCCTTAAGGTCGAGCATGGGCACGGCGGAGTTGCGACAGTCATTCTCGACGTCGTAGTAGTCGATGGAGTCGGCATTGGCATCGAGGATGGCCTTGAGCTCATCCCAGTCGCCAAAGACGGTCTTGCCGCGACGACCGCCGTAGACGTGTGCATTGCCCCACTGGACCTTCATGCCCGGCTTCTCGCGCACGTACAGCTTGACGGGCGTCTTTTTGGGCGCGGTGGCGATGTAGTTGATAATCTCCTGTGCATCCATCTCGGCTGCGTTGCTCATTTGCTATCTCTCCTTTGGGTGGATTCGGTTGATACCTGGTTAGGCAAACATGACCTGGTCAAACGTATAGAAGCCGGGTTCGCGGGTGACGAGCTTTTGCGCGGCTGCCAAGGCGCCGTTGACAAAGATCTGACGGCTCGTGGCGCGGTGGGTGAGCGTGACCTCCTCGTCCTGGCCAAAGAAACTCACTTCGTGCACGCCGGCAACAGTGCCACCGCGCAGCGAGTGCATGCCGATTTCCTTGGGATCGCGAGCGCCGCACATGCCCTCGCGGCCATAGACGGGGTGGTAGCCTGCCTCGGGCTCGGCTTCGACGACGGCGTCGAGTAGCAGCTTGGCAGTGCCGCTCGGGGCGTCGACCTTTTGGTTGTGGTGCGTCTCGACAATCTCGCAGTCAAAGCCGGGCAGCTCACGCGTGGCCTGGGCCACTAGATGGCGCAGGGCTGCGATGCCGATGGAGTAATTGCCCGAGTGCATGACGCGGGCGTTCTGACCCAGCTCGCGCAGGCGGTCCATCTGATCGGGCGTGTAGCCCGTGGTGCCCGAGACCAACGCGGCGCCCGTGCGCTCGACATAGGCGACGACGGCGTGGAAGGTCGCGACGTTCGAAAAGTCGATGATGACGTCGGCTGCCGGGGCGTTCTCGAACTCGGACAAGTCGAAGCCGATCTGGGCCACGATATCAAAAACGGGCTGCCCAGCGGCATTGACAATGCCCTCGGCGGTAGTGCGGATGAGCGAGCCCATGCGGCCCGTTCCCATAATGACGGCCTTAATCAAGCAGACCAGCTCCCTTCAGAGCATCGGTAAGTGCGGCGCGCGTGTCGTCTGCCATGGGGCAAAGCGGCATGCGGTAGTTTGCCTCGATCATACCCATCTGAGCGAGCGCTTCTTTAACGGGGATGGGGTTGACCTCACTAAAGAGGGCGTTGATGAGCGGCTGGCCGGCAATCTGGATATCGCGGGCGCGCGCCACGTCACCGTCCAAATAGGCGCGGCACATGTCATGCACAAGCTGCGGCTGTACGTCGGCCCACACGCTGATGGTGCCCGAGGCGCCCAGGCTCATGAGCGGCACAGTGAGCGCGTCTTCGCCCGAATACATGCGGAAGTCGTCGGACAGCAGATGCGCGATCTTGGCGGCATAGGCGACGTTACCCGAGGCCTCCTTGATGCCCATGATGTTGGGGTG
>CAVCKO010000055.1:0-10016 GCA_963602825.1 Treponemataceae bacterium | reverse complement strand
GGTTACACCAATGTTAAAATACATCACAGAGACCACTGCTCGACGAGCAGTGGTCTCTGTGATAGTTATTTACGCATCCGCGTTGAATATGATTTTGGCCGTTCCAGCCGTATCGTTATATAAAGCAAGTGTTACCAAATCTCCTACAGCAGTTGTGGAAGGCATCGTCGTCGCCGTAAGGAGTAACATTGCATATACGTTGGTTACCTGTCTAATAGATACTGATGTCGCCTGGTATGATGCATCGTGATACCCTATTGCAAAATCGGTCGCATTGCTCATTACAAGTGTCGGTATCTTGTATAGCGGACGAGTCAACGGAACCAAGAATGATGCACTAACAGTTCCACTAGACACTTTCGTCACGCACCCAATAGCAAAATTGCTCTTCTTATCACCATTCGGTATCTTATATAGCATCTGGCGGTGTCTCTGACACTTGAACAACTCGTCCTGTGGATTGGGATGCACAAACTTTGTTGCGGCTGCACCGAGCTCAAGCTTTGCATAGTTTATGGTTATGCTATTCCCAGGAAGAACCCAGCATTCGAGGTTAATACTCTTTTCCGCAACTCTAAGCCATGGACGAATCTGGCATTCTGACGAGGTGTAAGGCTGACATAACGCACAGTTTTCTGTCTGACTGCCGTCAATCGTAAATGTCAGACTGAGTGTCCTCTGAACGTTTGCGGATGTTGTATATCCCACAGATAACGTATACGTTACTGTAGCATCCATATTTTCCAGCCCAGCAAAAGCGAAATCCGATAAGTTGGCATATGGAAACACCTGATATATCGCAGTGCTAAACTTGGATGAACTATTAGTCACCAGCAGTCCACTGTCAGTAATCGTTGCTGTTGCGTCAACCGTACCTTCGCTAGATGAAGACGAACCGCCGCCATACAGACGCCACCCGTCACAAATGAGCGTAGTGTGCGCGAGAGTTGTATCATGCCACGTATCGACAAGGCTCTGATTAATCCTGAAATCGGGATTAATCAGTAGATTTTCTCCGCAATACTCTCCTTCGTAAACCCACTCTCCGATTCGTTTTGAATCGGCAAATCTGTGATATGTACGACCATCATACGCGGAGATAAATACCTGTCGGCACCAAACCTGCCCCGTTGTAGTATTTCGTCCAAACGGATATAGAATCAGAGTTCCCTGCGGGGTCTTCTGAGAATTCTTAGCGAGCGGAACGTTTGCCCAGTTGTTGCAGATATAAGCCGTTGCCGAACCCGATGAATCCTGCGGCCACATGAATGCATCAGCATCCTGGGCGGTTGAGCCGTCTAGCTTAATTACTTTCATAAACTGTGTGTCAGCATACCCGTTCAAGTACAATGCATTTCCGTTGATGTTGGCGGTAAGGATTCCTGGCTCTGCGGTACCATTGTGCTGAAGAACCATGGATTTTGTATTCTCATCGTACACAAGCCGCATTGCGAAATCGGAGTTGCCGTTGTCAGAATGAAAGTCAATGCCTACGCCAGCTTCCAGGATTCCATTGTTCACCGGAATGACTGGTATTCCCGCGGACCCATTACTACTTATAGGGTGACCATTCAATGTAGAGGCGTCTGCCGAACTTGGGGAATTTATTGATACATTACCCATATATCTAAATCCTCCTCATTACAAAATTATAAATAATTTTGTAATGAGGAATATCGACAAGAAACTTAAGAGTGGACACGGATTTTCCGTGTCCACTCGTTTTTGTTAGATCAGAAAGTTAGTGTATGCCGAATGCTTAACGCGGTCATTTACCTCAGCGTATTTACCGGGATTAAAGTGAGAATAATCTGTAGTGAGATATCCTGTCACACGTCTCAGCTGTTCGATGTTGGCGCTTCCGCACTGGGGGCAGTGGTCGTTAAACTCGCCGGAATAACCGCACTCTTTGCAAGTATCAATCGGGAAGTTAATTGCCAGATACGGGATATCCAACACATCGAATGCATAATCGATGATTTCTTCAACAGCGTCGATATTCTGCATGAACGTGGAATCCAGTTCGATATACGTTATTGTGCCGCCGGTTGCGAACTTGGTAAACGGCGCCTCAAGACGAAGCTTATCGAATATGGAAACCTTCTCCCATACTGGTACGTGGAATGAATTTGTGATATACTCACGGTCTGTAATTCCCGGGAGTACCCCGAAGTCATGGCGCAGTTTGATGAGCGCTGTCCTACACAGGGATTCTGCCGGAGTCGCATAGCATACGAAGTTAAGATCGTTGCGTTCGCTGGCTTCCTGTGCAAAGTCGTAGATTCTCTTCACAAGGTCCAGGGCAAAATCATAGACCTTCTGGTCGCCGTTCGCATGGTTCTTTCCGAACATAGCCTGACAAGTCTCTGCAACGCCGATGAATCCAAACGCCAGTGAGTTGTGTCTCAGGGAATTCGACACATCATCAACGCACTTATCTGCATCCTTAATCGTACCATTCATATACATGAATGGACCGGACAGTGGTGACTGCGATTTCATGATAGCGTATCTTTCGAGCAGTGCCTTTTCTGTAACTTTGAGGAGTTCATCGAACTTCTTATAGAACATTTCGAGGTCAGGTTCTTTCCTTTCACCGAGTGCGATTCCGCACTCGATACCAAGTTTGGGAAGAATCATCGTAATGGGAACGTTGTTTCCTCTACCGACCTTGCTGTAGCCGAGTCCATGTCTGTCGTATCCTATCATCGTTCTGCAATTGAAGCTGTATATGCCGTTTACTGTGAAATGATCACTGGCCGTTGTAACATCATAACTGTACTCTTCACTCTTTGTAAGTTCCGTGGCGTTGGTTATCTTAACGCGTCTGACATGAACAGTACCGTCAGCATCAACCACATCTCCTAATACCTCCATACCAGACCATACATCCTTAGCCAGTTTACGAACCATATCGCAAACTACGGGGGCCTCCTTATCTGAGGCAGCTATACAGAACGGATGATCGTCCGTTGTGATGAGGTATGCACCGTTTGAGAACGAGAATGCTTTCCATTTATTACTGCGGTTTCTGATTACCCTGTGGCAGGTAACCCAACCAGCAACACCATCATATATTTCAAGACCACTGACGTCGATGAATTCGCTCCATACAGTGTATCTTGTTATTCTGAGCTGTGAGATTTGGCTGAGCTCAGTGAAGAGCTGTGATATAGGACCGCGATGTGCAGCTGTATCTTTGCCAAAGATATTGTCTTCAGTAAATCTCCAATCAATGACGGATTCACCTATAACGCAACCCATTGTTGCAGCGAACGTATCGGGGTCGTTGGGGTCTTCATGAGCCTGGCTCCAGTCACCGTTTACCCAGTTCGGATAAATTCTCTTTGACAGAGACTTCAACGCAAGACGCTTAAGGTCATAGTTGGGATCGCCGGGTTTGGCGTTGACACCCTTCTTATACTGGAATATACTGATGGGGAAGATGGATGTTGTGTGGAACTTTCCAATCCCATCAATAGACGCCTGCATCAGCCACTTTGTTACAAGCCGTCCTTCGGTAGTTGTGTCGCGTCCGAGATTTATGGACGTGAACGGAACCTGTCCTCCCGCACGGCTCTCAAGGGTGTTGAGGTTGTGATACAGAGCCTGACACGCCTGCTTACCTTCTTCCTGAAGCATCTGCATTGCATACGCATAAGCTGCCGGATGATTCTTTTTCAGCGTCTCGTTGTCAATGTAGATATACTCGGTTGGTATCTCAGCGTCTCCGGTTTCAGTATGTACAACAGCCGGTGTTGTATCATCCATATCATCAAGCTCGATATCGGCGAACGGTCTAAACTCCTCCGAGGTAGTGTCTTCATAATTTCTCGGAGTTTCAAGCCAAGCAACGCCCTTCTTGAAATGCTTGATGAAGCTCTTTTTTACGTAGGGAGCTAAGTCAGTATCTATATGGCACGAGCCAACACCGCCGAACTGTACCTGACTCTGGCACTGGAATATTACAGCATACTGCTGGCATGCAGTACTGAATGAGCCGGGCGAACGAACTGCGCCGTTTCTGGTTTCGAAACCGCCGAATACCTTGTTGAAATCGACGAATAAACAGTTATGTTCGCCGATATTGTACTCGGACAGATCGTGTTCATAGATAGCTCCGGATTTCTGCGCATTGGCCACTTCTTCTGACATATTGACGTTTATGGCCAGGTATTTCTGAAGGAGGTCTGATGCCTCTTTCTTTCTGCCGTCGAACGCATGCTCATTTACGTTCGCATTTGAGTTTTCGATATTCTTGCAATCTACTTTCTCAATGATGTTTTTGAATATTTTTGAGTTCTGCTCTCTGAGCTTAGAGCGCTCATTTCTGTATATGATGTACTCTTTTGCTACGGCATACATGTCCCTAGCAACGAGCGCAGATTCGACCATATCCTGAATCTCCTCAACACTTTTCTGCTCAGTGGAGTCCTTGGATATCTCATCTGCAATTTCCTTTGCGGCAACTTCGTTGATTTGGTTAATCGACCTCATCGCCAAAAGTATAGCATTTGAGATCTTCTCCTTATTAAACGGAACTACTCTTCCGTCACGCTTTACGATTCTAACCATTATCGTTACCTTCTCTTTTCATAATATTTTGGGATAAAAAACAGTAGCATGCCACCTTATAGATAATAAAATAGCATGCTACCAAAACCCCATTACTATTTTGTTTTCCTGCTTCATAAAATCTATTAAGCACCCTATCATACGAAGTCGGCCGAGCAATAAAGTATTTTCATAGAATCTATTTAGACATATATTATTTCAGTAGACGGAATAAGGATCCGTTCAAAAATACATAGGAGGAATAAAAAATGCAAATTGCAGAAGATATCCGAAATTTAATAGTCGCTCGTTGTGGTAACGAGAGTGGGTGCGGAAGCGATGTAACTGTTGCTGATATGCTTGACCTTGGATACATCTACATCACACCCATGGTCCAGCTTCGTGTTGTACACGATGACGACCTTCCGGACAATATGTGTGTCTGCGAAGTCGACCGAATATTCGTGAAACGGTTCCCAATCATGCGAGGCATAGCAAGTTCTGAGTCGAAACTTAAAGATGTATTCGGTAACATTATGGGACCGGCCGGCATGGTAGACGCTATCACATCACGGTTCGTTACCACAATAACAGCACCTGATGGGATTAACAAGAATTCCATTCTTCCAGCAATCAAGTATCGATTCAAGAAAGCTCACGATGTAGAGCTTCCGGAAAGCCTGGTCGAAATTAACGATGACGATATTCGCGAGGTTATGAAGAAAAGCGATGGCGTCGCATATTTCGACGGAAACGACTTTCATCTTGTTCCGGCCCCCTTGTTTAACGGAATGGACAAAACGATGTGGACAAAAGAAGATGTGGTACACATGTTCGGCGATGTGTTCACCAAATAGCAAACAAGAAAAAAGAGACCACGCGGAAAATCACGTGGTCTCTTTTTTGTATTAGTGCGGCGTGTTTATGTACATGCATTTGAGCAGGTACTTGGCTCTCAGGATGATGCTCGAGCATTGTTGTTTGGTCCTGCCATACTTTGCCGCATACCAGTCCAGTTCGGCAGCTTCGTCATGTATTAAATTGTTAAAGTATTCCCGAATAAATTCTCGGTGCCACTCCATGCGAAACGATTTAATCACCGAATCCACAGCAGTATTGATAAAGTCTTCATCGGCAATCCGAGCCTCAAAGCCTGTCGCACTAGGGTCCGGAATAAGCTCCCCTACGGTCATACCATCAGTATCAGCAATCTCGGTGTCTAGATTTACGGGGCAGCTTATACTTATCATGCATTTCACGGTATCTTCACCAATGCCCAACGCTTTCGCTATATCCTTCGTACTATCGCCATCGTTAAACATGCCCATGGCTTTAGTAGCGTACCCTACCATAGAACGCGGTATTCCGATAAATCGACTTTTACGCCGCGCCTCAATAACCTTAAAGATTATGCAATTCGTAGCATATGTAGAAAACTGTGATACCGATTCCTTCCACGTATCCACCGCGTACATTAATCCAAGCACACCTTCCTGCCTGAAATCGTCGTAATTCTGATTGCCAGCGTGGATGTTAAATTTGTTATTCAGCACCCAGTCGACGAGCTTCAAATTGTCCTCTACGATTACATTACGTTCTTCAGTTGTCATTTTCATCCCCACTTTCCGTAATCTGATGAATTAATTCCTTCAGTGCTGCTCGACCCTGCTTAATTGCTTTAGATACGCTCGATTGAGAGATTCCGTACTTAGCTGCAAGAACCTCCTGCTTGATTTTCAGAGCGCCATCTGCACCCGATTCAAATTCACGTTTTTTACCATAACAGTAATCGAGCCAGATATTACGATATGTCTCACAGAGACATTCACCGGCTTCAATCCAGCATTGCTCAAGTTCGGGGATTGATAATTCCGCAGTGGCTCTTGTATCAGTATAAGGAGAATTAGGATCTGCGATGATATCATGCAAATCAACATCACGTGCAGTCGTTATTGCCGATTTATTATCGAGCTCGACTTTATTGTATGCACCAATAATCTGCGCCAACCGATATGGCCTAATGCTGTTCGCTTTTGTGAACTCGTCAACATCCTTAGTCGTTTGCGGATTTTGCTTGAGATAGGCAGTCAATGTCTCGTAGTCTCGGCGACTGAGCAGCGTTTGTTCCGATATACGGTAGTTCGAGCAGGTTATGCGTATGCGTGATATTGCATATGTAAGAAATTTACCCTTCTGCTCATCATAGTTTTCACATGCGTACATGAGAGCGATGTAACCCTCTTGCATAAGGTCGTTGAAAAGCTCGTTCGTGCTGGCGATTTTCAATTTACGAATTATCACCCATGGAACTAAGTTCATGTGCTCTGTGAATAAGGCGGTTTCTTTCTCAGTCATTTCGTCTATTCATCCTCCCTCTATTTGATAGACAGACTCTTATTGTTTTATAACCCTGTCTTTTTGAATATTATATATCTTTATTGCAACTCATTCGAAGATATATTATTTGGGCGAAGGCAGAGGCTATCCGAAATCTGTCAAAACAAAACATAGGAGGACCGAATCATGAAAGAAATGACAATCAAAGAGGTGCTGTTTGGGAGCGCACTCTACATCCACTGCATGTATCTGAAAAATAACGGTGAAGTAGGGCCGCTTCAGTTTATTGCGGACGGCTTCGCTGGTGGTGGACCGGCATCCATATTGTCCGCATCTCATAACGGCGATATATCCTTCGCACTCATCATCAGAGATGGTTCAGATACCGATACGAGAGTTAAGCTTGGAATGAAGGATATTGGAACTCCGGAGGGATGGAGCGTATTTCTCAGTAAGCACAAAAAAGTGTCCGCGGCAATTAATGCAATCCCGTTCACAAATATGGAAGAAACTGATGTTGGATATAAGGATGAAGACCTTATAGAGAACGTCACAACGTACAATCCCGGCTCATGGGTGGCGGTTGAGGCTGCATACAAGATAGCATATTCGCTGGCACACTACATGATGAAGCTGATATACTCTAGAAAGCTCAATCTGAAGGTGAACCGCCGCAAGTCTATATGGATGACTCCGACAGCTAACTTAAAGGTTGTCACAATCGAAGCTTCCGACACTACAGACGGTAAAGAATATCCTATGATCCGCATCACGCGATACACCAACTCAACAAAGCATAAGTTTGAACTCTGCCTTAACGATTGCGACGATACCACATGGGAGCCTCTTCTCAGGAAGCTGATACTCTTCGCCCTGTCTGGACAGGCTAAGGACGTAATGGCCGACTTCGTCAAGTGTATTACAACCGTCGTGTGCAAAGCCACTTATCAGTACAGTTTCTGCTCAAACTCCGGCAACTTCAACGTCGAGTCCACACTTTCGGAATACATCCCCGTTCGCAAAATGAAGCCGCTCACGTCCGTTGAAATGCCGAGATGGATGATGGTAGGAGAAACCGAGGCAATAGAATGCCGGCTTGTATGCGTCGATATAATTGGTGATATTCTCGACAACGACGCTGGAGTAATTGTAACCCCATGCACAACGCGTCACGCCCCGATATACAACAAGCAGGAAATCGACATCACGAAGATTAACAGCGACGCATGCACATGGGTAACCACAGTTAAAGCCGCAAGATCGTAAGGTCATACTGTAAAATCACCCGCAGAAATTTCTGCGGGTGATTTATTTTATCAAATTGGAGGTACTTTAATGTTACTAACCACTAACGAGCTACTTGTTGGGTATGCAATTTATACGAAACTGGCATACGCCGATCCTCATGTTATAGATACCGAAAAACAGTTTGGTATCTATGTCGCAATCGCCAATATAGATGAGCGCAACATCGATGTCAGCGTTGTTTCCGAAAGTCGCGCAATTGCATTCACCGTAAACTCCAATGCGGTATATGCACCGCATACATGGGGAGAGGCGCTAATGGCGTTTGACAGTAGAACAAGGGTTGCTATACGCAACATTCTCAGCACCGACCCCGAAATGATATTGGCATCTGCTGGGAGAGAATTCGACTCAATAGCCACTCCAGTTTATGCCAACAACTCGGCCTGGGATAGCCGCATAGGCGCAATGTTAATATCTGCATCTGCAGCCCATTACATCGTAGACATAATTAGGCGCAACTATACTACTCCCGAATATACTAGAATAGGCAAGGGTCACCACGGCCATATTTGGATAACTCCATCCTCCACACTCGCCATCGATTCAGCACCGCATGGGAAAAAGAAACTCGTTATCACAGGTAGACCAGATTCACCGTACTTCAAGCCGCGTCGTATGGTATTCGGGTTTGAAAAAACATCCAATATGGAAAAGCTGGCATCTAAAATCAAATCCTGGATTGAGTTTGAAATTACCACTCCCATAATGAGTACTCACAAACCATTGCTGCAGGATTGGGAATTGTGTCTTTCATCAGGCGTTTTGTATCCTGGAATGAACCCCAAGCGCGTGAACCTGGTTAAACAGGACGTTTTACAACGAGTGCGCAACATGACAGGAGTCCTCACCATTCCAAGATGGGTTGCATCCATATACTCCATAGAATACGCCCCATCAATTATCATTGATGAGCAGCCTATAGATTGCTACGCAATCATTCAATATGAAGGAAGTGTAGCCCCTAAGGTGCGACTTATACATGCTGCGGCCGGGCATCATGCACCCATATTCACATTGAACAACTATTATTTCACCAAGGACGCAGCGCAACTCGCGCTTGAATACGCTGGAGCCATGCGGCGTGGCATCTTGCATACGTAATGGCTATTCGGCCCATATTGAGGAAAAATTAAAGGACGTGAGAAATTTCTCACGTCCTTTTTTAATATTAAGCAATGGGGTTAGATAAGCGATGCGCCAGCGACGTAATCGCCTTTTGTAACTCCAGCCATTTTTTTAGCCTTAGCTATGCGTGGTAACACAGGAATATCAGACAGGCTGACTGTAACGGGAGCCGATGACTTCTTATACAGTATCAGTTCCTTCTCATCGTTGACGACCTTAATCATCTTAAGACGTTCATTGCCATCAAGCGGTAAGAAGTTTACGGGCGAAGACTTTCTATCCATAATCGGAAGATACTTCGGCTCAGTAAGCTTGAGCTTTCCGTTGTTGGTTATATACAAGAAGTACTTAACCTTTGCAGGAACATAGGAAGCTCCGGCCACAACCTCATTATCCTCCAGGGTAATCTGCTTCAGCCCCTTTGTAGCAACACCATATTCGGGAATGTCGCTTACTGAGATTCTGATACCGTTGCCCTTATCGGTGAATATCATCATCGAATCCTTCTTACTCTTGTTCGACTTGACAAGCGCCGTATATACGAGCTCATCACCGTCGTTAAGTTTCATGGCCACAGCAGCATTCTTCACTTTGTCGAACTTGTCCAACTTAGTAAACTTGGCATAACCGTTTTTGGTCACAAAGAATACCTGATAGTCAGACGCATCCGAGATTCCGGCATCCTCTACAAT
>CAVCKO010000054.1:0-10448 GCA_963602825.1 Treponemataceae bacterium | reverse complement strand
CATCCATGCTCGGCATCGTGCTCCGCGAGCTCCGTTCTCGCAAGTTCATCCATGAGGTCGGAGGCGCCCGGGAGGGTGACTTCGTTGTCGTGCCCGTCTCGCTCCAGATCAACTCCGTCAAGGCAGTCATCAAAGAGGCAGTCGATCTGACGGAACTCGGCAAGAGGATGCAGGCCCTGGGCGGCTCGAACAAGAGCGGCCAGAACCAGGACCAGGCGAGGAAGCTCAAGGACATCGCCGCCGTTACGAAGGAGCTCTTCAACGCCGAGGAGTTCGTTTCGCAAACCGATGATTATGCCGTCATCGGGAACCTTTCGGACGAGTATCTCTACCAGGCGAACCGAAACGACTTGGTGGGCACGTCTCTCACCTGCCTGGGACAGGTCCGGCGCGTCTATCCCGAGGGCACGCAGCTCATGAAGAACACCGTGTTCTCGAAGTTCGGGGCGCCGGTCGACAAGAAGGCGCTCCTCGACAGCATCGCCTCCCTTACGGAGGGCGGCCAATTCACATACGGGTCGGTAGCCATAACGGAGATCAAGGGCAAACCGGTCTACGAGTTCGAGGTCGTCGCGCTCTACCAAGAGGCCCTGAAGAGCGATAAAGCCGACTAGGCATTTGGTCATAACAACATGAGAAAGGGATTATAGGATGAAGATCACTATCGCAGGCACCGGGTACGTGGGCCTCTCGCTGGCCGTTCTCTTGGCCCAGCACAACGAAGTCCACGCGCTGGACATCGTCCCCGAGAAGGTCGAGAAACTGCGCAACTACGAGTCGCCGATACGCGACGCCGAAATTGAGCGGTTCCTGGCCGAGGCGAAGGCCGGGGAGCGCGAGCTGAACCTGACCGCCACGTGCGACCCCGCCGAGGCGTATACCGGGTCGGAGTACGTGGTGGTGGCCACGCCCACGAACTACGACTCGGACAAGAACTTCTTCGACACGTCCTCCGTCGAGGCCGCGATCGACGCGGTGCGCGCCGTGAACCCGGAGGCCTGGGTCGTCATCAAGTCCACGATACCCGTGGGCTACACAGCGTCTCTACGCGAGCAGCGCGGAGACAACCGCATCTTCTTCTCGCCGGAGTTCCTGCGCGAGGGTCACGCCCTCTACGACAACCTGCACCCTAGCCGCATCGTCGTCGGGGCGCCGAAGGACGACGCCGAGGCCGTGGCGGCCGCCGAGCGTTTCGCCTCCCTGCTCGCCGAGGGCGCCGACCCTGCCGAGCGCGAGCGTGTGAACGAGGACGGCACCACCGGCATACCCGAGCTCGTCCTGGGCACGACGGAGGCCGAGGCGGTGAAGCTCTTCGCCAACACCTATCTCGCTCTTCGCGTGGCGTACTTCAACGAGCTAGACACCTATTGCGAGAGCAGGGGCCTCTCCACCGGCGACGTCATCCGCGGCGTCTGTTTGGAGCCCCGCGTCGGTTCCTTCTACAACAACCCCTCTTTCGGCTATGGCGGCTACTGCCTGCCGAAGGACACAAAGCAACTCCTCGCCAACTACAAAGATGTGCCCCAGAACCTCATCGAGGCCATCGTGGACTCGAACCGCACCCGCAAGGACTTCATCGCCGACGAGATCTCGCAGAAGGTGAATCAGCTGGTCTACTCCGGCGTCCACGCCCCTGTCGTAGGCGTCTACCGACTGACCATGAAGACCGGCAGCGACAACTTCCGTGCCTCGAGCATCCAAGGCATTATGAAGCGCGTCAAGGCCAAGGGCGTGCCCGTGCTCGTGTATGAGCCCACGCTCGACGCCCCCGACTTCTACGGCAGCGTGGTCACGCACGACCTTGAGACATTCAAGCGCGAGTGCTCCATCATCGTCGCCAACCGCTGGAGCGACGAGCTCGCGGACGTGGCGGACAAGGTGTACACGAGGGATCTGTTTAAGAGGGACTAGGGGAGAAGGCTGTCTGTGTTGGGCAGCGCTTGACCTACGGCAGGGTTGCCTCAACTGATGACCGGGGGTGTCGGCTATCGCCGACACCCCCGATTCTGTTTGGTGCTTAACAAGCTAAGGCCGTAAAACGAGCCAACATTCTCTCCGAATGTGTAAGGAGGGATCGCGTTGATAATAATGGTTTAAGGGCACTTTAGCGAACCTGTAGCAAAGAGCCGCCCTCATCCTGGAATCTGAATTGGGCAGATTGGTTTTCAGGCTACCGCTTGACGAATATTAATAGGCTGTTGTTCTCTTCTAAAGTGTCAGGTAGTACTATTGCTTCAGGCGTTCACTGCCTGGTGCATGACGTTAACATCCGCTTGTTGACCATTCAATATGATCGACTGATTATCGGGGTTGTCATGCCGGTTAACGATCGAGTCTATCGCCAGCATAAGGCTTTTATTACTACTGCTGTGTATGACTTGCAGCCCCGTGGTGACGTTGTTAAGGGGTTAGTTTCTAGATGACGGTTCAGGGAATTTATGAAATCATCGGGTGCATGGCAGATTTATTTACCTTACTCGCTGTAGCTATCGCCGCGCACGCATGCCGCCTGCAATTCAAACAAATCAAGCTTGATAGTTATATTCGCTGTTCTGAGTGGTCGGTCTCTTTCGCCGATGCACTCAGACTCGAAGTTTTTCCTCGCTTGAGAATACTGCATTATATTTCTATGGTCTGCCCACAATATGGGAAGGTTAAAAGAAGCCTGACGGTGGCAAGTTTGATGTCCTTCGAAGAGAAAGAGCTAATCAATCTGTCCGGCGTATCATGCGATGAGTTGTCAGCTTCTGTCTCGTCGTATATCGACTCGCCAAAAAATTGGCCTGAGCTTCTTAAAGCCTACAAAGAATGGCATTTGTGTTTTCCAGAGCTGTATCCATACCATGATGGTTTTAATAGCGGCGACTTTAAGATTGTTTTAAACAAAAATGTAACTGAAATTGCCAATTGCCTTGAAGGGCTTGCATTACAGGTGAACAGCGGTTTAGTGAACGAAGACGTGCTCTACCCGTCTGTTCACGGATCGTTTCTTACGGCCGTTCGTTTAATTTATCCTTTTTTATGTGCCATTGAAGGGGCGTCGCCCTTAAGCACATTGTCTTATCCCCACTTGCAGGCACTCCTCGGGCTCT
Organism: Treponemataceae bacterium; assembly: GCA_963602825.1. Lineage (GTDB taxonomy): Bacteria > Actinomycetota > Coriobacteriia > Coriobacteriales > Coriobacteriaceae > Collinsella. The sequence continues at coordinate 7,356 of CAVCKO010000054.1, read as the reverse complement.
GGAATAAGCAGGATGAAAGTGACAATGATCATCTGCGTGATGAGAGGAATAAATTAAGCAAAGGCTATAGGCTGCGCAGGGAGATGTCCATGCGTGTTTAACGATTATTTCTGATATTTGATTGTGGATGACCTGTGGTTTTGTGAGGTAAAACTAATAAAACGGTGGACGGTTTTGCGCTTCTGCTTAAGAATAGTGAGTGCGTGCTTTTACTGCATTGTCGACAAAGGACGGTTTGCCCGCTCCTGCAGAGCGGGCTTGTGCTAGCGAACAGCTTGGATCCATATCTCCATAGGCATTCTCCTTTTACCGTCTATAGAAGGCGTTACTGGTTAGGTTCCGCATGACCGTCCTCTCTGTCGAAGTTTTGCATTTTTTTGAAGCTTGTATTGCTTCGTTTGGTGAACTGGCAAGGTACATGAGTTATACCTTGCTGATTCTCCAATTTCTCATTCTATCACGTTAGCGTAGTAAAGTGAAGCTCTTTTCGACCCAATGAACACTAATATACTAGAGTAGATTGTTGTTTTCTGGTTTAACGTTGTGCCGAGAGGAAGTCGTGGTCTATGACTTCTGTCTATACCGGCATACAGGCATTTTGCGCCATTGCTTCGCTCTGCCTTGCGGTATTTGTTGCTTGCCGCGACACGGAGCATATGAATGAAGAAGATGAGCGCCAGAAAACCACCGAGAAGCTAACGCAGTCATCTTCAATTGCTGCATGGCTTGAAAGAGATCCCACTGGTGAGTCGTGCATCGTGATTCGCAACGATGGCGATCTTCCTGTATATGAGGTAGTTACGACAATTGTTGTTACCAATGGGGCGGGGTGCTGCAAGGGTGAAGATTTGGAATCCCCATATCAATACAGGAAGATACTTGATTTGATTCCTCCGGGACTTTATTCGGTAGCCATCGATATGGGCGGCTTCTACGGAATGCATCGACATCCGCTGGTCGAGATTGCCTTTGTGTGTGTAAAGGGAAAATCCTGGGTCCGTCGGGGAGACGGCACTCTTGATGAGCTTGATGTGTCGCCGTCTAGCCACTATGAGCTCGGTCTCCTCATTGATTTCGATACGGTTGCGCCGTATCGAAACGATTGACGGCATCTATTTTGACGCTATGAATGCTGCGCTACCCTTATATCAATAAAGGCTGGCGTTTAAACAATGAAAGGTGAGCCATGGATGCATACACAACGCAGGCTCTAGTCGATCTTGGGAGTTCTCTCGCTGTTCTTGCTGCAAAAGGTACGGCCTCTGCTGTTGCGACAAAGGTTAAGGCAATTAAGGGGGATAAGGACGCCGCTTCAGTGCGTGCCGCATACGATGAACTCGTCGATGAGCTTCTTGAAGAGCGCTCTGAGGCTTTAAGAATCGCTCAAGCGTACAAGGCGGAGCTCGAGCGTGTTCAGATTAGCGATGACGATATCCAGAGCCTTGATGCTACCATCGCGCGTGTGTTGGAGATATTCGCTTCAATGCAATCGGACGGCGAAGATCCTTCTTCGCCAAACGCGACAGCGATGGCGCTTGGCCAATTTCGTCAGCTAATTTCCGCTGATACTCTTCGAACTATGCAGCTTCTTGGTTTCAACTACAAAGCAGCAATCGGTGAGCCCCTAACAGAGCTTTGCGCCAATAAGATCAAACAGTTCGGCAGTGGTTCCAAGGCAAAAAGACCATCTCAGGGTAAACGTTAGGAATCGTACGATTTGCTTGAGGGACAAGTGAACAGAGCCATTTTTTGACGGCTTTAAATATGAGCAGGACATTGGCAAGAGGTGAAAATGGTCCTGGCCCCAAAGATATGGGGTCAGGACCTTTCCTTATATCAACCTGTCCGCGGCAACCTTGGCTTATCTTCTTGGCGCCCGACTTTGCAGCCAAATATTCGCCTTTTGCGATCTTCCGCCGAACAATCCGTTGTCACAGCTGAGGCTTCTTCGCCGTGCCGGCAGCCTATTTGAGGGCAGTCGCGTTGCCTCAACCTATAGCATTATCAATGGACGGATGATGCCGCGACAAAACTCTTTCAAGTTGCCGTTAGTGCTGTCGATTGGAATTAAAATCATATCTATGATTGTCGATGAACATATAATCAAGGGGTTTAATTGGATGTAATTAATAGCGATGCTCTGGCAAAAACTGTTCAAAAGTTTTTATCCGTTCAACCTCTGCTCGTATTAGGGTCTGGTGCTTCGGCTCCTTATGGACTCCCAACCATGTCCGATCTTGCGGATGCAATTGCTTCGGATGAGGTTGTTGCCACGTTTGAGGATGCTGCTTGTCTTGTAGCGAAGTTGAATGAAGGCGCTAACTTAGAGTTGGCAATTAACGACTCGGTTGTTTCGACTGGGCTGCTAAATCGAATTCGTTTTGTTATTTGGGAGAAGATTCAAGCTTCTGACAGGCGCTACCTCGCTGATGCGATAACTGCGCATTCGTCTCCTTTGGAGACTGCGTTGCGCAAGATTTTGGGGACTGCAGCCAGGAGAGCCTGTATTGTTACCACTAATTACGACCGTTTGGCGGAAGTTGCTATCGACAAAGTTGGAGCTACCTGTCTCGATGGCTTCTACGGTCATGTTATAAGGGAGTTCAACCTCAATCCTTCCTCTTCAAGAGTCATATCGACGCGGAGAAGAGAGATGGCGGTCGATCTTTGGAAGGTGCACGGATCGATAGACTGGTTCAAGTCTCCCGACGGGATTGTATTTTCTGTCCCGTCATGTGATGTAGTTCCAGTTGGATGCGAACCCTTAATCGTTCCACCGAGTAAAAATAAATATACGGAGACAAGCCAAGATCCTTATAGGGGGATTATCTCGAAAGCCGACGCTGCCTTCGGAGCTGCTGATTCGTATCTCTGTATTGGGTATGGATTTGGAGACGAACACATACACCCTTATCTAGAGAGAGAAGCCGAACGTGGCAAACCAATTGTAATCCTTGCCAAGACTTTAACTGATGCATGCAGAAGGTGGCTGAAAGAGGCAAGGCTTGAACGCTTTGTTGCACTTGAGGCGGATGGCATGGGCAGCGGGCAAACGCACATTCTGCTGAACGATGGCGAGAATGCTCCGTTCGATTGCGTCGTTGAGGGCAGCTATTGGGATATTAAGGAGTTCGTGAAAATATGGTAAATGAGCCTTTGATGAGCTTTTCGTTCGAGCGGGATGAGGCATTTGGCGTTGTCGAGATGGTTGACACGGCGGCGGTGGTCGTTTCTGTCGATGACTCGGACGTTCTCGCTCGAATACAGGTGAACCGACTCGTTGCAATATTGGGAACTCGCATTGGCGAGTGCTATATTGGCCTGGTATCTAAAATTGTGCGCAAGGCCAATTTGGAAGAACGTTTGTCTGCGTGTAATGAGTCGAGCTTTGCTGATGACATCGTTAAAGTATTGCTTGTTGGAACCGTTCGAGAAAAGGACGGAACAAAAACTAATGTGTTCAAGCGAAGTATCGCTTCTGTCCCCACAATAGGCGCCGAAGCTTTCTTGATTGAAAAAGATCGTCTATCGATCCTCATGGGGGCGATTTCGAGTGACGTTGATGCTGGCACCAATCAACTCAATATTGGACGCTATGCGATCGATGAAGAAACCCCTGCGATTATTGATGGCGACAAATTCTTTCAAAGGCATGCTGCAATTGTCGGAAGCACGGGCTCGGGCAAGTCGTGGCTTGTGGCGAAGGTTATTGAGCAGGTTGCAGATCTTGTTTCCGGTAACGCCATCCTTTTTGACGTGCATGGTGAATATTCGTCTTTGATAGGAGATCAGTTTAAATCTATTAAAATTGCCGGTCCTAGCGATAACAATCCGGTTAATGAGCTGTTTCTTCCATATTGGTTGTTAAGCCATGAAGAGCTGATGTCATTGATGCTTGATCGAAGCGACCAAAACGCTCCTAATCAAGCTGCGCTATTTACTCGATTTGTGTTGGAGGGAAAGCGTGATTACTTGTTGGCATGTGACCATGAAGATGAAGCCCAGAAAATCACTGTCGATAGTCCGGTTCCTTTTGACATCACAACATTGATCAAAAAACTGGAGAACAAAGATGCTGAGATGATTCAGGGGTCTACGGGCAGAGAAAAACAGGGTCCATACCATGGCAAGCTGACTCGCTTCGTGCAACGCCTAAGAACTCGCGTTGGAGATAAGCGCTTGAATTTTATGTTCTCTGGAAATCCCGCTCTGGCTGATTACGGTTATGCAGCGACGATGGTCAATGGTCTAATGAGACCCCGTGATGTCGAGGCGGGGGTTAAAATCATCGACTTTTCGGAGGTCCCATCAGATATTCTGCCTTTAATTTCCTCCGTTCTTGCTCGTCTGGTCTTTACGGTGCAGCAATGGACTGATTTGAAACAAAGGCAACCCATTGCTCTGTTTTGCGATGAGGCCCATCTTTACATTCCATCTGACACCTCTGAGGTGATGGGGGTATCTGCTCGATCTTCGTTTCAGCGTATAGCCAAAGAAGGTCGCAAATACGGTGTGGGACTTGTTGTAATTTCCCAACGCCCTCATGAGGTCGATAAGACCGTTTTGAGCCAATGCAACAACTTCTTAGCAATGAGGCTTACTAATGTTGACGACCAAAACACGATTAAGCGACTTTTCCCCGATAACCTCGGTGATTTGGCGTCTGTGCTGCCTGTCCTGAACACAGGAGAAGTTGTAGCGGTCGGCGATGCCTGTGTCCTTCCCTCGCGGATTCTTGTTGAGGAACCCGTCCACAAACCGATTAGCGCTACTGTTGACTTCTGGACCATGTGGTCTTCCAAGGTCGATTCCCCCGACTACTCTTCTTCGATAAAGGCTTTACGGCTGCAAAGCAGGTGACAGGTAGGCGTACAAAAGATATAAGAAAGGGTTTGTGTATTTGATTTCAACGAAGCGCGTATTCGACTCGTGAGGCAAACGTCGTTTGGGTCTCCTGCTGAAGTGCTTTGAGTGTTTACCGTTTGAGCATCGCTGAATATCTCGAATCAGCGCCGCCGATATTGCGCTTTGGTACCGTTCTAGGCGTGGCGCTGCCGCATGTTGGCCTCGCCCATTTCGACCCAGACCTCGTTGCGCGATCGCGTCGAAAATGTTGGTGTAAGGGTGATGTCCTAGCGCCCGTTTAACGAATAACGGTTTTCGTCCTTGAATCTGAAATCACCACAACAACAGGTTCTAGGAAAGGACGAAGACCGCTATGGAAATCTAATCAGACCCGACGCCGGACGTGCCCGCCATGTCCCGGTTCGATGATGGCACCATCGGTATGCAGGAACGGCTGTGCAGGTTCGCCATCTGCGAGGGAATGCCCTCGCGACTGAGTGCTTCTAGTTCAGTTTGAAGAGTTTCTCTAGCTCACTTTGAATGCGATTTCGAACAGCGTTATGTACAAATACGGGCTCCCTTAATAGTCTTGTGCTGCCACAAGTATGCTCACAATAATAGTTTCCAGGTCTTCCTAAAAGTCTTTCGTTGCGTAGGCAGTTCTCCGCTCGTGTTTCAAAATCGCTATCGAAATGCCCTCCTTGAGAATTATCTTCCGTAATTATTACTTTGACTTCTTTTTCATTTTCGATAGGAGATGGCGAGATTCGAATATGCCTGTCTTTAGGGTAATCATCCTCTCTGGCGGGCGTGATACTAACTTTCAGGTTAAAAGGTCCATCGGCATAGGCGGGTAAATATTTTCCGATATCCTCCATAAAAGTTTTGATGAATTGTCTGTAAGATTTTTCGCATTCGGCAAGGATGAATTTGCACCACGATTCACAGAGCTGATCTGTATATAAATCACAAACCCAATGGTGGCCTTTGCCATAATTGTCTGGGAGGGGAGGAAGGTATTGAAAAGGATCTCCTTGATCTAATTCGAGAATCTGGACTAGATTGGGTACTACCGAAATCGGTATATCTACGTTAGCAACATTGATGAAGTAAATAGGCTTCCCGTTGAGTGCCTGGCCAATTTCCTTAGCCGTACTGTTGCGTAGGCTGGGATTTCGAGGCAACCCTCCGCTTTCCCCGATATTGATCCGACTTTTTCTAAGTGCTTCTTCTACGAACCCGACTTTCATAGGCAATGGTTCGTAAAGCACGGTCGCTGCTGAGTTAAAAAAGTCTTTTAGATCATCGTTTATCATCGAGATGGCTAGCTCTCTAGCGCAATCTATTCCTTCGTAGAGTCTTCCTATTCGATAGACATGGGTTTCCGGTTGATTCGATGTTCTTATCGAAAAAATGGGAACGGTAATTCCTTCGGCGGTTGTCATTATCGGTCCCTGTGCATCATCGGTGATTCTTAGGCTTATATCTTCATCTCCGGGATGCTTTTCTTTTAACGATATTTGGGCAACTGTGCTTTTAGCGCTATAGCTCATTTCCATGCGTATTGGTGCGTCTGGTGAAGATAGAGTATGTCGGAACGGCATATAGGGTTTCATTTTTCTCAGGTAGCGGTCAGTAATGTTTGTATAGGTTTTAAGCGCTTGCTCTGCAATTTTTGTCAGTTCATCCCTGCTTAACCGAGCCTCCAGCTCACTCGAGAGATTCATACGGCCTCTTAAGCATTTCATGAATAAAGGAAGGTTGCTGTTTTCGAGATGATCAAGAATCGCCGTTTGTTTTGAAGCGTCTGTTGTACAGCCGCACAGTATTACAAAGAAGTTCTCCAGTAGCGGGTTTTCAAGGTGTTGTTTGCAGTAGCTAGAAATTGTTGTAATCGACTGATTTGATAGGAATTCCGCCGCCAAGTATTCCTGGAGAACAGAATGTGAAAAATCTACCACGCCATTGGTGATATTTAGGAGGCCGGAATCCTTTCCTGCTTGCTCTATGCGCTCGGCTTCGGATGGCGTTTGCTTGGTCAGAAGGAAAGCCCTCAATGGCCTGGGGCTTTCTTCTGTCATACACTCCAATGCGTAGGATCCAAGTTGATATTTAAGATAATCGGAATCAAGCTCATCCCTAGAAGCAATCTTGGCTTCGATCATCGAGTCAATACATGACTCAAAAACGACTGCGAGATTCCGAGGAGCTGAATAAGCTCCTTTCTTTAGTAAATAGCCTGCTAAACAGGAAAGACGCAGGGGGTTATGCATCAGCTCTCGTCCAGTTTTGCTTAGATTTGCTAGCATGCTTCTTGGAGAGTCGATTCCTCTTTGCTTAAGATAATGGATCACGTCTTCGTCGTCGAACTCTTGCAAACGCATGGCCTGAACACCGATACGCCTGCAGTCTCTTTCGAAACGCGAAGAGCAAATGAGAGGGGCATTTGCACCATCGGCGTATTGCGCCAGCTCGTCAAAGAAAAGGTCCCTGTCGCGTCGAGCTTCATCC
>CAVCKO010000053.1:0-11156 GCA_963602825.1 Treponemataceae bacterium | reverse complement strand
AATATGAGACGCTCGAAACATCGCAAAGTGGCGATGAATATGTAACAGCGGCACTTGGGCAGGATTCATTTGAGTCATATGTAACGTATGATGAGGATTTGCTTGTTGCGGCTGGGATACGCGACCCAATTCTGTTGGCAAAATGCCTTGAAAATCGAGACAATATTCCATACAATCTCAGGAATAAGCTATTCCAGATGAAACGCAAGCGTGTGCTCGTTTCATACGACGAACCGAATAAGTATTATAGAATAATGACCGGAAAACCGAATAAGGTAGATGGTGACTATATTTACCCAATCGGGTTTGAGGAGTATGGAATACCGAGTACAACTCCCGTTCACGAGCTTGATAGTTCGGCAATATCAGTGCTTCGAGATTTTGGATTCATCGATGAGATTATAGCGAAGCACCCTAACAAGGAGTACTTAAAGTACCTTGGAGATAAATCAATACCGATTGAAATATCTCGCCCTGCTAGAAACTTTTCATTGATACGAACTCCGGACACAAATGAGGTCAATGACACCATACTCAGTGAGTTTAAACTCATATACGAGCAGTGTCGAGAATACTTCGTGAGTGTCATCTATATACCAGAGTACACGCAGATATATGAGTATTATGATAACTTCATAGCTCTGTGCATTATGGTAATGACTATTCAGCAGATGATCATGCGCAGCATGAAAACAACGATCGACCGCGATTTCTTCGATGAATACTGCATATCGCTCTTGTTTGAAATGTATCGTATACCGGAGATTCCGGGAATTGAATTTGCTGATAAAAAAGCAATTGCTCAAAACCTCAATATCCTTATCCAGAATAAAGCGACGGATAAGGTTCTTTATGATATTGCGAATATCCTGGGATTTAATAACATCGGCATCTATAAGTATCTTATCGTTAAACAACAGCGGTTTGATACCAACGGAAAACCAATCCATGTAGATCCGCTCCCAGGAAAAGAAAAGACCGTTGACGAATATGCGCAGGAATTCGACCTCTACTTCCAGAAGCTTGAGGTTAAAGACCGTGACGCATACCAGGCTCTTCAGGTCGTTCGCAATAAGGAATCTTACAACGAAATTACGAGCGCAGACCCATTCTGGTATGATGATGAGGTAAAGCAGATTCTATATGAATCCGAATACAACTACGCTGAGAGTAAATACCTCAGCATCAATGTTGCGTTCAAACTATCCGAGGTCATGTTCCAGTGCATTTACTTCCTCAATATGTGCATCGATAAGCGCAGTGAGATGAGTAAGATCAAGGTTTCATTACCGAAGATAATGGGGCATACCACCGTAAGTATATTCGATTGCGTAATCGCATGCTGCACGTTGCTGTGCAAAAAACACGGCTTGTGCGGTGAGATTGTAAGTGAAGCATCGGATATTCTGTATGTAGAAGGATTCGATTACACACTGGATCCACAGTCCATAGTCACTGACATTAAGTCGTCAAAAGACAAGAAGACTGAACGTCATCTGCTTGGATTCAACTTTGACCTTCTCAAAGACCCCAAGGAGCTTGAGGCGGTTCGTAAAGAAATCCTTAACAACCGTTTTGTAGACAGCGACCTTGCAAAGTATCTTGAGAATCTCTCTGTATACAACGTGGAGTCCATAAACAGGTTATACAAAAACATATATAACCTTCGTGATAAACTGACGGATGCGATGGCTCGTGCAACGGATATTCGAGCATATCGCGCATACAAAACGCTCTGGAAGACCCTTTACATTAAGAAAGCATCCGACCAGGTGTTTTCTATGGGTACTGATAAAGATGGAAACCCTAAGTTTGCAAAAACGTTTAGAGATTTCCTTCGTTATATAAATCCTGAGCTATACTCGATCCTCGACGATGCCGTCGGGCTGAGTGGAGATATGGAATCGCCATTCTCCCCATGGAACCAGAAGAGGGAATTTTCAAATCCCGATTCGGCTTGGAATATGGAAAAGGATAAAGCGACCGCATATATCTCACATATTCTTGCTCGCTTAAATGCAACGATCGCGGATTTGAAAGAACTCTATACGCTGAATGACATAACCGGCGGTGCGATTAATGCTCTGATAACCCTTATAAGATTCTTTAAGTCGTACACGACAGATATGATTGGTCTGAATGTAGTGTATCTGTTTAACACTAAGGCGTTGAACATGGTTCACCTTTTGGATGAAATCGCGTATATAAAGAAAGACGAACTTTGGAGAGATGCGTCCTTGAAGCTCACCCACAGTGATGTTATATCGAGGATTGTATCCAGATTAAAAGAATACGAAGCGCTTCATCTTCATGATGAAATGATTAGCTTCGTTAGTGTCGCTCTTGAGGATAAGGACCTATTCGGACTTCATGACTGGATGGATTACACCATCATTGTGGAGCGCAACGACCGTATCAGAAAGGGCGCAAGGGGCGATGCATCATTAACGGATATCATCATGATACCTGTACGGCACCTCAATGAAAAAGAACAGGTGCTTGTGAATGATATTGCCTTTATCCACGTTCACCACGACGTGGGCGATCACCTAACTTTCTCTGATAGATACGTCAGAGATTTCCTTAAGGAACGTAAGAACGACACAGGACTTGCGCTTGAGGACACGTCCAGAGTTACGAATAAGATTCTTGAACCGAAAGAACTCCCGTTCATTCATGATGGGTTTGAAGAGGTCAGATCGAGATTCATACTTAAGGACACTCTCCCTATGGGAGACAAAACTAAATTCACATCATGAGAAAGGATGATATCCAAATGAGTAAAATCAATCTCAGAGATTCTGTCAGCCTCAATGACAGACGACCCGCCTATGGACGACCCACCCATGGTGGTTTGTGGGCAAAAACAGAAATTATCGCCGGTTACGGCAGACATACAACTCCTGACAAGGGTTCCTACCTTGATAAGGTGCTGTTCAAGAGGAGCAACATGGTTCCTATTGGCGGCGTGCAGTACGTCATGGAGAAGCTCTTCAACGTGTCTGGTCAGGTAAACACTGGGTACATATCTGACCCCGATTTCCCATTCCCGTTTGGTGCTGATACAGACACCAGCCTCAATACTATCATCGACCCGCTTACAGGGAAGCCGGTTGCTCCATACTCCCCTCAGCATCATGTGTGCCTGTTTGGCGTTGGTACCGGCGGTGCTCCTGAAAACAGCGTGACTGCGACCGATGTATCATACAATGAGCGCGCACTGGTTCAGCCTATTCCGTTCAGAATCGTATCTGCAGAGGACAGTGACAACTATCCGGCGCTCACAAGTAGTGAAGCTGCGATGTACTGGGGTAAGAAAGTCCATGCTGATTTCATGGGCGTATCGAATGCTACGCTGTACTATGCAAAGCAGTTCGATTCAGACCCAGAAATCATCCATCTGTGGAGAGACAACCCCGATCCCGATGAGGATGGTACCAATGTAACTGAGTCCGGCGCTGGAACCGTATTCGATTCCATCAGAACCGAGGGCATCGAGTCATTCACCGAAATCAACCTGACCATCAGCAAGAAGGACCTCAAGCAGTACTTCAACGCTATCGGCATGCCTGAAAGCGCACGTATTAACGAGCTCGCACTATACTGCGCTGAGAAGGATTCCTCCCGTGGAGACTTCACAAACATCAAGCTGTTCAGTAAGCTGAACTTCCAGACTGAGCCGCTGTCTACCACAAAGGATATGGAGATCATATACAGGGTGTATGGTTCTTAATTAAGGCACTAACAACTTTTTAGGGTTAAGAAGCCCCAAAGTTTGCCATAGAGACTTTATTTCCAAACAGTTATCGCCGGGTGCCGTGTGGTGCTCGGCGATTTCTGCTCGAGGCGTTTTTTGGGGATATATTATCTAGAGGCCAACGGACAAAATTTCAAAGGAGGACCACGATATGTTCAACATTGGCATCATAGGTGTCGGCAATGCCGGCGGACAGAATGCAGCGCTTGCTGCAGAGAGGCTTGGAGTAGATGCGCTTGCTCTCAACTCAAGCCAGAAAGACCTCGATACACTCGGGGACAACGTTAAAAAGATTCTGATTGGCGACGCAAAGGGCGCCGGTAAGAATCGCGATGAAGCTAAGCTATTCATCAAGACCAGCATCAAGAATATCGTACAGAACGAAACTGTTCGTAAGTTCTTCGATGTGGACGGAGACGGTCATAAGGACTTCGTCTTCGTCATCTCAAGTACCGGCGGTGGTACAGGTTCTGGAGCGGCTCCGCTGCTCACAGAGATTCTGAAGAGTCTCTACGTCGATACCCACTTCATTCTCATCGGCATCCTTCCGACTATCAGCGAGGCTATGAGTGCCCAGGCGAATACGCTCGAGTACTTCAAGGAACTGTATGAGACAACGAGCGGCGTACCTTACATGGTGTATGACAATGAGAAGCTTGCTGATTCTCCGGTCAATACCATGATGGAAGGCATCAACGAGGCTATCGTTAGAGATATCGATATTCTCCGCGGCAGTCTTCAGGTGGGCACGAAGTATTCGGCAATCGACGAGAAGGATATGACTGCAATACTCACAACCGCTGGTCGTATCGTAATCGCCGGCGCAATGAACATCAAGGAGAAGATGCTCGACAAGACGTCAATCGACAGCATGATCGTTGAAGACTTCAAGAGCAACGCCCATGCTGAGACTAACAGAGACCATATCGTACATAGACTCGGCATAATCTCCATACTCGACGACAGATGCGCTGAAAAGTTCGACGGACAGGTTCCTGGCGTACAGGAATTCATCGGAACTCCGGTTGAGACATTCCAGCATTTCGTTATCAAGGACGGCGCCACAGCTGGACTGGCGAACGACGTTGTGGTCGTAGCGTCCGGTCTCTCGAGAATCGACGACCGTATCGACAGAATCAAGGACAGAATCGACGAAATCAATGCAGCTCTCAATGCGGCAAGCACTCGTCAGAACGGACTTGATGATATCGACCTCGGCGAACTCAATGCGAAGAAGCATGCTGGCGACAGCGCTAAGCCTTCTGCCGATTCCAAGGTGGATGTGCAGGAGATATTCTCCAGATTCGGCGTCTGATGATTAACTAATCAGAGATATATTATACGGGGCACGAGCAACAATGTTCGTGCCCCGAATTTTATATTCGGTATAGGTTTTAATCATCGGCGTAACACGTTGATTAAAGCCTAAAAAATATAAGGAGGAAATCTTTATGGCAAAAGACAAGAAGAAGCACCACAAGCACGACGATGATAAGAACCGTGAGCGCAATAATCGCCGCGACGACAACCGCCGTGACAATAACGGTGTGCCCAAGGACGTGACAAAGTTCGCAGAAGCGAATTTCAAGTCCTACAAGAAGAAGGAAAAGTACGCCCTCGATGGCTGCGATTCCAAGAAAGAAAAGAAGAAGATGCTCAAGCGGCTTAAGCTCCGCTACATCGACAACCTTGTCGAGTATCTCCCCGCCGCTGTTAAGTTCGCGGTTACGCGCGCAGGCATTAAGGAGTACGCAGACATCATCGATGCAATCAAGGAGAAGGTATACGACGAAGAGTTCGTCAAGTATCTTATCGAGCTCGTTGAAGACAAGGCTGACGTTGAAAACATCGACATGCTTCCCATCATGTATCGCCAGTTCCTGATGAAGGCCCATGCGTGGAACCAGGAAAACGGCGGTGAGGAAGGCGTTGTCGAGACGAAGGATGTTGAAAAGCTTATCAAGCTCATCATCAAGAAGAAGTACAAGAAGCTTCTTGAGAAGGGCGTCCCTGAGAAGCAGGCATTCGACTTCGTTACGATTCTGCCGACGGTTGACGTTCTCAAGGAACGCGGACAGTACCGCTACTACATCAACAGCCTCCTGACCTGCATGTATGGATATGCAAAGGATGAAGAGGTTAAGTTCGATGAAGTTATGAAGGTCCTGTTCAAGATCAAGGACGACGATGAGACTGACCTCAGCTCGCTTTGCGTTCAGCTTCTCCTCGAGAAGAAGGACGTCATCGCTGACTTCACCGAAAGCCAGAAGGCACTGTACAACAAGATTACGTCTTGGTGCCTCGACCGCATGGAGTCCAAGCACTCTAAGGCGGATATCGAACGTATCATTCGTTCGTATATTCACATACGTCAGAACGACGAACGGAACAACCGCGACTGCAACCGCAGGGTATACCTGAGCACAATCGCTGCGGATGACTATCCCAAGATCGCATCCGTTGTAAAGATTCTCGGCGAAAATGTCGGGAACAAGAAGTATCTGTAATTATAAGGAGGACCAAACCATGTCAGACAAGAAGAAGAGTATGACTATACTGCAGAAGTTCGACAGAGCCGATGTAACTGCAAAGGAAGTTATCGGTATCGTCGACAAGTACCACGGCGGAAAGCACGGCGCAATCAAGATTCCTCACGACCCGAAGGCAACCAAGGTCACCAGAAGGAGCTGCGCACACCACGTATACACCCCGAAGGGTAAGATGAAGAATACACTGACGCGCGACGGCAACAGACTGCGTTGCACTGCTTGCGGCGAGTACGTCAACATCACTCCGAACACTAAGGAACAGGACGAGCGCCTGAAGAAGGAGATGTTCGACTTCTACGACCAGCTCGAATACCTGATGGTTGAGGCAAACGCCGCTGATGAGCCCATCACCAAGGCTATCGTCTTCTCAAAGAACCATCTGAAGAAGATGTTCAAGACGAAGAAGCGCATTGTCGCGAGCCTGGCCAAGGGTCAGAAGAAAAAGAAGAAGCACGGCAACAAGGGCAATTCTTCCAGCACGTTCAACAGCTGGATGAGAAAGTAATTCCCGGCGTCCGGAAACATTTCACCAATAAAGGTGCACCTGGAAAACCCAGGTGCACTTTTTTATGGGGTATGGTTTCTATGACCCCGACTATATGGTCGTGGTTGTAAGTAATTTTAAGATTAACAAGTCGTTAATCCAAAAAACCAAGGAAAGGACTGACCATATGTCATATCAATTGGATAAAATAACCCATATTGAAGATGATATTGAAAAGATACAGACCAAGCCTGGGATGTATATGTCATATCTCGGAAATAAGGGTGCAAGGCACCTTGCATTTGAGGTTATCAATAATGCATTCGACGAGTGCCTCAACAAAGCGTCGCCGGCCGATACGGTGACAATAACCTACGACATCGATAGCGACCTGATGACTGTTACAGATAACGGAAGAGGACTTCCCCCTGAGTCTATGAAGGTTGCGTGTACTAAGATAAACGCTGGCTCGAAGATAACCAGAGAATCGTCTGGTGCATCTGCTGGCGAAAACGGCGTCGGCTTAACCTGCGTTAACGCAATGAGCCGATACTTCAAAATGATAGTCCGTGCTATCAATGAAGATACTGTATATGAACTGGTATTCAACGAGGGTAAAGAGGTATCAGATACCCATCGTAAGAACCTCGGTTCGTCTCACGGAACCACAATCGAGTTCTCTCCGTCACAGCAGTATCTCGGAAAGAATACAAAGATTCCTTATAAGGAAATACTCGATTGGATTGATAAGCTCTCGTTCTTGTTCAGCGCTAAAATAAAGGTCAAGTTCGAGGTTTACAAGGGCAACAAGCTTAAGGAGGAGTATAAGATAAAGACTCGTCCGTTCAAGGACTACCTTGCTGCTCATACAACCACCCCCATAAGTTCTATAGTTGCTCTTGAAGCAACTGAGAAGTTCACTGAGGATGTTCAGGACCGCCATCAGAAGAAATCTGCAACTCTGAGATTCTGTTTCGTATATGGAAATGACAATCCCGAGTTCATCGACTCCTTCTGTAACCTCATAAATACCATCGATAACGGCGACCATTTGGACGCGGTTAAAGAGGTTCTCTCTAGGTATATCGCTAATGCCGCAAAGAAAAGCCTTACAGAACGTGAGGCGGCGAAGTACGATATCATCTGGATGGACGTGCAGAGCGGAATGAACATCATCGTCGACCTTGATACCGATATGCAGAATGTCGGTTTCACTGGTCAGACAAAGCAGAAGATATCTTCCGAGCAGGTATTCTCTCTCGTTAAGAGTATGGCTACAAAAGCTGTACAGGAATACTTCGAAGCGAACAAGGATATCCTTGACAAACTGATTAAGATTGTCAAGCTCAATGCGAAGGCTCGTGTTGAGATGAATAAGATTAAGTCCAGCGTAATCAAGGAGTCTGTTACGGTATGGGATGAGCATAGAATGAAGAACTTCATTCCGTGTAACAATCGCGGCCGCCAGTATAAGGAGATATTCCTTGTAGAGGGAAAATCCGCAAGAGGCTCTGCACAGCTTGCACGCGACCCGGATACTCAGGCGCTTTATTCATTCCGTGGTGTATCTGCAAACTCATTCAAGAGAGATGGCACGACCATCCTCGATAATGAAGAGTTTAAGAACCTCGTTAAAGTGCTTGGCTGTAACATCGGTCCCAAGTTTGATATTGACAAACTCAAGTATGATAAGATTATCATAATGACGGATGCTGATATCGACGGCTACGGTATACGTTCGCTCTATGCGGCATTCTTCTTCAAGTTCATGCCTGAAGTTGTGAAACGCGGAATGCTCTATGTAGCGGTTCCTCCGCTCTATGAAGTTGCGGATAAATCAAATCCGTTCGTATCCGACAAGCAGGAGTACACTGAGCGCTTCATCAAGAAGCTTAAGAAGTTCTACCGTGTGAAGATGCACAGGGAAGAGCTTAGCGGAGACGAACTTTACGACTTCGCGTGGGATACCAAGAACTATCCCGAATTCCTCAAGGAACTGTCCGAGCACTTCCAGGTCAATAAGAGGCTGCTTGAGATGGTTTGCTCATTCCTGAGTAAATGCGGTGAGAATCCGTCAATGTCTGATATTCACGACCTCATTGAAAAAGAGGGCGTTGATTTCCAGGCGATGATTCAGAATGAGTTTCCAGAGATGCTCTTCGATATGGACCGCATGAGAATCTACGGCAATATCAACTACAAGTATCAGATTCTTGACATTGGTGAGCGTCTGATAAACAAGACCCATGCAAAGTTATTCCCCATCTATATCAAGTACGGCGACAGGCTTTCCGTAAAGGATAAGGAGAATGACAATGCGAAGTGGGTGAAACTTCCGTTATGTGAGTTCTTCGATTATACATCATCTCGTCGTCCTAAGATAGTGACAAGATTCAAGGGACTTGGCGAGAATGACCCTCAGGACCTGTGGAGAACAACTCTCAATCCTGATACGAGGACACTCATTCAGTTGACGACGGCTGATTACGACAAGGACATGGATGAATTCATGGTACTTCATGGCACTGGCGCTAAATGGGAACAGGCTAGAAGAGATATGATGAAGTCATACACAATCGACCGCGACGACTTGGACAACTAACGGAGGTGAGGACAAGATGTCTAAAGAATATTCTAGACCTATAGGTGAAGTATGCCGTACCTACAACCAGATTTGTGGCGCGAATAAGAACCTATACAGAACAATCCCGTCCATGATAGATGGACTTAAGCCTGGTGCGCGGCGACTCATGTATATTCTGTACAAGCACTATTCGAGGAAAGAGAGGAATAAGGTTGCTGAAATTGCAGGACGCACAATCTCGATTCACCCGCACGGCGACTCGGCTGTCGTCGAAACTATCGTTTCTCTCGGTCAGCCGTTCTCAAACAACGCATGCCTGATTGACGGTAAGGGTAACTATGGTTCCCAGATGTCGATGGGTGATGA
Source organism: Treponemataceae bacterium (assembly GCA_963602825.1). Taxonomy (GTDB): domain Bacteria; phylum Actinomycetota; class Coriobacteriia; order Coriobacteriales; family Coriobacteriaceae; genus Collinsella. Next base: position 1,416 of record CAVCKO010000053.1, on the reverse strand, counting down.
CCATGCTGCTGGACGATACATTGAAGCACGAATGAGCGAGTATGCTTGGAAGTGTTTCTTTGAAGACTTCGAAAACAGTGTGGTTGATTTCAAGATGTCGTTTAACGGAAAGACTGAAGAGCCTGTGGTTCTTCCGGCTAAATATCCACATGCGTTATTCAACGGTGTTCTCGGTATTGGATATGGTCTGTCGTCGAATATACCTCCGTATAATGTGGCTGAGGTATTGAACGCGACCATATCTCTTATCCGGAACCCCAAACAGGAGATTACGCTTATACCGGATTCTCCGACCGGCTGCTATGTGCTCGACAAAGGAGAATTCGAAAAGATATCCAGAACCGGCGTTGGCAGTTACACAATGCGTGCTGTGACTAAGATTGATGACATAAGCAATACGATCGTAATCACGGCGGTTCCATACGCGGTTGGTTCTAACGAGATAAAAGATGCCATCATAGGCATGCGCGATGATAAGTCCAACGCATGGCTCAAGGACCAGCTCATGGATATCAAGGACAGATCAAACGATAAGAACGGAATTCAGTTAATACTGAAACTCCGTCCTGATGCAAATCCGCAGGAATTCCTCGAGAAGTTGTATAAAAAGGACAGTAAGCTCGAGAAGAGTTATCCGGTCAACATCAAGCTGATTGATGACTACACGGACTATGACTACAGCATCACATCGTTTCTTCATGCTTGGATAGCGTACCGCAGAGAGAATAAGCAGGCTAGTTACAGTGCAAAGCTCTCAAAACTTCTTGAGCAGCAGCATATCAATGATGTCCTGCTCTATATTCTCAAAGGCACTAACGCTGAAAGAACCTTGCAGCTTGGAAAGAATAGCGCAACCAATGCAGAGTTTGCAGACAAGCTCATGGAGCAGTATGCTGAAATCAATATATCTCACATTCAGGCAAATGCGATTGCAGAAATGCATGTTCGCGACTTTACTAAGGAAGCCTATGAGGGATATAAGGCGAAACGGATAGAACTCATTGACCAGATTGCACACATCGAGAATGTACTCAAGGATGTCAATCTGATTGACGAGGATATCATCAAGGAGCTTCAGGACGGCATCAAGCGGTTTGGAGTTCCGAGAAAATCCAAGGTACTGGATATGGTTAACAAGAAGCACATACCGAAGTCCAACCATATTCTCGCTATCGGAAAGAACGGAATCTGCAAGAAGCTTCATGATGGAGTATCCTATGTAGGCAATGTAGGTTCAACTCCGGGAGTTCCACAGATGTTTATCAGCGTGAACAACCGTGATTCGCTGTTGCTGTTCGACGCTGATGGTAAGACCGCCAGAGTGCCGGTATCGGTTATACCTGATTGCGATATAAACGACCCTGGTGTTCCGCTTAACAGATACTTTACCGGAATGGGCGAACTCGTAGACGTTAT
>CAVCKO010000052.1:0-11552 GCA_963602825.1 Treponemataceae bacterium | reverse complement strand
GGGTTATACCCTAAGAGCAAACCACCCTTTTTAAGGGTGGTTCTGATTTACCCCACGCGCATTTCGTGTACTTCGGATACACGAAATCGTAGAAAAGCGTGTATCTGAAGTACACGAAATTGCACTGCTGAAGCTTCCGGGCGGATAAACATACTCATATTGGGCGGTTCACCGGTTGCTCGCCACCTTGGGCTATGTTCGCCCCTATGCCTGCATCCGGGGCCGTGCTGATTGACGACGGCGCTCCCAACGTGCCAGCTTAATCGTCACCAGCGTGAGCGCCCAGGCCACAAGCGAGAACGCGGCGCCCACGGCGCCCACGTACGCAATGCCAACGCCGCTTACCACGGCGCCGCCCACTGCGGTGCCAAACGAGATGCCGACGTTAAACGCCATGGGCTCAACCGAACTTGCGAGTACCATCGACTTGGGATGGCGGCTGCGTGCCACGTCCATAAAGTGCGTGATGCACGACACCGAGAACAGGTACATGAGCAGAGCCAAGCTAAAGACAAAGACCAGCGCGAGCGGCATGGTGCCGCCCACTGCAAACAGCCCGAGTAACGCCGCAGCCTGCAGTACAAACGTCACAAGCAGTGCCTTCATGCCAAAACGCGCGTCGATCCATCCGCCCAGGATGTTCGAGATCAGGCAGAACACGCCGTAGGCCATAAGCGTGGTACTGGCTTCGACCGTGCCCATGCCCAGCACCTGCTCAAGATAAGGCGTCACGTAGCCGTAGAACACATAGACCGACCCCACGCCAAACAAAAAGATGAGCATGCCGGTGATGATGCTCGGCTCGCGCAGCAGCCCCGCCTGCTCGCGAAAGGTGGCAGGCTCGTCGGTTTGCCCAGCGCGCGGCATAAACGCCACGAGCGCTCCGCAGATCAAAACGGCAAAGGTCAGCGTGCCGTACATGGCCACGTGCCAATCGAGCGTGTCGGCCACAAACTTGCCGATCGAAGTGACAAAGACCATTGCCACGGAAAACGCTCCGTACACGACCGAGATGGCAAGTGAGGTTTGCTGCGGGGACAGCAGCTCGGGGATGTACGTCACACCCACGGCGAGCAGTGCGCCCGAGACAGAGCCCAGGACAATGCGCGAGATAAACAGCACCTGGAAGTTGGGCGCCAACGCCATGACCAGGTTGCCGAGCACAAAGACGATGCTGTAGCACATGAGCAACTGGTGGCGGCGGAATCGCCCCGTGCTGAGCGCAAGCACCGGCGTCGCGATGGCGTAGACGAGCGCAAACACGCTAATAAGTTGGCCCGCAGTGGCAAGCGATATGCCGAGTTCCGTCGCCAAGTCGCTTTCGATGCCGATGACCACGAATTCGGAGCAGCCGAGCGAGAATCCCAACAGTACGAGCAGCGCCAGGCAGAGCTTGGTGCGCGCGGGGGAGAGCGCGGCGGCGGTTGATGCTGTTGTGGACGAAGTTGCGGTGGTCAAGGCAGTTGCTCCCATGTTGCGTTATATGAGCTGAATTCAGTCCCTGCAACTCTACCAGAATGTGTCAGGTGCCCGTCCCCTTTGTCGCAGGCTGCGCTTGCCTGTATAGTCGCAATACAGGCGAAGATGGTCTCAGGTACATCGCGGGCGACGGGAGATCCCATGGGTATGCACACGACAAAGGTTGCAGCGGGCGAGGGCAAGTTTGCGCTCGAGGAGGCCGCCGCGCGCATCCTGCGCGCCGGCTGGGATGAGGGCGGCGCGGGCGCCGAGGTCGTGGCGGTCGATGCCGCGACCGGCGAGACGCTTGGCCCCGTCGATCGCATCGATGCCCATGCCGGCGAGGGCATTCTGCATCAGGCATTTCTGACGCTTTTGGTTGAGGGTCGGGGCGAAGACGCGCGCCTGCTGCTCTGTCGCCGCAGTCCGCTCAAGCGCCTGTGGGGCGGGGTGCTGGCCGATAGCTGCGCCGGCCATCCGCTCCCCGGGGAAGATGTCGCGGCTGCCACGGCGCGTCGCATCAACGAGGAGCTCGGCATTACGCGCGAGCCCGATCAGCTCAAGCACCTCGGTCACGTGGTGTACCGCGAGGACCACGGCGACGGCCGCTGCGAGTGCGAATGGTGCGAGGTGTTCGCGGCCCATGTTGAGCCGGGCGAGCTGTGCATCAACCAAGAGGAAATCTCGGAGGTGCGCCGCGTGGCCCCGCCCGAGCTCGACGGCTATCTGCAGGGTCGCCCCGAGCAGCTGGCCCCCTGGCTCCGCGAGGCCCTCGAGGCCCCCTCCATTCGCGTCGCCCTCCAGATGTGACAAAGGGGCAGTCCGTTTGTCACATTCCATGCCTTAGAAACTTGCAAATTCTGCAAGTTTCTAAGGTAAAATCTTATAAACTTGCAAAAAATGCAAGTTTATAAGATTTCATGTCTGGTCGGGCGCTAGGGAGACTCTATGGATATCGTTCGCCGAAGCCGTTATCTTGATCGACTCATTGCTTTTCAGGATACCGACCTCATCAAAATCGTGACGGGCATACGCCGTTGTGGCAAATCAACGTTATTGGACATGATGAGGGACTATCTGGCGCAACAGGGGGTGCCAGCCGAGCGTTTGCTGACCTTTAAGATGGAATCTCTAGAGTACGCGGGAATTACGGATTATCTGACGTTTTATCGTATGGTTCGGGAGCGCATCGACGGCATCGATCATCCCTACCTGTTCTTTGACGAGCTCCAGAATGTCGAAGGTTGGGAAAAGGCGGTCAACTCGCTCCGAGTGGATTTGCCGTGCGATATCTATGTCACGGGCTCCAATGCCTTTTTGCTATCGAGCGAGCTCGCAACGCTTATCTCGGGCCGATATGTCGAGGTCAAGATGCAGCCTCTCACGTTTGGCGAGTATCTTGATTTTCGCTCGATTGATGCGGTCGCCGCTGAAGGGCTTGGTGAGAGGGTTGAGCTCGTTTCCAAGACGGGCGATCGCCTTAATTCAAATACCGTGCTTGAGCAGTACATAACCTACGGCGGCATGCCGTTTCTGGCCCATGATGAGCCGAGACGTGAGCTGTGTCGCGACTATATCCGTAGCCTCTACCAGACGATCGTCGCGCGCGATATCCTGTCGCGTGCGACGCGTAGGGGTCGCGGAGCTATCACCAAGCGCGATGTTCTCGAGCGGCTCTGTGCGTATCTGGCAGACAACATCTCCAACCAAACCTCGGTCAACAAAATCGTAGGGACGCTCAACGAATCGGCAGGCGGTAAGACCAACGCATCGACGGTGTCGGCATATATTGACGCTCTGGAAGAGACGTACCTGTTTACCAAAGTAAAAAGGTATGACATCAAGGGGCGGGAGCTTCTTAAGACAGGCGGTAAATATTACATAGCTGATACGGGAATTCGCAGCTATCTTGACGGATATAGAGGTAGCGATAGCGGAAGGATGCTCGAGAACGTTATCTACAACCAGCTTGTATTTGAAGGATACGAAGTGTTTTGCGGCCATCTGCGCGCGGGGGAAATCGACTTTGTCGCAATCGGCGAGGGATCGGACCGCAAATATATCCAGGTTACCGAACGGATCGATGCCGAGGCGACGAGAGAACGCGAGCTGCGACCGCTCAAGCTAAGCACGCTAGGAAAAATTCCTGATTCGTATGAGAAGATTCTGATTGTCAGGGATGGCGACCATCCAACGGACATCGATGGCATCAGAATCGTGGGGGCAGTCGACTTCTTGTTGAGAAATAAGATTACCCGCGGCTAAACGCAAACAGATTCGTTTCGATGCGACAAAGGAGCAGTCCTTTTTCGCATTCCGTGCGAGCCCTCGTGCCGTCTGAGGGTATAAAGCTAGCAAGTGTTTATTTGCGAGGCCTAAGGGGCGCCCCGTATGGATATCGATAACTTTGAATGGTGGTATAGCGAGGGCGAGGCTCCGGACGAGGAGTGGGACGAGCCCGCGCCGCGTGACGTGTCGAGCGACGAGGCTGATGCCGTTGCTGGCGCCGAGGACGTCGAGCCGGACTCTGCCCCCGATCCCGCCGAACCCCTAACCTTCGAACAAGCCTGGGCCCAGGCCGAGGCCGACGAGGCGAAGGCCGATGCTACCGCCACGCTCAGCGAACCGGCCGACATGTCGATCTCGCCGGCAAAGACGCCGCAGCCGCGCCACAACATCGACCCCGGCAGCACGGCATCCTTCAGTATCCTCGACGTGCCCTCGCAGGGTGCCCAAGCGCCCGCGCCCACGCATCGTCCCAATCTGGCCCGCGAGGAAGACGCGGGTCGCCGCTCACCACTCGGTCCCATCCTCATCGCCTTTATGGCCGGCGTCATTGCCTGCTCGGCGATCGGCAATGTCTGGGTCCATGTCGAGCAGCAGCGAAAAGACGCAGCCAAGGTCGAGATGTCTGTCGAACAATCGCTCAGCCGCACGCGCTCGGTACATGTGTCGGTCGAGGTCAAGGACGGCGCGACGTGGGACACCGCGCGCGGCGACAGCCAGATGCTCATCCATATCGTGGGCCGCACGCTCAGGGGGCAGGCGATTGACGAGTATCAATATGTCAACTCCGCTGGCGACGGCATCGAACTCAAGCCCGGCGACTACGAGCTCACCGTCGACGAGCCGCCCGTCGCCACCGATGGCACGCGCTTCCGCGCCTCAAAGCGCATGGTTCCCGTGAGCTTTAACTCGCAGGCGCCCGATACGGTCGACAGCACGCCGCAGGGCGGGTTCGACCTTTACGCAATCGCTCAATAACTGCGCCTGCCGCTTCTCCTTGCCGCCAAGAGTGGCACAATAGCCCTCGACACTATTGTTTACTTTTGGAGGAAGTAGCATGTCTACCGTCACCACCATCAAGCGCGGCGGCCTCACCGCGGCCATCGATTCCATGGGAGCCCAGCTCACGAGCCTTGCCCTCGACGGCAACGAGTATCTGTGGCAGGGCGACCCGGCTTTTTGGGGCAAGCACGCGCCCATTCTGTTCCCCATCGTGGGATCGCTGCGCAACAACACAGCGACGTCTGCGGCTGGCACCTGCGAGATGCCGCGCCACGGACTCGCGCGCATCGTCGAGCACAAGCTGGTCGAGGTTTCGGAGGACGGCTCCTCGGTAACGTACGAGATCACCGACACGCCCGAGTCGCTCAAGGCTTTCCCCTTCCACTTTAAGCTCAACATGACCTATGCCCTAACCGGCGACGCCACGCTTACCCAGACCTTTGCCGTCACCAACACCGGCGACGTGGACCTGCCGTTCTCGGTGGGCGGCCACCCTGCATTTAACGTGCCCGCCCCCGGTGCCGAGGACGAGGCATTCGAGGATTACGAGCTGGCATTTACCGAGGCTTGGACCAACGAGGCCCCCATCATCACGCCCGATGGCCTCATGACGTTCGAGGGCAGCTACAAGGCGCCCGATAACTCTGACGTGCTGCCCATCACGCACCGCAGCTTCGATAACGATGCCATCATGTTCACCGATACTCCGGGCTCCACGCTCACGCTGCGCGGCCGCAAGTCGGGTCACGGCGTGAAGATCGACTTTGAGGGCTTTAAGTACATCGGCGTGTGGTCTGCCGCCAACGACGCCCCGTTTGTGGCGCTCGAGCCTTGGACTGGCCACACCACCATGGACACCGAGGACGACGTCTTTGAGCACAAGGTCAACACCATTACGCTGGCGCCGGGCGAGACGGACGTCCGCAGCTTTAGCGTCACCCTGCTCTAGAGGTTCCGCCGTTCTAACGAACGGCGGACCGGTCGACGCTGCGCCCTTAGGTTCCGCCGTTCTGACGAACGGCGGGCCGGTCGACGCTGCGCGCCACCCAGAGCGACAATTTGTCATTCAAAAGGCACGGCATGACCAGAAGGTCTATGCCTTGCCTTTTTCATGCCAACTTGTTCGCTCTGGGTGGCGCTCGCTGGCATTGCCAAAACATCGACGCTCCCAATGGCTACCGTGTGTCTATTAATTTTTCGAGCATGTGCTGCGCTGCTGGTCGCTGGCGTATATCCTGTTAAGTCGTCAGCATACGATTCAACAGGGAAGGCAGATTATGCATTCTCCCCATCAACGCGACGCGCATCCACAGCCGGTATGCAGCCGTCGCATCTTTTTGGGTAGCGCTCTCGCTGCGAGCGCTTCCGTCGTCGCCGGCGCGCTCGCCGGCTGTCAGCGCCCGTCCACGCTCAAGGTGGTTCAGCCCACGACGGGCGGCGGTCGCGACGACCTGTCCGATTCCGTGATCGGCAAGGACAAGATCCGCATTGGCATGGAGGCGGCCTACGCCCCGTACAACTGGCAGGTTTCCGAAGCCAGTGAGTTCACCATCCCCATCGACAACGTGCAGGGCGCCTATGCCGATGGCTACGACGTGCAGATCGCCAAGATCGTCTGCAAAGCCCTCGGTGGCGAGCCCGTTGCCGTCAAGCAGAGCTTCTCGGGCCTTATCGATGCGCTCAACAACGGCCAGATCGACCTCATCATCGCCGGCATGAGCGCCACGCCCGAGCGCGAGGAGTCGGTCGGCTTCTCCGACCCGTACTTCATTGGCTACTTTGGCCTGTTCGTAAAAGAGGGTTCCCCCTACCAAAACGCCACCAAGCTCAGCGACTTTAGCGGTGCCACGGTACTCGGCCAAAAGGACACCATGCTCGATACCGTCATCGACGAGATCCCGGGCGTTGTCCACAAGAACCCGGTCGATTCGGTTCCCACGGTGTTTTCGAACCTGCTGCAGGGCACGTGCGATGCCGTGACCTACAACACCGAGAACGAGAAGGGCTATATGGCCCAAAATCCCGGTATCGTCCCCATCCATTTTGCCGAGGGCGAGGGCTTTAAGCAGGAGGTCGCGGCAAACGTCGGCTGCCGCAAGGGCTCGGACAAGCTGCTTAAGCTCATCGACAAGACGCTCAAGGGCGTCAGCCAGGAGGAGCGCGACCAAATGTGGGACGCGTGCCTTGACCGTCAGCCGGCATAGGGAGGCAGCATGAAAACCATCAATCGTCTGGCCTCCTTTATCAAGGCCGACCACCGTTATGTGTACCTGGGCACGAGCGTTGTCGCGGCGCTCGGCCTGGCGTTTAGCCAACGCAATCCTACGCCGCTGAGCTTCTTGGCGCCTACGGGCGTGTTCCAAGACTGCCTCTGGGCAATCCTTTGGGCCTGGCTCGTCGTGTCGGCGGCGGCGCTGGTCACCAAACTTATGCACTGGAACGACTATCGCGAAACGTCGCCGTTCGCATCCGAGCGTTTCCGTCGTGGCGCACGCTTAGGCAGCTACGTCGTGGTCGCCATCGCGGCGATCTTCTTTATCGACCGTTGCGTCATGTCGTTTATCGACCTGGTGCAGGTGAGCATTGTCTCGGACTCCAACCCCAGCGACTTTTTGTCGAGCCTGGTCTACATGACCTACAAGAGCGGCGACTTCTTTATCCGCGGCATCGAGATCACCATTGCACTTGCGACCTTCGGTACCGTCATCGCCTTTTTCCTGGCGCTGCTTTTTGTGTTCCTGCGCATTCAGACCTTCGATCGCGTGGACAACGACCTGGTGCGCTTCTTTAAGAGCATCGGCCGCGGCTTTGCGACCATCTACTCCACCATCGTGCGCGGCACGCCCATGATGGTCCAGGGCCTGCTCATCTATTACGCGGGCTTCACCGTTTTGCGCGGCATGGGCTTCGAGACCGCCCAGGCCAACCAGATTTGGAGTACCTTCACCGCCGGCCTCGTCACCATCTCGCTCAACTCCACCGCCTACATGATGGAGGTCCTGCGCGGCGGCATCGAGTCCATCGATCCCGGCCAGGCCGAGGCGGCGCGCTCGCTGGGCCTGTCGCAGTGGCAAGCCATGCGCAAAGTCGTGTTCCCCCAGGGCATTAAAAACGCGATTCCGGCGCTCACCAACGAGCTCATCATCAACATCAAGGATTCGTCGGTGCTTTCGGTCATCGGCGTGTTCGACCTCATGTACGCCACCACCACTGTCGCCGGCGTGTACTACCGCCAGATGGAGGTCTACTGCGTGGCGCTCGTGGTCTACCTGATCCTGACGCTCGTGGCGAGCCGCCTGCTCGAGGCCTTTGGTAAAAAGCTCGGCGCCGAGGCTCCGGCAACGCTGCCCAGCTCCAACTAGGCTCAAGACGAGGAGAATCATCATGGCAGATACCGCCACTACCGGCACCGCGGCCGCCGCACAGACCAATGAGCCGCTTATCCGCGTCGAGGGCCTGCGCAAGAGCTTCGGCTCGCTCGAGGTGCTCAAGGGCATCGACCTGTCCGTCAATCCCGGCGAGGTCGTCACCATTATCGGCGCCTCGGGCTCGGGCAAGTCGACCTTCCTGCGCTGTCTCAACCTGCTCGAGACCCCGGACGCGGGCCACATCTGGTTCCACGGCCAGGACCTTACGGCCGAGCGCTGCAATATCAATAAACTCCGCGAGGACATCGGCATGGTTTTCCAGAGCTTTAACCTGTTCAACAACATGGATGTGCTCGACAACTGCACGCTCGCGCCCGTCACGCTCAAAAAGATGAGCAAGGCCGAGGCCGAGAAGGTCGCAATGGAGCATCTGACGAGCGTGGGGCTCGAAAAGTTCGCGCACGCCGCCGTGGGTCGCCTGTCCGGTGGCCAAAAGCAGCGCGTGGCCATCGCCCGCGCCCTGTGCATGAGTCCGCAGATCATGCTGTTCGACGAGCCGACTTCGGCACTCGACCCCGAGATCGTGGGCGAGGTGCTCGAGGTCATGCGCAAGCTCGCGGCCGACGGTATGACCATGGTTGTCGTCACGCACGAGATGGCCTTTGCCCGCACGGTGTCCGACCGCGTGGTCTTTATGGACAAGGGCGTGGTGCTCGAGGACGCCGCGCCGGCCGAGCTCTTCGGCAACCCCAAACACCAGCGCACTCGCGAGTTCCTCTCTCGCTATCTCGAAGACAAATAACCGGCGCAAACGCTTACGTTGCAGGGCCGCTCCCGTGGGGCGGCCTTTGTCGTCACAATCGAAAGGATGTCATGGCCGAGGTTTGGCGCTTCTTTGCGCATGAGGACGATTTTGCCGATATAGACGAGGTCGGCGCGTACGAGCGTTTGGGCCGCGTGCTGTCGTTTCCGACCGTCTCGAGCATGGATGCCGAGGCGGTGGACTGGCAGCCCTTCGATGACCTGCGCGCCTATATGCAGCAGGCCTGGCCGCGCGTGTTTGCGGCGGGCGAGGTCGAGCTTATCGATCATTCGCTGCTGGTGACGCTTGGCGGTTCCGACCCCGCCCTCAAACCCGTCATGCTCATGGGCCACATGGACGTGGTCCCCGTGGTGCCGGATACCGAGGCCGACTGGACACATGCCCCCTTTAGCGGGCACGTGGACGACACCTACATCTGGGGCCGCGGCGCGATCGACATGAAGGATCAGGTCGCAGGCATTCTCGAGGCTGTCGAGTATGCGCTGGCGCACGGTTGGCAGCACGAGCGCACGCTGCTCCTGGCCTTTGGCCAGGACGAGGAGACTACGCAGTACGGAGCAGGCGCCATCGGCCGTGCGCTCAAGGGGCGCGGCATTGAGCTTGAGTACCTGATCGACGAGGGTGACTACCGCATCGTTCCGGCTGCCGAGTATAGCGCGGGCGAGGGTTGGCTCATGCACGCTGACCTGGCTGAGAAAGGTTATGCCGACATTGTGCTCAAGACAAAGAGCGCGGGCGGGCATTCTTCCAACCCCTACGGCGGCACGTCGCTTGAGGTGCTCAGCCGTGCCATCACCGCAATCTGCGATATCGAGTGGCCGACGCGCGTGACCGATCCGCTTGCCGCCCAACTCGTCGAGTTGGGGCTCTACACGGCCGATGAAATTGCCGCCAACGGGGACGCCATTGTCCGTGATTGCCTTGCCAGCAAAAAGCTCTATCCGCTGGTGACGACTACCTGCGCGCCCACGCAGATCGAGGGTGGCAGCACCGGCGCCAACGTAATGCCGCAGGATATGTGGGCCAACATCAACTTCCGCATGCTCGAGGGCACGAGCGTGGCCGATGTCGCTGCTCGCTGCCGCGAGGCCGTTGCCGCGGCGGGCCTTGCCGGGCGCGTGGAGGTCGAACTCGGCCCCGGCAGCTCCGAGCCTTCGCCGTCTCCGCGTGTCGGCGGGCCGGGGCTCGAGGCCGTCCGTGCCATCGCCGCCCACTATTTCCGTGAGCCTTTGGGGACGGAGGAAAACGGATCATCGGCGGCGGGTGGGGTTCCTGTCAGCATCGTCCCCTCAACCGTGATCGGTGCTACCGATGCTGCCAACTACCAGCACATTTGCCCTGAGTGCGTTCGCTTCTCGGCCTTTGTGGTTGATGACGACGAGTGTGATCGCGGCGTCCACGGCACTAACGAGCGCATCACCCGCCGCGCCTACCTCCAGGGCATCCGCTTCCTCATCGCCCTGCTTCAAACGCTCTAGAATGTGACAAAGCGACAGTCCCTTTGTTAGCCGTTGGGGACGCTCTTAAACGACTAGTCGTTAAGGAACGTCCCCAATGGTTACGTCCAATCATTCCGTGCGGGTTATATGCAGGTTTGCCTGCGCACGCTATCATGTATGGATTAGACCGCAACTATGTACCCCATACGCGAAGGGATGCGCATGTATCTGAAGATCGACATGTTCTAGCCGGGCTTACCCCCGCAGTGGCGCCGCGCGCCCCATCAACTCTGCCGATTTTCACCTTCACGCATATAAAGGAGTCCCGCCATGCGCGACAAGCTCGAAAAGATTATCAAGGCCTACGAGGAACTCGAGAAGAAGCTCTCCGACCCGGCCGTCGCCTCCGATATCAAGGAGTTCACGCGTCTCAACAAGGAGTACGCGCACCAGTCCGACCTCATCGCCGCCTCGCGCGAGTACATCGGCGCGCTCGATGACATCGAGGCCGCCAAGGAAATGCTCCACGATACTACCGATGCCGATGAGAAGGAGATGCTCCAGATGGATATCTCCGAAAACGAGGCCAAGCTTCCCCAGCTCGAGGAAGACATTAAGTACATGCTCATCCCGAGCGACCCCAATGACGACAAGAACACCATCGTCGAGATTCGCTCCGCCGCCGGTGGCGACGAGGCGGCCATCTTTGCCGGCGATCTGTACAAGATGTACCAGCGCTTCTGCGAGTCGCGCGGCTGGAAGACCACCGTGCTCGACTCCAGTCCCAGCGAGGCCGGCGGCTTTAAGTCCATCGAGTTCAAGGTCGAGGGCGATCGCGTCTACTCCGTCATGAAGTTCGAGTCCGGCGTGCATCGCGTCCAGCGCGTCCCCAAGACCGAGTCCCAGGGCCGCATTCAGACCTCCACGGCTACCGTCGCCGTACTTCCCGAGGCCGAGGAAATCGACGTCCAGATCAACCAGTCTGACCTGCGCATCGACACCTACTGCGCCTCCGGCCCTGGCGGTCAGTGCGTTAACACCACCTACTCTGCCGTGCGCATCACCCACTTGCCCACCAACACCGTGGTGCAGTCGCAGGAACAGCGCTCCCAGATCCAGAACCGCGAGGTCTGCATGCAGATGCTGCGTGCCCGCCTCTACGAGATGGAGCTCGAG
>CAVCKO010000051.1:0-11655 GCA_963602825.1 Treponemataceae bacterium | reverse complement strand
TGGAGAGAACGCTCCCGCAAACTGCCTCTTGACAACTTATAGGAGCGTCGGTTTTGAAAAAGCAGGATGACCGGCCTGCTCGGGATGTTTAAAAAAGTCTACTCACTTGCCGCGCAAAGCTTCCGCACGAGAAAAAAATGGGTTTTCAACAGGGCTTCGTCCAGTTCTTGGCAAGCTTTTGGCCAGTTGGGGAGGGCTGTTGAAAACTTGGCGGTCCGTTCGGCGCCATTTTCGGTGCGTTCGCCCCAATGCGAGACAGGTTGGGTTGAAATTCGTGTTTTCCTGTGCCTATGAAAGATCTACTTTGTGACATATCGGCTTTTAGGTACTGGCGTTTGCCCCCTCAGGTTCGCGCTTTGTGTCCGCCGCTTCCACGGCCGGAAGAAGACCGGCAGCGATATGGCCTCGTCCGTAACCCGACGGCTGCGGTTGTGCTCGGTTTTCCGTTGCATACATTGGTTCGGACGAGAAACAAACGGACTTGTCCTGCCAGCATTAGACAGCGGCTGTTTCTTGGTGAGCTCCCCAGGGAATCCGTGCTGGAAACGGAGCATGGATTTTTGATCACGTCTCCTCTGCTGACGGCATTCATCATGTCGCGGCATCTGACGGATCTTCAGCTTCTTTTGGTATTGGCGGAGATGTGTGGCTTGTTTGCGGTGTGCGCTCTGCCGGTGGCACTTGAGGCGGAGCTTACGCGCGCAATTGATTCGGGCGCGATTTCGACAACGTTCGGTTGGGTGCGCTGTCCGTCCGAGGACGGCACCGCTTCAAATTTATGGCGTCGAGACGCTTTGGTTTTGGGCAGAGACCTTGACCGTTTTTGTTCAGATGTTTGCGGGATGCGTTACGGCAATAGATTTATGGCGGTATCGCAACTTGTTCCATTGGGCGCCGCGTCGCCTTTTGAGGTCGAGGCGTATTTGTTGCTTGCACTGCCGCGAGCCCTGGGAGGCGAAGGGTTTTGCGACATAGAGCTCAATGTCGAAGTGGTGCTAAGCACAAGTGCTCGAGCGATTGTGGGAAAGTCCCGTGTATATATCGACCTACTTCTTTCTTCGTCGGACGGAAAGCGGCAGGTGGCCATTGAATGTCAGGGAAAGGCCTCGCACGGACGCGCAGGGGATGGCTTGCGTGACGCCGACCGCATGACAGCCCTTCAGGCTATGGGCTATGATGTACTTCTCCTGACACACAGACAGATATCCGATGAGGGTAGATTCCGCGCGATCGTTAAGGCCGTATGCAGGATGCTCGATGCTGAATATCGCGATAAAAGCCCAGATGAGCAAAGGGCTGAGACATTACTCCGGTCTGAACTATTCGTTGACTGGACAAAATTGGGAGTAATCGACGGAAAGATGCCCGTTAGACACAAAACAGCTCGATCGTGGACGGCTGCGGTTCTAAGTGAGTAGACTTTTGGCACTTTGGCGACCAGGCCGTTTTGCAACAAGTCATTTACCTGCGGCTTTATAAAGCAATATGGATGGTGTGCTCGGCAAGTTCCAAAAAGTCTACTCACTTAGTTTTTGACGAGCAGCCGATGCCGAAGGCGGTCCTATTTCAGGGAGTATTTCAGGGCGTTAACGAGTCCTCGAGACACAAAAAGGCCCGAACCATGCGGTCCGGGCCTTATCGAGCTAGAGATTGTCTCTCAGGCGGCTGGCTTAGCCGAAGTAGCGCTTGAGCAGGCCGGCGAAAGCCTTGCCGTGGCGGGCCTCGTCGCGAGCCATTTCGTGCACGGTATCGTGGATGGCATCGAGGCCAGCGGCCTTGGCGCGCTTGGCAAGATCGGTCTTGCCGGCGGTGGCGCCGTTCTCGGCCTCAACGCGCATCTCGAGGTTCTTCTTGGTGGAGTCGGTCACGACCTCGCCCAGGAGCTCGGCGAACTTAGCGGCGTGCTCGGCCTCCTCGTGGGCAGCCTTCTCCCAGTACAGGCCAATCTCGGGGTAGCCCTCGCGATGAGCGACGCGAGCCATGGCCAGGTACATACCGACCTCGGAGCACTCGCCCTCAAAGTTGGCGCGAAGGTCGGCAACGATGTCCTCGGAGACGCCTTCCATCTTGGCGACGCCCACGACGTGCTCGGCGGCCCACTCGAGCTGGCCCTCCTCCTGCTTCAGGAAACGAGAACCGGGAACGCCGCACTGGGGGCACTTGAAGTCCTCGGGCAGCTGGTCGCCGTCGAACTCTTCCACATAACCGCAAACGGGGCAAACAAACTTCATGATTCGATCCTTTCGATCGATGGCGATTGTGCGCTCGTCCGGTCCCGTAAGGGCCCTCTCCGGACGTGCGTCTTGACGAGTTCTATTATCCATAAATGCAACCAAATGTGAAGCCTATTAGGAATGATTTTTAATAAAACAATTTTGAGATATGAAGATGTTGATTGATTAACGATTGGCAAGCCGTCTTTGACCGCCGCTGAGTACAATCGGTCGAGCAAATGTTGACCTATCAACAAATAAAGGAGTTTCCTTTATGCATCTAGCCCGTCGTGCCTGGTGCCGAACATATCAGACGGTTTTTCGCATTGCATTGCCGATCCTGCCCTATACCGAGCCGCACATTTTGGAGCATGCCGAGGATGTGCCCGCGGTGCTTCAAAAGCGCTCGATCCAGAAGGTCCTTATCGTGACAGACCCTGGTATTGCACGTTTGGGGCTCACGGCATCGCTCGAGTGTGCGCTTACGGCTCAGGGGATTGGCGTTACGGTCTATGCCGAAACGCGTGCGAACCCCACGGTCTCAAACGTGGAGGAAGCGGCGGCGCTGTATCGAGAGGGCGCCTGCCAGGCCATTATCGGCTTTGGCGGAGGATCAGCCATGGACTGCGCCAAGGGTGTGGGGGCGCGCATTGCGCAGCCAAACAAGCCCATCAACAAGATGCGTGGCCTGTTGCGTGTCCACCGTCTCCTGCCGCTGCTTATTGCGGTTCCCACTACCGCCGGTACGGGAAGCGAGGTCACGCTTGCGGCGGTTATCACCGATGATGAGACGCACTATAAATACCCCATTAACGATTTTGTGCTCATCCCGCGTTTTGCAGTCCACGACCCCGAGTTTACGCGCGGGTTGCCGGCGTCCATTGCGGGGCAGACGGGTATGGATGCCCTGACGCATGCTGTCGAGGCCTTTATCGGCCGTAGCACCACGCCCTACACGCGCAAGATGGCGCGTCAGGCGGTCCAGCTCATCCACGACAATTTGCTCGAGGCCTATGAGCGTGGCCACAACATGCGTGTGCGTCGCAATATGCTTTCGGCGGCGTATAAGGCGGGTGTTGCCTTTACGCGCTCCTATGTTGGATACGTTCATGCCATCGCACACAGCTTGGGCGGGCGTTACGGGATTCCGCACGGCTTGGCCAACGCCATCATCCTGCCGCATATGCTTCGCGCCTATGGCGAAGCTGCTGTTCCCAAGCTCGCCGATCTCGCCCGCATGGCGGGCATTGCGCCGGCTACCGCGCAGGACAGTCTTGCGGCCGAGGCCTTTATCGATTGGGTCGACCGCATGAACGAGGCCCTGGGAATCCCCAAATATGTCTCGGGTATTCGCCGCTCCGATATTCCGCAAATGGCGTCCCATGCCGATGCCGAGGCCAATCCCCTGTACCCCGTTCCTCTTTTAATGGACCGCCTGGAGCTCGAGCATATGTACGAAGTTGTTGCAGGTGGTATGTTTGAGGACGAGAACTAGGAGGGTCCATGAACACCGAGGAAATTGCGCGCATCGTCGGCGAGCAGCGCGCCTACTTTAAGATGCGCGCTACGTTTGATGTCGATGCTCGACGTCGTGCGCTCGTGAGTTTACGCGATGCGGTGCGGGCGCACGAGGCCGATATTGCCCATGCGCTCAAGACCGATTTGGGAAAGTCGCATGACGAGGCATATATGTGCGAGATCGGCACGTCGCTTTCCGAGATTCGACATCAGATTGCGCATGTGGCTCGATGGAGTCGTCCGCGCCTGCGTCCGTGTGACCTCGCCAACGCCGTGAGCGTGTGCAAAACGCAAGCCGTGCCCTATGGCGTCACGCTGATCATGGCGCCCTGGAACTACCCGTTTTTGCTGACGCTCGAGCCGCTCGCCGGCGCGCTCGCTGCGGGTAACACCGTGGTCATCAAGCCGAGTGCCTATGCGCCGGCTTCGAGCGCGGTGCTCAGGCAGATTTGCGAGGAAGCATTTGATCCGCGCCTGGTAACGGTCGTCGAAGGCGGGCGTGCCGAGAACGAGGCGCTGCTCGATGAATGCTGGGACAAAATCTTCTTTACCGGTAGCGTTCCGGTCGGCAAGCTCGTCATGGAGCGCGCGAGCAAAAACCTCACGCCCGTGACGCTTGAGCTGGGCGGAAAGAGTCCCTGCATCGTGGATGCGACGGCAAACTTGAAGGTTGCGGCACGGCGTATCGCCTTTGGTAAATGGCTCAACGTGGGGCAGACCTGCGTGGCGCCCGACTACCTGCTGGTCGATGCGCACGTGCACGACGAGCTGCTGGATCTCATCAGGGAGGAGGTCCGTCGCATGTTTGGCGAGCACCCGCTCGACAACGAGGACTACGGTCATATTGTCAACGCCAAGCATTTCGCGCGCGTATGCGGGCTGATTGATCCCGATAAGGTCGTGCTTGGAGGTGCCGCGCGCGAGGCTTCGCTCAGGATCGAGCCGACGATTTTGGACGGCGTGACCCCCGATGATGCCGTGATGCAGGAGGAGATTTTCGGCCCCATCTTGCCGGTTCTGACGTTTGAGAGCCTGGATGAGGCCGAGGCGTTTATCGTGGATCGTCCGACGCCGCTGGCTCTATATATCTTTAGCCAGGATCGCGCGGTGCAGCAGCGCTTTGTGCGCTACGTGCCCTTTGGCGGCGGCTGCGTCAACGACACCATCATGCATTTGGCCACGAGCCATATGGGCTTTGGTGGCATGGGCGCGAGCGGTACGGGACAGTACCATGGCCGCGAGAGTTTCGATACGTTTAGCCACAAGAAGAGCATCGTGAACAAGGTAACCTGGCTGGACGTGCCGTTTCGGTATGCGCCCTACGCAAGCTGGAAGCACAAGTTCGTGCGCATGTTTGTACACTAGAAAAGAGCGCGGGTAATACGAACAAGTGTTCCTATTACCCGCATTTTGCGTTAGACTACTGCTATGGAGCACGGATGGGCCAACTCCCTTTAGAAGGGATTTGGTATGAACGTAAGCGATGTTATTTCGTTATTGGCGTTGTTAATCGCGGCTATCGAACTCGGCCTGTTTATCGGCCGAATGAAATAGCCGCCCCCGCGTAAGCGAAGACGGCCACTTCTCACGATGAAAACGTGTATTGGAGTTGGCAAGACCCGCGGCAACGGGTGCCATCCGTGTTCCTATCTTATCTGCAAGCGCTCTGCCATGCAAGCGTTGCGGCAAGCGATTGAAAGGTGCGAGCGGGTGAAATGTTGTCCGCACGGGCCCGTAAACTTCTCAATAAGGTTAAGCGCCGGTTTATCCGGCCGTTAGAGGAGCTGCCATGTACGAGCCTTCACGTGTTCTTTTGTCGTTTCATATCGCAGGATTTCAGTATGCCGACGGCGCATTGGTCCTGGGCGATCTAAAAGCGGGCGATAAGCTGACGCTGTGTGCCGAGCGCGATAATCCCCATGATCCTGAGGCAGTTGCGGTCTATTACGGCAACACCAAGCTTGGCTATGTTCCGGAAAACGAGGTCGGCCCGCTGTCCTTGATGATGTATTACGGCCATGAGGACGTATTTGAGGCCCGCGTGCAACAGGTTGCCCCCGAGCGCAGTCCGTGGCATCAGGTGCGCGTTGGCCTCTATGTGGTGGATGCTCGATAGTCGGCAATGGAGGCGGCTATGTTTGATGACGATGACCTGTTCGATCTGACAGATGATCCGTTTGAGTGGGATATGCTACTCGATGACGATGAGTTGGAGCAGGATCGTAAGAAGCGGCAGGACAAGAAAACCCAGGGCGACGCTTCGAAAAAGCAGGACAAGCGCCGCCGTGGACTGTTCGGCGGGCTCTTTGGCTAACCGCCGCATCGCTGTGTCTGTATACTTAGCAAGAGTTTGACGCGTTGCGAAGTGAGGGCATAGACGATGATGTGGTTTACCGCCGATCTGCACCTGGGCGATACGAATATCCTGCATGATATGGATCGGCCGTTTGATTCGGTCGAGGAGATGAACCGCAAGGTCATCGATGCCATCAATGAGTGCGTGGCTGTGGATGACCGTCTCTACATTCTGGGTGACTTTACCTATCGTTTGCCCCTGGCGGAGGCGGTGCGCCTGCGCGAGCGTATTGCCTGCCAAAACGTGACGCTCATACGGGGCAACCATGACGGTGACTGGGAAGATCCCGACGTACCGCAGATTTGGGAAGACGTGCGCGATTACCTGGAGATTGCTCCCGGCTATGCCAAGGGCCATCGCCTGGTTTTGAGCCATTACCCCATGCTCAGCTGGAATGGCAAGGCGCGCGGCGCCATCATGCTGCACGGGCATATCCACAGCAGGGGAGACCGCACCAATGCGCGTAATCGCGATCGCGAGCGCCCTATCTTTCGCTACGACGTTGGCCTCGATGCCAACGATTACAAGCCCGTAAGCCGCGATCAGATTCTTAGCTTCTTTGGACTGTAATTCTTGAACCACCGCACAAACCGCGACAAAGGGGGCGGGCACCTTTGTCGTGGTTCTGGCGCCGTTGCCATTATGGCGGCGGCGCCTTTTTTGTCCGTACGGCGCGGTAGAGTGTAGGCGGTTGAAATTTGCGTCCATCGAGGAGCTGCTATGAACGAGATCAGGTGCCCGCATTGTGGCGAAGTTTTTAAGGTCGATGCTTCTGGCTATGCGGATATCGTCAAACAAGTGCGCGATGCCGAGTTTTCGCGCGACCTGGATGAGCGTGTGAAGGCGGTCCAGCGCGAGGGCGAGCAGGCGCTGGAACTTGAGCGCTCACGTTCGACGGCTGCCTTACAAAAGGCAGAGTCTCAGCGCAATGCTCAGCTTGCCGAGCAGAAGAACACTGCGGAGCAGAAGCTGGCACAAGAGGTTGCCAAGCGCGATGCTGAGCTTGCCGAGCTGCGCGCCAAGCTCGAGGGCGCTGCCGCAGAGCGCGAGAGCGCAAGTCAGCGCGCAGCGGTTGAGGCCCGTGCCGACGCTCAAAAGGAGAATGCTGAGCTTCAGCGCGAGATCGACAATTTGCGTGCGCAGCTGGGACGCAAGGATGACGAAGCCAAGCTTGCCGAGGCTTCGGCGCGCAATGCTGCTCAGAACGATTTAGCTGCACGCGATGCGCAGATTGCAGAATTGCAGGCAAAGCTCTCAGCGGCGGACAAGGCCCAGGAGATGGCGCTTGCCGCCGCTGCGGCCGAGTCGCAGCGTGAGATCGATGCCGCTCGCGGCGAGGCTGAGCGCACGCTTGCTGACTATCGCGCAAAGGTACAAGAGAAGTTTTCCGCCGCAAAGGCTCAGTCCGAGCAGGAGGCCGAGGGCCTGCGTGCGCAGCTGCGCGAACAGGAGCTGACGGCCAAAATGAACCTATCGGAGGCGGTCGCCGCGGCAGAGCGTGAGCGTGACGAGGCACGTGCCAAGCTGACGAGCGAGCTGGCAGTGCGCGATTCTCGCGAGGAACAGGTCAAGGCGGCACACGAGCTCGAGCTCGCGCAGGCCAAGCGCGTGAGCGACGAGTTGATCCGCTACAAGGACGAAGAGATTGAGCGCCTTAAGGAAATGAAGATCCGCCTGTCCACCAAGATGGTGGGCGAGTCGCTCGAGCAGCATTGCGAGACCGAGTTTAACCGTCTGCGTATGACCGCGTTTCCTAATGCGTACTTCGAGAAAGACAACGATGCGTCCGAGGGCACCAAGGGCGACTTCATCTTCCGCGAGTGCGACGCGAGCGGCAACGAGGTCATTTCGATTATGTTCGAGATGAAAAACGAGAACGATGAGACCGCGACCAAGCATAAAAACGAGGACTTCTTTAAGAAGCTCGATCACGATCGTCGTCAGAAAGGCTGCGAGTATGCGGTGCTCTGCACCCTGCTGGAGCCCGAGAGCGAGCTCTATAACGCGGGAATCGTGGACGTGAGTTACCGCTATGAGAAGATGTACGTGATCCGCCCGCAGTTCTTCATTCCCATGATCACGCTGCTGCGCAACGCCGCCATGGGTTCGCTGCGCTATAAGCAGGAGCTGGCGGAGTACAAACAGCAGAATATCGACGTCACGAACTTCGAAGCCAAGATGGAAAAGTTCAAGAATGATTTCGGTCGCAACTACGAGATCGCGAGCCGCAAGTTCCAAACGGCGATCGATGAGATCGACAAGACGATTAGCCATCTGCAGAAAACCAAGGAGGCGTTGCTGTCTTCCGAGAACAACCTGCGCCTAGCCAACAAGAAGGCCGACGATCTTACCATTCGCAAGCTCACGTGGGGCAACAAGACCATGAAGGCGGCGTTTGACGAGGCGCGCGGGGCTGCGCCGGAGACAAATGATGAGCCAGCCGAGGCCGATTCGTATGAGGTCGAGGATGCCGAGTAGGGCATAGCGGATAGCGCAAAAGTGGGGCCGCTGGCGATGTTGCCAGCGGCCCCACTTCGTTTCGTTCCGGTAAGTTCGGCTAGTCCTCGAGCAGGTCCTCGATAAAGCCGACACGGTAGTTCTTGAAGATGACCTCGCCGCCGTCTTGCGTGGCGTCCAGATTGACATCGCCCATGATGCCAAAGTCGTGGTCGGCATCCTCGTCGGCAAAGATCTGGTGCACGTGCCACACGTGATCGGTCTTCTCGTCGCTCTCGTCGATGGTAAACATCGCGGCGCTGCGGGCGTCGCCGTTGGTGAGGATTTCCTCGTGTTGCTCATGATAGGCGTCGAGCGCCTTTTGCCAGCGGATCTCGCTCATGCCCCAGTCCTCGTCGAGTTCGCCCAGGTCGCGAACGTGCTCGCGGGCGGCAAGGGTCACGCGGCGGAAGAGTGCGTTGCGCACCAGCAGCGTGCAGCCGCGACGGTCCGCCACGACCTCGTCGATGCCCTGCGGCGGTGCAGCGTCGAGGGCCGCCGGGTTGCCAGCGTTCTCCCACTCGTCCACCAGGCTCGAGTCGACCGAACGCACCACAAAGCCCAGCCACGAAATGATGTCACGCAAGCGCTCGTCGCGCTTCTCAATGGGCACGGTGCGATCGAGGGAACGGTAGGCCTCGGCTAGGTAGCGCAGCAGAATGCCCTCGGAGCGGGCGATGCCGAGCTTTTGGATATAGCCCTTAAAGTCGCTCGCGCTCTCCAGCATGTCGCGCAGGACGCTCTTGGGCGAGAGCTGGTAGTCGTTGGCCCAAGGTACTTCCTGGCAGTACTTGTCGAAGGCGGCATCGAGCAAGTCCTCGAGCGGCTTTTCGTAGGTGACATCCTGGATGCGCTCCAGGCGTTCCTCATATTCGACGCCGTCAGCCTTCATTTCGGCCATCGCGCGGTCGCGCGCGGCGCGCTCCTGTGCGCGCAATACCTGCTTAGGGTCCTCGAGCGTAGCCTCGACCATCGAGATGAGGTCCATGGTATAGGTCTCACTCTCGGGGTCGAGCAGCTCCAGCGCGGCAAGCAAAAACGGCGAGAGCGGCTGGTCGAGCGCAAAGTCCTCGGGCAGGTCGACCGTCAGCGCGTAGTCGATGTCCGGCGCGGCATCAGCCGGAGCGTCGGGTGAGGGCGGCACCTCAGTGCGCACGACGACGCCGGAGTCGATGAGCGTGGCGAAGATCTCGTCGGCACGAACCTCGAGCTTTGCCTTTTCCTCGGGAGTCTGCAGGCTCGTCTCGATGAGGTCGTGTACGCGGGCTCGGGCATCGCCGCCCTGCTCGACCACGCTAATCACCATGGAGTGTGTGATGCGAAGGCGCGGCTTGAGCGTTTCAGGCTGCGTCTCGATCAGGCGCTCAAAGGTCTGCTTGTTCCAGGTGACAAAGCCCTCGGGGGCCTTCTTCTTTTTAATCTTGCGGAGCTTCTTGGGGTCGTCGCCCGCCTTGGCCATAAGCTTGGCATTCTCGATCTCATGCTCGGGTGCCTCGGCGATTACCATGCCCTCGGTATCGAAGCCCGAACGGCCGGCGCGACCGGCAATCTGATGGAACTCGCGGGCGCGCAGGCGACGCATCTTGTAGCCGTCGAACTTGGTGAGCGCGGTGAGCACCACGGTATGGATGGGTACGTTGATGCCGACGCCGAGCGTATCGGTGCCGCAGATGACGGGCAGCAGGCCCTGCTGCGCCAAGCGCTCGACCAGCAGGCGATAGCGCGGCAACATGCCAGCATGGTGCACGCCGACGCCGCATCCAAGCAGGCGTTTGAGAATCTTGCCGAAGGCCGTCGAGAAGCTCGTGCCCTTGGCCGCCTCCTTGATGGCCTCGCGCTGCTCCTTGCTGGCAATGCCAAAGTTGGCGAGGGATTGCGCCGTCGCAAGTGCGGCATCCTGGCTAAAGTGCACGATGTAGAGCGGGGCCTCGCCACGGCGCATGGCGAGCTCGACCGTGCCCTCGAGGGAGGTCGTCACATAGTCGTAGCTCAGCGGCACGGGGCGCGGGGCATCGACGACCAAGTCGCAGGTAGCGCCGGTGTGTTCCTCGAGTGAGGCGGCGATGGCAGTGACATCGCCGAGCGTGGCGCTCATGAGCATGAATTGCGTGTGAGGCAGGGTGAGCAGCGGTACCTGCCAGGCCCAGCCGCGATCGGGGTCGGCAAAGTAGTGGAACTCGTCCATGGCGACGCAGCCAACATCGGCATCTTCGCCCTCGCGCAGTGCGTCGTTGGCAAGGATCTCTGCCGTGCAGCAGATGACGGGCGCCTTGGTGTTGATATGCGTGTCGCCGGTGATCATACCGACGTTATCGCGGCCGAGCACCTGCACCAGATCGAAGAACTTTTCGCTGACCAGGGCCTTGATAGGGGCCGTGTAATAGCAACGCTTGCCCTGCGCCATGCCCATAAAGAGCATGCCCAACGCGACGAGCGATTTACCCGATCCGGTCGGTGTGCCTAAGATGACGTGATCGCCGGCAGCCAGGTCCATGAGGGCCTCTTCTTGGTGATCCCACAGCTCAATGCCGCGGTCGCTCGTCCATTCAAAGAAGCGTTCGAAGGCCTGGTCGGGCGTGAGCCACGGTTCGGGCTCGCTGCCGTCCTCGGGCTCCCACCAGGTGGGGGAGAGCGCACCGAGTGAGCCGAATTCGGCTTCGGTTCCCGTGCCGCCCGAGAATGAGCTGGCGGCGCCGGCGCCGGAGACGGTGCTGGCGGCGGTATCTATCGTGGTCTGTGCCATGTGTTTGCTTTCTCTCGCCGTTTGTCCGCCAACTATTATGGCGTAGCGTCGCATCGATGCGTTCGCAGGCAATAAAATGCAGGAAATGGGCGTTCTGCCCAGCCGTTTGGTGCAGTTGCCGGCTAAGTGAGTAGACTTTTTGCAATATCGCGAGCACATGGCTTTTGCGCAAGGGCTTTACCTGCACTGATAATTGTTCTCGGGGGAAGCGGGCACTGCGGGGCGCGGCAACGGCGCGCGATTTCCGCGTCGCAGCGCTACCCTGATGCTGAATGCCGGGACGATGACCCACTGACCTGCTGACGCCTCTTCGGCCGTCCTCAAATCCG
>CAVCKO010000050.1:0-11813 GCA_963602825.1 Treponemataceae bacterium | reverse complement strand
CCGTTGCCGCGCCCCGCAGTGCCCGCTTCCCCCGAGAACAATTATCAGTGCAGGCAAACATAGACGGCCAACCCGCCCTTTTGAGCCAGATGCCTGCAGCCACCACAGAAACAACAGGTGACCACAGCCCAAGAAGTCGACAAATGAACATCCTTACGTCGACAAACGCGCAAACTGCTCGCAAATCCGCAAGGAGTGTCCCCGAATGCCGGCACAAAAGGAACGTCCCTAACTGTCGGCACTTAGGGACGTTCCTTTTGTGCCGGCAGTTAGGGACAGCCCTTGCCGATTCGATTGTTGAATATTTCCGTGACTACTTTACAGTTCCAGTGCCTCGGCGACTTCGGCTGCGCAGGCCAGGGCATCGGCCATGGCACTCACCACGAGCGAGCTGCCGTTGCGGGCATCACCCGCCACATACACCGGCGCGGCATCCGCGGCGACGCCCTCCGTGCGAGCCGCGAGATGCGAGCCCTCGGCAGCCATCACCGGCAGCGGACGACCAGCGGTGGCAACAGGCACGCTCACCGCATCGAACACACCGTACTCCGGACCCGTAAAGCCGCAGGCGATGAGCACCAGCTGCGCCGGCACCTCGTGCTCGGAGCCCGCGATGCGCTCGGGCCTTCCCGCCGACCAGTCCAGATCGACCACGCGCAGACCCGCAGCCGCACCCTTCTTGTCCAGCAGCACCTCGAGTGTATCCACGGCCCAGGCACGCATCTCGCCACCCATCGCAGCGATAGCCTCCTGCTGGCCGTAATCGGTCTTCTTAACGTTGGGCCACTGCGGCCAGGGGTTGCCTGCCGCGCGCTTATCGGGCGCAGCCGGCAAGAACTCAAACTGGCGCACGCTGCGCGCGCCCTGACGCACCGCGGTACCCACGCAGTCGTTGCCGGTATCGCCACCGCCAATGACCACGACGTCCAGGCCGCGTGCGTCAATAGCAGGCTCACCGCCATCGAGCACCGAGACGGTCGAAGCCGTCAGGTAGTCCACGGCATACACCACGCCCGGGGCATCAATGTTCGCAGCCGAAAGTCCACGCGGAGCACGGGCGCCGGCAGCCACCACGGCGGCGTCAAAGTCGTCGAGCCTGGCGGTAACCTTGGGATCGCTCACGTCGGCGCCCAGCTCGAACACAATACCCAGCTCGCGCATGAGCGCCACACGACGCTCGACCACAGACTTCTCGAGCTTCATGTTGGGAATGCCGTACATGAGTAGGCCGCCGGGGCGGTCGTCGCGCTCAAACACCGTCACGCGGGCGCCGCGACGCGCGAGCTCCCATGCAGCCACCAGACCAGCCGGTCCAGAACCAACCACGGCGACCGTGGGCGCATCCTCCCCTGCCGGCTCAAAGTGGCGCGGGCCGCCGTTTGCCCATTCATGGTCGCTGATCGCGCGCTCGTTATCGTGAATCGTCGTAGGCTGGCCGTCGACCGAGCCCAGGTTGCACGCGGCCTCGCACAGCGCCGGGCACACGCGGCTCGTGAACTCAGGCATGGGCGAGGTGAGCGACAGGCGCTCGGCAGCCTCATCCCAGCGGCCGCGGTACACCAGCTCGTTCCACTCGGGAATCAAGTTGTGCAGCGGGCAGCCGCTCGGACGTACCTTGCCAAAGCTCGCGCCCATCTGGCAAAACGCCACGCCGCACATCATACAGCGGCTCGCCTGGGCACGGCGTGCATCGTCGTCGAGCTCCACGTACAGCGGATCGAAATCACGGCTGCGCTCCTCCACGGGGCGAAGTTCGTGGGTCACACGATCGATATCAAGAAAAGCACCGGGCTTACCCATGGCACTTACGCCTCCTTCTTGGTCGAAGCAACGGGGCTGGCAGCCACGGACGCAGCGTCCACGGCACCGCCCGCAACATCAAAGCGAGCGACATCCTCGGCGCTCGCGCGACCGGTCACGATGTCAAACGCCAGCTCCTCTGCCTGCGCATGCGTCTTGCCGGCAGCCTCGCCCGCGGTGACAATCGCCAGCACGCGCTCGTACTCGGTCGGGATGACCTTCACAAAGTGCTTGCTCATCGTCTCAAAGCTGTAGAGCAGCTTGATGCCGCGCGGGCTCTGCGTCGCGTCCACGTGCTCCTGGATGAGCTCGCGAATCTGCGCCAGCTCGCCGGCCGTCGGGGCCTTGAGCTCAACGCTCTCGTGGTTCACACGGGCATCGAGCGTGCCGTACTGGTCGAAGACATAGGCCACGCCACCCGTCATGCCGGCGGCAAAATTCTGCCCGACCTCGCCCAGGATGAGCGCCAGACCGCCCGTCATGTACTCGCAGCCATGGTTGCCGCAACCCTCGACCACAACGGTGGCACCGGAATTGCGCACGGCAAAACGCTGGCCGGCAAGACCGTTAATGAAGCCGCGACCGCTCGTGGCACCAAAGAACGCAACGTTGCCCACGATGATGTTCTCGTCGAACTTGTAGGTCGCATGCGGGTTGGGGCGCACCGACACCTCGCCGCCCGAAAGGCCCTTGCCAAAGTAGTCGTTGGCGTCGCCGCACACGTTGAGCGTAATGCCGCGCGGCAGGAAGGCGCCAAAGCTCTGACCGGCCGAGCCATCGCAATCGATGGTAATGGAGCCGGCGGGCAGGCCCTCGGGATGCGCCTTGGTCACCGCGTTGCCCAAGATGGTGCCCACGCAGCGGTTGACGTTGGCGATATCGGCGCGGAAGCGAATCGGACGCAGGTGCGCACGGGCATCGGCCGTATAGGGCACAAACAACGTGGAGTCGAGCGTCTTGTCGAGCTCGCTGTCCGCGGCCATCTGCGGCAGGAAGTGGCGACCGTCGGCGCCCGGAATATGCGCACCGAACTCACAGGTCGCATTCGCCAGCACGGGCGACAGATCGAGCAGGTTTGCTTTGCGGTTGCCCGGGACCTCAATCTGGCGCAAGCACTCGGGATGGCCGACCATCTCGTCGACGGTGCGGAAGCCCAAGCTCGCCATGACCTCGCGCAGCTGCTCGGCAACAAAGAGCATAAAGTGCTCGACGTGCTCGGGCTTGCCGCGGAAGCCGCGACGCAGGCGGCAGTTTTGCGTAGCGATGCCGGCCGGGCAGGTGTCCTGCTGGCAGTCGCGCTGCATGAGGCAGCCCATGGAGATGAGCGGCATGGTCGCAAAGCCAAACTCCTCGGCGCCCAGCAAGCAGGCGACGGCAACGTCGGTGCCGTCCATGAGCTTGCCGTCGGCCTCGAGCACCACGCGCGAGCGCAGGCCGTTTTGCAGCAGCGTCTGCTGGGCCTCGGCAAGGCCAAGCTCCAGCGGCAGACCCGCATGCCAGATAGAGTCGCGCGCAGCGGCACCCGAGCCGCCATTGTGGCCGCTGATCAAGATCTTGTCGGCGGCGCCCTTGGCTACACCGGTGGCGATGGTGCCGACGCCGGCCTCGCTGACCAGCTTGACTGACACGCGCGCACCGGGGTTGGCGTTCTTAAGATCAAAGATAAGCTCCGCCAGGTCCTCGATGGAGTAGATGTCGTGGTGCGGCGGAGGCGAGATCAGGCCGATGCCGGGCGTGGACTGACGGACCTCGGCGATCCAGGGGTAGACCTTCTTGCCGGGCAGGTGGCCACCCTCGCCGGGCTTGGCGCCCTGGGCCATCTTAATCTGAATCTCGAAGGCGCTGCACAGGTAGCGACTCGTCACGCCAAAGCGCGCGCTTGCTACCTGCTTGATGGCGGAGTTCTTGGAGTCACCGTTAGCCAGCGGGGTCTCGCGGCGCGGGTCCTCACCGCCCTCGCCGGAGTTGGAACGGCCGTGCAGGCGGTTCATGGCGATGGCCATGCACTCGTGTGCCTCTTTGCTGATGGAGCCATATGACATGGCACCGGTGTTAAAGCGGCGGACGATGTTGAGCGCGGGCTCGACCTCGTCGAGCGCCACCGGAGCGCGGCCGCTGGCATCAAAGTCGAGCAGGTCGCGCAGGCGCACGGCGCGGCCGGTGCGGTGCAGGCGGGCGCTGTACTCCTTAAAGGTGTCGTAGCTGTCCTCGCGGCAGGCGGTCTGCAGCAGGTAGACAGTCTGCGGATCGATGAGGTGATCCTCGCCGCCGAGCGGGCGCCACTTGGTCAGACCCAGCGTGGGCAGCTGATCGGGAGCCGGGCTCTTAAGGATAGCGAGCGCGGCGTCGTAGCGCTCGTTTTGCTCGCGCTCAACGTCCTCGACACCCATACCGCCCACACGGCTCACCGTGCCGGCGAAATACACGTTGACGAACTCCGGCGTAAAGCCCACGGCCTCGAAGATTTGCGCCGAATGGTAGCTCTGCACCGTGGAGATGCCCATCTTGGACATGATGGAGACGATACCGGCGGTCGCAGCCTTGTTGTAGTTGGCGATGCCCTGCTCGGCCGTTACGTCCAGGTCGCCGCGTGCTGCCAGATCGCGGATGCACGCATGCGCGTTGTACGGATAGATGCCGCTCGCGGAGTAGCCCACCAGCGCCGCAAAGTCGTGCGGGGACACGGCGTCGCCACACTCCACCACGATGTCGGCAAA
Source organism: Treponemataceae bacterium (assembly GCA_963602825.1). Lineage (GTDB taxonomy): Bacteria > Actinomycetota > Coriobacteriia > Coriobacteriales > Coriobacteriaceae > Collinsella. Next base: position 7,296 of record CAVCKO010000050.1, on the reverse strand, counting down.
GGTACGCACGCCGGCGCGGATCAGGTGGTTGTGCACGCAGCCCACGGCGAGCAGCGACGGCACGGGCACCTCGCCCGCAGCGGCACGATCGCTCAACACCACGATGTTCACGCCGTCGCGGACCGCGGCCTCGACGTCTTCGGCAAGCTGCTTGAGCGCAGCCTGCAGCGCGCCCTCGCCGGCATCGCGGCGGTACACGGCACGGAAACGGCGGGTCTTAAAGCCCACGCGGTCGATGGCGCAGATGCGCTCGAACTCCTCCTCGTTGAGCAACGGGCGCTCCAAGCGAACCAGCTGGCAGGCCGTACGGGAATCCTCGAGCAGGTTGCCGTGGTTGCCCAGGTAGAGCGTGGTCGAAGTCACCATGTGCTCGCGCAGGGCATCGATCGGAGGATTCGTGACCTGGGCGAACAGCTGATAGAAGTAGTCAAAGAACGAACGCGTCTTCTTAGACAGGCAGGCCAGCGGCGCATCGATGCCCATCGAGGCAAGCGGCGCCTTGCCCTGCTGGGCCATGGGACGCACGACCTCGTCAACATCATCCCAGTGGTAGCCGAGCTTGGCCATACGCACGGCGGCGGGCACCTCGGCGTCCTCGGCGGGCGTTGCCGCAACGGGCTCATCGAGCGCGTCGACGGTCAGCGTCTCCTCGGCAATCCAGTCGCGGTAGGGCTTTTCCTTGGCGTAACGGGCGCGCAGCTCGTCGTTGTAGATGACGCGCCCGCGGGCAAAGTCGACCTCGAGCATCTGGCCCGGCCCCAGACAGCCACTCGTCAGGATGTTCTCGGGGCTCACCTCGATGGTGCCCACCTCGCTTGCCAGCATAAAGCGACCGTCGCGCGTCACATAATAGCGGGCGGGACGCAGGCCGTTACGGTCGAGGGCGGCACCCAGCGTGCGACCGTCGGTAAAGGCGATGGCCGCCGGGCCATCCCACGGCTCCATGAGCATGGACTGGTAAGCGTCGTAGGCGCGGCGTTCCTCACTCAGGTTGTCGTTGTGGTCCCACGGCTCGGGCAGCAACATGGACGCGGCACGCGTGAGCGGACGGCCGTTCATGACCAAAAACTCGAGCAAGTTGTCCAGAATCGCGGAGTCGGAACCCTCGCGGTTGATGATGGGCATCACGCGCTCAAGATCGTGCTGCAGCACGGGGCTGTACAGGTTGGGCTCGCGGGCGCGAATCCAGTTGACGTTGCCCTTGAGGGTGTTGATCTCGCCGTTGTGGATGATAAAGCGGTTGGGGTGCGCGCGCTCCCAGCTGGGCGTGGTGTTGGTGGAGTAGCGCGAGTGGACGAGCGCCACGGCCGTCTTGACGGCGGCGTCGTTAAGATCGATGAAGAAGCGGCGCATCTGCGTGGCGACCAACATGCCCTTGTACACAATAGTGCGCGAGCTCATGGAGCACACATAGAAGATCTTATCGCGCAGGGCAAACTCGGCGTCGGCCTTCTTTTCGATGGTGCGACGGCACACGTACAGGCGACGCTCAAAGGCATCGCCGGCGGGCGTGTCGTCCGGACGGCCCAGGAAGGCCTGCAGGATAGTAGGCATGCAGGCGCGGGCCGTCTCGCCCAGGTCGTGCGGGTCGACCGGCACCTCGCGCCAAAAGAGCAGCGGCACGCCGGCCTCGGCGCAGCCTTCCTCAAACACGCGGCGGGCGTCCTCTACGCCCTTGTCGTCCTGCGGAAAGAACAGCATGGCCACGCCATAGTCGCCCTCTGCCGGCAGAATCTGGCCGCACTTTTGAGCCTCTTTACGGAAAAAGTGATGCGGAACCTGGAACAGGATGCCGGCGCCGTCGCCGGTGTTCTTCTCGAGTCCCGTGCCGCCGCGGTGCTCCAAGTTGACCAGAATGGACAGTGCATCGTCCAGAATCTGGTGATGGCGCTCACCGTTGATATCGGCAAGCGCGCCGATGCCACATGCATCGTGGTCGAATTCGGGGCGATAAAGGCCCTGCTGCTGAGCGGAATCTGCCTGCATCGCGATCCTCCCCTAGATATTTAGACAGTCAGTTGAATAGGCATAGTAGGAGCATCGCCGGCCCGTTGTGTTTCCCGCCCGTTTCGAAACAATCGCGTAACGCACGCCGGCCATCAACGTCTTGCCATCAAACGTGTACGTCAGTCCCCAAGTTCAGCTTGTAAGTTCACCGCTTCAAACATCTCAATCTGTAACAGGAAGAGCGGATTTTGGCGCCTAGATGTTACAGATTGAGATTTTCTGCGGGACGGTTTTGGTTTGTCTCGATCTGTAACACGAAGGGCCGGTTTTGGCGGCCAGCTGTTACAAATCGAGATTTTCTATAGGACCATTTCTTCCTGTCTCGATCTGTAACACCTAGGCCCAATTTCCATCCCTAGTTGTTACAGATCGAGACATTTCGGCAGCCCCCTTTCACCATCCCATTCAAATACAACAATTTTGTTAGTCTTGGTTAACTCTAGAGCCAAAAACGGGTATCCTTTGCGGCGTCAAGCAAACGGCACGCACACCGTGCCAGATCAAGGAGGCCCCTATGGCGCACCAAGCAGACCAGCAGACGATGCAACTCGTCCTTATCCGTCACGGAGAGTCCGAGTGGAACAAACTCAACCTGTTCACCGGCTGGACCGACGTAGAACTCACCGACACGGGCCGCGAAGAAGCCGCAGCAGGCGGTCGAGCCCTCAAAGAAGCCGGTTTCGACTTTGACGTCTGCTACACCTCGCGCCTCAAGCGCGCGATCCACACCCTCAACATCGTGCTCGGCCAAATGAATCGCGAGTGGTTGCCCGTCATTAAATCCTGGAAGCTCAACGAGCGCCACTACGGCGCGTTGCAGGGTCTCAACAAGGCCGATGCCGCGGCAGAGCACGGCGACGAACAGGTGCTCATCTGGCGCCGTTCCTTCGATGTCTGCCCGCCGGCGCTCGAGCCGGGCGACAGTCGCGACCCCCACACCCAGGAGCAATACCGTGATGTCGCGCCCGATCAGCTGCCCTATACCGAGTGCCTCAAGGACACGATCGCCCGCGCCTGGCCTTATTTCGAAGACGAGATTCGCCCCCAGATGCTCGCCGGCAAGCGCGTACTCATCGCCGCACACGGCAACTCCCTGCGCTCACTCGTCATGAAGCTCGAGCACCTCACGCCCGAGGAGATCCTCAAGGTCAACATCCCCACCGGCGTGCCGCTCGTCTACACCTTCGACACCGATTTCAACGTCCTCGACAAGCGCTACATCGGCGACCCGGCGACCATCGCCGCCAAGATCGACGCCGTGGCCAATCAGGGCAAAGCACACAAGTAGCCCCAACCCAAAACGGACGCGTGGCGCCGCACGGCCCAGATGCGACGTCACGCCGCCCATACACAGGAGCGCACCATGCTCAACCATCTCAAACAACACTTTGGTTCCCGGCGCACCGGTGGTCACGGAGGCCTAGACATTGCGCGGCATATCGGCCCCGGGCTGCTCGTGACCGTCGGCTTTATCGACCCGGGCAACTGGGCCTCCAATATGGCCGCGGGCTCGCAGTTTGGCTACGCGCTGCTGTGGATCGTCACGCTGTCCACGATTATGCTCATTGTGCTGCAGCACAACGCGGCGCACCTGGGTATCGCCACGGGCGCCTGCCTTGCCGAGGCCACGACACGTTACCTCCCCCGCTTCGTTGGACGCACGGTACTCGCCAGTGCCTATCTCGCGACTGTCGCCACCGCCATGGCCGAAGTCCTGGGTGGCGCGATTGCCCTTCAAATGCTCTTTGGGCTGCCCGCGCGCGCGGGCTGCGTCATCGTGGCGGCAGTATCGATGGCGATGCTCATGACGAGCTCCTACAAGCGCGCCGAACGCTGGATCATCGCCTTCGTGGGTGTGGTGGGACTCTCGTTTTTAGCAGAGCTCGCGCTGGTCAAAGTCGACTGGCCGCAAGCAACCGCAAGCTGGATCACCCCCAGCATGCCTGCCGACTCGGCAACGATTATCGTGAGTGTCCTGGGTGCGGTCGTTATGCCACACAACCTTTTTCTGCACTCCGAGGTCATCCAATCCATGCACTTCGAAGGCCAAGGCGAGCAAGTTATCGAAGAACGTCTGCACTACGAGCTCTTCGACACGCTCTTTTCGATGGGCGTGGGCTGGGCAATCAACTCGGCCATGGTCATCCTGGCCGCAACGACCTTCTTTGCGCACGGCATGGTCGTAGACGACCTCGCCGTCGCAGCGGCCACGCTCTCCCCCATCTTGGGCCCGGCGAGCTCGACCATCTTTGCGGTAGCGCTGCTGTTCGCGGGACTATCGAGCAGCGTGACAGCGGGCATGGCGGCGGGAACCATCACTGCGGGCATGTTCGACGAGGAATACGATATCCACGACCGACATTCCTCGATCGGGGTGGCGGCCTGTTTCGTCGGCGCAGTGACGGCGTGCCTGGTCGTCCCAAATCCTTTTGAAGGTCTCATCTGGAGTCAGGCACTGCTGTCGCTTCAGCTGCCGATTACGGTCTTTGTGCTCATACGGCTCACCAGTTCACCCCGCGTTATGGGCAAATACGCCAATTCGCGCCCGCTCAACGCGCTGCTCATAGGTATCGGCGTCGTCGTGACAGCTCTCGATGCTGTGCTGTTGACCGGGATGTGACGAGACCGCATGCCCGCCCAGCCAAACGTCTCAATCTGTAACAGATGGAGCCAATTTCCGCCCCTTTCTGTTACAGATCGAGACAATCGGACAAATACGATCCCCTTGCACCAACCAATACAAAAGGGCCCCGGCCGAAACATACGACCGGGGCCCTTGGACAGAGCTATGCGTTGATACGAGCCGTGTGTCTGCGAGTTACTCCTCGACGAGCTCAAACTGATCGGGACCGACGCCGCAAACCGGGCACACGTAATCTTCGGGCAGCTCGGGCGTATCGACCTCAACCTCGTAACCGCAAACGGTGCACACGAACTTATACGTCTTCTTCTCCTCAGCCATGATGTTCTCCTCTCGAACGCGACTGGTGATGTACTTCATTTATCAGTATAGATTCTCAATAATATAATGCAAGTATTTTTAGAGCATTTCTATCCCTGATACGAAGATGCCTTGGGCGGCGTCTTGCCTTTCAGGACCTTGTGGTAGTAATCGTAGGTGAGCGGCGTCTCGTCACTCAGGCGCTCGGCATCCTCGACCTCGCCGATAAACAGCAGGTGCGTGCCCACATCCACGGTGTCGATCAAGCGGCAGCTAAACAGCGCCGCCGCGTGCTCGGACACATAAGGCATGCCCAGAGCCGTCTCGCGAGTCTCGTACTTGGCAAACTTGTCGTAATCGCTGCTGGTACGGAAGCCAAAGTTGCCGATATAGAGCATGTCGGCCGTCTGGTCGATCACGGTCAGCGCAAAAGCCTTGGCCGACGCGATGACGCCCGAGGTGACGTTGTCCTTGTTCACGGCAATCGAAATGCGCGGCGGCATGGACGTCACCTGCACCGCCGTGTTAATGACGCAGCCGGCGCGCAGCCCGTCTGCCGCGGCACTCACCACGTACAGACCGCTCGGCATGGTAAAGAACGCAGTTTTGTCCATAACGATCACTCCCCTAGCTCGGGTTGGAACCTCATGGATGTATGTACCCACAAAAAAGGCAGCGCCCATAACGGACGCCGCCTTTGAAACATATGTGTCAGAACAGTAAGAAAGATGAGACACCCGCAGCTGCGGTGAAATAGGGACTGAATAGCCCCTCAAACAGGCAAACCAGTCCGTATTCCACCGCAACTTATGAAGGACGGTCAGCGGTTGCGTTCCTTGAGGGCGCGGTCGATCTCGCGTTGGACATCACGCTTGGCCATGTCCTCGCGCTTGTCGTAGAGCTTCTTGCCGCGACCCAGGCCCAGCAGCAGTTTTACGCGACCGTCGGTATTAAAGTAGAGCTCCAACGGAACCAGCGCATAACCACGGTTGCGAAGTTTGCCGTCAAGAAAGTCGATCTCCTTGCGGTGCAGCAGCAGACGGCGCCGACGGTCGGGATCGCGATTCCACACGCCACCATGGCTATAAGGGTGGATATGCAGACCGACGAGCCAGCACTCACCGCCACGAATCAGTGCGAAGGTATCGGTAATCTGGCACGCGCGCTCGCGAATCGACTTGACCTCGGTACCGCTCAGCTCAATACCGCACTCAAACGTCTCATCGATAAAGTACTCGTGATGTGCCGAGCGATTCTTGGAAATGAGCTTGCGCTCGCGCTTACTGGGCATCGCCGGCCTCCTTGGCGCCACCGGCATTTGAGCCCGCGGCGTCACGCTTTGCCTTGCGCTCAGCATTGAGTTCGGCATCGCTCTCGCGCACCAGTTTGATAATCGCCGCGCAGGCCTCCTCGCCCACAAGGTCGCGAGCACGCACTGTCAGGCGCGTCGCCTCCTGCTTGTCGCCGTCGCTTGCAGCATCGGTCGCGCACATAATCAGGCAGATGGCAATCTCGGCCGAAGGCGAGGTCGGCACGCCTTGCAGGGCCAGTTCACCCATCACGTGCTCGTCGCTCTCCTCGGCGGCATCCGGATAGGTGGTATGAATCTTGTTGAGCAGGCGCGTCGTGTGTGCATCGTTAGGCGCTAAGCGCAGTGCTAGACGCGCGCAACCCACGGCGGCCGAGACATTCTCGGTCTCGGGCTCCAAGAAGTACTGACCTAGATTGGCGTAAGCGCGGGCGGCGCACTTGCCATCGCTTGCACGCTCCAGCACCGAGAACGAGAGCGATGCCCATTCCTGCTTGTCCTCGAGTGCACGGAACAGCTCGGCCAAGTCCAAGCGATAGTTGCAGTTCATGGGGTCCCAACGCACAGCCTGCATCAGGGCATTACGAGCGCTCACATAATCCTGCTGGCGAATGTAGGCAAACGCCATGTCAGAGTACAGGCGGTCAAACGGCACCTCGACCTGCACGAGCTCGCGCGGATCCTTCTCCACGCGGCGATAGGCCAAGCGCTCAAACTTGCTATCGAAGCTAAAGTATTGGCGCTTCTCCTCCGTCTTGCACTCGGCGTCGATATACTCCTCGGCGAGCTCCACCAGGCGCTCCAACAGCGGCGTCGCCGTAGCCAGGTCGCCCTGCGCCAGATAGTTCTCGGCATACGTGATGTCTTGCAAGCTGATGGGCAGATCCATGGCTACTCCTCGATCTGAGCGAACACGGCAGGCGCCGTATATACGGTCGATACACAAAACCCGGGTCTCTTGCGAGGCCCGGGCGTTCATTTGTGGGTAGCCCGTACCAGATTCGAACTGGTGATCTCCGCCTTGAGAGGGCGGCGTCCT
>CAVCKO010000049.1:0-12756 GCA_963602825.1 Treponemataceae bacterium | reverse complement strand
TTGCAAATGCAAAAAAGACGATTGGGTTGAATGTCAATCCCGGTCTAACAGAGCCTTTTGTTTTGCGTCTGTACCGTTGACGCATCTGAGTGTGTCATTCGCTCCGACGCGTAGGTTTTGGCGGTAATTCCGAGGATAATAACCGTCGACGTTAGCATCCCAATGGCGGCAATCTTCCTCACGCGGATGCGAGTGTCGGCAAGGCCACGCGAAGACGTGTCCTTCGTCTTATATCTGCTGCCATGCTGCGACACATACTCGTCCCGCGATGCGATGTTTCGCACGTGGTCTCCTGACTGCTACCGTTTATATACGAGCAGCATGATACCGAGCAGGCATTTCTTTCCAAAGATATTCAGTGGCGTTTAAGGTGTCTTTGAAGAAACCACAAGCGTATTTATCCAAATGGCACGATTCTGTTGCGCATCTCACCGCAACCTTGACCAGTCTTTTTGGGACGGGGCTCTTTAGCAATCAACTAGGTGCCCAGGGGCACTCATTTAAGTCTGTCTCCAATGAGTGCCCTTGGGGAACGAAAATGGCACGCTAGCCGATGGCGTTTTTGAGCTCGGCGCGGCGCTTTTTCATGCCGGTCATGACGGCGTTGCGCAGCTCGGGCATGCGCGCGGTATCCATCTGCGGTACGCCCTCGAGCTTATAGGGGATTCCCAGCTGCTCGTACTTGACGATGCCCATCGTGTGATACGGCAGCATCTCCAGGCCCACCACGTTATGCCACGGCGCGATCAGGCGGCCAAGCTTCTCGCACTCCTCCACGGTATCGGTAATGCCCGGCACGACCACATGGCGGATGACCACCTTGATTCGACGGCGCGCCAGTTCGTCGCCAAACGCCAGAATGCGCGTGGGATCGCAGCCGGTCAGCTTTTTGTGTTCGACCTGATCGGCGTGCTTAATGTCGAGCAGCACCATATCGGTCTCGTTGAGTACCGCATCGAACTTCTCGGGATGCTGCGGGTCAAACGCATAGCCGCAGCTGTCCAGGCAGGTATGCACGCGCCCATCGGGGTTCTTGTGCATAGCACGGAACAGATCGGCCAAAAACGCGGGTTGCAGGAGCGGCTCGCCACCGGAGACCGTAATGCCGCCACTGCGATAGAACTCGTGGTTGCTCTGGAACTCGTCCATCAGGTGTTCGACGGTCACCATGGTGCCGCCGTTAACCGACCAGGTATCGGGATTGTGGCAATACGCGCAGCGCATGGGACAGCCCTGAACAAACACCACAAAGCGGATGCCGGGTCCGTCAACCGTTCCCATCGTCTCAATCGAATGCACGCGGCCCAGGGCAAACGCAGAGTCCTCGGGACGAGCGTCCACACCCTCAAGCGTCATTTCTGCCATTCGCGCTACCTTGCCTCTCCTTGGATGCAGCCAATTAAAATGCCAGAGCCATTCTAGCCCATGTGTTTGCGTTTAAACGTCTCGGGCCAGAATGGCACGTTTTAATCTATCCCCCATCAGCGTGGCGGAGGCTATGTCGAGATGTCGAGATGTGGAGCCGACGAATGCTCGCCTGCAGCTATTACGCCTTAAGCGTAAGCACCGCACCAAAGGCGGTCGGACCGCAGTGGCTCGAGATAACGCCGCCGACCTGAGTCCAGGTAACGTCCTTAAAGCCCAGCTCATGCGCATAGACTTCCATATCGCCGCGCAGCTCCTCGGAAAGACCCACCGAGTACGCCAAGCCAATATGTGAGTAGTCGATATCGCCCTTGGCGACCATATGGTCGATAAAGGCGCGGGCGCACTTGAGCATGGAGCCACGGAACTTCTTGGTTGCCACGAACTTGCCGCCCGTCACCTCGATGCAGGGCTTAATCTTGAGCAGATGGGCGCCAAGGAACGCCACGTTGGACAGACGGCCGCCGGCCTTGAGGAAGGCAAGATCGGTAGGAACGAAGCCCAGCAGCACGCGATCCATGACGGAATTCGTGAAGGTGAAAATCTCGTCGACCGTCGCATCCGGATGGGCTTCGATATACTTGGCGGTCTCAACGGCAACCAGTGACTGGCCCACCGAGACAAAGCGCGTATCCATGGAGAAGACGTAATCGCGATTCGCAGCCGCAATCTTCGAGGACTGATGCGAGCAGGTCGTGACCTCGGAATACGCAAGATGCAAGATGGTCGCATCGGGTTGCTCGGCATGAATGCGATCGTACACATGTGCAAAATCCGCCGGTGAACAACCGCTGGTCTTGGGCATCACGCCAAACTCGTTGCAGCGCGAATAAATCTCGAGTGGATCGATGGAGCCATCCTCGACAGTCTCGTCGCCAATCGTGACATGCATGGGCACGCGCACGATGCCATAGCGTTCGCAAAGCTCCGGCGTCACATCCGACCCAGACTCAACAACGATTACGTACTTGCCCATAACTATCACGACCCATCCCGACGTCGGCTTTTCAATACCAAGCACGAGCCTGCCACGCTGTTGCACAACGACGCCCAAGCGCCAAAGAGACGCCGCCCCTTGCACACAACAAAGGACAGCGTCTCCCTGGAAAACTCCGTGCTTATCTGAGATTCTACACGGTTTATTACAGAGTGTTACTTACTCCGCAAACGGTAGCTATATGCGATAAACGGTAGCCACCAACAAAGTATCCCGCGCGCTCAACCCATCAGGAGAGTTCCGCCTAATGGGTGACTCCGAAGGACCCCGCATGGCCGGTTTTGGGTTATTTTCCAAAACATCCCGCAGGACGCGAGAAGCCCCCGCCGCACGTAGTGCGCAGCGGGGGCTTCTCGCATGTCCGAGGACGTTTTGGAAAATAACCCAAAACCGGCCCCAGTAATCCTGCAGGAGTTGAACCCTTTAGAACTTGTTGTGGAAGGTACGCGAAATGACCTCGTCCTGCTGCTCCTTGGTGAGCGTGTGGAAGTTCACGGCATAGCCGGAAACGCGAATGGTCAGCTGCGGGTACTTCTCGGGGTGAGCCTGAGCGTCAAGCAGTGTCTCACGGTTGAAGACGTTGATGTTCAGGTGGTGGCCACCCTTCTCGGCGTAAGCGTCGAGCATGTGGACCAGGTTGTCGGCCTGAGTCTCGGAAACTTCAGAAACCTTCATGATGTGTCTCCTTCGATTGATAGGCGCCGGCCGCAACCGGCGCTCTAATCAGTAATCGTTATTGTTAGTATAGCACTAACAATAGTTACTCGCCCAGCTGATCAAGGTCGATATCGCCAAAGAACACCTGGTCCTCCTTGCCGAGCGCGCTCGGGATGATGGAGAAGGTGTTGGAGATGCCGTCCTGAGCATCGCGGAACGGGAGCTTGGAAACCGAGGACAGCGAAGCGATGGCGCCGTGGCTATCGCGCTTGTGCATGGGGTTAGCACCCGGGGCGAACGGCTGGCCGGCCTTGCGGCCGTCAGGGGTGGAGCCGGTCTTCTTGCCGTACACGACGTTGGAGGTAATGGTCAAAACCGAAGTCGTGGGCACGGAGTTGCGGTAGGTGTCGTTCATGCGGATGTACTCCATGAACTGGTGCACAACGTCGTGAGCGATCTGGTCGACACGGTCGTCGTCGTTGCCGTACTTGGGGAACTCGCCCTCGGTCTCGAAGTCGACGATGATGCCGTTCTCGTCACGGACGGGGTGGACCTTGGCGTACTTGATGGCGGACAGGGAGTCAGCCACGACGGAAAGGCCAGCGATGCCCGTAGCGAACCAACGATGCACGTGCTTGTCGTGCAGAGCCATCTGGATGCGCTCGTAGCAGTACTTGTCGTGCATGTAGTGAATGATGTTGAGGGAGTTCACGTACACGCCAGCGAGCCACTTCATCATGTCGTTGTACTTGGCCACAACGTCGTCGTAATCGAGCGTATCGCCCTCGACGGCGCGGTACTTGGGGCCGACCTGCTTCTTGGAGACCTCGTCAACACCGCCGTTGAGTGCGTACAGCAGGCACTTGGCCAGGTTGGCGCGGGCGCCGAAGAACTGCATCTCCTTGCCAATGCGCATGGAGGACACGCAGCAGGCGATGCCGTAGTCGTCGCCGTGGTAAACGCGCATGAGGTCGTCGTTCTCGTACTGGATCGAGGAGCTGGCGACAGAAGTCTTGGCGCAGAACTTCTTGAAGTTCTCGGGCAGACGGGTCGACCACAGAACGGTCATGTTGGGCTCGGGGCTGGTGCCCATGTTCTCGAGCGTGTGCAGGTAGCGGTAGCTCATCTTGGTAACGAGCGTACGGCCGTCAACGCCCATGCCGCCGATGGACTCGGTGACCCACTGCGGATCGCCGGTGAACAGGGCCTGGTACTCGGGGGTACGGGCAAACTTGACCATGCGGAGCTTCATGATGAAGTGATCCACGAACTCCTGGATCTGCTCCTCGGTGAAGGTACCGTTGGCAAGGTCGCGCTCAGCGTAGATGTCGATGAACGTGGAGGTACGGCCGATGGACATAGCGGCGCCGTTCTGCTCCTTAACGGCAGCGAGGTAGGCGAAGTACATCCACTGGATGGCCTCCTGCGTGTTGGTAGCAGGGTTGGAAATATCGAAACCATAGGTCTCGGCCATCATCTTGAGCTCGCCGAGGGCGCGAATCTGCTCCTGCAGCTCCTCGCGGTCGCGGATGTTGTCGGCGGTCATGACCGTCGGGGTGGAAGCCTTCTGGGCCTCCTTGTCCTTGATCAGGTAGTCGACACCGTACAGGGCGACACGACGGTAGTCGCCGATAATGCGGCCGCGGCCATAGCCATCGGGCAGACCGGTGATGATGTGGGCCGAACGGCAGGCGCGCATCTCGGGGGTGTAGACATCGAAGACGCCGGCGTTGTGGGTCTTGCGCTCGAAGGTGTAGCGCTCGACAACGTTCTCGTCGACCTTGTAGCCGTGCTGGCTGGCAGCCTGGCAAGCGATGCGGATACCACCGTTGACGTGCAGCGCGCGCTTGAGCGGCTTGTCGGTCTGGAGGCCTACGATGGTCTCCTTCTCGCGGTGGGCGTTATCGATGTAGCCAGCGGGGTGGCTCACGATGCCCGTGACGGTCTTGGTGTCCATATCGAGGACGCCGCCCTGCTCACGCTCCTTGAGCAGCAGGTCGAGAACTTCGCCCCACAGCTCCTTGGTACGCTCGGTCGGACCGGCGAGGAACGACTCGTCGCCCTCGTAGGGGGTGTAGTTCTTCTGGATGAAGTCTCGGACGTCAACCTCTCCCGTCCAGATGCCTTCCTTGAAGCCTTCCCATGCCTCCTGCATTGTGTAACCACGCTCCTAGTTACGTGTAATGCGGCGCTCTCTCACACCGCTGCTTATTGAATTCTTGAATGTTCGGCTTGCACGACCGGCTTCTTCCGTTTTCCACCACGTGTTGACGCAGGGAAAACGTTTGTCCACCTTGGCGCTGCAACCCTAAACCCAAGATTTCACCCGTCTGAGAAGGATAACATAGCGACCCCCTCCATCTGGGCTGTTATATGTTTCTTTTTTTATAACATAAGAGCGTTTTTGACAAATCCGCAGGAAATGCGAGCGCGGGCAGATACCGTTCACCGATTTGTTTGCGAATTTCCCTTGCCTTTATACGTCCGTCACTCTAGCTGTTATGCCAGCTTTAGCTGGGTAAAGTGCCCCGCAGGTAGATTTTTGGGACATGCCTAGAAATCTACTTTTCGCCGCAACAAAGGCGTGTGCGTGGCGCGTCCGCAAAGGTAGATTTCTAGGCATGTCCCAAAAATCTACCAGCAAGCGCAGGGCGGCCACGGAGGATTACCCCGTGGCCGCCCTAAAGCGTTGGCTTGTTGTGTGCGTTGAGTTGTTGGCGTGGCGTTACGCAGCAGCGGCAGTCTTGTCGGTCGCAGTCTTCTCGTTGCCCTGCTTACCCTCAAAGTGCTTGTAGCACCAGCTGGTGACCAGCGGGGTGAGAATGGCCGTCACGATAGCGCAGGCAGCAACCTGAGCCGTAGCCGTCGCGAGCACCGCGCCGCCGTACATGGCTTCGTTGACGCTTGCCATAGCAGCAGGCGTTGCCACGTTGGCGCCGGCGCAGCTGGAGATTGCCGCGCCTGCGACACCCGTGCCACCGGTGAGCCTATCGACCGCGACAACGGGGATAGCAAAGACCACCGAGCAGATTACGCCAAGCAAGATACCGGGAAGACCGCCATTGATGAGCTGGCCGAAGGTCATGGTCGAACCCATGGCAAAGAAGACGAGCACGATGATGGCGGACAGCGCCGGGGCCATCATCTTCTTAAAGCTGGGGAACAGGTTGCCCAGGATAATGCCGACGACAATCGGCAGGATGGCGCCCACGAGCGACCAGCCAATCGGAGCCTGGCCGGCGGCGCCGAGAACGATCATCGTGACCGGAGGACCGACAACCAGCGTGGTGATGGCGACGGCACCACGCTCGGCCTCGTTGCCCATGGTGCCCATCAGGCCAGCGTACATGGCGTTGTTGGCACCCGTGCACGCAGCCAGCATCACCATGGCCGAGATGCCAAACAGGTTGTCGTTGAACACGTAGAGAATGAGCAGCGATACGGCGATGACCACGATCTGCTTAATGGCGATGATGATGGCACCGCGGGCAGCTGCGGCAGGGGCGCTCTTAAACGAAATCGTCGTGCCGACGATGAGCAGGAAGGCACCCACGAGCGGGCTTGCACCCTGCTGGGTCATGCCGAGCGTAAAGCTACCGAGCGTCTTGAACAGGTCGGGAAACAGCGTGTTAAGCAGGCAGCCCAGCAAAAGCGGCACCAGAATATTGGCACCCGGGATGGAGGACATCTTAAAGAACGGCTCCTTGGCCGCCGGCGCCTCCACCGCGGTTGATTCATTCATATATATCTCCTTTTGATGCGTGCGGGTTGTTGTCGCACGCGGCTACATCAGAAAGAAGGCGACGGTCCCGAGTCGCAGGGGCCGCCGCCGAACTATTGCGCGGGATATTACCCGTCCAGGACGATACCGCCGTCGCAGTCGCCAATCTCGCCGTTCACGAAGCTGGCGAGGTCGGAAGCGAAGAACAGTACCATCTGTGCCGGCTCGCTTGCCTGGGCGGCGCGGCCCAGAGGGATACCGTTGATGATGCGCTGGGAGTTCTCGTCCGAGAGAATCGAGGTCATGTCGGTAAGGGTGAGCGACGGGCACACAGCGTTGCAGCGGATGCCGAACTTGCCGCCCTCCTTGGCGACCGCCTTGGTCAGGCCGTTAACGCCGGCCTTGGAGCTGGCGTAAGCAGCGGTGCCGAGCAGGCCGCCGCCAATCTTGCCAGCCACAGAGCTCACGTTGACGATGGTGCCGGCATGGGCCGCCTTAAAATGCGGGTACACGGCGTTCATCATGGTAAAGGTACCGTTGAGATTGATGTCGATGGTGCGGCGCCACTCGGTGTCGTCGATCTCGTCAAACTTCTTGGTGCTGATGACGCCAGCGCAGTTGATGAGGATGTTCGTCTGAGGCAGGTCCGCGAAGATCTGCTCGACGGTCTCGCGCGCCTTGGGTGCATCGGCGACATCGAGCTGATAGAACTTGTTGCCCTCGCCGAGTTCGGCCACTGCGGCCTCGCCCTTAGCGGCGTTCCTTGCGATGAGCGCGACGTGTCCGCCGCCCTCCACGATACCCTTGGCGATCTCGAGGCCAATACCCTGAGTGCCGCCGGTAACGATCGCGGTTTTACCCGTGAAGTCAAATGCCATGACTCCAACCCCCTTGATTCAGGTGTCTCCTTGCGGGAAGTTGGAGCATCGCACGTGGCGAAAAATGAGTCCCAGTCGTCATGGTGGTGACAACCCCTCGCCTAACCGCGTGCATGATAGTTCTTTGGAACGTTTCAGTAATTGAAAAATTTGAATTGTTTATACGACATTTATATCGCACAGCCTCCGGTAGATTTTTGGGACATGCCTAGAAATCTATCGATTATGGCGCACGTGTAGGGGTATCATCTTTCACCGAAAATAGTTTCTAGTGTTAGGGGTTTTCAGTGGAAGGTACCGATTTCCACGAGCTTGGACGCCAGCTCTTTCTCGAGTTTGGCAGCCTGCACCAGCGCGTTTCGCGCTTTACGGACCAGGCTTTGAGCGGCGAGATGGCCGTTATGCGCGCCCTTTTGCTCGCCGGCGGCTCGCTCACGCCGAGCGAACTTGCCGACAAGGCATGGGTCTCGAGCGCTCGCATCGCCAATATCCTGCGCGCCCTCGAGGCCAAGGGTTGGGTCGAACGCGAGCACTCAAAGACCGACCGTCGTCGCGTACATGTGACCGTGACCGACAAGGGTCGACAAGATCTTGAAATCAAGCGTCGGGAGTTTGAGGACCGCGCTGCGGCATTCCTCGAGCAGCTCGGCGAAGAAGATACCAACGAGCTGGTGCGTCTCCTTCGTCGCACCAACCAAATTATTGACCGTAACCAAGAAAGGAGAGATGCCGAGTGAGGATTCTCAAGCTCTTTAAGAAGCATGTGCTGGCGCTGCTTGCGGCCATCGTGCTCATCGTGATCAGCTGCAACGCCGACTTGGCGCTGCCTACGTATATGAGCGACATCGTCGACGTGGGCGTGCAGCAGGGAGGCATCACCTCACCCGTGCCCGACACCATCCGCGCCGACGCGCTCGACGACCTTGAGCTCTTTATGAGCACCAAGGACGCCAAGACGGTGGAGGCCGCGTTTGGCAAGGCGGACAAGAACGGCATCCGCACCTACCAGGGCACCGAGGACGAGCGCGCCGACGGCAGCAAGCTCGCCGACATCATGAGCCTGCCCGAGACCGTCGTGCTCGCCCTCAACCAGGGTATCGACGCCGATTCTATGGGCGACATGACCGGCGCGAGCGACACCGGCGACAGCACCCAGCAGGCCATGCCTACCCCCGAGCAGATGGCGGCCATGACGCCCGAGCAACTCGCTGAGATGCAGCAGAAGGCCGTGGCAGCCCAGAACATGCAAAAGCAGATCGACGCCGACGGCGGCAAGATCACCATGACGAGCCTGCGCCTGGGCATCGAGGGCGGTCTGATCGACCAGAGCAAGCTCGTCGACGGCGTCAACGAGATGGCTGACAAGATGGGATCCATGTCGGGCTCCATCGTGACCCAGCGTGCCGTGACCTACGTGCAGGACGAGTACAAGGCGCAGGGTATTGACCCCGCCGACGTGCAGAATGCCTACCTGGGCCGCATGGCAACCACGATGTTCGGCCTGTGCCTGGTGTCGCTCGTCGCCACCATCCTGACCGGCGCCGTGGCATCGCGCACCGCCTGCTCCATCGCCCGCGACCTGCGCCGCGAGACCTTCAACAAGGTCATGCACTTCTCGCCTGCCGAGGTGGGAAAGTTTAGCCAGGCCTCGCTCATCACCCGCTGCACCAACGATATTCAGCAGATCCAGATGGCCGCGACCCTGTTTATCCGCATGTGCCTTATGGCGCCCGTCATGGGCATCGTCGCCGTCATGCGCGTCCTGGCCAACCACACCGGCCTGGAGTGGACCATCGCCGTGGCCATCATCGCGGTCTCGGCCGTCGTCGGCGTGCTCATGGGCCTTACCATGCCCAAGTTCAAAAAGATGCAGAGCTTTGTGGACCGCGTGAACCTTACCGCCCGCGAGCTGCTCGACGGCCTTATGCCCATCCGCTCGTTCAACCGCGAGGAGCACGAACTCGAGCGTTTTGATGCGGCATCGCTCGACCTGATGACCACGCAGCTCTACACCAACCGCGCCATGAGCTTTATGATGCCGCTCATGATGCTCGTCATGAACTGCGTCACCGTGCTCATTGTCTGGTTTGGCGCACAGGGCGTGTCCGACGGCGTGATGCAGGTTGGCAACATGATGGCGTTTATTTCCTACACCATGCAGATCGTCATGGCGTTTATGATCCTCACCATGGTTTCGGTCATCCTGCCCCGCGCCGAGGTTGCCGCCGAGCGCGTGGAGGAGGTCATTACCTGCCCCACCAGCATCAACGACCCCGCCTCGCCCAAGCTGCCCGCAGCCAGCGCGCCGCGCGGCGAGCTGCGCTTCCGCGACGTGAGCTTCCAGTACCCCGACGCCCGCGCCGACGTGATCAGCGGTGTGAACTTCACCACGCATGCCGGTCAGATGCTCGGCATCATCGGCTCCACGGGCTCCGGCAAGTCCACGCTCGTGCAGCTGATTCCGCGCCTGTACGACGTCACGGGCGGCAGCATTTCGCTCGATGGCGTCGACGTGCGCGACATGACCCTCTCCGAGCTGCGCCGCCGCATTGGCTATATTCCGCAGCAAGGTCGCCTGTTCTCGGGCACCGTCGAGAGCAACCTCAAGTTTGCCGGCGACACGGTGAGCGACGAGGATATGCACGAAGCCGCCCACATCGCCCAGGCCGAAGACTTTATCGCCGAGCGCGAGGACGGCTACGACTCCCCCATCAGCCAGGGCGGCACCAATGTTTCGGGCGGCCAGCGCCAGCGCCTTGCCATCGCCCGCGCCCTGGCTAAGAAGCCCGAGATTGTGGTGTTCGACGACTCGTTTAGCGCGCTCGACTACAAGACCGACGCGCGCCTTCGCGAGGAGCTCGCCAAAAACGTCACCGACGCCGCGCTCGTGGTCGTGGCCCAGCGCATCGCGACCATCATGCACGCCGACCAGATCATCGTGCTTGACGACGGCCACGTAGTGGGCACCGGCACGCACGAGGAGCTACTGCATGGCTGCCCGGCGTACCTGGAGATTGCGCAGTCGCAGCTTTCCGCCGAGGAGCTGGGGCTTACCCAAGAAGAAATTGCAGCCGTTATGGAAGGAGGCGAGCGCTAATGGCAGACGAGACCAAGACTCAGATTCCCAAGCCCACCCGCCAGCGTGGACCCATGGGCCGCATGGGCGGCATGGGCCGCGGCGAAAAGGCCAAGGACTTTAAGGGCACCATGAGGCAGTTGCTCGGCTATATCGGGCAGCACAAGATTGCCGTGTTCGTCGCCGTCGCCTTTGCCGTGTGCTCGGTCGTCTTTAACATTGTGGGACCCAAAGTGCTCGGCCAGGTTACGACCAAGCTGTTCGAGGGCCTGGTCGCCAAGGTCAACGGTACCGGCGATGTCGACTTTGATTGGATCGCCAAGACGCTCGGCTTTTTGCTCTGCCTGTATCTGGCGAGCTCTGCCTGCAGCCTGATCCAGGGCTGGCTCATGACCGGCGTCACGCAAAAGATCTGCTACCGCATGCGCAAGGAGATCGCCGCCAAGATCGCCGTCGTGCCGATGAGTTATTTCAACGGTCACAGCAAGGGCGACGTGCTCAGCCGCATCACCAACGACGTTGACACGCTCGGCCAGTCGCTCAACCAGAGCGTGACGCAGCTTATTACGTCCGTGACGCAGATTATCGGCGTGCTTGTCATGATGCTGTCGATCAGCCTGCCGCTTACCGGCGTCACCGTGCTCACGCTGCCGGCTGCCGCGATTATCCTGATGGTGATGATTCACTTTTCGCAGCCGTACTTCCGCGAGCAGCAGCAGGTTCTGGGCACCGTCAACGGCATTATCGAGGAGGACTTTGCCGGCCAGAACGTCATCCAGGTGTTCGACCGCGCCGAGGCCTCGATCGAGGAGTTCGACCGCCAAAACGACCGCCTCTTTATTAGTGGCTGGCGCTCGCAGTTCCTGTCGGGCCTGATGATGCCGCTCATGAGCCTGGTGGGCAACATGGGCTATGTGGGCGTTGTCGTGGTGGGCGCGCAGCTCGCGCTGACCGGAAACGCCACGCCTGGCGATATTCAGAGCTTCATCCAGTACGTGCGCAACTTTACGCAGCCGGTGCAGCAGCTGGGCAACGTGAGCAACACGATGCAGTCGATGGCCGCTGCCACCGAGCGCGTCTTTGAGTTCCTGGCCGCGCCCGAGGAGGAGCAGAAGGCCGACGCGCAGATTCCCGAGAAGCGCCCCGGCCACGTGGAGTTTGACCGTGTCAAGTTTGGCTACACGCCCGACAAGACCATCATCCACGACTTTAGCTGCGAGGCGCAGCCCGGCCAGACCATCGCCATCGTCGGCCCCACCGGCGCCGGCAAGACCACGCTCATCAAGCTGCTGCAGCGCTTTTACGACGTGGACGGCGGTTCGCTGCGCGTCGAGGGCGTCGACGTGCGCGACTGGGACCGCGCGGCGCTGCGCGGCGAGTTTGCCATGGTGCTGCAGGATACCTGGCTGTTTAACGGCACCATCCGCGAAAACATCCGCTACGGACGCCCCGATGCGAGCGATGCCGAAGTCGAGGCCGCCGCACGCGCCGCACGCTGCGACCACTTTATTCATACGCTCGCCGGCGGCTACGACTTTATGATCAATGAGGAGGGCACCAACCTGTCGCAGGGTCAGCGCCAGCTCGTGACCATCGCCCGTGCCATTTTGGCCGACCGCCCGGCGCTGATTCTAGACGAGGCGACTTCCAACGTGGACACCCGCACCGAGGAGCTCATTCAGCGTGCCATGGATGCGCTGATGCAGGGCCGTACAAGCTTTGTCATCGCGCACCGCCTGTCCACGATCCGCAACGCCGACGTGATCCTAGTAATCCGCGACGGCGATATCGTCGAGAAGGGCACGCACGACGAGCTGCTCGCCCAGGGCGGCTTCTACGCCGATCTGTACAACTCGCAGTTCGACGAGGCGGCGTAAATTCTGCCGCAGGAAACGGATGACGCCCGAGAACGGGGACGCAGGATAATCTGCGCCCCCGTTTTTGTTTGGCTCTGTTAGACCGGGATTGACATTCAACCCAATCGTCTTTTTTGCATTTGCAA
>CAVCKO010000048.1:0-15204 GCA_963602825.1 Treponemataceae bacterium | reverse complement strand
AGGTCAGCGCCCTTTCGTTTCACGTCACCTTGTCTCAAATGCGGCCCGCTCGCTGGCATTGCCAAGACATCGGCGTTATCTTGGTTGGCACTTGAACGATCCCTTGGGGACGGAGGAAAACGGATCATTCTGCATCGATGCGGTGCCGGTGATCCGTTTTCCTCCGTCCCCTGCGGATCATTTTGGGAAATTGCTATGTTGGTTTATTTAGGTTGACTTGGTAGTCTATGGGCCATTTACCTGCTTAAAGCGTCAGTCGATTACCAAAATAATGCTCTAAAAATCGTCCAGGAAGTCGCAAGCCATTTTTTGACGCGTCGTGCGTCAAGTGATTTGGCAAGTTCTTGGTTAGATATTGGTCAGTTTTGGGGCAACCTTGCCAAAAGCTTGACGGATGCAGATTTAGACGTCGACGAATGAACACTCTGGGCAGGCTCCAAGTAAAATTCTGGGCTGATTCTCGATAATCGCCTTCAATCGTCCCTTGCCAAGCGCTGGCCTCGCTTACAATCTGCTCCGACATTCGCGCGCCGCCCGGCGCTTAAGAGGGGAGGGCCCCATGGCAAACGAGATCTGGACCATCAAGCGTTGTCTCGAGTGGACCAAGGAGTACCTGGCCGAGCGCGGCGAGGAGCACCCCCGTCTTTCTGCCGAGTGGCTGCTGTGCGCTGCCACGGGTTTGGCGCGCATTGACCTATATATGCGCATGGACGAGACGCTTAACGCGGCCCAGCTCGAGACTATGCACGCGGCCGTCGTTCGTCGCGCCAAAGGCGAGCCGCTGCAGTACATCACCGGCAGCACGCAGTTCCGCATGATTGACATCGCGTGCGCCCCCGGTGTGCTCATTCCGCGCCCCGAGACCGAGATGCTCGTCGAGGAAGTCCTCAATTATCTGGATGCCGAGGTGCTGAGCCCCGAGGCTGCTGCCCGTCAGCGTGTTGAGCTGCCTTGGAACGATGAGGTCGAGCAGGCTCGCAAAGCCGAGGCGGCGCTGGCCGACGAACGCGCGACCGCCGAGCGTCGTGCCGCCAACCTGACGGCCGCCGATGAGGCTGCGCTGGGTAGCGACGTGCTCGGTAGCCGCGCCTATGCCGAGGAGCTTGCCGATCGCGAGGCCGAGGAAGCCGCCGCGCAGGCGGCAGAAGCAGAGGCCATGGAAACCCCCGAGCCCGAGCTCGACGAATACGGCATCGCCATTGAGGGCAACGACCAACAGACGACTCCTGCGCAAGATGCCGCCGAGGCCAACGTACCTGCCCCAGCCGAGCCCCGCACTGCCCGCGTTCTCGAGGTCGGCTGCGGCACGGGCTGCATCTCGCTCTCGCTTGCCTGGGAGCGTCGCGGCCACGTCACCTGCACTGCTACCGATATCGAGCCGCGCGCCATCGACCTGGCCACCAAAAACCGCGACGCGCTCGGGCTCACGTCCGATGAGGTCGCCTTTAGCCTCACCAACCTGGTGAGTTCCATTCCCCACGACGAGTGGGGCACCTTTGATGTGCTCGTCTCCAACCCGCCTTACATCCCCACCGATGTCATGCGCTCGCTGCCGCACGAGGTCAAGGACTTCGAGCCCGATCTGGCGCTCGAGGGCGGTGCCGACGGCCTCGATATCTTCCGCCGCCTGCTCAACGCGGCGCCCTACATGTTGCGCGCCGGCGGCCTCTTTGCCTGCGAGCTCTACGAGGATGCACTCGACGCTGCGGCCGAGCTCTGTCGTCAAGCGGGTCTGTCGGACGTGCGCATCGTCCACGACCTTACCGATCGCCCCCGCATCGTCCGAGCCATCGTCACCGAGCCCAAGCAGCGCCAGTAATATTTATTAACTGGTTAGCAAAAATTATAAAGTAGTTTATAATTAGGACGGCTGAAAGAGGTCGGCCCATGCAACCTCCTACCTTTCGGGAAATCATTGCCCTGCTCAAGCACGATGGATTCGTGAAGGTCGCGCAAGTCGGTAGTCATGCTAAGTATGTTTCCGGTGACCGTGTTGTCACCGTGAACGGCTCGGGTGGTGATCGACCAAAGAAGGGCACGTGGGCAAGCATTCGCCGGCAAGCTGGATGGTAGCCGAGGGGGTCATGATGAAACAACGATTTACCTATGACTGCGTTCTCATAAAAGAAGACGACGGTTACTGCGCCAGCTTTCCGCAGATTCCCGGCGCCTTTGCCGATGGGGATACGCGCGAAGAAGCGATTGCCCATGCCACCGAGGCGCTGATGACGTTTTTGGCCGACGATCTCAACAACGGTTTGACTCCGGCAGGGTACGAACGCTCGGCCGAGGTCGTGGCCCTTTCAGTCGAAATCGACCACGAGGGCGCTCGGGAAGCGGCGTGCCGAACATTTAAAGACGCAGCGCTGGACCTCAAAGTCTCCGCTCCGCGGATTACCGCGCTGGTCAAAGCCGGAAAGCTCGATGTTGAACTCGTCGACGGCCGTCGGATGATAACGATAGACAGCATCGAGCGTTACGCCGCTCAAGAACGTCACGCCGGAAGACCAAAGAAGTTCGTAGCCGTCCAATAACCCCCTCACTTTCACCGACTACTAGAGCCGCTCACCAAACCAACATGCGCTCTGGGCAAATAGGTTGAACGTTTCGTGCGAGAATGCCCCACAGTAAACAAACTTGCACCAGAGCGTAAGGGGCTGGCATACACATGCAGACGGTCTATCGGGTATACGAGGGAGCGCGCGAGCCACATCGGCTTGCAGTCGAGCGCACGGCCGAGCTACTCGGTCGCGGCGGCCTGGCGCTTATTCCAACCGAGACGGTCTACGGTGTCGCCGTGGCGGTCAACGCCTTCTCGGATGCCGTTCCACAAGATACAAGTGAACCTCTGCCGTGGCCGCGCGATCCGCAGGCCACCGTCAACGGCGCCGCGGTCCCTGCACTCGGTACCGGCTATCGTCGTATCTTTACTCTCAAGCAGCGCGAGCTCACCCAAACGGTTGCCTGGCTGGTCGATGATGCCGAAGCACTCGACCGCTATGGCGTGGATATCCCTAATGAGGCCCGCGTGCTCGCCCGACGATGCTGGCCGGGCGCCCTGACTATTGTGGTCAAGGCGGCCCCCTGCGTGCCGACCTTTATGCGCGCCGCCGACAACACGGTGGCACTTCGCGCTTCGGCCTCGCCCGTGGTGCAAGCGCTCATCCGCGCCTGCGGCAGCCCTCTTGCCTGTACCAGCGCCAACACGCACGGTGCACCCGCGCCGGCAAGTTTCGCCACGGTGGAGGACCGCATCCTGGAGGGGGTCGATGTGGCCGTCGATGCCGGCGAGACCCCGTGCCGCGACGCTTCGACCATCGTGTCATTCCAGCACGGCGAGCTCCAGATCCTGCGCCAAGGCGCACTTCCCGCATCAGAGATCGAACGGGTCCTGTCCGACCCGATGCAATAGAAAGGTGCAAGCGATGTCATTGAATCTAGGCAGCCTGGGCATGGAAGATGCCTCGTTTGGCTTTGGCGGTTCCTACATCATGGCGCTCGACTGCGGCACCACCTCGGTACTCGCGACCATTGTCGACGAGTACGGTTGCATCGTCGCCCAGGCGCGCCGCAGCGTCAAAACCAGTTTTCCGCGCCCCGGTTGGGTAGAGCAGGACCCCATGGCGGTCCTCGCCAGCCAGATCGCGGTCATGATGGAGGTCCAGTTTAAGAGCGGTATCCATTCCGACCGCATCGCCGCCATCGGCATTTCCAACCAGCGCGAAACCACGGTGGTCTGGGACCGCGTGAGCGGCCAGCCCATCTACAACGCCATCGTATGGCAGTGCCGCCGCACCGCGCCGGCAATCGACGCGTTGGTTGAGCAGGGCGCAGAAGACTTGGTGCGCTCCCGCACGGGGCTCACGCTCGATCCGTATTTCTCGGCATCCAAGGTGCAGTGGATTCTCGACAACGTCGACGGCGCGCGCGAGAGCGCGGCGGCGGGCGACCTCATGTTCGGCACCATCGACACCTGGCTCATCTACAACCTCACCGGCGGCCAGGTCTTTGCCACCGACTACACCAACGCCAGCCGCACGGCACTCTTTAATATCCATACGCTCGATTGGGATGACGACCTGCTGGCGCTCTTCGACGTTCCGCGCTCCATGATGCCCGAGGTTCGCTGGAGCTCGGGCGACTACGGCCGCGTCGCGAGCGACATCATGACCAACATGCCGCCCATCATGGGTGTGGCGGGCGATCAACAGGCATCGCTGTTCGGCCACTGCTGCTTCCATCCCGGCCAGACCAAAAACACCTATGGTACGGGCTGCTTTATGCTCATGAACACCGGCGACGAGATTGTCGAATCCAAGAACGGTCTGGTCTCCACCATCGGCATCGCCGCGGACGGCAAGGTCAGCTATGCGCTCGAGGGTTCCATCTTTGCCGCCGGTTCCACCATGAACTGGCTGCGCAACAACATGGGCATTATCTCCAGCGTGAGCGAGTCGGCGCAGCTCGCCACCTCGATCAACGACAATGAGGGCTGCTACTTCGTCCCCGCCTTTGCGGGTTTGGGCGCTCCCTGGTGGGACCCGCGCGCCCGCGGCATCGTGTGCGGCCTGACCGGCGCCTCGAGCCGCGCAACCATCGTGCGCGCGGCCTGCGAGTCCATGGCCTACCAGAGCTACGACGTACTGCGTGCTATGGAACAGGACGTGGGGCTTTCAATCGAGCGCCTGTCCGTCGATGGCGGTGCCTCGCGCAACGAGTTCATCATGCAGTTCCAAGCCGACCTGCTGGATATTCCCGTGCTGCAGTGCGAGACGGTGGAGACCACGGCGATCGGTGCCGCGTACTTGGCCGGCCTTGCCGTCGGCTATTGGGAGGATTTGGAGGAGCTGGAGCAAAACGCCCAGATTGTTAAGACCTTCCTTCCCCATATGTCCGCCGAGCGCCGCGAGCAAAACCTGGCGGGCTGGCATGATGCCGTCAAGCGCTCGCTCAGCACCGCGCAGTAGGGCTGCGACGAGCCGCTCGATACAATTAACCGCTAAACTTATGCACGGCGCGCGGCAACAACATCGCCATGCGCCGTGTCAGTAAGGCCGTTTTGCGGCCGCAACGAAAGGGGCAATCAACCCATGACCGTCACCTACGATACGTCCCGTGTGACCCTTGTCGATCACCCGCTCGTCCAGCACAAGCTGTCGATCCTGCGCGACAAGAACACTGGCACCAACCAGTTCCGCCAGCTCGTGCGTGAGCTCGCGCTTTTTGACGGCTACGAGGCCATGCGCGATCTGCCCATGGAAGACGTCGAGGTCGAGACTCCTATCACCACCGCAACGTTTAAGCAGCTTGCCGGCAAAAAGCTCGCTATCGTTCCCATTCTGCGTGCAGGTCTTGGCATGGTCGACGGCATCCTCGATTTGGTGCCTTCCGCTCGCGTGGGCCATATCGGCATGGAGCGCGACGAGGTTACCCACGAGCCGCACGAGTACTACTGCAAGATGCCCAAGGACATCGACCAGCGCATCTGCCTGGTTGTCGACCCCATGCTCGCCACGGGCGGCTCGGCCGAGATGGCCATCAGCTACCTGCGCGAGCGCGGTGTCAAGGATATCCGCATGCTGTGCATCGTCGCTGCGCCCGAGGGCCTCAAGTCGCTGACCGAGAAGGATCTCGACGTGCACATTTACACCTGCGCTATCGACGACCATCTCAACGAGGCCGCCTACATCGTTCCCGGCCTGGGCGACGCCGGCGACCGCATCTACGGCACGCTTTAGTCACTGAGCCTTGTCAGTCACGGCCGCAAATACGAAGAAATGGTGCGCGTGGGCAAGCAGAAGACGCCTGCGCGCACCTTTAGTTAATGGACGTTTTGCTCTGTAGGGTTCGAAAAAACGTATTACCGTAACTGCGGCATAAAGAAGGTCTTAAGAAAACGTACAGGTGCGTATTAACCGTTTGTTTTTCGGTTGTACTTTGGCGATAGGCTCGTACAATAGTCACCAATGTTTGGCTGGGACTGTGCTGTGAAGCGTTTAAACAAGGAGAGCGAGGATGCCAGTGTTTCAGATAGCCGATCTGCTCGCTATCGTTGCAGGCGCCATCGCGGGCGCAATTGCCTTCCTTCCCTTTGTCTTTACGCTCAAGCCGGTTCTTGACGATAAGCAGAATGCGGACATGCTCAAGGGCATGGTGAGTCTGGCGGTCTCGGCAATCGCCCTGCTCGTCTTCACCTTGGTTGTGTTTGTGTTGTTCGGAGAGGCATTTCGCATGTTCCTCCTGGGCGAGGCGATCGGCTTCGTGGCCTTTATGGCCGCCTGCACGGTTCGTGTCGCCAAGGCGCTGCGAGATCCTCATGAGGTCGAAAGGTAAGTCGTGGAAATTTTTGAAAAGCTGCCTGATGAGATTAATCATCTGGTCAGCGAGTTCAGCTCCACCCCTGTCGTGGGCGATCTGAGCTGCGGCATCACGCAGTACTCGTTTTGGCTGATCGTCTCCACGATCGTGCTCCTGATCGTCCTGGCCGTGTTCAAGAAGAAGCAGACCCTGGTTCCCAAGGGCTTCTTCGTCAACGGTTTCGAGTACATCATCGAGTACGTCGAGAACGATATCGGCAAGGGCGTCGTGGGTGAGAACTGGAAGAAGCACTTCCCGTTCCTGTGCTCGCTTTTCCTGTTCATCCTGATCAATAACATGATCGGCCTGATCCCGGGAATGAAGCCCGGCACCGGCGCAATCGGCTCCACCGCCGCGCTCGCCATCTTCGCCTTCGTGTACTTCATCTACTACGGATGCAAGGCTCACGGCGTGATCGGCTACATCAAGAGCCTCGCCCCGCAGGGCGTGAGCTTCCCGATGAACGTGCTCGTGTGGGTCGTCGAGCTCTTCTCGACCTTCCTGCGCCTCATCACGCTCGCCGTCCGTCTGTTCTGCAACATGTTCGCAGGACACGTGGTCATGGGCTCGTTCGCCATCATGGCGAGCATGTTCATGCAGCCGCTGCTTCAGCAGGTTTCCGCGGCCCACGCCGTCGGCGCCTTGCCTTCGCTGGCCTGGCTTGCCATCCTCATCCTGATCTATGCGATCGAGCTTGTGGTCGGCGCCATCCAGGCTTACGTCTTCACGGTCCTTACCGCCGTGTATGTCTCCGAGGCAGAGGAGGTCGCGGAGGAGGAGTAATCTTCCGTTCGCGCCTCAAAGGTAAGGCAATTCGTTAAACCGCCGGTGCCCGTACCCATGGAGCCCGGCAGTTATAAAAAGGTTATCCTGCGTGAAATAAGACACGCACGACAAAGGAGGAATCGTGGGAGTTATCGGTTACGGTCTCGGTGTTATCGGCGCTGGTCTTGCTATCGGCCTGTCTGCTCTGGGTGCTACGGGTGCTATGGCCCGTCAGCCTGAGGTCCAGGGCCGCGTGTTCACCGTCTTCATCATGGGCTCCGCCTTCGGCGAGGCTCTGGCTCTGATCGGCTTCGTTGTCGCGCTGATCGTTAAATAGCACGGAGCGTCAAGTATGAATCTTTCATCCCAGAAGAGCGCGATCGCACTCTCCGCGTCCGCGGCCGCGCTGCTCATGCCGGTTTCCGCGTTCGCCGAGGACGGCGCTGCCGGTGCGGACATCCTCATCCCTAAGATGGCGGAGTTCATCCCGGCGCTTATCGCCTTCCTGATTATCTGGATCGTGCTGGCCAAGGTCGCCCTGCCGGGCATCATGAAAACCATGGAGGAGCGCGGCAAGAAGATCGAGGAGAGCCTCGACGAGGCCGAGAAGACCAAGCAGGAGGCTATCGCCAAGCGCGCTGAGTCCGACTCGATCGTCACCGACGCCCGTCGTCAGGCTGCCGACATCGTTCTCGAGGCCCGTAAGGACGCCGAGTCCGAGCGCGCCCGTATCATCGAGGCTGCTCACAAGGAGGCCGAGGAGATCATCGCCAAGGCCCATACGACCGTCGAGGACGAGCGCAAGTCCATCTACGCCGGTGCCGCGAGCTCCATCGCCGACCTGTCCGTTGCCGTCGCCACCAAGATCGTGGGCGAGGCACTCGAGGACGAGGGCGAGCAGAAGAAGCTCATCGAGCGCTACATCCAGGAAGCAGGTAGCCTGAATGCCGACTAGCCGCTATCAGGACAAGGTGCTCGAGACCTACGCGCGTTCCCTTTTGGAATCCGCCAAGGCCGAGAACCATGTGTTCGAGGACCTCGAGATGATCGAGCGCCTGGCTAGCGCCAGCCCCGAGATCATCGCCGTGCTCGACACCATGTCCAAGCGCGACCAGCTCGACCTTCTTCCCAAGGTGGCAGCTGCCTTTAAGTATGTTGCCGAGGAAGACGAGGATGTAGTGGGCGTGACCGTCACCACGGCGATCCCGCTCGACGACGAGCTGCGTCAAACCATCACTAAGAAATGCGAGCAGGACTTCGGCCGCAAGGTATTCCTTATCGAGCAGGTCGACCCGTCTATCGTGGGCGGCCTAGTGCTCGAGGCCCGCGGCGAGCGTCGTGACATTTCCGTCAAGACGCAGCTGCGCATCGCGCAGGAGACCCTCGCAAACTCTGCTAATTCGTACGGAGGTGAAGCCTAATGTCCGAAACCCTCAATGCCCAGGATATCGCCAAGAAACTGCAGGAGCAGCTCACGAGCCTCTCCGCGACGGTCGATACGCATGAGGTTTCAACGGTCGACGAGGTAGGCGACGGCATCGCGCGCGTCTCCGGCCTCAAGAGCGCCATGGCAGGCGAGCTTCTGGAGTTCAAGAGCTCCGATACCGGTGAGACCGTCTTCGGCCTTGCCCAGAACCTTGACCGTGACGAGGTCGGCGCCGTTCTGTTCGGTGCCGTCGACTCCATCAAGGAAGGCGACGAGTGCCGCACCACTGGCCGCATTATGGATATTCCCGTGAGCCGTGCCATGCTCGGCCGCGTCGTCAATCCACTCGGCCAGCCTATCGACGGTTTGGGTGACATTGTCGCCACGCATCGTCGTCCTATCGAGTTCAAGGCCCCCGGCGTCATCGACCGTACCCCGGTGTGCGAGCCGGTTCAGACCGGTCTGCTCGCTATCGACTCCATGGTGCCTATTGGCCGCGGCCAGCGTGAGCTCATCATCGGCGACCGTAAGACCGGTAAGACCGCCATCGCCATCGACGCTATCCTCAACCAGCGCGGCAAGGGCATGGTCTGCATCTATGTCGCCATCGGCCAGAAGGCCTCCACGGTTGCCAACATCCGCGAGACCCTCGCTCAGCACGGTGCGCTCGAATACACCATCATCGTTTCGGCAACCGCTGCCGATTCCGCCCCTATGCAGTACATCGCGCCTATGGCCGGTGCCGCTATCGGCGAGTTCTTCATGTACAACGGCGAGGACGGCAAGCCCGCCAGCGAGACCAACCCCGGCGGCCACGTGCTCGTCATCTACGACGACCTGTCCAAGCAGGCTGTGGCCTACCGTCAGATGTCGCTGACGCTGCATCGTCCGCCCGGACGCGAGGCCTATCCTGGCGACATCTTCTACCTGCACTCTCGTCTGCTCGAGCGTGCCGTCAAGATGTCCAAGAAGAACGGTTATGGCTCCATGACGGCTCTTCCGATCATCGAGACCCAGGACGGCGACGTCTCGGCCTACATTCCGACCAACGTCATTTCCATTACCGATGGTCAGATCTACCTGCAGTCCGAGCTCTTCTTCCAGGGCCAGCGCCCGGCAGTCGACGTGGGCATCTCCGTGTCCCGCGTCGGTGGCGACGCTCAGACCAAGGCCATGAAGCAGGTTGCCGGCAACCTTCGCCTGGACCTCGCTTCGTACCAGGAGCTCGCCGGCTTTACCCAGTT
This sequence comes from Treponemataceae bacterium, assembly GCA_963602825.1. Taxonomy (GTDB): domain Bacteria; phylum Actinomycetota; class Coriobacteriia; order Coriobacteriales; family Coriobacteriaceae; genus Collinsella. The sequence goes on along the minus strand of CAVCKO010000048.1, from coordinate 5,412 downwards.
CGGCTCCGACCTCGACGAGGCTACTCAGAAGCAGCTGACCCATGGTGCCCGCATGACCGAGCTCCTGAAGCAGCCGCGCTACCAGCCGTTCGAGGTTTCCGAGCAGATCGTTACGCTGTTTGCCGGCAACGAGGGCTTCCTGGATGACCTTGAGATCGCCGACGTGCTGCCTTTCCGTGCCGAGCTCGTCGAGTACATGGACAATGGCTTTGGCTCGCTGCTCGACAAGGTTCGCGCCAAGAAGATCGACGATGACACCAAGGCTGAGCTCCTGCGCGTCATCGGTGACTTCAAGCAGCAGTTCATGGCCAAGCACCATGCCGATACGACTGGATCAGAGGAGAACTAAGCCCTATGGCCAACCTTCGCGACATTAAGAAGCGAATCTCCTCGGTTACCACGACCAAGCAGATCACGCGCACGATGGAGATGGTCTCTACGGCCAAGATCCGTCGTGCCCTCGATCGCTCCAAGCAGGCCGAGCCCTATAAGGAGGCGCTGACCGACGTCATGTTGACGGTCGCCGGCGACGCCTCCTGTTCGGGCACCGATCCCATGCTGCAGAAGCATGAGAGCGTCAAGCATGGCCTGATTGTCGTTATTGCCTCGGACCGCGGCCTTGCCGGCGGTTTCAATACGACGGTGGAGCGCACGGCCGAAAAGCTCGCCGCTTCTTGGGCGAACGATGGCATCGAGTGCGAGATCATTGCGTGCGGACGTAAGCCGGCCACGTATTTCCGCGACCGCGCAAACGTCGTCATGCACTTTGAGGGCAATTCCTCCGAGCCCGATTTCAATCAGGCTCGCATGATTTCCTCTCATATCTGCGATGCGTATCGTGCCGGTGAGCTTGACCGTGTCGAGCTTGTCTATCACCACGCCAAGAACCGCGTGGATCAGGAGCTTCGCGTCGAGCACTTGCTGCCGCTCGATCCCGAGATGATCGCTATGGCCCACGGTCCGCGTAAGAACGAGACCGACGCCCCTAAGCGCATCTCGTCCACGTTCGAGTTCGTGCCCTCTCCCGAGCATGTTCTCGGCAAGCTTGTACCGTCGTATATCCTGACGGTCATCTACCAGGCCCTGATCGATTCGGCGGCCGCCGAGCAGGGTGCACGCCGCAAGGCCATGCACTCCGCGACGGAAAACGCCACCGCGATCATCTCGACCCTTACCCGCACGTATAGTCGCGTGCGTCAGGCTTCGATCACGACCGAGATTAACGAGATCGTCGGCGGAGCCTCAGCATTGGAGGAACAGTAATGGCTAATAACACCGTAAAGCTTGCGGTCGAGGAAGCCACCAAGAAGACGACTGCCGGTGATGGTCGCATCGTGCGTATCATCGGCCCTGTCGTCGACGTCAAGTTTGACGGTGCGGTGCCCCCGATCTACAACGCGCTCACGGTCGAGGCCGAGACCCCGATCGGTCACCTGAGCACGATCCTCGAGGTTGAGAGCCAGCTTCCGGGCGGCGTCGTCCGCACGGTCGCCATGTCCTCGACCGACGGTCTGCAGCGTGGTCTCATCGCCACCGATACCGGTGAGCCCATGAAGATGCCCGTTGGCCCCAAGACGCTCGGCCGCATTTGGAACGTCATGGGCAAGCCTGTCGACGGTAAGCCCATGCCCGAGGTGGAGGAGTTCTATCCCATCCACCACGCAGCACCCCGCTTCGACGAGCTCACCACCAAGACCGAGATCTTCGAAACCGGCATCAAGGCCGTTGACCTGCTCGAGCCCTACATCCGTGGCGGCAAAACGGGTCTGTTCGGCGGCGCCGGCGTCGGCAAGACCGTTCTGATTCAGGAGCTCATCAACAACCTCGCCCAGGAGCACGGCGGCACCTCGGTGTTCACCGGTGTCGGCGAGCGTACTCGTGAGGGCACCGACCTGTTCCTCGAGATGAGCGAGTCTGGCGTTATCGACAAGACCTGCTTGGTCTATGGTCAGATGAACGAGCCGCCCGGAGCGCGTCTGCGCATCGGTCTGGCCGGCCTTACCACCGCTGAGTACTTCCGCGATCGCGGCCAGGACGTTCTGCTGTTCATCGACAACATCTTCCGTTTCTCCCAGGCCGGTTCCGAGGTTTCCGCACTGCTGGGTCGTATGCCGTCCGCCGTTGGTTACCAGCCCACGCTGGCAACCGAGATGGGCGACCTCCAGGAGCGCATTACCTCGACCAAGACGGGTTCCATTACCTCCGTCCAGGCTGTCTACGTCCCTGCAGACGACCTGACCGACCCGGCGCCTGCCACGACGTTTACGCACCTCGACGCCACTACGGTTCTTTCGCGTAGCATTTCGTCGCTCGGTCTGTTCCCGGCTATCGACCCGCTCGCGTCTTCCTCCGACGCTCTCGATCCCTCGATCGTCGGCGAGGAGCACTACCGTGTCGCCGTCAAGGTCCAGGAGCTCCTGCAGGAGTACTCCGACCTTCAGGACATCATCGCCATTCTGGGTATGGACGAGCTGTCCGAGGAGCAGCGCCTTACGGTCAACCGTGCCCGTAAGATCCAGCAGTTCCTCTCGCAGTCCTTCCATGTCGCCGAGAAGTTCACCGGCAACCCCGGTGTCTACGTCCGCGTCGAGGATACCGTCCGCTCCTTCGCCGAGATTGTTGACGGCAAGGCCGATGACCTGCCCGAGCAGGCATTCCGTTATGCTTCCACGATTGAGGACGTGCGCGAGCGCGCCCGCAAGATGGGGGAGAAGTAGGTTATGCGTATCCGCATCGTGTGCCCCGTGAGCTGCGCCTATGAGGGCGACGCTGCGTTTGTGTCGATTCCGTCCACGGATGGCGAGTTTGGCGTTCTGCCTGCTCACTCCAGCGAAATCTGCACGATCGACCGCGGTTACGTTCGCGTTTCCGATAAGGCCATGGGCACTGTCGACCACACGTTTGCCGTGGCCGGCGGCTATGCCCAGGTTGCGGACGATGTCGTGACCGTCCTCGCCGAGCGCGCTTGCGATTTGGCGACCGTCGACGCCGACAAGGTTAAAGCTGATATTCAAGGTTTTGAAGAGAAGCTGGGTAATTTGTCGGAGGATGATGCACGCCGCGCCTACCTCTATAATGAAATCGCATGGTGTAAGCTCAAGCTTGCCCAATAGTCAGACGTTTTAGCGTTCGACCATTTGCGAACACATCATGCCCGGGATGGCCCAGCCACCCCGGGCATGCTTTTTGAAAGGGTAGACCTTGGATATTATCCGCGTTGAGGGTGGCCACGCCATCGGAGGTTCCGTGCCTGTTTCGGGTGCCAAGAACTCCGCGCTCAAACTTATGGCGGCAACGCTTCTGGCGCCGGGCAAGACGACGCTGCAGAACGTGCCCGATATTTCCGATGTCCACGTGATGGGCAAGGTGCTCAAGGGTATGGGCGCTACAATCGATGTTCTCGACGAGCACACGCTCGAGATCGATACCTCCCAGGTCGATTCCTGGGAGGCGCCCTACGAGCTCGTTGCCAAGATGCGCGCTTCCACCGCCGTCATGGGACCCCTGCTGGGCCGTTTCCATCGCGCCAAGATCGCCATGCCGGGTGGCTGCAACCTGGGCGCTCGCAAGATCGATATGCATATCTTGGGTCTTGAGGCCTTGGGCGTCGAGTTCGATACCGCCCACGGCTATATCAACGCCAACGCGCCCCAGGGCCTGCACGGTACCACTGTCACGCTCGAGTTTGCCAGTGTCGGTGCGACCGAGAACCTCATCATGGCCTCCGTGCGTGCGCAGGGTACCACGGTTATCGATAATGCCGCCCGTGAGCCCGAGATCGTCGATCTCGCCAACATGCTCAACGAAATGGGTGCCAAGATTGTCGGCGCCGGTACGCCTGTCGTGACCATCGAGGGCGTGGAGGAGCTGCATCCCGTTACCCATCGCGTGGTGGGCGACCGTATCGAGGCCGGTACCTTTATCGTTGCCGGTGCGTTGATGGCCGACGATTGCGGTGTCGACGTCACAGGCTTTTGCCCCATTCACTTGGGCATGGTGCTCAAGAAGATGGAGCTCATGGGCATCGACTGCGAGCGCGTCGAGGATGGCGTCCATGTGAACCGTGCCGAGCGCATCAAGCCGGTCGATATCCAGACGCTCCCGTTCCCCGGTTTCCCCACGGACATGCAGGCGCAGATCATGGTGCTCTCCGCCCTGGCAGACGGCAGCTCCGTTATCACCGAGAACATCTTCGAGAATCGTTTTATGTTCGCATCCGAGCTGGTGCGCATGGGTGCCGATATTCGCATCGAGAGCCACCACGCCATGATTCACGGCGTCAAGGGCTTCTCCGGCGCTCAGGTAACCTCACCGGATCTTCGTGGTGGCGCGGCACTCGTCGTTGCCGGCCTCATTGCCGACGGCACGACCGAGGTCTCGGCCATCCATCACATTAAGCGCGGCTATGAGCAGTTTGTCGAAAAGCTGCAGGCGCTTGGCGCTCATGTCGAGCACGCCACTGTTCCCGATCCCGTCATCTACTAATGCAGGTTGCCTATGTTTAAGAAAAAGCCCATTACGGAATCTCGAAGACCTTCGACCGGCGCTCAGGCAAAAATCTATAGCCGCGATAACGTTGCCCGCTATTCCGAGCGCGCCCGTCAGCGCCGTCGCGGTCATACGGTTCGCCGCGTCGCGCTCATTGCTGTGCTCGGTGTGCTGCTGAGCGCTACGACTGCCGCCGGCCTGTGGTTTGCCACCATTATGGGCAAGCTCGGCGATTCCAATGTCATTACCGACAACCTGCGCCAGATCCTGGTTGATACCGATGAGGCAAAGGACCCGTTCTACGTGCTACTCCTTGGCACTGACGGTCGCCCGGGCGAGGATACATACCGCGCCGACTCGATTATCCTGGCGCGTATCGACCCCACGCAAAAGCAGGCGACGCTCATCTCCATTCCGCGCGACACCAAGGTCGTCTACAACGGCTCGACCATGAAGATCAACGCCTGCCATACCTACGGCGGCGCCGAGGCCATGGTCCAGGCGGTCAACGAGCTGTGCGGCGTGCAGATTTCGCACTATGCCGAGGTCAGCTTCGATGGCATGCAGTCGCTCATCGACTCGGTCGGCGGCATCGACATCAACGCGACCGATGACGTTGATGACCCTGAGCACCTCGACATTAAGATCACCGCCGGTCAGCAGCACATGGATGGCGCAACCGCCCTTACCTATGCCCGTTGCCGCTACATCTATGCCGATGGCGACTACACACGCATGCGCCACCAGCGTCAGGTGCTCGGCGCCCTCGCCAACCAGATCCTCAACAACTTCGATGCCACCAAGGTCTTCGACCTCGTCAATTCGCTGTCCGACATGCTCGTGACCGATATGAGCGTTCAGGACATCGTCTCTACGGTCAATGCCATGCGCGGCATGGATGTTGACGGCATCTATTCGGCCAAC
>CAVCKO010000047.1:0-15431 GCA_963602825.1 Treponemataceae bacterium | reverse complement strand
CATAGCGGGTGGGTTGAAGCTGGCCGCTGCGCGCCCAGCAGACTAAAGTCTTTACAAAAAGGGCGCATCCATACGGACGCGCCCCTGTGCAAAACAATGCGAAGAACGACTTAGAAGCTGCCGCGCTTGAGGAAGTCGGGAAGCTCAAACTGATCGTTGCCAAAGTTGGGCAGCTCGGTACCACCGACGTTGCGAGTCGGGGCAGCCTGAGCGGGGCTGGCAGCCGGAGCAGTGCGCTGCGGCTCAGCAGAAGCAGCAGCCTTGCTCTGGGACTGCTGGGCAGCGAAGAGCTCGTCCTGACGGTTGACGTTGGAGTCGGAGAAGCCCGTAGCGATAACGGTGATGCGCACCTGGTCGCCCAGGGACTCGTCAACAACGGTACCGAAGATGATGTTGGCCTCGGGGTCGACAGCATTGGCGACAACGTCGGCGGCGTCGCTGATCTCCTGGATGCCCAGGTCCTTGGAGCCGGCGATGGAAAGCAGGACGCGCGTGGCGCCATCGATGGAGCTCTCGAGCAGCGGACTGGAGATAGCCTGCTGAGCAGCGTCGACGGCACGGGTGTCCCCAGAAGCGGTACCGATACCCATCATGGCGGTACCGGCCTGCTTCATGATGGTCTTAACATCGGCGAAGTCCAGGTTGATGATACCCGGGACGGTGATGAGGTCGGTGATGCCCTGGGTGCCCTGGGAAAGGACGCCATCGGCAATTGCGAAGGCCTCGAGCATCGTGGTCTTCTTCTCGGCGATGTCGAGCAGCTTGTCGTTAGGGATAACGATCATGGTGTCAACGCAATCGGAGAGGGTCTTGATGCCCTCCTCGGCGCTCTTCTTGCGCTTGCGACCCTCGAAGGTAAAGGGCTTGGTCACGACGGCGACGGTCAGCGCGCCGACCTCGTTCATCGCGATATCGGCAACGATGGGAGCGGCGCCGGTACCGGTACCACCGCCCTCGCCGCAGGTGATGAACACCATGTCGGCGCCAGCGAGCGCCTCGGCGATATCGTCGCGGGACTCATCGGCAGCCTTGCGGCCAACCTCGGGGTTGGCGCCGGCGCCCAGGCCGCGGGTAAGGTCGGTGCCGATGTGCACCTTGATATCGGCATCAGAGATCGCGAGCGCCTGAGCATCGGTGTTGATGGCAACAAACTCGACGCCGCGGATGCCCTCTTCGATCATTCGATTGACCGCGTTGGTACCGCCGCCGCCGACGCCGACCACCTTAATGACGGCAAGGTAGTTGTTGATCTCTGTCTCGTGCATGTCGGTCCTCCGAACAAAGGTTATAGCCATAGCATGGGTTGACCCCTGCGCACATTAACCTTCAGGTTGAAAGTAAATGCAAAGGTAAACCGTATTATGTTTGCACATTATGAGCGTTTCAGTCAAATAATTGACCGTGAAAACCAAACAAACCAGATAAACGGCGTGGTATGGCCCCTCAACAAAGCCATTTAGGATGCTAGGCGGTCGGTGCGTTCCTAAACGTATAGTTGCCCGGAGAGCGCACATTGATATAGGTTACGCCCTCTACCTGCGAAAGCAGCTTGGTCACGATGCGTTCTTTCTTGGCGATATCGTCCGAATCGCCCAGCGACACCTCGACGCCGTTGTCGAGATTTGCCGAGATAGCCTCAACAGAAGGCGTGGAAATATCCTTCACCTGGTCCAAGAACTCGCTCGAAAAACCGCGTGCGTAATCCAGGCCGGCCTTGACGGCCTTGGAGCTCACCGCCCGACCCGAAACCGGTGCGACATCGGCCGAGACATCAGTCAACAGCACGGCGCCGTAGTGCTTGGCAAGCGCCAGGGCCGCATCGATGCCGGTCAGGGTGTTGGCACCCTCCCCCGTTGTAATGACGTTCCCCTGGTCGTCCACCTCGACAGACGTCGACAGCGGAGCAATCCAAGTGTCATCGTCTCCGATAGCCCAGGCAAGGTCGTCGGAGCTGATATACGCAATGGCGATAACTTTACGCTCCGTCGGCGTGATGATAAGCGTATGGGGAAACTGGCGCTGGACATCCACGCCCGAGACCCACGGGTTTTGCTTGAGGCCTTCGGTGATCTGATCGGGATCCACGTTAAAGAGCGACGTGTTCTCGGGAAGACTGATGAGCTGCATGGCGTCGTGCTTGGTCACATGCTCGCTGCCATGAATCTGAATATCGGTGGCGGAGAACAGGCCAGAGTTGATGACGACGATGGCAATAATGGCAAGTACGACCACGACCGCCAGGATGCCGCCCGCGATCTTGCCCTTACCCTTAATGGCAGAAGCGGCGTCGGTCGCCTTGCTTGTCATAGCACCCAGCGATGACAGAGGATTGATGCCCTTTTTTGCCGAAGACGCCTTGGCGGCGGGTACCGATGTCAGTGAACGCGGCTTAGCGCCAGCCAACGTACGGCTGGCATGCGGCGCACGAGCTCCCAGCGAAGGCTTGGGCGTCGCCATGGGTCGGGAGGTCTTGGTGCCCATCGTCGGCTTGGGCGTCACCGAAGGACGCGGAGCCGGACGACTCGTCTTTTTAGAAGCGGGGCGTCCTCCCAGCTGCGAGCCAACGACCGGGCGCTTGGCAGGACGAACGGACCCAACAGACTTGGAGGGCATGGTGGGCTTATGTTGAGGCTGGGCAGGTGCGCCGGAACGCCCTCCGGCGCGGCGGAAGGTTGGTTTCGATGCTCTAGAAGCCGAGGAATTTAACTTCCGGTCTGAGCTCGATGCCATACGCCTCCCTCACCTTTCCGTGCACATGCCTGATAACCGCGGCCACGTCATCGGCCGAGGCGGTTCCCTTATTAACGATAAAATTAGCGTGTACGGGCGAAACTTCCGCACCGCCAACCGAAAAACCCTTTAATCCACAATCCTCAATCAACTTGCCCACGCTTGCGTCGGGCGGGTTGCGAAAGACCGATCCGCAGGATGCACGGCCCATGGGCTGCGTGCGCTTGCGGCGCGTCAGGTACCGCTCCATACGCTCACGAATGTCTGCCTTGGGCGCGGGCTTGAGTTTAAGCACGCACTCGAGAATGATCTCGTTACGCGGCAGGCTGCACTCGCGATACCCCCAAGCGATCTCGGACCCTGCATAGTGCTTAATACCGGACGCCGGATCAAACGTGACCACGTCCTCGATAAGGGAGCCGATCCACTCGGTCCGCGTACCTGCGTTCATGGACACGGCGCCGCCGACCGAACCGGGAATACCGACCGCGAACTCAAGGCCCGAAAGCCCGCGCGACAAGGCATCGTTGACCAAACGCGCGAACATCACGCCCGCACCAACGGTCAGCGTGCAGCCGTCCTCGGCAACAACCGTGCGCTGAAACTCACGTCCCAGCGAAATAACGGCGCCGCGATAACCGGCATCGGCAACCAACAGGTTGGACCCCTTGCCGATAATCACCCACGGCACCTGCTCGCGGTCAAGCACCGCCACGGCGCGACGCAGGGCATGGTAGCTATGGCACGTCACAAAGAGGTCGGCCTTGCCGCCGATACGATAGCTTGTATGGCGTGCAAGACGTTCGTCCTCGACCACGTCCGTGTCGATCATGCCCGAAAGCGCCATGACGGCGTTAAACAGACCCATAGAGGTTAAGCGTCTTTCTTGGCAGTCAGATACTCGATGAACTCGGGGCCGACGGTCGTAACGTCGCCGGCACCCATGGTGAGCAGCAGGTCGCCCTCGCCCACGAGCTTCTCAAGCTCCTGGTTGAGCTCAAGACGGCTGGAGCAGTACACGACCTCCTTGCCGGGGTGCTTGGCGCGCACAGTATCGGCGAGCATCTTGGAGGTGACGCCCGGGATGGGCATCTCGCCGGCGGAGAACACGTCGATCAGCAGCAGTTTGTCGGCATTGGCGAAGGCATCGGCAAAGTCGTCGCACAGGGCCTGCAGGCGCGAATAGCGGTGCGGCTGGAACACGACATCGACATGCTTGTAGCCCAGCGACGAGGCAGCAGCGAGCGTCGCCTTGATCTCGGTGGGATGATGGCCGTAGTCGTCAACCACGGTGATACCGTCGATATCGCCCACATGGGTAAAGCGACGGCGGACGCCCTCAAAGCTCGAAAGCGCCTTGGCGGCGGCGTCGATATCGAGACCCAGGACATGCGCGACAGTCAGGACGGCCGTGGCGTTGAGCATGTTGTGGCGACCGGGGTTGCTCTTAATCTCGACAGCGTGCTCGGTGCCGTCCTCAAAGCGAACGATAAAGTCGCTCTGGATGCCCTTGACATCCGGATGCACGCAGACGATGTCGTTGTTCTCGGCAAAGCCATAGGAAAGCACGTGACGGCCCGTCGACTTGGCGAGCTCGACCAGATGCGGGTCCTCGCCGCAGACGATGACGGTGCCGTCCTCGCCCACCAAGCCCATAAACTTGGCAAAGGTGGCCTCGATCTCCTCGATACCCGAGTAGTGATCGAGATGATCGGCCTCAACGTTGGTCACGATGACCACGTTGGGGTTCAGGAACAAAAACGAGCTGTCGGACTCGTCGGCCTCGGCGACAAAGTAGTCGCCCGAGCCGTTCTTGCCGTTGGTGTCATAGCCCTCGACGATGCCGCCGATCAAGAAACTGGGATCAAGACCCATGCGGTCGAGCATGGTGGCGCACATCGAAGACGTCGTGGTCTTGCCATGCGTGCCGGCAACGGCGACGGTCGTGTAGCCATGGCCCAGGGCCGAAAGCATCTTGGCGCGGGGCCACACGGGAATACCGAGCTCGCGGGCACGCACGAGCTCGGGGTTGGACTCGGGAATAGCGGTGGAGACCACGACCACGTCAGGCTCGACCTCGTCGATCGTAGCGGCCTCGTGGCCAACATGGACCTTCACGCCGGCGCGGGTAAGCTGGCGAATATAGCGCGACGTCTTAAGGTCGGAGCCGGTAACGGCATAGCCGCGCTCGTGCAGGACGAGGGCGATGCCGCTCATGCCGGCGCCACCGATACCGATGAAGTGGGCGCTCTTAAACTCGGGCGCGGAGGTTGCAGTCTGGGAATCAGCCATGTGCTCGTGTACTCCTTGCGTAAACACTGCCTGTAACCCGTTAACTGTACCGCACCTACCGCATCCGCGCGAGGGCGACCGGCGATATCCCGTCTAACTAACGCAATCCCTCTACCGCGTCGGCCAAAAGTGCGGCGGCACGGTCCTGGGCCAAGCCACGCGCCGCCTGGCGCATGGCATCACGCGCCGCAGCGTCATCGACCAGGTGCAGAAGCTCGTCGGCAAAGGCAGGAGCATCGATATCGGCATCGGCGCAGAGTACGCCGGCACCGGCATCGACCAGGTAGCGGGCATTCGTGGTCTGGTGGTCGGCCGTGGCATGCGGATACGGCACGAGCACCGAGGGCACGGCAAGCGCGGCGATCTCGGCTACGCTCGAGGCACCGGAACGCGAGAGCACCAGATCGGCAGCAGCCAGCATATCGCCCATGTTGTCGATATAGGGCTGGACGCGATAGCGCTTCGCTTCCTCGGGCGTCAGCGCCAGGGCGCGCTCGGTCTCCTCAAAGCCATCGGCACCCGTCGAATGCAAGACGTAGAGATTCTCGCGGGCCAGCAGCTCACCCTTCAGCGAGGCCACGCGCTCGTTGAGATGCTGGGCACCGAGCGATCCACCAAAGACGAGCAGCAGCGTCGCTTCGTCGGGCACACCGAGTGCCTTGCGACCGCGGGCGCGATCGCCCTCAATCACCGAACGACGAACGGGGTTACCCGTCATGAGCACGTGATCGGGGTCGCCCTCGCGCTCAAAGACCGAGCGGGCCGCCGGCACCGAGATGCACACGCGGGCGGCGTGTGGGTTCATCATTTTATTGGCCAAGCCCGGAACAGAGTTCTGCTCGTGCAGCAGATACGGAACGCCCGTACCCTTGCACCAACCTAGCAGCGGGACCTCAACGTAAGCACCAAAGCCGATGGCAGCATCGGGCTTACCGACCTTCGAGAAATGGCTGGCAAGCGCACGCCTCGCCTTGTTGACGCGCCACAGCGAGGTCAGCGCCGTCCAAGGACGGGAGCGATCGAAGCCCGTGACCGTGATGGGCACAAAATCGAATCCGGCCTCGGGAACCAGACGACCCTCGAGCTTGCGCGACTGGCCCACGAACACAACGTGATGACCGCGGTCACGCAGCTCCTCGGCCAAGGCGAGCGCGGGGTTGATATGTCCTGCCGTGCCGCCAGCTGCAATAGCAACGGTCATCTTATCGGTCATGGTAATCCCTTCGTACACGCGGCCCCTGGTCATCGGTGCGCAGACGCGCCGACGGGTCCGAATTCAAATCGATTCGATTATATCCGCCGCCCGCATTGCGAGGAGCGGGGCGCTGCGGACGACCTTGCAGCGCCGTTCGCTGACGCGGACGGGCTGCCGGCTCGGTCGCAGAGCCATCCAGGACGGTAAAGCCGTTACGCGAAGATCGCTCGCCGCGCACGTGGGGCACGCCGGCGGTACTCTCATCCATAACGGCAAAGCTCTCGCGGCGACGGTCGTACTCATCGCGACGGGCGCTCTCATACGAAACGCGCAGGATCAGACCGGCGAGCATAAGCGACACGATAATCGACGAGCCGCCGTAGCTAATAAACGGCAGCGGCTTGCCCGTCATGGGAAACACATTGAGAATGCCCAGCGCGTTGATCAAAAACTGCACCGCAAGGATGACCGCGGAACCCGATGCCATAAGTGCTCCGCGACGGTCGGTCGCCTGCTCGGCAATGCGAAACGCCGAGTAGATCAGCATCGCAAACACCAAGAAGAACAGCACGGTTCCGATAAAGCCAACTTCCTCGCCGATGATAGCCAAGATGTAGTCGTTATGCGCCTCGGGCAAATACGAGTACTTCATGGTTGAGTTGCCGATACCGCGACCGAACAGGCCGCCCGAGGCAAACGCCATGATGGCAAGCGTGGCCTGATAGCCGTCACCATATTCGTCTGCCCAAGGATTCCAAGCAACCTCGACACGCGTCATGCGATACGGCTCGGCGATAAGGGCGATCGCAATGACGGCGATGCCGGCAACGACCGTCCAAACGATATATTTGGGGTCCAATCCCGCAAACAACGCCATGCACATAAGGGTCAGCAAGATGATCAGAACGGTGCCAAAATCGGGCTGAACAAAAATCAGAAAGAGCGAAATGCCCAGGTAGGCACCCATCTTGCGAAGAAACTCGTTGATGTTGCCGCCGGGCGAAAAGATGCGGTCGAGCATGATGGCCGAATACGCGATGGCGAACGGCTTTAAAAACTCAGACGGCTGGAACTGAATACCGGCGATGTTGAGCCAGCGCGTGGCGCCACGACTGCCGCTACCCATAAAGAACACCAGAACCAGTAGCCCTATCATGCCCATGAGGAAGATCCTGAGCACATCTTCCCCAAACCAACCGTCCGGCAAGACGCGCACGATGGCAACCATAGCCAGCACGCCAACTCCGGCAAACGCGGCTTGTCGAAACAGGAAAAACGTCGCCGTACCATTCTCATGCAGTGCCTCGACCGAAGATGCCGAGTACACCATCAGCAAGCCGAAGCAAACCAAGCTAAACAAGCAAGCCATAAATATCAAACGGGGGCGCATGATGCGGGCGGGGACGCCGGCAATATAGCGCTCACCGAACGTCTGCCCGCCACGTCCGGAACGCGGCGTGCTACGCAGCGAGGAAGCACGGTCCGAGTCGGGCCTCCTCATATCACTTCGGGGGCTCTCCTCTCTCACCGGCAACCCCTATTCCGTTTGCGATTTCGCTGCTGCGGCAAGCTGGGCCACGTAGTCCTTAAACACGCGACCGCGCTCCTCGTAGCCCGAGAACTCGTCGAACGAAGAGCAGGCGGGCGAAAGCAGGATCACGTCGCCGCGGCTCGAGAGCGAGCGGGCAACGTCAACGGCATCGCGCAGATCATCGGCCTGGGCGATATCCACGTCACCATCGACATCGGCCTCGTCCATGGCGGCGGTAAAGCGCTCGCGCGCATCGCCAAAGCAAACGACCGAGCGCACGTTGTCCATAACGACGCGGGCAAAGTCCGCAAGCGGCGTACCCTTATCGTGGCCGCCGAGCAGCAAGATCACATCGTCGTCGGGAAACGCCGTCAGGGCCTTTTCGACCGCATCGGTGTTCGTTGCCTTGGAATCGTTGACGTAGCGCACGCCATCGATCTCGCCACAGGGCTCAACGCGGTGTTCGAGCGGCTGGAACGATGCCAAACCGCGGCAAATGCCCTCGGGATCGGCACCGACGGCCAGAGCAGCCGTGGCGGCACATAGGGCATTGATGACATTGTGGTGGCCCGAAATCTTGAGCTCGGACGTGGCGACAAGCTGAGTCTCGACGCCCTTCAGGCGAACGACCATCTTGCCGTCGCGCACAAAGGCGGCGTCTGCACCCTTGGGCTCGTCAAAAGCGACCTTGCAGATGCGGCGACCCGGTGTGTAGATGTACTCATCGAACTCATGGATGCCGGCATCCTCAACGTCGATAACCACGAGGTCGTCATCGACCATATTCTCGAACAACTTGATCTTGGCAAGCGCATAGTTCTTGTGGCTCTTGTGCCAGCCCAGGTGGTCGGGCGTGATGTTGAGCAGCACCGCCACGCGAGGATGAAGCTCGGCGGTCGTAGCAATCTGATAACTCGACAGCTCGGCCACAAACCACTCATTGTGTGCGCGGCCGTCGATCTCGTTCACCGGCGGCTCGCCGATATTGCCGACGGCCACGCTGGCTTCACCGGCGGCCTTGAGCAGATAATCTGTCAGCGACGTGGTAGTTGTCTTGCCGTTGGTGCCCGTGATGGCGATCCAATTTTGGGGAGACAGGCGATAGGCAAACTCGGGCTCGCCCATAATCTGAGCGGCATGCTCACGCCCAGCCTTAAAGAAGGCCGAAAACTCCGAGATACCAGGGCATGTCACGCACACGTCATAGGCATCCTCGACCTGCTCGGTGCCGTAGACAAACGACGCGCCCTGCGCCTCGAGCGCACGCGTGGCGTCATTGGGCTCGGAGCTACCGCCGCCATACACGGTCGTGGCGCTCACGCGCTCGGGGTGAGCCAACGCCCAACGGGCGACATCGAGACCGGATTTACCCTGCCCCAAAACAAGCAGGCTAAAGACATCAGCAAGAGGCATGAAAGACCACTATCCCAACTGGAAGAACAGGGCGAGGCCAACGGCGCCAAAGGCCGCGGCGATAATCCAAAAACGGATAACGACCTTGGTCTCGGCCCAGCCCTTCTTTTCGAAATGATGATGAATGGGCGCCATAAGGAAGACGCGCTTGTGCGTAAAGTGGAAATAGACAACCTGGATCATGACCGACAGGGTCTCGACGATAAACAGACCGCCGATGATGAGGGAAACGACTTCGGTGTTGGTCATGATGGAGGTGCAGGCAAAAGCGGCACCCAGGGCAAGCGAACCGGTATCGCCCATAAAGATGCTCGCCGGGTAACAGTTGAACCACAAAAAGCCCAGGCAGGCACCGGCGCACGCCGTGCAGAAGATGGACAGGTTCACGTCACCGTGCAAAAACGCCATGGCGGCCATGGCGAGCATGGCGATCATGGAAGTGCCGCCGGCAAGGCCGTCCAGACCATCGGTCAGGTTCACGGCATTGGAAAGACCAGCGATCATCAGCCAGCAGAATACAATGTAGAGCCACGGGAACGAAAGGCCGCAGATGGTGGTCGAAAGAACACCGAGGTCAATCGTCAGGCCGCCGGGAAAACGAATCTCGGGGGCGACGCCGCACCAATTGACGGCGAGCACGGTAAAAGTGACGCAGATGATGGTCAGACCGATCATCTTGGCGTGAGGCGTCAGGCCGAGCGAGCGACCATGCGTGACAGAGGTCAGGTCGTCGATGAGACCCAGAACGCCGGTGGCCAGCGTGGCAAGCAGCACGAGCACGAGCTCGGTGGTGAGCTTGCCCATCAGCAGGCAGGTCAGCGAGATCGCGACAAGAATGACGACGCCGCCCATGGTGGGCGTACCCTGTTTAATCAAATGACGCTTGGGGCCGTCGGCTCGGACCTGTTGGCCGATACCCTCGACCTTCAGCAGCTTGATCCACCACGGCATAAGCAGCAACGCAATGGCGGCAGCGATGCCAAGTCCCAAAAAGGCCTGATACGTAGGATACGAGGGATTGCCGAACATGGGCTAGCACACACCTTCCACAAAGCGGTCGAGCTCAACAAAACGGGAACCCTTGACCAGTACAACATCATGATTTTCAAGCGCGCCGCCCATGCGGTCGAGCACCTGCTGATAATCGGAGAACACCTGGATGCGGTCCTCATCCATACCCATCATACGTGCGGCATCGGCCATGAGCTGAGCCAGCTCGCCGCCAACGCACGCGAGCATGTCGAGCTTCTTGGCGGCGGCATAGGCGCCCACGAGCTCATGCATGCGGGGAGCCTCGTCGCCCATCTCGCCCATCTCGCCCAAGATCGCCATGCGCGAACCGTCACAGATGAGCGAGCACAGCAAATCGAGGCCGGCAGCCATAGACTCGGCACTGGCGTTATAGGAGTCGTCGATGATGCGTGCTCCGCTCTTGGCGCGCTTGATCTCCTGACGGTGACCGGTGATCGTAAGGCCCCTAAAGGCAGCATCGATCTGCTCGGGCGTCACGCCCAGACGATAGGCGACCGCGGCGGCCTTGACGGCATTGGGCACGGACTGCACGCCGGGAATGGCCAGCATGGTATCGACCGTGTCGCCCTGACCAAAGTCGAGCGTAAAGACCGGATGCCCCTCGTCGTCGACGCGAATGTCACGTGCGCGGACCTCGTCGTCGTCCGAGACACCGGCCAGCATCACGTCAATACCCGCAGGCTGGGCGAACGTATCGCGAATGAACGGCGTAAAGTCGTCCTCACCGCCCAACACCAGCAACGGCGAGAAGTCGCCGGCGGCGCACATGCCCTGGACAATCTCGGACTTGGCGCGGGCGATGTTCTCGCGGCTGCCCAGAATACCGATGTGGGAGGTTCCGATCTTGCTCACGATGGCAAGATTGGGGTTGGCAGACTGGGACAGGCGCTCAATCTCATGAAAATGGTTCATGCCCATCTCGAGCACCAGGACCTCGGTATCGGCCGGAGCGGAAAGCACCGTGAGCGGCATGCCGATCAGGTTGTTGAAATTGCCCTTCGTGGCCCAGACGCGATAACGTTTGGCGAGTACGGCGGCGAGCACGTCCTTGGTCGTCGTCTTGCCAATCGAACCGGTAATGCCGACGACCAGGCAGCCAAGCTCCAAGCGATATACGTGCGCCAGGCGCAGCAAGAACTCCACGGGGTCGTCGGTCAGCAAGATGGCGCATCCCTTGTCCTGCGCCAGCGAAACCAGCTCGGCATCAGGCTCGCGCGTCATCACGACGGCACCGGCACCCGACTCGATGGCACGGGAGGCAAAATCGTTGCCGTCGACCTTTTCGCCGGGGAAGGCGACAAAGATCGTCCCCTCCTCGACCTGACGCGAGTCGATAACGCACCCGCGGCATACCCGATCGACTTCTTCCGTCACGGTTCGGGCCCCCGTTGAGGCCACGAGGTTGTTGACGGCGATCTCTATCATTGCAGCTCCCCTGTAAACCTAATAATGCTATCGGCGTATTGTATCCCAGTGCCATGCGCGCGTGGTGCAGGGCATGTGAACACCCTTCAGATCAAACGGCAGACCACGCTCAAGATTGTAACCCCCTACTTCGTGCGCGGGATACCCAGCACGTCGAGCGCGTTGGCCATAATGGACTGGAATGGCACCGCGGCGGCATCCGAGCCGCTCGGCGTTCCATCGAGTGTGATATAGCACAGCACCTTGGGCGATTGTGCCGGCGCAAAGCCCATAAAGGACGACATGTAGTTCTCCTTGAGGTAACCGCCGTTCTCGTCAGCACGCTCGGCCGTACCGGTCTTGCCCGCCACGTCATAGCCATCGACCGCACCGCCGACGCCCGTGCCTTCGGACACGACCGTCTGCATGCACGATGTCACCTGGGCGGCAGCGTCCTCCGAAATCGCACGCTCGCCTTCACCCCAGTCCTTCTCATCGCCCTTGCTGGACTTATAGAAGTGCGGCGTCATCATCACGCCGCCGTTCGCGATGCCGCCCACGGCACGTGCGACCTCAATCGGCGAGACGGACAGCGCTTGGCCAAAGCTCATCGAGCCCAGCGTGGCGCCGTCGTACTGGTCGCGCTCCTTGACGATGCCCAGACTCTCACCTGGAAAATCGACACCGGAGCTATGACCGATACCCCACTTGTCCACATAGGTGGCAAAATCATCGGCACCGATCTTGCGTCCCACCAGGACAAAGCCCACATTGGACGAACGGCGCATCATCTCGCGCACGTCCATGGTCATGGTGTAGTCGCGCTTATCGGCGTCGGTAACGGTGTCGTCGCCAACCTTAATGCTCGCCGGCACCTCAAACGACGTGCTCGAACGCACGGCGCCCAAATCGAAGCCGGCACCGGCCACGAGCGTCTTAAAGACCGAGCCGGGCTCGTAGGCATCGGTAACCAGGCGCAAGTTCATGTCTTCGGTCTTGGCGTTTTCCAGATCGGTCTGGTCATATGTCGGATACGAGCATGCCGCCAGAATCTCGCCCGTCGTGGGATCGGTGACCAGGGCCGAGCCATTCTTGGCCTTGGTCTTTTCGACCGCCTCGGCCAGGGCGTCCTCGGCGGCACGCTGGATATTGACATCGAGCGTCGTCACGATGTCCACGCCGTCCACCGCGGCAACCTTCTTATAGGCGCCGCCCGCGATATAGCTACCGTCCCTCGCCCGCTCGCGCACCAGCGAACCGTTGGTTCCGGTCAAAAGCTTGTTGTACTGTTTTTCGAGGCCCGTCAGACCGTCGTTGTCCACGTTTACCACGCCAAGCACCTGCGATGCCAGGTTGCCGTAGGGGTACACGCGCTTCATGGCCTGCTCAAAGAGCACGCCTGGCAGGTTCTTCTTCTCCAGCGCCGCGACATCATCCTCGTCCACCTGACGTTTGATATACACCCAGGTGCCATCCGACTCAACGAGCTCGCGACAGGTCTTTTTATCGATGCCCGT
Organism: Treponemataceae bacterium; assembly: GCA_963602825.1. Lineage (GTDB taxonomy): Bacteria > Actinomycetota > Coriobacteriia > Coriobacteriales > Coriobacteriaceae > Collinsella. The sequence goes on along the minus strand of CAVCKO010000047.1, from coordinate 2,317 downwards.
AGCTTTGACCAGTGCCGATACCGTCTTGTCAACGTCCTCGATAAGCTGAGGATTCACGGCGATGTTGCGGCATTCGACCGACGACGTCAGCACGTTGCCGTTTCGGTCGTAGATGGTACCGCGCTTGGCATATAGCGTCTGCGCGAGCAAGCGACGTGCATCGGCGCGGTCGCGTAACTTATCGGCTTCCACGATTTGATAGTCGGCAAGGCGAAGGACGCCTAAACCCAAGCCAAGCCCGATAAAGCCCATGACGGCTTTGCGACGGGGCAGCGGCGTGCCCGTGAGCCATTCGGTCGACGAGCTCTTGCGCGGTCTGGTGTTATGCATTTGAGGACCACTCGAGCCACGGAGACGCGACGCGGGGTCGTTGCCATAGGACGGCCTCGCGTTGTAAGATGGCCGACCCGTTCCTTGATAACCAGAACGTCCCCGCGATGAGGGACGTCCAGAACCGCGACCCCCGTCGGAGCCGCGGCGATAGTCATTTGTCATACTCAGCTACCGTCTTGTTACTGAGCGGTCGCGGTCGAGCTAGCGCCCGCGGCTGCATCCTGCGAAAAATCAAGTGTAACGCTCTCGCTGGGCTCCACCATGCCATAAGCGCCCGCAAGGTCGCGAATGCGCGTGTCGGCACCATAGACCGAATGCATGACCTCCAGGTCGGAGCTCTCGTCGGTCGCCTTCTCGAGCGTGTTGGTAAGCGCGGCGTTGCTGTTGAGCACCTGGGCCGTAACGCCGGCGAGCGCCACACGGGCGACACCGATCGTCATGAAGATGGCCGCAATGATGCAAAACGTTTTAAGAACGCTCATGAAAACCGGGCTTACCGCCTGGTTTGCCTGACGGCCCGCGCCCGTGTAGACATCAAAGCGCGGCGTGCGCTGCTCGCGGGGAGCAACGGGGGCCTGCGGTGCCTCACGATAGGCGGGCATGGCGTTCATATCATAGGCGAGTGCTGCGTTTGAGGTGTTGTAGCCCATGATATGCCGCCTCCCATCCCGAGTACGTTGGTAGTGTGTTTAAGCTTCGTTTGTGGTACGAGCGGGAGGTCCAATATCGCGCGGTCGCGTCTACAGACGCTGCGCCACGCGGATCTTGGCTGATCTCGCCCGAGGGTTGCGCGCAACCTCATCGGGTTGGGCAACCAGGGGTTTGCGGGTGATGACCTTAAGTATCGGCACGTTGCCGCACACGCACACCGGAATCTCCGGCGGACACGTGCACCCCTGGCTCATCTCCTTAAAGTGGTTCTTTACGATACGGTCCTCGAGCGAGTGATACGAGATGACGCAGATGCGTCCGCCCGGGTTGAGCCACCTTGTGGCGGCGTCAAGCCCTCGCTCGAGCACATCGAGTTCGTGATTGACCTCGATGCGAATGGCCTGGAAACTTTTCTTGGCTGGGTGTCCGCCATGCCGACGAGCGGCAGCGGGGATACCAGCCTTGATGATCTCGACAAACTGACCGGTGGTTTCGATCGGCTCATGCTCGCGGCGGCGCACGATCTCACGCGCGATCTGCGAGGCGAACTTCTCTTCGCCATAGACGCATAGAATCCGGGCGAGGTCGTGTTCGTTATAGGTGTTGATGACCTCAGCTGCGTTTAAGGTGTTGTTACCCGGATCCATCCGCATGTCCAATGGGGCGTCCTCGTTGTACGAAAAGCCCCTGCCAGGGATATCGAGTTGCGGCGACGAAACGCCCAAGTCGAACAGGAAGCCATCGACCCCGGGCACCTCGGCCGAGCAAAGCAGCTCGTCCAAGTCGCCGAAGTTGCCCTTCAGCAGCTGGTGCGGTACGCCGGGAACCTCGCGGTCCAGACGGGCGCCAGCGGCCTCGAGGGCCATGTCGTCCTGATCGACGCCGAGCAAAAGGCCGGTCTCCCCCACCTGCGCGGCCATCTTTACCGAATGGCCGGCACCGCCAAGGGTGCAGTCGCAGACGACGGAACCGCTCTTGAGCTGCAGCGACTCAAGCACTTCGCCGAGCATGACAGGTTCATGCCGATATTCTTGTGTCAAGATCCCACGCTCCATCCGTTACTCGTGCCTTGCCCTTACGAGAAGAAGAGGTCCAGCAGGGCCTCGTCATCATCGTCCTCATCGGCCGTAGCGCGGTCCCAAACCTCAAGGTGGTCGTAGTTGCCCACAACCGTGACCTCGCGGTCGAGGTTCGCCTGCTTGCGGAGAGACTCAGAAAGACCGATACGACCCGCGCTGTCCACATCCATCGACGTGGTGCGCTTGTTGATCGCCCTCATGAGCTTCTGGTCGTTGATGTCACGCGGGTTAAAACCCTCGTGGCCCTCACGACC
>CAVCKO010000046.1:0-15908 GCA_963602825.1 Treponemataceae bacterium | reverse complement strand
TCCGTACATGTGCGGATGAATGTGGGAAGTGTTCGGATGAAGTTGATAATCAAGGGGAACTATTCCACCGCAACCTCTTGCTCGTCTTTTTGGGATGGGACCTTTTCGGTTTGGTAAAATACCACCGCACTTGGGAACGGATGGGCTCCGGTGGGCTCCGCGGTCCTCAAAACCGTTGCGAGGCGTGCAAAACGTCTTGGATGTGTTCGATTCACATACGTTCCCGCCATACGCTACCAGCGCTTTTGTGCTCGCGGTCTTGCTGCGTGCCGCAAAGGCGCTGTTTTGTTTTTGCACGAGCTTTTCATAGCGCCGCTATTTCGGCGGCGGTATTTAGCTTCGTGCACCGGGTTTCGAGCATGCCGATGGGAGTGATTTGCCGTATGACTACCGTAAGACGAGCCGATCTTTCTTGCGTCGTCCAGGCGGGCGGGCTGTCGTCGCGCATGGGTTGCGATAAGGCGCGGATGTTGTTTTGCGGCGAGCCGCTCATCGAACGCGTGCTGGGTCGGCTGGCGCAAGTCGCCGGCGAATTGGTCGTGACGACCTCGCGTCCCAGCGAGCTTGCCTATCTTGAGGAGCTCGCATTTGGCGGTCTTGTGCCGCGCGTGGTAGCGGACCTTGAAGGGTCGGCGGGCGCCATGCGCGGCATCGCGAGCTCGTTGGCTGCGGCTCGGCTGCCGCTCGTGGCGATCGTTGCCTGCGATATGCCGTTTGTCTCGCCGGAATTGATTGGCGCGCTTTCGGATCGGGTCAAGGAAGGCCCGCTCGATGTGTGCGTCCCGCGTGAGGAGCGGGGGATTGAGCCACTGTGCGCCGTGTGGCGCCGCCAGGCTTGCGCGCCGAACGCCCGTGAGTTGCTCGACCAGGACCGCCAACGCATCCGCTGTTTGATCGACCAGGTCCATGCCGGCTATCTGGATGAGCCCCAGATTGTCGAGGTTGCCGGTTCCACGCTCTGCTTCGAAAACGTCAATACACCCGAGGAGTTTACGGCAGCCGAGCTGCTCGCCTAGATCTGCACACATCAATGACGGGAGATGCCGTGTCACATGATATTTGCCCCGATACCGGGGAACCTTGCACTTGCGATGGGTCCGAACCTTGTACTTGCGGCTGCGGTGGCTGTGGACATACTGCGGAAGAGGAAGCGGCCGCTGCGGCGTATCGTGCGGCACACCGCGAAGGCCCGTCCGGTGATGCCCTCGACCACGAACGCAAGATCATCGTGTCGTTCGACAGCACTTTTGATGTGATGGAATGCGAGCAGCTGTGCCTTGCCGCCGATGTGCCCGGGCGCATCATGCCGCTGCCGGGCTCCATTACCGCCGGCTGTGGGCTTTGCTGGGTTATGCCGTTCTCCGGCGATGCCCTCGCCGCCTTCCGTGCCGCCACCGAAGGCCGTATAACCCCTGCCGACTACCATCAGCTCGTCCTCTAACCACCAAAACCACCACAAAGGTGCCTGTCCCCTTTGTGGTGGTTTGGAACATGTGGACGAAACAGGTTTGAAACACGGGTTTTGCATGTCAGGTACTCAAAAACGCCTCTACCTGCATCGTAATCAAAACGAAACATCTGCTCGTTGGCTTATGCGTAACTTTGCTGCAACAGTGCGATATTATCCATACTCGATAAAGCTCACGGCGCATGGGGCGCCGCGAACGTCACTTTTCTTTTCCATCAATTGGAGGAAGCATGAGCTACACGCAGAAAGTTCTCGACGAGCTCAAGGCCCGCTATCCCGAGCAGCCTGAGTTCATCCAGGCCGCGACCGAGATCCTCGGCACCATCCAGCCGGCGCTCGACGCCCACCCCGAGTACGAGGAGGCCGCCCTGCTGGAGCGCCTCGTCGAGCCCGAGCGCATCGTTATGTTCCGTGTTCCCTGGGTCGACGACCAGGGCAAGGTCCAGGTCAACCGCGGCTACCGCGTCGAGTTCAACTCTGCCATCGGACCCTACAAGGGCGGCCTGCGCTTTAACCCGACGGTCACCCTGGGCATGCTCAAGTTCCTGGGCCTGGAGCAGATCCTCAAGAACAGCCTGACCACCCTTCCCATGGGCGGCGGCAAGGGCGGCTCCGACTTTGACCCCAAGGGCAAGTCCAACAACGAGATCATGCACTTCTGCCAGTCCTTCATGACCGAGCTCTATCGTCACATCGGCCCCAACACCGACGTTCCCGCCGGCGACCTGGGCGTTGGCGGCCGCGAGGTTGCCTACATGTTCGGTCAGTACAAGCGTCTGACCAACGAGTGGACCGGCGTCCTCACCGGCAAGGGCCTCTCCTTTGGCGGCTCGCTCGCCCGTACCGAGGCCACCGGCTACGGCCTGGTCTACTTTGTGGACGAGTACCTCAAGAGCCGCGGCGAGTCCTTCGAGGGCAAGAACGTCGTCGTTCACGGCTCCGGTAACGTCGCTATCTACGCCGTCCAGAAGGTCGCCCAGCTTGGCGGCAAGGTGCTCGCCTGCTCCGACACCCACGGCTGGGTCGAGGATCCCGACGGCATCGACTACACCGTGCTCGAGCATGTCTACAACAAGAAGCGCTCCGGCCACGACAAGGGTGTCACGCTCGCTATGTACGTTGACGAGAAGCCCAACGCCGTGTGGCACGAGGGCGACGGCCGTGGCGTGTGGCAGCTGGCCTGCGACATCGCGTTGCCCTGCGCTCGCGAGAACACGCTGCTGCTCGAGGACGCCCAGGCGCTCGTCGCCAACGGCTGCAAGGTGGTCGGCGAGGGCGCGAACATGCCTACGACCATCGAGGCCACGACCTACTTCCAGGAGAACAGCGTCGCCTTCATGCCCGGTAAGGCTGCCAACGCCGGCGGCGTGCTCGTGTCCGGCCTCGAGATGAGTCAGAACGCTGAGCACCTGTCCTGGACCTTCGAGGAGGTCGACGGCAAGCTCGAGCAGCTCATGCGCGGCATGTTCCACAACGTGGACGACACCGCCAAGGAGTACGGCGAGGAGGGCAACTTCGTTATGGGCGCCAACATCGCCGGCTTCCTGAAGGTCGCCGACGCCATGCTCGCCCAGGGTGTCTGCTAAATTTTCGCTCGACATAGCATCGCAGAAGGCTCCCAGTCATCTTGGCTGGGAGCCTTCTCTATCCCGGAGGACTCCTCATAACTTGCGGTGGAATACGGATTGTTTTGCGTTCCAGAACGGCTAATCAGTCCGTATATCACCGCAAGTTATGGATGGGTGGGTGGATTTTGTCCTAAAACGGTGTGCGGCCCCTCGTTTGGTACACTTAAAAGTACTGGACAAGTGAAGAGATGGGGGAGAACGTGCTCAAGTTCGGTACCTACGTCCGTGTTGGAAACGCGGCCGAAGCCTATGAGCTCTTGCAGAAAAACCGCAACAACAAGATTGTGGGCGGCGGCATCTGGATGCGCCTGGGTTCGCGTCGTGTGGCTACGGCGATTGACCTTTCGGCCTGCGGACTCGATCAGATCGAGGAGACCGAGACCGAGTTTCGCATCGGTGCCATGTGCACCCTGCGCCAGCTCGAGCGTCATGCCGGGCTCAACGCGCTTGTCAACCATGTCTTTGAGTTCGCCGTCCACGACATCGTGGGCGTGCAGCTGCGCAATACCGCCACGGTGGGTGGCAGCATCTACGGCCGCTTTGGCTTCTCGGACGTGCTTTCGGCCTTTTTGGCGCTCGATTCGTACGTTGAGCTGACGGGCGCCGGCCGCGTGCCGCTCGCCGAGTTCGTGGACATGGGCTACGTGCGCGACGTGATCGAGCACGTGGTGGTCGTTAAGCACGATTACCGCGCGAGCTACGAGGCCGTGCGCAAGGCCGCGACCGACTTCCCCTCGCTCAACGTCACCGCCGCCTGGTGGGATAACACCTGGCATGTCACCGTGGGCGCCCGCCCGCTGCGCGCGACCCTGCTGCAGGGCGTGGCGTGCGGCCTGGTGAACGAGCAACCTTCCGAGGACGAGCTTCGCGTCCTGGCCGCATCCGTGCGCGCGCTGAGCTACGGCACCAACCTATGGGGCTCGGCTGACTACCGTCGCCGCATCTCGGCTCCACTTGCCGTCCAGGCCGTGCGCCGCGCCGCCGGTATCGAGCTTTCGGCCGCGCTTGCCCGCGAGCTCGAGACCGTGCAAGTGCCTAAGTTTGCCACGGACGAGTATTCCTGCCGCCGCGTGCCCGGCGTCGATTCTAGCGAGGTGCGCTAATGGCTGCCAAACTCATCGATCTTTCCTTTACGCTCAACGGCCGCAAGGTCAAGGTTCAGATTGCCCCCGATACCATGCTCTTTTCGCTTTTGCGTGAGCAGGGTTGCGCGTCGGTGCGCTGTGCCTGCGAAACCACCAACTGCGGCCTGTGCACGGTGTGGCTCGACGGCGACCCGGTGCTGAGCTGCTCGGTTCCCGCGGCACGCGTCGAGGGCCACACCATCACCACGCTCGAGGGTCTCAAGGCCGAGTCCGAGGCGCTCGCCCGCGCTATGGCTGCCGAAGGCGCCGATCAGTGCGGTTTTTGCGCCCCCGGCCTCATCATGAACGTGCTGGCGCTCGCCCGCGCCGCCAAGGAGGACCCGAGCCTCGTCGCCACGCGCGAGGAGCTCTCGCGCCAGCTGGCCGGCAACCTCTGCCGTTGCAGCGGCTACGAGAGCCAGCTGCGCGCCATCGTCCGCTTCCTCAACGAGTCTGGCGTGCAGGTGGGCTTTGAGATGCCCGAGCTGCCCGTCAACGACACCAGCTGCGACGGCGTCTCGTACAAGCAGATCACCCACAAGCAGCCCAAGAAGGATTCGAAGGCTCTGCTCGAGGGCCGTCCCGTCTACACGGGCGATATGGTGCCCGCCGGCGCGCTCATCGTTAAGCTCAAGCGCAGCCCCTATGCTCGCGCCAAGATTCGCTCCATCGACACCTCGCGCGCGTTGAAGGTGCCCGGTGTCGTGGGTGTCTACACCTACGAGGACGTGCCCAAGCGCCGCTTTACCATCGCCGGCCAGAGCTATCCGCAACCGAGTCCCTACGACCGCCTGATCCTCGAGAACCTGGTGCGCTATCAAAACGAGGAGGTGGCGATTGTCGCCGCCGAGACCGAGGAGGCCGCCGACAAGGCGCTCAAGCTTATCAAGGTCGACTACGAGGTGCTCGAGCCGCTGCTCGACTTTACCCAGGCACTCGATAACGATATCGTGGTCCACCCCGAGGGCGACGTGACCTTTATGTTCCCGCAGGGCGGCGATGTCCCGCGCAACCTGGTGTGCAGCGGTACGAGCGACTTTGGCGACTTGGACGAGGCCTTCGCCCAGAGCGACATCGTCTTTGAGCGCACCTACACCAGCCAGGCCACGCAGACCGCGCCCATGGAGACCTTCCGTGCCTTCGCGACGACCGACGCCTTCGGCCGCATCTCGGTGACCACCTCTACGCAGGTGCCCTTCCACGTGCGCCGCATGGTCGCGCAGTCGCTCGATATTCCGCAGTCGCAGGTGCAAGTCATTAAGCCGCGCATCGGTGGCGGCTTTGGCTCCAAGCAGACGGGCTGCTGCGAGATCTTCGTGGCGTTCGTGACACAGCAGACCGGCCGTCCGAGCTACTGCTGCTACACCCGCGAGGAGACCATCACCGCGGGCAACTCGCGTCACCAGATGCAGATGACTGTTAAGCTGGGCGCCATGAACGACGGCACCATCACGGCCATCGACCTGCATACGCTGTCCAACGCCGGCGCCTATGGCGAGCACGCTACCACGACGATCGGCCTCTCGGGCCACAAGAGCCTGCCCATCTACAACCACGTGAAGGCAAGCCGCTTTAGCTGGGATGCCGTCTACACCAACACCAACCGCGGCGGCGCGTATCGCGGCTACGGTGCCACCCAGGGCCAGTTTGCCGTGGAGAGTGCCGTCAACGAGCTCGCCGACATGCTGCACATGGACCCCGCCGACCTGCGCCTTAAGAACATGGTGCACGAGGGTGAGGTCATGCCGCAGTACTACAACGAGAAGCTCAACGCCTGCGCACTCGACCGCTGCCTGCTGCGCGCGATGGACATGATCGGCTGGCGTGACAAGCCGCTGGCCGTGGACCTGGGCGACCGCGTGCGCGCCCTGGGCTGCGCGCTCACCATGCAGGGCTCGGGCATCTCCAACGTGGACATCGCCGGCATCGACATGCGCCTGGAAGAGGACGGCTTTATTACCATCGGCACCGGCGCCACCGATAACGGCATGGGCGTCGATACGATTCTGGCGCAGATTGCTGCCGAGGAGCTGGGCGTGGAGAGCTCGCAGATCGTGGTGCGCGGCGTGGACACCGATGTGTCGCCGTTCGACGCCGGCTCGTACGCGAGCTCCGGTACCTACGTGACGGGCCTTGCCGCCAAGTACGCCGCGACCGAGCTGCGCGAGAAGATTTGCGCCAAGGCCGCCCAGATGTGGGACGTTGACGCCGCCGACGTGGTCTTCGACGGCCAGTACGTGCGCCTGTCCGACGAGCGCGCCGCTCGCGAGCGTGGTCGCTACCTGACGCTGCGCGACTTTGCCAACCTGTGCGTCAAGAACATCGACGGTGGCGACGCGCTTACCGCGCACGCCTCCGCTTGCCTGCCCGTTTCGCCCCCGCCGTTTATGGCCGGCATTGCCGAGGTCGAGGTCGACAAGGCCACCGGCAAGGTGACCGTGGTGGACTACGCCGCGGCCGTCGACTGCGGCACCGTGATCAACGAGGCGCTCGCGCGCGTCCAGGCCGAGGGCGGCATTGCCCAGGGTATCGGTCACGCACTCTACGAGATTGTCGAGCACGACGACCGCGGACGCCTGCGCACCGGCAATTTTATGAGCTACAAGCTGCCCACGCGCCTGGACATCGGCAGCATTCGCGTGGCCTTTGAGCCGAGCTACGAGCCGACGGGTCCGTTTGGCGCCAAGTCGATCGGCGAGGTCGTTATTAACACGCCACTCGCCGCAGTGGCCTCGGCCGTGGCACACGCCACCGGCCATCAGGTTCGCTCGCTGCCGATCACGCCCGAGAAGGCACTGCTGGGGGAGTAGCGGGTCAGCGAACAAGTCGTAATTGGCGGGGCGGGGCAACTCGTCCCGCCTTTTGCACTCGTGGTGAGGTCGTGAGCCTGTAAAAGGTGTGCGTGCGCTTGTCGTTCGTATCTGCTATCATTCCTAGTCTGTGCGCTCATGCGGGCGTGGCGGAATTGGTAGACGCGCCAGATTTAGGTTCTGGTGGGATTCCCGTGAAGGTTCGAGTCCTTTCGCCCGCACCAACGCACCTGCGTCGGCTTTCGCCGTCGCGACTCTTTGTTGCATAAAGGTACCAGCACCTCAGATAAGCTGGGCAGTATGAGGAGGAACGTGTTGAACATCACCGCTTCTGACGTCAAGGACGCCAAGCTCACCGCTACGGTCACCATCCCGGCCGCCGACGTCGACGCCGCGATCAAGAAGGCCTACAAGGACACCGCCAAGAAGTACCGCTTCCCGGGCTTCCGCGCTGGTAAGGCTCCCCGTCCGGTCATCGACTCCGCGCTTGGCGCCGAGGCTACCCTTGCTCAGGCCACCAACGACCTGATTGCCGCCAACGAGCCCGTCGTCCTCAACGAGCTGGACATCGTCCCCACCAAGAGCGGTGACTACAAGGAGCTCGACCTCGCTAAGGATCACGAGGACTACACCTACACCGTCGAGTTCTCCCTGCGTCCTGCTGCCGAGCTTTCCTCCTTCGACGCCGTCGAGATCGAGATGCCTCCCGCGGAGGTCACCGAGTCCGAGATCAACAACCAGGTCGAGATTCTCCTCAACTACCGTGCCACCTTCGAGGACGTCGAGGGTCGCGCCGTCGAGGCTGACGACTACGTGACCGTCGACCTCAAGGCCGTCGAGAACGCCGACAACTTCGCTGCCGAGGGCCGCATGCTCATCGCCGGCAGCGACAGCAACCCCGCCGAGTTCAACGAGGCCCTGATCGGCGCTAACGTCGACGACGTCAAGACCGTCACCTGGACCGACGAGGTCGAGGAGGGCGAGGAGGCCGAGACCCACACCGTCGAGGTCACCGTCAAGGGCATCAAGGTCCGCAACACCCCCGAGCTCACCGACGAGCTCGTCAAGTCCGACTTTGGCTTCGACAGCATCGACGCCATGCGCGACGCCATCAAGATCGAGATCGAGCAGGACAAGGCTTCCCGCCTCCCGGCCGAGAAGGAGAACCGTTGCGTCTCCGCTCTCGCCGAGCGCCTGCAGCTCGACGAGATGGACGCCGACTACGAGCAGTCCGTCTTTGAGGAGCTTGGCCAGAACTTCCTGTCCAACCTCGCTGCCCGCGGCATGACCCTGGACACCTGGCTGCCCGCTTCTGGCCTGACCATGGAGCAGTTCATCGGCGACCTGCACAAGCAGGCCAACGACGTTGCCCGTGAGTCCCTGGCGCTCGACGCCCTCGCCCGCGAGCTCAAGATCGAGGTCACCGAGGACGACATCAACGCCGAGTTCGAGAAGGCCGGCGTCAAGGACGTCGAGGCTTCAAAGGCCGAGTTCATCGCCGATGGCCGCATGCCTGCCGTCCGCGAGTCCATCCGTCGCTCCAAGGCCGTCGACCACCTGGTCGAGAACGCCAAGGTGACCGAGGTCGACGAGACCGCCAAGGACGCCGAGTAATTCTCGCCACCTTGCCCACGAGCGCTTGCGTGCGCCCGTGATGGGGTAAAGTTATACACCGGTTATCCGGTTGCTTCGTACGGTGCCAGCCAATGCATAGCATGCGGGCACCGTACGTTTGTCTAGAACCACTATTGGTCCGTAAGAGAAATGGAGATGCGTATGATCGCTAAGTTCGATTCCGCCCTCGTGCCATACGTTATCGAGCAGACGCCGCGCGGCGAGCGCAGCTACGATATCTATTCGCGCCTGCTCAACGACCGCATCATCTTCTTGGGCGAGGAGATCAACTCCGTCAGCGCCAACCTGGTCGTTGCCCAGCTGCTGCATCTTGAGAGCCAGGATGCCGAGAAGGATATCTCGCTTTACATCAATTCGCCCGGCGGCGAGGTCTACTCCGGTCTGGCGATTCTGGACACCATGAACTTCATTAAGCCGCAGGTTTCCACCATTTGCGTCGGTATGGCCGCGTCTATGGCCGCCGTGCTGCTTTCGGCCGGCGCCAAGGGCAAGCGCTTTTGCCTGCCGCACTCTAAGGTCATGATTCACCAGCCCAGCGGCGGTGCCCAGGGTCAGCAGACCGAGATCGAGATCGTGGCCGAGGAGATCAAGAAGACGCGTCGCGAGCTCAACCAGATCCTGTCCGACGCCTCGGGCCAGCCCATCGAGAAGGTCCAGGCCGACACCGAGCGCGACAACTACCTGACCGCTGCCGAGGCCCTCGACTACGGCCTGATCGACCGTATCGTCACCTCGCGCGACCTCGCCGCGAAGGACGCCTAGGATGGCAGGTAACATGCAGGACAACTTTGACGAGAACGGCAACCCCATTCGCTGCTCCTTCTGCGGAAAAGAGCAGGGCCAGGTTCGTCGTCTCGTAAAGGGCCCGACCAACATCTTTATCTGTGACGAGTGCGTCGCCGCCTGCTCCGAGATCCTTGAGGAGTCGCTGGCTTCTGACTTTATGGACGCTGCCCGCAACGGCAAGCTGCCGGGCTTCCTCAACGATCACGGCCAGGCTGCGTCCCAGCCCGCCGTGGATCCCGAGGCCGAGGGCTTTGAGCTCGAGGACGACCGCCAGGTCATCACGCACGTGCCGACGCCGCACGAGATCTATGACGAGCTTTCGGCCTATGTTATGGGCCAGGAGGACGCCAAGCGCGCCATGTCGGTGGCCGTGTACAACCATTACCGCCGCGTGATCGAGGGCGGTGCTGCGGTGTCCGCCTTTAACGAAGCCTCGGGTATGGGCGGCCAGTTTGACGACGATATGGACGAGGTGGAGCTTGCCAAGTCCAATATTCTTCTGCTCGGCCCGACCGGTACCGGTAAGACCCTGCTGGCCCAGACGCTCGCACGCATCCTCGAGGTGCCGTTTGCCATCGCTGATGCCACCGCGCTCACCGAGGCTGGTTACGTGGGCGAGGACGTGGAGAACATCCTGCTCAAGCTTATCAATGCTGCCGATGGCGACATTGAGCGCGCGCAGGTGGGCATCATCTACGTGGACGAGATCGATAAGATCGCCCGCAAGGCCGAGAACCTCTCCATCACCCGCGATGTTTCGGGCGAGGGCGTTCAACAGGCGCTGCTTAAGATTCTTGAGGGCACGGTGGCCAGCGTTCCGCCCACCGGCGGCCGCAAGCATCCCCAGCAGGAGCTGCTGCAGATTGATACGACCAACATCCTGTTCATCTGCGGCGGTGCCTTTGTAGGTCTGGACAAGATCATTGCCGATCGCGTGGGCAACAAGGGCGTGGGCTTTAACTCCGAGATCGCCGGCCCCACCTCTGTCGACGAGAACGACCTGCTGCGCCAGGTGCTCCCGCAGGACCTCAACGCTTTTGGCATGATCCCCGAGTTTGTGGGACGTACGCCCGTCGTCACCCAGACGCAGGCGCTCGACGAGGACGACCTGGTGTCGATCCTGACCGAGCCCAAGAACGCCGTGGTGCGTCAGTACCGCAAGATGTTTCAGCTCGAGGATGTCGATCTTGAGTTTGAGGACGCGGCCCTGCACGAGATCGCCCGCATGGCGCTCGCCCGCAAGACCGGCGCCCGCGGCCTGCGCGCCATCTGCGAGGATGTGCTGCAGCAGACGATGTTCGACCTCCCCAGCGAGGAGGGCGTAGCCAAGGTCGTCGTAACCGAAGCCGCCGTTAAGGGCGAAGAACAGCCCCGGCGCATCTACGGCTAGTCCTGCCTAAAACGTGTTTGCCAATAGCCTCCGACCACCCGCGGTCGGAGGCTATTTTATATATGCGCAATAACCCCAACTACCTGTGTTATTCTGTGTGGTTGTTTAAGCCTCAGCGAAGTCATTCAGACTGAAGTAATCGATACCTAAGGGGAGGAATGTAGGCCCGATTTTCGTAGATTCCGCACGAGCCGAAGACCACTTAATGTGGTCTTCGAGCGAGCCCAGGACCTGACCGAGCGAAAATCGGGCCTACATTCCTCCCCGATGGGACAGGGAGAGATATATGGAAGAAATGCCCAAGAACTACGATCCGTCGTCCAACGAGCCGGCGATCCTGCAGAAGTGGCTCGACGGCGGCTACTACAAGCGCCGCGAGGGCGTGGGCGACTGCACCGTCACCATTCCGCCTCCCAACGTGACCGGCAAGCTCCACATGGGCCACGCCACCGACGACTCCATCCAGGATGCCATCGTCCGTATGGCCCGCATGCGCGGCAAGTCCACGCGCTGGGTGCTGGGCACCGACCACGCCGGTATCGCCACGCAGACCAAGGTCGACAAGAAGCTCAAGAGCGAGGGCATCAGCCGCCTGGAGATTGGCCGCGACAAGTTTGTCGACGCCTGCTGGGACTGGACCCACGAGTACGGCGGCATCATCGTCGAGCAGATCAAGCGCATGGGCTGCTCCGTCGACTTCGACAACGAGCGCTTCACCATGGACGAGGACTATGTCCAGGCCGTGCGCAAGGTCTTCTGCGACTGGTACCACGACGGCCTGATCTATCGCGGCAAGCGCATCGTCAACTGGTGCCCCAACTGCACCACCGCCATCTCGGACGACGAGGCCGAGTACAAGGACGAGAAGGGCCACCTGTGGCACCTGCGCTACCCGTTGACCGAGCCGGTCAACGGCCAGGACTACATCGTCGTCGCCACCACGCGCCCCGAGACCATGCTCGGCGACACGGGCGTTGCCGTTTCCCCGAAGGATCCCGAGAAGGCCGCCTTTGTGGGCAAGACCGTCAAGCTCCCCATCGTCGACCGTGAGATTCCCATCTTTGAGGATTGGCATGTCGACGCCAACTTCGGCTCCGGCTTCGTTAAGGTCACCCCGGCCCACGACCCCAACGACTACGCCATGGGTCAGGCCCACGACCTGCCGCAGATCAACATCTTCGACGAGCACGCGGTGGTCGTTGAGGGCTACGGTGAGTTTACCGGCATGAACCGCGACGAGTGCCGCGAGGCCGTCATCAAGTGGTTCGAGGAGCACGGTCTGCTCGATCACGTCGAAGAGCTCGATCACTCCGTCATGCACTGCTACCGTTGCGACTCCGCCCTGGAGCCGTGGCTGTCCGAGCAGTGGTTTGTGGCCGTCGACAAGCTCAAGGGGCCGGCGCTCGACGCCGTCAACTCCGGCAAGGTGACCTTCCACCCCGCGCGCTGGACGCAGACCTACACCACCTGGATGGAGAACCTTAAGGACTGGTGCATCAGCCGTCAGCTGTGGTGGGGCCACCGCATCCCCGTGTTCTACTGCGAGGACTGTGGCTGGGAGGACGCCCTTACCGAGGACACCGACGTGTGCCCCAAGTGCGGCAGCCATCACGTGCATCAGGACGAGAACGTGCTGGACACCTGGTTCAGCTCGCAGCTGTGGACCTTCGCCACGCAGGGCTGGCCGCAAAAGCCGGAGCTGCTCGAGGGCCATCACCCCACGACGGCGCTCGTCACCGCGCGCGACATCATCGCGCTGTGGGTCGCCCGCATGGTCATGAGCTCGCTGTATTTCTTGGACGAGGTTCCGTTTAAGGACGTCGTCATCTACCCGACGATCCTGGCAAAGGACGGCAGCCGCATGTCCAAGTCCAAGGGCAACGGCGTTGACCCCATGGACCTCATTGGCATGTATGGTGCCGACGCCATGCGCTACAACCTGCTGACGCTGTGCACCAACAACCAGGATGTTAAGTTCGACGCGAACATCGACAAGAAGACCAAGAAGCTCATCGACAGCCCGCGTACCGACCAGGCCAAGAGCTTTGTGACCAAGATCTGGAACGCCAGTCGCTTCCTGCTCATGAACATGGAGGGCTACACGCCCGGCGAGCCCGTCGTGGAGACCCCGGCCGACGCCTGGATGTTCAGCCGCCTGGCCAAGGCCGTCAAGATGGTCACCGAGGGCATCGAGAACTACACCTTTGGCGACATGGCCCGCGGCGTGCAGCAGTTCTTCTGGAACGAGGTCTGCGACTGGTACGTCGAGGTCACCAAGGCCCGCCTGAAGGGCGAGGGCCGTCTGCAGGCTCAGCGCAACCTGATCTTTGTGCTCGACACCTCGATTCGCCTGATGCACCCGCTTATGCCGTTTGTCACCGAGGAGATCTGGGACAACATGCCGGCCAGCGTGCTTGACTTGGATGCCGAGGGCAACGTTGACCGCGCCGAGGCGCTCATGATCGCCAAGTGGCCCGAGCCCGCCGACTATGCCAAGTACGTCGACGAGCCCGCCGAGCGCGCGTTTGAGCTGTGCCGTGCCGTCGTGTCTGCCGCCCGTGCCACCCGTTCGCGTTATCGCTTAAGCCCCAAGGCGGAGCTCGACGTTGTCGTGCGCGCCGGCGCCGAGGATATCGAGAAGCTCGAGAGCCTGCGCTCCACGATTGAGCCGCTGGCGAACACCGCTTCGCTGGTTATGGGTACCGACGTTGAGAAGCCGGCTGCGAGCATTGCCGTGGTCGACAGCGGCGTCGAGGTCTTTGTGGTGCTCGAGGGCAAGGTTGACCTTTCGGCCGAGAAGGCGCGCCTGGAGAAAGAGATTGCCGCGGCCCAGAAGGAGCTTGCCGGCTGCGAGAAGACGCTCGCCAACGAGGGCTTTGTGGCCAAGGCCGCGCCCGCGGTGGTCCAGAAGAAGAGGGACCGTGCAGCTGAGCTCAAGGAGATCCTGGCGGCGCTGACCTCGCAGGTTGCTGACTTCTCGTAGGTGGTAACTGGGGGACGCGGTTTGGGGCATTGCTCGCTACTGCGGACAGTCCTGCTCGCACGAAGGCCACATTAAGTGGCCTTCGGCTCGTGCGGAACTTGTATCGAGCAAAGCCCCAAACCGCTCCCATAGCGGTTACGGGGGCGTCCGCTGCCTGGTAGGGCCACTGGGTTGTGGCCTTGAGGTCGCTGCAAAGCGGTGTTTGGCTGATATTTTGAATGGGAGGGGCTCGTTGTTGATTCGGGCCTCTTTTTATGTTGAGGGGACTTTGGTTTATGCCTAAGCGTTCGGGGTCGTATTCGGTGCCGTTCTCGTTTGATTTGCTTTCGTTTGGTGAGGCTGTGGGACTTGCTGCTGATACGGGGCGGATTTCTGGGGATGCTGGGCCTCTGCTTGAGACGGTTATTGACATGCTCGATGAACTGGGGCGTCCCGATGAGTATTTCGATTGCATTCAGGTTGCCGGTACCAATGGCAAGACTTCTACGACGCGTTTCTCGGCGGCCATCCTTCGTGGCGAGGGGCTCAAGA
Source organism: Treponemataceae bacterium (assembly GCA_963602825.1). Classification (GTDB taxonomy): domain Bacteria; phylum Actinomycetota; class Coriobacteriia; order Coriobacteriales; family Coriobacteriaceae; genus Collinsella. The sequence goes on along the minus strand of CAVCKO010000046.1, from coordinate 1,553 downwards.
CTGCGCTGTATACGTCGCCGCAGCTTGTGCGCTATCCCGAGCGCATGGAGGTCGATGGGCGCGTTGTGAGTGACGAGGCGTTTGCTCGTGGCGTTTCTGTCGCTGTTGAGGCGGGGCACCGCGTGAATGCCCGCCGTGTGACAGCGGGGGAGCGTGCGTATTCCATTACGCCGTTTGACCTGCTGACGGCTGCGGCACTCGTGGTGTTTGCCGAGGCTGCGGTGGACGTTGCCGTGCTCGAGGTCGGCATGGGTGGCCGTTGGGACGCCACGAGTGCGACCGATCCTGTTGCCGTTGCCATTACGGGCATCGGGCTCGACCACACGCGCATCCTGGGCGACACGCTCGAGGCCATTGCGGGGGAGAAGGCTGCCGTCATTAAACCCGGTCGCTTGGTTGTGCTGGGTGAGGGCACGCACGAGCCGAGCGTCCAACGCGTGATGGATGCGCGTTGTCGCGAGTGTGGCGTTGTGCCGCTCGTGGTGAGCCATGCTACGACCAAGGTTCCGGCGCATGTGGGCGATACGGTGGAGTTTAGCTGCACCACGCCGCGCGCGATCTATACGTCGCGTATGGTCAAGCCGGCGTATCAGCCGCAGAATGCTGCGTGCGCGATTATGCTGTGCGAGGGGTATCTGGGTCGTGAGCTCGATCATGACAAGCTCGATGCTTCGCTTTTGGGCTGCCCTACGCCGGGTCGCTTTGATGTGCTGGGAACCGATCCGCTTAAGCTGATCGATGCCTGCCATAACCCCCAGAGCTGCGAGAACTTTGTGAGCGCGCTGGACGAGATTGATCCGTGCGTAGAGAATCGCCCCACGCTGCTGTGTGCCGCGCTGGCCGACAAGGACGTGGCAGGCATCGTCGACGTGCTGGTTCCGGCCTTCCCACGTGTAGTCGTGACCCAGACCGATTCCGACCGCGCCCTGCCGGCAGAGGAACTCGCCGCCCTGGTGGACGCCGACAAACTCGCGGGCGTATACCCGAGCGTATCCGAGGCCCTCGCCTCCTTCGATGCCGCAGGTGAGCCCTTCGTGGCCGCCGGCACCATAACCCTAGCCGGCGAAGTAGCCGGCTCGCTCCGTTAACCCATCCCCTCATCAGTTGCGGTGATATACGGACTGTTTTATGGGCTAGAAGCCTTTAACAGTCCGTATTTCACCGCAACTTGGGTGGAGTCCACTTACGAAATCATTTATGCCGCTTGACCTGTCGCATATTGCACCTCTTCGCTGGGGGTGGGGGTACACTCATCCCAACTTGCAAATCGGACCGGTGCTGTTTGGTCCGTTGAGCCAGTCGGGAGGAACTATGAATAGAAGGCATGTCAACGCGGCGATCACCGCGGGCCTGGCCCTTACCATGACGGTCGGCTCGGTGCCGCCGCAGGCGTTTGCCGAAATGATGCAGGGCGATACCACTCAGGTTGTTGTCGAGCAAAGCGCCGACGCAACAACTGCGAACACCGGTAAAGCAACCTCGGAAGATCAGACGGACGACAAGATCGCATCGCTTGCCGAGCTGATCGACCTGCACGTTGCCGAGGGCTCCGA
>CAVCKO010000045.1:0-17573 GCA_963602825.1 Treponemataceae bacterium | reverse complement strand
TGGAGAGAACGCTCCCGCAAACTGCCTCTTGACAACTTATAGGAGCGTCGGTTTTATTTTTCGTTTTCCCGGCATGGTTGAGGGTATCCAATTAAACGTAGTAGATAGGCCCGTTTTGTGGCATACGACCCATTCAAGCTCAATCTCGAAGGCTGAAGAGAGCCTCTCATCCATGCCTGCGAGCGAAAACCAAATAGAATGAAAGGCAAATGGAAAGCCCGTTTGACGAGCGGAGGACATATGCGCGACGTAGCCGAAAGCGACTGGAAGCTGTTTAAGAAAATGCTTCCCCAATGGCAAGAACGTTATATGGAAAAGCTCATCGGCCAGTACGTTGAGATGCTGAACGGCGACAGCGAAGCGTCCAGTAGATTTTGGGCACTGGAAGAGCGCCTCAATAGAGACAAGCTGTCCTCAGGCGTAATTGCAAACGACATTCGCCGCAGCACAATGCACCGCGAGATAGCCAATTTGCTTATCGACAGCGTGATCACCCTTGACGACCTTGACGGTTTTACCGAGGACATTAAGAGCTGTGCGCAACACTGGATTGGCCAGTAAGAGCACTGAACGACAGACATCCCCAGCAAAAACGGGGCAAACGCCGGGTCGCCCGTAGGTGCCCGGCGTTTGGCCAGGTAAAACCTGCCAAAATAAACCTGTCCCTTTTTTGCAGGCTACTCGGCACTCTTGAGGGCGCCGACCATGTCGATCTTGTTGAGGGTACGATTGGTGGCGAGGTTGACGATAAACGTAAAGCCAAAGGAAAGCACCACGGCAAGCACATAGCTCAGCGGCTCGACCTCGACGTCAAAGTACAGCGACGGCATCTGCAAAATGTAGGTAAAGCTCTCGGCAAGCAGGCCACCCAGTGGCACGCCCAGTACGGTGCCAATCGCCGTGAGGATCAACGTCTCCTTGTTGACGTAGTGGTGCACCTCGCCGCGACGGAAGCCCAGCACCTTAATGGTCGCCAGCTCGCGCTCGCGCTCGGAGATATTCGTGTTGGACAGCGTAAACACCACCACAAACGATAGGCACGCTGCCATAAAGGTCACGAGCACCACGACAGAATTGATAATCGTAAAGTTCGCCTCGTAGTTCTGCCAATGTTCGGCCGTGCTCGAGATGGTGAGCCAACCGTCGCTCTTAATTTTCTTGCTAAACGCAATCTGGTCGGCCGACGAACCCTTAAGCAGCACAAAGATGCCGTTGAGGCGTGCGCTTCGACCGAACGCACGTTCATAGGTGCCCTGCGTCATGTAAAGCGTGTTGCCCAGATAGTTAAGCGAAATGTCGCTGACTTTGACCTTGGCAACATTGAGCGACGAATCCTGGACGTGAGCCGTATCGCCCGGCTGAATCCCCAGCACCAGCTGTGAACTTTTGCTCAGATACACGTCTCCGTCACGCAAAGACAGCGGTTCTTTGGACTCATCCTCCAGGCGCACGTAATCGCCCAAGTCACCCGTGCGGTCATCGGGCACCACGATCAGCTGCACGGTCTCGCTCTTTCCGCCGAATGTAAAGGTGACGTTGTCGGTCATAATCGGCAGCGTCGAAGTCACGGTCACGTTGGAATCATTGGCCGCGCTGCGCTCATCCAATGCCGCGCACGTCTGCGAAAAATCGTCGGGATTGGCGACCGCCAGCAGGTCGTAGCGCGTGATATGCCCGTACTGTTTGGGCGAAAGCGCCACCGACGTATCGCGGATGCCCATGCCGCAGATCACGAGCGCCGTGCAGCCGGCGATACCGAAGATGGTCATAAAGGCACGCTTTTTGTAGCGGAACAGGTTACGCGCTGCCACCTTGTTCAAAAAGCCCATGCGGTGCCAGATAAAGCCGATGCGCTCGAGCAAGATACGCGAGCCGGCGCGCGGAGCCTTGGGGCGCATGAGTGAGGCTGGGGTCTCGGCCATCTCGTGGCGGCAGGCGACAATCGTGGCGCCCACCACGCCCACGGCAAACAGCGCCACCGACACGAGCGACGACACGATGTCGTACGAAAGCAGCATCTGGGGCAGCGAGTACATGTCGTCGAACACCGTAAACAGGAACAGCGGCAGGCCCACAAAGCCGATGATGTTGCCGAGCACGCCGCCGATCAGACAAGCCCACAGCGCATAGTCCACGTATTTGGACAGGATGCGCCCGCGCGAATAACCGAGCGCCTTATACAGGCCGATGAGCGTGCGCTCCTCCTCGACCATGCGCGTGGCGGTGGTAAGGCTGATGAGCACGGCGACGATAAAGAAGATGAATGGGAAAACCGTGGCGATGGCCTCGATCGAAGAGCTGTCGCTCTCGACGCTCGAGTAGCTTGCGATGTTACCGCGGTCCTGGATGTACCAGGTGCATTCGCCCAAATCGGAAAGCTCGGCGCGGGCATCGGCGAATTGTTGGTTGGCGGCGGCGCGGCGCTGGTCCAACTCGGCCTGAGCCTGGACGCGCTCCTCGCCGCCCTCGGCCATACGGTCGATGTTACCCTGTTCAATCCCAAAGAGCATATTCGCCTGGCGTTCGGCCGCATCTAAGCTTGCCGGCGTGTCAACCGTCAACTCCTGAGCACGTGCCTTCTCACGCTCCTCGCGGATCTTCTCGATATTGCCCTTGACCTCGTTGATCTTTGTCGTGTAGGCATCCGAATAGGAGTTGAGGCTCTTGGCTCCCTCGACGATCACGTGGACCGAGGAGTAGGAAGAAGACGTCGCGGCATCCTCGCTCACATAGAACTTATAGTCCGCCGCGGAAGCAGCGCGAAAGGCGTTGACTGTCGAGTCGGAGCTCACATCAGTGGGATCGAGGACCTCGGCCGTAATGGTGTAATCGCCCGCGGCAAACTGATCCTTGGCGCTTTGGTTGGACGAGTTCGCGTCATTGGCGGCAAAACTCACCGTATCGCCGAGCTTTTTACCCGAAGCCTTCAGGAACTTCGAAGTCACCGCGACCTCATCGGCGCTCTCGGGCAAATCGCCGTTCACGAGCACCGGCTGATCGATGTTCTCCTTGGAGAGACTTTGCACGACCACGCGCTCGCGCGCTGTACCCACGGCGGTGTAGGCGGTCTCGGTGTAGATACCCTCGGCCGTCTCGACGCCGTCGACCTCTTGGATAACCGCAAGATCGTCGCGCGTAAGGCCATAGGTCGACTGCACGTTAATGTCATAGACATTCTGCTGGTCAAAATAGGCGTCGACCGAATCGCGCAAATCTTCGCAGCCTGCCTTAAGACCGCACATCACGCTCACGCCAAGCGCGGTGATGACCACGATAGATAAGAAGCGCTTAAGACTGCCGCGGATTGTGCGGTGGATGCCGCGGCGAAAAACCGTCGGCACCATATCGTTTGAACTTTGGGCGGTGCGGTAGGTCGCGAACTCCCGGTCGCGGCCCGCGTGCTCCGCATCGTGGTTTTGGCTGTTTTGGCGGTCCTGGTCCATGGGCGCTACCACTCGATCGTCTCGATCGGCACGGGATTTTGCTGGACCGTCTCGCTCTCCACGCGACCACTCTTAAAGCGGATCAGGCGATCGGCCATGGGCGCCAGCGCGGAGTTGTGCGTGATGATGATGACCGTAATGCCCTGCTTGCGGCAGGTATCCTGCAGCAGCTGCAAGATCTGCTTGCCGGTTTTATAGTCGAGCGCGCCCGTGGGCTCGTCGCACAGGAGCAGCTTGGGGTTCTTTGCCAGTGCGCGGGCGATGGACACGCGCTGCTGCTCGCCGCCCGAAAGCTGTGCCGGAAAGTTGCCCAGGCGCTCGCCCAGGCCAACCTGGCGAAGCGTTTGCTCGGCATCGAGCGAATCGGGGCAGATTTGCGCCGCGAGCTCGACGTTTTCGAGCGCCGTCAGGTTGGGGACCAGATTGTAGAACTGGAAAACAAAGCCGACGTCGGCGCGGCGGTATTCCACGAGCTGCGCCTCGTTGGCAGCGCTCACGTCACGCCCGTCCACCGTCACGGTGCCGGAAGTTACCGTGTCCATACCGCCCAGGATGTTGAGCGCCGTGGTCTTGCCGGCACCCGAGGCGCCCAGGATAATGGCGAGCTCACCGCGCTCAACGGTAAAGCTCGCGCCGTCGAGCGCATGGATGCGGGCATCGCCCTCGCCGTATGCTTTGATGACGTCTTTGAATTCGATATAGGCCATCGATCGGTTCCCATCTGGTCGGATAACTCTTTAGTATTACCCATTTCACGCCAACCAAAAAGGGACAGGTTCATTTTGGCAGGTTTTATATGGGGAAACGGGGAGCGCAGGCAAGCGCCGGGAGGCAGAGAAATCATCGACGGGGTCAGGCCGACCGCCAAACACAACGCACGCATCTCTATCTGTCAGCCGAATCATTCGAACAGCTGTTCGTTTCTATGATATGATTCCGTTATCTAAGCAGGCCAATACGCAGAAAGGCGGCCAACATGGCGTTCGACTTTAAGAAGGAATGCAAGGAGCTCTACAAACCTGCAAGCAAGCCGAGTATCGTAACTGTCCCGCCTATGAGCTACGTTGCCGTTCGCGGAAAGGGCGACCCAAATACCGAAGGTGGCGAGTATCAAAACGCCCTGCCGCTACTTTATGGCATCGCCTATACCGTCAAGATGTCGAAGAAAGGCTCAAGAAGTATCGAGGGCTATTTCGACTTTGTGGTACCGCCGCTCGAGGGTTTCTGGTGGCAAGACTCCCCCGGTAGCGGCATCGATTATGTACGCAAGGACAATTTCAACTTTATCTCGTGCATCCGCCTGCCTGATTTCGTCACCCGAGATGACTTTGACTGGGCAGTCGCGGAAGCCACGACCAAAAAGAAACTGGACTTTTCCGCCGTCGAACTGCTTAAAGTTGACGAGGGTCTCTGCGTTCAATGCATGCACACCGGGCCCTACGACAACGAACCGGCGACCGTAGACGCTATGCATGAATACACGACTGAGCTGGGCTATGTTCCCGACTTCTCAGACACCCGTTTACATCACGAAATCTATCTCTCCGATCCACGCAAATGCGCACCGGAGAAACTTAAGACCGTGGTTCGTCATCCTATCAAGCGCGCTGAATAGCGTGGGGCGTCATTTCACGCGCTAGGTTTTAAGCCAGCCAACCAGCCGCCTCCTGGGCCGTCCGGTAATTATCTTGACGCGGCCCGTCGCATCTTATAAGTTTGTTTTGCTAAAGCTGGAAAGCCTCTCAACGATGCGCAACTCCAGCTCTTTTTCTATCAAGAGGCTTAAATGAAATACCGGAAGTCGCGGATATCCATCAACGAACAGATAGCACTATTGACAGAAAACAAGGGTCTTAAGTGCTCTGATCAAAACGAACTCGAGCGAGCTTTGGTCGAAGTCGGCCACTACAAACTGTCGGCCTACTGGTTTCCCTGCAAAACCAAATGCAAGTCCGGGATTACCATCTTTCGCGAAGGCACAACATTCGAAACCATCATCTACACGTATGAATTTGACCGAGCCCTCCGGCAGTTAATGTTTGATGCGGTCGACAGAATTGAGATCTACCTCAGAAGCAGAATTGCCTATCTTGCCTCTGAGGAACGCGGGCCTTTCTGTTACCCAGATGTCGCCATAACGAGGCTCAACTCGGCATGCCCATCGCGCTTTGCGCCGCGCTGGGATACGCCGCCGTCTTTGGCAGCGCCACCAATACGCTGCTCGCGCCGATCCTTATTGGCTGCGAAGTCTTCGGCTTTGGCGACTTGCCGAAGTTCTTTATTGTCTGCGTCGTGGCTTACCTGTTCAACATGGATAAGTCGATCTACGCCCTGCAAAAGCGGGCGTAGATGGATGTCCAAGCAGGTGGTCTCAACCGGAAACGGCGTCTTGGCTATGCAAAGTGCTCGAACGTTATTCCTCGTACGCGCCCTCAAGCCGAAGCAGCCACTCCTTGCGATCAAGCCCGCCGGCATATCCGTTAAGCGAGCCGTCGGCGGCAACCACGCGATGGCACGGCACGATAATCGAAATGGGATTGCGTGCAACCGCAGCCCCCACGGCACGTGGGGACACAACAGGAGCCTCGTTTCCCGGCACACGATGTCGAGCCGCAACACGCTGGGCGATCTCGCCATACGTAGCGACCTCGCCACGCGGAATAGAAAGCAGCTCGTACCAGACTTCACGCTGAAACGCCGTACCAATCATATGCAACGGCGGCGTAAACCGAGGCTCCTGCCCCGCAAAATAAGCATTCAGCCACGCCCAAGAACGCTCAAGCACCGAAGAAGCCGCGCCATTTGCCGGACTCACCGACGACATGCCGCCAATACCGGAAACCGCGTCGGCGCCTTCAACATGTTCGGAGTCTTCCCGGAGAAGCGTGGAGCCAAAATGTTCCTGCCCCTCAAACCAAAGCCCCGTCAGACCGCGGCCATCAGCGGCAAGCAAGATTTCGCCCAAAGGCGAGGCAAACGTCGTCGTGACCACCAGCGGCTCCTTTCAAAACTCCGCAACATAATACCGCGAATTGTGCAGACAACCCCGCAGATACGTCTGGGCGGGCTCGCAATTGCTTAAGCGAGGCTGTTTTCCCCAATCAAGCGAAGAAGACGCGGGGCATCGACGCCAGAGCGGTACCTCTATCAGCTGAGCTCTAATACTTTCCCGAGAAGTGAACGAGTAAAAACGAAGCCCCGGAGTATCCAGACCTTTAGACCAGAAAACCGCAGGATTCGCGCTGCAAAACCACAGGAAATAGCGGTCAAAATATGCCAATGCTTCGGGGGCCCAAATAAGGTCGTTCACTTCTCGGCAAAGTATTAGACCCCGATTCACCCCAACCCCAAAGTCGCCCCAGGCAGCAGGCGCGACAGCGCCGCGGCTGCCGTCACGGCCCCGCAGTCACCCCAGGCAGCAGGCGCAACGCGCCGCAGCTGCCGGCCGCGCCCCACAGTCCCCCAAGGCGGCAGGCGCAAAGCGCCGAGGCCGCCGCCGGGACCAGGGCCCGCAACAGCCACGTGCCCCCACATCAGCCCAGCAGTCCCAACCGACAACGGCCCCATCGCAGGCCGCTCGTAGCAGCGTCACCGCAGGCGGGGGCCGGGCTTGGTTTTCAGAACACTCCGCAGACCAGTGTGGCACCTTGTCCGCGGCTCCGAAGGAGCAGGACAAGGCGCCACACATGGTCGAGGACGTTCTGAAAACCAAGCCCGGCCCCCGCCGGACAGGTCCACCACTACTCGCAGAGCAGCTTGGCAATCTGGACGGCGTTGGTTGCCGCGCCCTTACGGATTTGGTCGCCGCAGCACCAGAAGGTGATGCCGCGCGCAGCCTCGGGGTTCGAGATGTCGCGGCGCACGCGACCGACCCAGATCAGGTCCTGGTCGGACGTATCCATCGGCATGGGGAAACGGTCGTGTGCATCCTCGGCAGCCATATCGTCAACCAGCTTGACGCCGGGAGCGGCAGCCAGCGCAGCACGGGCCTCCTCGACCGTAATATCGCGCTCAAACTCGAGCGTAATGCTCTCGGAGTGCGAACGCAGCACGGGCACGCGCACGCAGGTGCAGTTCACGCGCAGCTCGGGCAGATGCATGATCTTGCGGCCCTCGTTTTGCAGCTTCATCTCCTCGGAGGTAAAGCCCTCCTCCTTGACGCCGCCAATCTGCGGAATCAGGTTGCTCGCCAGCTGGGCGGCAAATGCGCGCGGCTCGGGAATCTCCTCGCCACGGCCCAGGGCGGCAAGCTGAGCCTCGAGCTCGGCCATGCCAGGAGCGCCGGCACCCGAAGCCGCCTGATACGTCGAGACGATCATGCGCTTCACGCCGGCGAGCTGATGCAGCGGCCACGTGGGAACCAGGCCGATGATGGTCGCGCAGTTGGGGTTGGCGATAAGGCCGTGATGCCACTTGATATCGTCGGCATTGATCTCGGGCACGACCAGCGGCACCTCGGGATCCATACGGAAAGCATGGCTGTTGTCGACCACGACGGCGCCGCGCTTGACGGCCTCGGGCAGCAGCTCCTTGGCGATATCGTCGCCGGCAGCGCCGAGTACGATGTCGCAGCCCTCAAAGGCCTCGGGGCAAGCCTCTTCGATTACGATCTGCTCGCCGCGGAACTCAACGGTCTTGCCCGCAGAGCGCGCGCTCGCCAGCAGCTTGAGCTTACCGACCGGAAACTTCTGCTCGTTGAGGCACTCGAGCATCTGGGTGCCCACGGCTCCCGTCGCGCCCAAAATAGCAACCGTGTACTGTTTCATGCTTCCCCCTTTAAAGGTTGTGGCTTTTGCCCGCACGCCGAGCAGGCCAATTATTGTTGCCAGTGTATACAAGAACGGGGCGGGCACGAAACCCGCCCCGTCGAAACGAAACCGAAACGAAACGCCCCGCCGTAGATTTTGAGACATGACTCAAAAATCTAGCGAGATAGCAGCTACTTGTGGAGCGCAGCCAGAGCGGGATCGACCGGCGCGGAAGCCTCCAGGTCGGAGACCTTCACAATGCCGTTCTCATCGGAGAAGGCACGGTAAATGGTCCGAATCGCCAGGTCGAAGTCCTTCTCCTCGACACCGATAATGATGTTGATCTCGTCGCAGCTCTGCGAAATCATACGCACGCTCACGCCGGCCTGGCCAAGCATACCAAACAGATGGCCCGAGATACCTGCGCGGCCGCGCAGGTTACGGCCGACGGTAGCGATGAGCGCCAGGCCCTCGACAACCTCGATCTCGAGCGGCTCTACCTCCTGTTGAATGTCGCCCACAAGCGAGTACAGCGAATCGTGCACATCCTTCTCCTGCACCACGGCGCCAAAGCGGTCGACACCGGTGGGCATGTGCTCGACGGAAACGTCATAGCGCTCGAAGACCGAGAGCGCACGGCGCATAAAGCCAACACGAGGCTTGGTGCGGTCGCGGGCAACGTTGATGGCGACAAAGCCGCGCTTGCCGGTCACGCCGGTAATGATGGGCTCCGCCTCACCCTCATCAGCCGTCTCGCTAATGATGGTGCCGGGGTCCTGCGGCGCATTGGTGTTCTTGATGACCAGCGGAATACCCGCCTCGCGCACGGGGAACACGGCCTCCTCGTGCAGGACGCTTGCGCCCATGTACGAAAGCTCGCGCAGCTCCTCGTAGGTAACGCGCGCAATGGGCTGAGCCTCGGGAACAATACGCGGATCGGCAGAATAGAAACCCGAAACGTCGGTCCAGTTCTCGTACAGATCGGCGCCCAGGCACTTGGCCAGGATCGAGCCCGAGATATCGCCGCCGCCACGGTCGAGCAGCTTGATCTGGCCCTCTCGCGTCGCGCCGTAGAAACCGGGCATAACAAAGCCGCCCTGCTGGCCGTACTCCTGCACCAGCTCGGAGGTGCGATTCATGCTGAGCGTACCGTCGTGATGGAACGCCACAACCGTCGCGGCGTCCAGGAACGGCAGGCCCAGGTACTCGGCCATCAAGCGAGCGGTGAAGTACTCGCCGCGGCTCACGAGCTCCTCGGTAGAGTAACCGCCCGAGCGGGCGCGCTCGGCAAAGGCCGCGAACTCCTCGCGGATGGGATAGGTGAGCTCCAGCTCGTCAGCGATATCAAAATAGCGCTGGCCGATGTCCTCGAGTAGTTCCTCGCACGACACGTGATACTTAACGTGCGCGTTAACCAGGTAGAGCAGGTCGGTTACCTTAGTGTCGCCCTTAAAGCGGCGGCCGCAGGCGGAAACCACCACAAAACGGCGGGCAGGGTCGGCATCGACGATGGCCTTGATCTTCTTAAAGTGTTCGGCGTCGGCGACCGACGAGCCGCCAAACTTGGCAATCTTAATCATGGGCTTGAGGTTACCTTTCTAAAAGCCTCTGCAAACCTGTTTTGCGTGCTCTGATACCATGGGGTCACCGATTGGGACCAAGGCATCCGAGGAGCAGTGTTATATGGGAACTTATCATAGTACACGAGGACGCACTTTATCGTGCTCAAGTAAGGTGGCCATCCGTACCGGCATCGCTCCCGACGGGGGTTTGTTTGTCTCGGACGAGCTGGGCACCCAGCAGGTCGATGTCAGCTCGCTTGCAGATAAATCGTACTTTGAAATCGCTCAAGATGTGTTGGGAATGTTACTGAATGATTACACGGCCGAAGAAATTTCGGCGTGTGTCGACGAGGCATACCGCGGCACGTTTGCAAGCGAAGAGGTCACGCCCCTCGTCAAACTTGACGCTGCGCCGGGCGCCGACGCCCCGCAGACCTATGTGATGGAGCTCTTTGGCGGCCCCACGAGCGCCTTTAAGGACGTCGCCCTGCAGATGCTCCCCCGCCTGATGGCCCGCACCTCCGCCAAGGACGGCGGCGCCGAGCGCATCATGATCGTCACTGCCACGTCGGGCGACACCGGCAAGGCGGCACTCGCTGGTTTTGCCGACGCTCCGGGCACGGGCATCACCGTCTTTTATCCCGAGGGCAAGGTCAGCCGCGTCCAGAACCTGCAGATGTCCACGCAGGAGGGCGATAACGTCGCCGTCTGCGGCATCCGCGGCAACTTTGACGACGCCCAGAGCGCCGTTAAGCGCATCTTTGCCGATAAGGAGCTGGCCGAGCGCCTGGAGGCCGCCGGCACCGTGCTCTCGAGCGCCAACTCCATCAACGTCGGCCGCCTGGTGCCACAGGTCGTCTACTACTTTGCCGCCTATGCGCAGCTGCTGCGCGCCGGTGCCATCGAGGCCGGCGACGCCGTGGAGTTCTGCGTGCCCACCGGCAACTTTGGCGATATCCTGGCCGGCTACTACGCCAAGCGCATGGGCCTGCCCGTCGCCAAGCTCGTCGTGGCGAGCGACAAGAACAACGTGCTTGCCGACTTCCTGACCACCGGCGTCTACGACCGCAACCGTCCGTTCTTCACGACCATCTCGCCGTCGATGGACATCCTTATTAGCTCCAACCTGGAGCGCATGCTGTACTTCCTGTCCGACGGTGACTGCGAGCTCGTTGCCGACCTTATGGAGCAGCTCGCCCAGATCGGTCGCTACGAGGTGCCCGCCGAGCTGCTGGCCAAGATTCAGAGCGTGTTTGGCTGCGGCTGGGCCAGCGAGGACGAGGTCCGTGCCGCTATCAAGAACTGCTGGGACGCCAACGACTACGTGATCGACCCGCACACCGCTTGCGGCTATCACGTCTTTGAGCAGGTCGCTCCCGCCGAGGGCGCCAAGGCCCGCGTGCTGCTTTCGACCGCCAGCCCCTACAAGTTCCCGCGCGCCTGCTGCGACGCCCTGGGGCTCGACGTTCCCGAGGACGACTTTGAGGCTATGCGTGTGCTCGAGCAGGCCACCAACACGGTCGCCCCGACCCAGCTCGCCGAACTCGAATCCAAACCCGTCCGCTTCGAAGACGTCTGCGATGTCGACGAGATGGCCAGCTACGTAGAGTCCGCAGCAAAAAAGATGGCCACCAACTAAAACCCCTTACAAGGCGCCGGCGAAAGCCGGCGCACCTTCTTTTATTCAGATAGCCCCCGGGATGATGACGAACGCGCACAGCGTGCCTGGCTGTTTAGTTCGTCGCGAGTTCCGCACGAGCCGGAAAGCACTTAATGTGCTTTCCGAGCGAGCCAGGACTGCCCGAGCAGCGAACTAAACAGCCAGGCACGCCAGGAGGACTCACATGATCAAAATCACCGTACCCGCCACAAGCGCCAATCTGGGTATTGGTTATGACACCCTCGGCATGGCCGTCAGCCTCTACTCGCACTTCACCTTCGAGCGCGCCGATAAGCTCACCATCACGGGCTGCCCCGAGGAGTTCCAAAACGAGAACAACCTGGTCTACGTGAGCTTTGTCGATGCTCTGGCCGCCTGGGGCGAGCCGGCCTTCCCCGTCGCCATCGACATCCAGACCGACGTGCCCGTCGCCCGCGGCTTGGGCTCCAGCTCCACCTGCGTTGTCGCCGGCATCATGGCTGCCGCCGCACTGACGGGCCACACCGTCGACCGCGCCGAGCTCGTCCGCATTGCCACCGAGGTCGAGGGCCATCCCGATAACGTTGCCCCCGCTATCCTGGGCGGCGCCGTCTGTTCCTTCACGCCGACTGATTCGCTCCCCCAGTGCCTGCGCTACGAAGTGAGCGACAAACTGCGTTTTATTACCGTGATTCCGCCCTACGAGGTGCACACGAGCGAGGCACGCAAGGTCGTACCGCAGGAGATTCCGCTCTCCACCGCCGTTTGGCAGATGGGTCGCATCGCCGGCATGACGCGCGGCCTGGAGACCGGCGACCTGGACCTGATCGCCGCCGCCAACGACGACCGCATTCAGGAGCCCTATCGCCGTCGTCTGATTCCCGACTACAACGCCGTGCGCGACACCTGCCTCAACGGCGGCGCCAAGACCATCTGGATCAGTGGCTCGGGATCGACCCTCATGGCCGTGACCGACGATACCATCGTGGCCAAGTTCCTGCAGGTCAAGCTGCGCGAGCAGTTCCCCAAGTGTGAGACACATATCCTGACGTGCGACACGGAAGGCGCCCAGATCGAATACCTGTAGCGCCCTGCCTCATTGCTCTCACCGGTCCCCTTGGGGCTTCCCCTGAAAACGTCCTCGATCATGAATTGCCCCGTCGTGCGCTTCGCGCGACGGGGCAATTCGATCTGCGGATTGTTTTCAGGGGAAGCCCCAAGGGGACCTGCGCAGCCTCGACAGGATAATCGCATTCGCTGATTTAATCTTGCGCTCCAACGGAGCCACGGACGAGAGGCCTTCGCGCTGCGGAATAATTTTGAGGGGAACACCCCGACCATCCCTGCGTTTACCTTGCTGAGGATGTCTACAGGAACCCACGCTTTGAAGGGGCGCCGGGCAGATAGGGGCTTTTTAAGTTACATAATAAACTGTTTATCTATGCTACTATTTAACTAGGCATCGCAGTATGGAGGTGGTCAAAGAGTTACGCACACTCAAAGCTTCGTTTTTCCTCTCGATACTTTTGATATTACCGATATGTTTCTCGTTTAGCCCTTCGACTGCTTATGCTGCAGAAAGCGATGCTGTCGCAATTTCTGGCGCAACCCAAGATTTTGATTTAACGAAAGGTCCCGAGCAGTCTCATCAAATCAAGCTTAAGGATGGGACCGTTGCTGTAATAGGAATTAAAAAAACCAATGAGCCCAGCCTGATATGGGACAGTTACTACAACAACGCATCTGGAACTTGGACTATCTATTACAACAGTCCTTTTATTTATCGCGAATTCAAGATCAAGATAGCGAACTCGCTCATTACCAGCGCTTGGGGACAAAACTATACGACTATCGGCTGTACGGTAACTAACGAGTCCTTTATATGGAACTCGAAACAGGCGACATATCGACTCAACTATGAATCGATGGGGATGACGTCCGGTATCGCCGTGTTGCAAGCGACCATGGAAGGCAGCACGCTCCACACCTATGCAAACTAGACTCACATCAATTGAGGAAGTTCAATGATCCCAATTCCTGCACGCTCAGACATTATGATCGCTCTCGTTTGGATTCTCGTCGGAGTGCTTATTTGGCGTATCTGCAAATGGGTTAAAAACAAGAAATAGTTGATAAAACGTATATGCCATTTATGCGATGCTTGGGGCCGTTAAATCGGCCCCTATTTCTATAGCTTTTCAAGCAGCAGTCACCCATTTGGAAGTCGCAATGCCATTCATACGATTTCGGCCCTTTAAGCCGCTATCTATTGGTAGGGACTCTTGCTGGTAAGGAGCGCTTACTAGATACAAACCTTGGCAATATATTGGTTTAGGCGGCGCTGGTTTCTTTGTATTCGAAGACTGGCTCTAGGAGATCTTCGATGTTGCAGTGGAGGGCTTTTGCTATGGCTCTTACGCTTGTTACCGAAGCTTCATTGATGTTTCTCTGGCGCTGCTCGTACATTTGGATTGAGCGGAGTGATACGCCCGATTCGTATGCCAGGTCTTGCTGGGTTTTCTTAAGCCTCTTCCTTGCTAGCGCCAGTTTGGTTTGACGAGGTGTTTTCTTCGCTATATCGCAAACAAGACGCGCCACACGCTCCTCTGAGGCTTCGTGCCAGGGGTAATACATATTGCACAGCGCATCGAACGGAACGGCATGCAGCAGGTCTTCGAAAGACTCGCCCAGACGCCATTGCAGATATGCCAATATCCAGCCCGTCCAATACTCCGGCGTCTTCTCAAAACGATAGGTGCGGTCCGGTATAGACCCGCTTTGATATCCCGACCTTTCGGCGATAAGTGCGAACAGCTCAACACCTGATTTTCCCGATACGACCCATGCGTTGCCGCGCTCAAACTCGCGAGCTACGCCGCTCAGGCAAAAGAGCTCAGCGATCTCGGACCCTTCCGCTCCATAGTCGTTCACGGCATAGTCAAAGCAGTCGCCAAGGTTGTTCATTGCGTCCTCGAGGTAGTAGACGGGATATGTCCTACTCGGCCCACAATCCGTTAACTCTTGGATCATTTAAATCAACCCTCCCTGCCATTAAATCCCTAATGTCGATACCTTCGGAATCGAACCCGTTAACCGTATCCAAGTATTTGCGTCGAGCATTCTGCTCTCGCTCAAAACGCTTGGGATAAAACTCAGACCCCAAAGCCTGCTTCCAATCGCAGAATCTAATCGCCGAAAATGCGCACTCGCTCATAAGAGCATATTGGATACCCAAATCACCCAAGCGCATGATACGTTGCAGCTGCCTGAGCGAGATCATGCCGCTGACAAACTGTCTTGCAAACGAAAAATAGGAGTCGTCGGCGCGATAACCTCGAATTACGTCATAGGGAGAAATATCAATCAGGCAGTTATCCAGCAGATAGCGAAGTCCTTCGCGCGCCAGCGGTGTCGAAACATTGAACTCCCTATTGTTAGCCAAAATCGCAAGCCAATTGAGAATTGAAAACTCCCCGGACTCCAAATCCAAGACTGCGAGACCATCCATATCGAGCTCATATCGATTTGCAATGCCATCAGACTCAGTCCGACATGCCCACTCCATTGCCATTTCCTCATGTGGCGTGCAATAAAACCCACACCCATAGTCATTGAATTGTCTGCATTTATCCAACGACGGATGCTCGACAACAACCTCCGACCCGTGCCAAAGCTCCATATCGACCTCCAAACAAAAATATCACCCCAGTGATAGTGTACCAATAACTATCACTGGGGTGATATAGATAGATGCAAACTATTGCCTGCCAAGAACCCTTACTAGAGGCAAGCCTCGGCGATGCGCTTTTTGAGTTCGTCGATGCCCGCACCGGTTTGGGAGCTTGTGATGATCACGTTCTCGGCCGGGACGTTGAGCTGCTTTTTAATGGCTGCTGCCTGGCGGGCCTGCTGGGTGCGGCTGAGCTTGTCGGCTTTGGTGAGGCAGACGATAAAGTTGAATTCGTTGCCCTGCAGGTAGTCGATCATGTCATGGTCGAGCTTGCTGGGGTCGTGACGAATATCCACCAGCGACACGACCAGGTTAAAGCTGCGCTCGGAGTCAAAGAAGTCGCCGATAAGTTCTGCCCAGCGGTCACGCTCGGCCTTGGAACGACGGGCGAAACCATAGCCCGGCAGGTCAACGAAGTGCACGTCGTCAGCCTCAAAGAAGTTGATGTTGCTCGTCTTGCCCGGCGTGCTCGAAACCTTGACGAGGTTCTTGCGGCCAAAAAGCTTGTTCATGATCGACGACTTGCCCACGTTGGAGCGGCCGACGAAGCTCACCTCGGGGCAGGTGGACTCGGGAATCTGCGAAACCTTGCCATAGCTGGCAACGAACTTGGCAAGCTGGTAGTTAATGGAATCGGCCATGGACACTCCTTGGTCGTAGGTTCTTACAAAAGAGCGCGCTAATAAATAGCAGCGATACGGCGAACGATATCGAGCGTAATGCCACTCGCGGTACGGGCATACTCGAACAGGTCGAACTCGCGGTCGCAAATCGCATCGTACGCCTCGTCACAATTATCGCTGATAGCGCGCAGCACCAGGCAATCGACACCATTTTTAGTTGCGACATGAGCAATCGCCGCGCCCTCCATGCCGACACAATCGGCGTGCGTCGCCTCGATAGCGTCGTTGCGCATGGCGGCGCCCGTCACAAAGCGGTTGCCCGTGGCAATCGTGCCGACCAGGAATTGTTTGGCTCCCTCGTTCGAAGCGGCTGCATTTGTCGAAGCGTTGACAAAGCCACGCTCAGAAAGCACATCGGCAGCAATATCGACCAGCGCGGGCGTCGAGCCAAACTCCTCGAGCCCCGGTGCTGACTCGGCGATAAGCGCGGTATCGGTATCCAGATAGCGTAGGCGTTTGCCAATGACCACGTCGTCGATATGGAGCTTGGGGTTCAAACCGCCCGCAATGCCCGAAAACACAACAGCCTGCGGAGCATACTTGCTAATGAGGTGCTGTGTTGCAGCAGCGGCGTTCACCGTGCCCATGCCCGCCGTTGTGGCGACAACTGTCAGGCCGTCGAGCTCACCGCTCACAACGGTCAAGCCTGCCTCCCGTGCCTCGCAAACGTCGCTCAGCTCTTCCTTAATCTGCATGATCTCTTTTTCGAGCGCACCGATAATCGCGATGGTAGCCATACCATTCCCCAAACCTATACGAAATTCTCAACGAAGGTATGGTACCAGCATTTTGTTTGACCTCGCCAAACGAACACGCTAGGCCAGTGCAGCTCGCGTATCAAACAGAGCCTTTGCAATCGCGGCCGTAACCTCGCTCGAACGGTCACTCCATGGCATCGATGTCATGACGCTCATGACATAGGTACGGCCATCGATGTCGATGAGGCCTGCATCGCATGTCGAATAGTAACCATCCTCGCTAATCCAGCCTGCCTTGTTGCGCACCAAAACCTGCTCGTCCGCAATGCCATCGCGAATAAACGAGCGCGATGTTGATGCCAGAAGGCCCGACAACCACTGTGAAGTCTCGGTATCCATGCTCAGATACTCGCTCATCTCGCGCCATAACCTCGCAGAAGTGCGCGGGCAGTAGGTCGGAAAATCACTCATCGGATCCAGTGCTGTATCGTAATCGATGCCAAGACCGACAATCCAATCCTCGTAACCGACACGGTCAAACGCCGCACGTAACGCAATAAACGAATCGTTGTCTGAATAAACGACCGCAACCTCGATCAAGTCGCGTACCGTCTGCCAACCCATGTTGTAGCCACCATAAGTGCCAAGGGAGTCATCGAGTGAAACCTGGCCCGTCTCGACCAGAGATTCGCAAATGTACAACGCATAGAGTGCCTTGTAGCTACTCGCACCGTACACCTCGACATCAGCGTTATACGTCACGCCCTTACCGCTCGACAGGTCGTAAAACACCACGCCCACATCGCCCAGCTCCTGCGCCTGGTCAAGCGCATTCTGGAGTGCGGCGAGGTTCTCATCCTCCAGGGCGAGGATCTGGTCATCAACCAGTGAGAAGGTCTGCACGGTATCGCCTGAGGGAATATCGTTAAAGTCCGCCTTCGAAAGCCCCGTCTTGAGGTTCGCTGTCGACAGGGTTTGACTTGCGGTGATTTTAGATTCAGAGACCTTTTTGTTTGGCTCTGTTAGACCAAGATTGACATACATGTGTCCCCACGGTGCCATATCGTTAG
>CAVCKO010000044.1:0-17674 GCA_963602825.1 Treponemataceae bacterium | reverse complement strand
TATGAAAGGTGAACAGAGCCGCAATCCGCTCCATCATCGTCGAGAAGATCGAACGAATTCGGATCGCTCGTTGCGGCCAAACGACCACTCAGACAAGAGCCATCGCCATTACAGATTTGCCATTCCATGTCTTCGCCTGCAAGAATCGCCATAGACGGCCCGGTCGCGCCATCGCTGACATACATCCCGTCTATGCCAAAACCGTTCTCAGCGCCATCGATAAACGATTGCTCGGACCTATACTTCGCGAATGATGCGCATAGTGCCATTGCAAGACCGATTACAAGGCCAACAATCGCTATCTTTGCATAGCTCCTGCCTATCATGTCATCCTACTTTTCGCTTGCCTAAGGAAAGACGGAAGAAGTTATATTAGACCAAGGTTGGCGCGGATGCCCTGACCCACGACAGCGCCGATTACGGGAAGGCACGCCGGGGCTATGCCGACCTGAGTATCCTCTCGGCTTTCTCGATAGCGGCCGAGCGCATGAACTCCGACTTCCGCATCCCGCACGCGGCGGCCGCCCTCTCGATGAGGTCGGCGCCCGTCCTCGGGCACTTGAAAGACAGGTTGGCGTTGGGCTCCCCATCGGAAAGCTTGGGACGGCCGACGCGGAAGTTCACCAGGTCCCCCTCCCAGGAGCCGGATTCGTATTCCGCGCACTCGCGCTCGATGTCCTCATCCGTGATCGCGGATCCGTTTGCAAGCCTGAACTCCATCAGCAACCTCTCCTTCTCGCGTTCTCGATCTCCCTCAGCGTCTTCTTGCTCGGCGGTGTCATGGCGTGGTAGACGAGCCATGAGCCGTCAGCCAGGAGAACCCCGACCATCTCGATGTACCGGCCATGCGGGTCGTAGCCCGTCCGCATCTCCTGTTCCCCGGGTATGCGGACGGCTGCGAAGCGGTAGCTCTCCCATGCCGCCTCGACATCACCGTCATCGAGCTCGGGGTGCCGCTCATGAACTCTCTGGTGTATCCGGACCATGAGCCTCCAATCGTTACGATAATATTCTACTACTATTTGGTAGTAGAATATTAGGCGCCCCAACATATTCCATCAGTTCGTCTCAAAACGTATGCCGCGCGGCACCCGAAAACCGAACCCTCGATGCCGTGGACGGCGAGTGCCAAAACCCAGTGCCAAAACCTCCCCTTGCATTCCCATGAGAAAATCAAAAGACAAGGCAGGAGGCTGAAAATGACCAGATACGGATACGCTCGCGTGAGCACGAAGGATCAGAAGCTAGACAGGCAAATCGAGGCGTTGGTCAACGCCGGTGTGCCCCATGGCCATATCTACAAAGACAAGGTCACGGGTGCCAAGGACGGTGACCGAACTCAGCAGAAGCGTCTGTTCAAGAAGATGAAGGCCGGCGATGAAGTGGTAGTCGAGTCCTGGGAGCGCCTAACCAGATCGACCAGGCAATTGCTGAACTACGACCTTATGTTCCGAAATCTCGGCGTGAAGCTAACCTCTTTGAAACAGCCGGTCGACCTCGATACCGCCTTCGGCCGTTTCGTGCTGGGTACCCACGCCTGCACAGCCGAGCTTGAGCGCGATCTGATTAAGCAGCGCCAGGCCGAGGGCATCGCTGTAAAACGGAACCATGGTGGCAACGTCGGTGGCCGCCCGCGCATCGCGGACGTCAAGGCGGATGCCGCCGTGAAACTCTACCTTGCGCGGGAGACGCCCATCCCCGACATCTGCGCCGCCACAGGCATCTCCAAATCGACCCTGTATCGCATCCTCCGTGAACGCGGATTGGTGGGCGTCAGGAAATGAGCCCGTCCATCGTTTCGCGATCTGTCTAATAAGCTCGAGTGCGGCGGCGCTACTATAAAAGAGTGCGGTATTTCTCCAACTGAAACCCTGCGCGAACGCATGACCTGAGACGCCTTTTTAGAACTCACCGATCGCAGGATGACTACAAATCAACAGCGGCCGCGCATTGTTCCCAGCCGTTTGGCATGGCGGAGCCATGCCGTTGTTGATTGGAGTGCCGCAATGGCAGACGAGAGAAAAATCAGGGAAATCTACGGCGTGAAGTCCGTCCACGAGGAGGCCGCCGAGCGGACCGAGGAGACGTGGCGGGAGAAGCTACTGCTCGAGACGGCCGACCTCAGGACCGAGAACGCACTGCTCAGGGCCCAGCTTGACGAATTCAACCGCAAGCTCGTCGAGGCGACGGATCGGAATGAAAAGATTGAGGCCGACCGCAATGAGCGGGTCGCCTTTATCGAGGAGAAGTTCGAGCTCGATACCGCGAGACTCGACCTCGAGAACAACGAGCTCCACGCCGCGAGCGTCAGGTACCTTGCCGATGCCAGGAAGCTCGACAGACAGGTCGTCCAGCTCCATGCCGAGGCGGAGGCCATGGTCGATGAGATCGAGCGGCTGCGCGGCGAGCGTGACGCCGCGCTGAAAGCTCAGGCCGACAAACTCCTAGCCCAGCGCGACCTGATGGCCGAGGTCGCCGCCCTCAAGGATCGCCTTGCCGCCTCCGAGCAGCGTGCGGCCGTTGCCGAGGCCAAGGTCGAGGTCATGACCCAGATGAGGGGCGAGTAGCCCCGCACTTCTCCTATCAGGCGGCTGATTTCTAGAGACCTTCTAGAACGCTTCTAGGAGGTCTCTAGAACCAAGCACGGCATCCTCAATCGGCACGATGTCTTTGTAGACCAGGCGATGCTTGGCGTCGCACCATTTATCGCGATGGTAGTGACCGAAGAACCAGGCTCGGTAGCCGAGCCGGCCGTCGAGCTCGCCAAGGAATCGTTGAAGCCGGTCGCCCCGATACTCGCGTCCGCGCTCGCGACACAGCCCCTCAGCAAGGGCGGCAGGAGCCTCGTGAGTCACAACGTAGTCAACCTTCCAGCCCACGCGATTGAGCGAGGAACGGCAGTGTTCCGTCTCTTTCTCGCTCGGCATCTCCTCGGGCCACCAGCTCCTCCCCTCCCTGCGATACTGCCTGTCGTTGCTCGCGGCGCCGCCCATGGCAAGGACCGTGAGCCCGTCGATGTCGAACACCTCTCCGCGCATCAGGTGCAGCACGTGCGGTCGCGCCTCATGGACGAGCCCGCCGTTCCACTCCCGCACCGGCAGCCCAGCCAGGGCGTGGTGATTCTCATGGTTGCCGTCCACGAAGCATGTGGTCCAGGGCTTCGACTCGAACCAGTCGAGCCAGTATTTCTCGGCGTTGGATCCATCCCAGACAAAGCCGAAGTCGCCGGCCACGATCACTGCGTCATCGCGCGTCAGGGTCCGGCCCAGCGGCCAAGACCTGAAGGCGAACCTGCTGGCCCCGTACTCGGCCCTGCCGTGCACGTCTCCCGTCACATAGACAGCCATCAGTACGCACCCCACGGCAGGAGTTTGTCCCCGAGCCTCACGATCAGGTCGTACAGCACGGTATGACGTTCGTCCGGGTTGCCGTCTCGGTGAAAATGGCCGTAATACCAGTGCTTATAGTCCAGGCGGTCCTCGAGCTCGTCGAGGAATTCGGTCAGCCGGTCCACATCGGGGCGTTCCCAGCCTGGGTCCGGGTAGAGCGTCGGCGAGAGCATGCGCGTCGAGCAGGTATGGGTGATGACGCAGTCGACCTTCCAGCCGACCTCGTCGAGCCTCGCCCGCGCGGTATCGAAATCGCGCTCGTCCGGGAGCTCCTGAGGCCACCAGCTGGAATACGGCACGCGGTATTCCCTGTCCACGCTCGTGGCGCCGCCCATGGTAAAGATCGTCGAGCCGTCGAGCTCAAAAACCTCGCCGCGCGTCAGGCGCCGTATGGGGGAGGTGTCCGACAGGCGCTGCGTCAGCCCACCGTGCCACGGCTCCATGGGGCGCTCCTCCCAGTGATCGAAGCGCTCGTGGTTGCCGTCGACGAACAGTACGGTGTAGGGCCGCGACTCCAGCCAGGCGATGTCGGCGCATTCCTCGGCAGAGAAATCCCACGGAAAGCCAAAGTCGCCGGCAACGATGAGATAGTCGTCGCTGGTAAGGCTATCGCCAAGCTCCCAGTCGCGGAGCTTTTGCATGTCGAGCCCACTGTGGATGTCGCCCGTCACATAGACCGTCATCGAATCACCTCTTCCCTCTTGTACGCCGCCAGCTCGCGCTCGACCTGCCTGTCGCCGGTCTCGTTGACCCACCAGGGCCATTTCACCCGGCCGCACGGCTCGCCGACTCCGGCGAACCATTCCCTCAGCTCGTCGAGGCTCACCGGGGAGTGCCCGTTGGCATCGCAACCGACGTCGTAGCGCAGAAGGCCCTGCTTTCGGTTGAACTCGTTGTACGCGCCGCCGCTGCTGTGGATGTGCCCGTGGAGGTGCCACGATCCATGGCTCATGCCCTGCCAGTCGGCCATGGGGTAATGGCTCAGGACGATCTTCTGCCCGTCGATCTTGAGCACGCAGATCGGCGGCTCCACGGTGAAGGCGCCCGCGACCGCCGGCTGGGTCCAGTCCTTGTCGTGGTTTCCCGGGACGAGGTGGATGCGCCTGCAGGCGATCCGCTTGCGCAGCCCGTAGGCGTCCTGGGCGGTCATCTTGAATGAGAAATCCCCCAGGATGTAGAGCTCGTCGTCCACGGCAACCCTGCCGTTGATGTTGTCGACGATGGCGCCGTTCATCTGCCAAATCGTCTCCCACGGGCGGTCGGTGAACTTCAGCACGTTCTCATGCCCGAAGTGGGTATCGCTGGTAAACCAGATCATATTTATGTCTCCTTTTATCGCTAAAAAACGTTCTCCTTCGAGGTCAGGAGACGTTTTATGAGCGACATGAGGTGCATATCCCTCATGTTTCAAGCTCCAATCTGTCGGATTTCCGCGTTTTCCGGGATTCCATAACGAAAAAGACCCTGCTAGAGGGGTTTTTTCGTTGGTTGGTATTGTAACAGCCGATTGAATGGCAACGCTAGGTCACACGCTTTAGCTGTGCCCTTTTCGGCAATTTTCTGTGCCCCTTTTAGCAACTTTTGTCTGCTATGGGTTATCTCGACCCATAGCAACAGCCAAAAATAACGACAATCCATTTTTAGGCCGCTAAGGTTTTAGTCACTAATATGCCTAAATCATTCAGAACTGTAACAGTTTAGTTAGAAGTGTTATATACTGTTTTCAACCGAAGGGAGGATCATCGTATGAGCAACACGCCCGTTGCGTCTAACAAAAAGCGGCTCATGATTACGCTGCCGACCGAGCTGACCGTGCAGATGGACATGAAGGCTCGTGAACTCGGTCTCACGAAATCTGGGCTCGTTGCGCTTGCGATTCAGAACCTGTTCAATGCGGAGGAGATTCGTCTTCATCAGCAAAAACAGTAGGACATATATAACGCAAAAAGGACCCTCATTAGCTTGGCGGCTTGGGTCCTTTAAGCGAAGTGTCATCAACTTGTTGGTAATATTCTACCACTTAAAACATGTTGGTGACCTTGGAAAGGTCACTTTATGGACGTAAATGGCGCTCCGCCCAGCGGGGGGAGCACGTTCAAAAACACGATTTCGAAAGAGGACTTCGCCGCCCTTCTTGCCCAGTCAAAACCGGGCGACACGCCGAGCTCGAACTCGAGTCACGCTTCCGCTTTAAACGCAGAATCATGGCTCAAGGACAGCTCGGCCGACAGCGGTCGTTTCATCGCACTCCCTCTCTCGATGCTTTCGCTTCGCAAATCCGAGGCAAAGCTATCCCTAAGCGAACTCCTTGTCCTAGCGTATATCCACGGATTCCAGCGCAGGGATCCCCTGAAGAGATGCCACTCGAACGCCAAGACGATTGCCGAAGCCCTGGGCATCTCTCCCTCGGCGCTCAGCAAGAGGCTACAGAAGCTCAAAAACTTCGCTCTAATCAAAAAAGAAGGCCATGGCGAAGAAATCACCTACAGGGTCGATGAGGCTAGGTGGGCGGAGCTCTGCGGCATCGAGTTCATCGATGCCAGGGCTCTTCACGAGTGGACTTCGCGCGGAACTTTCTGCCGGGTCCCCTTTTGGGCGATTCGCGATACCGATCTCTCTGCTCTCGACAAGGTTCTTTTCGGCTACATCTTTTCGTTCTTCGCGGCAAAGGAATCAAAGCCGTTTCGAGTATCGACCCAGAATGCCGCCGATCAGCTCGCCGTCAGCAAAAGCAAACTTCGTGTCTCCCTCGAAAAGCTCACAAGCCTGAATCTCGTCGTGAAAACTGTCATCTCGCCCAGGGCGCCCGCCGAGTACGATGTGAACCCGCAGGCGTGCATGGAACGTGGTACCAAGAACCTCTAATCGGGACGGGCGATAGATTGCCCGTCCCTTTTTATTTGCCTCCCCCTGTGCCCTTTTCGGCAATTTCCTATGCCCCTTTCGGCAATTTTTATCGAATTTAAGAGATCTCTGCTCTATTTTTGTGCCCCTTTCGGCAATTTCCTATGCCCCTTTCGGCAATTTCTCCCTAATTCAGGCGCTTTTTCGCTTTACCTTCTATGCCCTTTTCGGCAATTTCTTGTGCCCTTTTCGGCAATTTCCTGTGCCCTTTTTGACAATGGCAGTTTCCAAAAGGGGCACAAAAAGTTTCCAAAAGGGGCACAAAAACCCGAAAACTGTGCCCTTTTTGACAACCAAAAGTTTCCAAAAAGGGCACCAATAATATCTAAAGAGGTTTTAAGAGAAAGAAAGGGGAAGAGAGCTTTTCTTTGATTTGAGATTTTTATTCACGCCCATGTCAATCACCGTTTAGTCGAAAACCGATCCACTCGCAACGTACTTTCCCGGAAATAAATCCGGTACGGCCCTGTCGGTCTTAGCGACCAGCGAAACGTTATAGGCAAATCGGGTGTTCGCTTTTCACTGGAAAGGAAAGCGACTGACCTGACTGAAAAATCACTGCGTCCTTGCCAGTCCTCAGCGCCGGCGTCGCTTCGCTCCCCGGGCGGACTAACCCATTTGGCTGTAAACACCTGCAATTCGGCAATGACCTACCGAGACCGTTTTCCTGTCGATCTGGATACCGACATTTAGTCAGCCTCACTTCAATTAGCGGCAGGAAGTCATAGAACCGAAAATAAGACGTCCTATTGGTGGGGTCCGACCGTATTCTCACTGATAGATAAAACGGGGTCTTAAATCAGCTCTCAGTGGCCAAGGTAAAGAAAAACGGGCACCATTCGGTGCCCGTTAACTCAACTAGAGCTCTTTTTCGGCCAGATAGCGATCGAAAAGCTCCCGAGCGATATCCGATACGGACTTGTCTTCCTCAAGGGCGACCTGCTTCAATCGCTTGCGGTAGCTCTCGGGAACGTAGACAGACAGCTGTACAAGCCTCTCAGATGTCCCTTCAAGGCCCTTTTTTGGGCGTCCGGCTTTCCGTACCTGAGGAGCCGGTTTCTGGGTCTCAGATGCGCTCTCAACGATTTTCTGCTGCCTCTCCTCGGCCTTCTCCGCTGCGAAGTCGAAGTATGAGGTCGCCTTTTTGAACTTCGCCACTTACAGCACCTCTTCCAGTTCGTTCAGGATGTTTTCAATCGCCTGGGCGGCCTTGCCGTTCTTGGCGATTTCGTACACAGGCTTTCCCAACGCCGCGCCCTGCTTGAAGGCCGCTGCGGTCGGAACGGTGCCCAGCACGGGCAAGTCATCGGCTTCGAGGAGTTCGAGGAACTGGCGGTCGACCGTCTGGTTGCCGGCGAAGTTGTTGACGATGATTGCGTACGACAAGTCGGGATTGGCCTCGGTGATGACCTTGATCGTGCGCTTCATGGGCTTCAGGCCCAGCGTGCCGGGCTGCACCGGGATAATCGCGATATCCGCGTTCTTGGCATATTCGGCGGTGTCGTCGCTCAAAAAGCCCGGTGTGTCGATGACGTTCACGGCGTCCTCGTCGTCGAGCAGCCCCTTCTCGTGGTTTGCTCCGCCCTGTGGGTCCAGGTTACCGAAGCCGACCTTGTGGCCGCGGCGCTCGAGGCCCCAGGCGATCTCGTCGGCGAACGTCGTTTTGCCGACGCCGCCTTTCTGATTGACCAAAAGGATGTTCGTCGCCATGTCCTCCCCTTTCTGAAATAACGTAGTCATATATTAGCACATTAACATGTGACTACATTAAGTAATTCTAAGTCGCAGTTAGAAATATATGAGCATGTTAAGCAATTAGTATAGTACTACGCTAACGCGGTCATGGCTGTGGGTTGTTTTAACCCACAGCCGGGCTAAAGTTGCCAAAAGGGGCACAAAGGCCAATACGTTTGCACAGTGCCGGCGCAGCGACCTAGCATCGTATGCACCGGCGGAATCATCGCTGGCCTGCAAAGAGAGCATATCCACGCGCTCACGGTCGCCGGAGGCCTCGTGATGCAGCACGGCCGCGGCGACGACTGGAAGTGCGTCGATTGGGATGCGCTGCCGCCTGGCTCGACAGATACGGTTACAAGGTCGCTGAATGCGAGACGGGGACCCTTCCGACCGCCGACGCAGCGAGGCGGGTACGCGAGTGGGAACGCAAGGGTAAAAATGCATCGTCGCTGAATCAGTGAGGTAGCATTCTTTAGTTAGATGATGGATATTGAAATTTATTAGCGTATAATGTACATATATCATAATGTATGCGTTTCACCATGAGAGAGGGATCTGTCATGAGCTGGAAACCGAGAAAATGCGTTATCGCCTTACTGACTTTGGCGGCTCTGGCGTGTTTCGCCGCCTTGATCGCCGTCAATATCAAACCGCAACACGATGCTTATCCCTCATCTTTGTCCATTAAAAAGGGCCAAGATTTCAGCCTTGGCCGAAACGTCAATTATTTTGACAAGCTAAAACCTAATGAGGAAAACATCTTGATGTTCTGGGCATCGTGGTGTCCGCACTGCGAATCTCTCATAGAGGATATGCAGCAACTTGATAATTTCGCAGCCATAAGGAAGAACCTTTTCACTGTTTCCGAGGACAGCACGATTGAAGAAGCCTCAGTCCATGAAGGAGACTTTCCCATATACATAGATCAAGATAAGGCCGTGTATGACCAATATGAACTTGAGCATATTCCGTCCGTATTCATACTGGATGATCAAGGAAACATCATCGGCTCAGCCGAGGGAGAGAAAGAATCTCTTGCCTTATTAAAGAAATACGCCGAATACAACGGATAGAAAGCGGCAGGAGGCGATATCGAGTAACTATCAAAGGCCAGATTAAGGAGCCCGCCATGAAGAAATGTCTACCCTCCATCGTCTCAGCAACTCTTTGCCTCTCCCTTGTCATGACACCATTTGTACCCGTTGCGGCAGCCTATGCCGACGAGGGATCTCCCGCCGAGAGCAGTGAGATCTACGTCGGAGACAACTACGACGAAAATTACAGTATATCCCCCTTTGAGCGTGGGCGCTGCACGGATTCATATTCCAAGGCGTGGTGCGATTCTCACGGATTTGCAAATAACCGCCCTGTCCCTCACAAGGTCAAGCTGATCCCGAAGGAGGAGGCTTGCCTGCGCGATCTCTACGTTGCTGGCACCGCTGGTGTGATCGCCGGTTACGTGACAAGCGGTCCTGGCGGCGCCTTGTATGCAACCGCAGCGGCATCGTACCGACTTTTCACTTGCCTGTTCTAAAAGGCAGTTGCCATGCTGTCGCAAAATCAATCGAGATACTTGGTCACAATCGGCTTTATCCTGCTCGCATCACTCTTTGCTAGCGACCTTTTGCTGAAACCGCCCAAGGAACTCGTTTTGCTTGCCATAGACTGCATTTCCGCCCTTTACTTTACGGCAACCCTATTCGTCGGACTAAAGGAGAGGAAAAAAGGCGCAGTCGCCGCATCCGCCGTATGCTTGATCATAGCCATTGCATCATTCTTTATCTGACACATCGGTGATTTAGGGGCGATATCGTAGGAATACGACCGGGAGAGTCGGGACCATAGGCTCCGGTAAGAACCTTCGCCATGCCCCACGTATCGAGCCCGATGATTTCCCCGCCGGACGCCCTGACGGTCACGGCCTCCGGCGTCCACGCGATTTCATCGTCCATGAGGCGGATGGGTGTGACGCTGCCGGCGTCCATCCGCCTCACGACCTCATTCCGCTTATCGCGCCAGCCCGGCTTGAGCCATTTGATGACGGTCGGACGCGAGACGCCAAGGACGCACGGGCGCAGCTCGAGCTCTAATACATGAGGTCCCAGCTTGTAATGCGTGAACATATGACTACATTAACATGGTCATGTATTACCGAACGTTATATGCTGAGCTGGATCCGCCCGTTTGTTATCTTGGCTGCTGACCGCTGAGAACATGGCCGCCGTCATCGGCAAGGATGGCGTGGAGACGGAGATTCAGGTTAGGCAGATGCGCCAAACACTGGGCAAGCCTGGCTTCGATTGGCTGTTTAATAAGCACTAACGGTTGAGTTATTGCATCATAATCGCAGCTGTAAATAGGTGACCATATGACCATGCTAACATGTGCGCACAGTCATATGGTCACAGTTGTAAATCGGTTTAATCTGTGGCCCTTAAGCTGAAGCTGCCTCAACGAACCGTGGCTGGCGAAACGAAAGAAAGGGGAGCCCCGTTTGCGGAACTCCCCTTTTCCGAGTCGTTATACGATTTGTCCTACATCTGCTCGCGGCGCTTCTTCTGGTCGAGGAAGACGCCGGCTGCCACGAAGACGGTACCGCCGATGGCGAACGTCTCGCCGATGAGGTTCGCGCGGTCACCGGTCTGGGCGAGGCTGCCGGGCTGGGCGGCCTCCGTGCCGGCAAGGTGCTTCGGGGTGTATGCCGCCTGCTTCTTTGCGGCCTCCTCCGCCTCCTGTCGGGCGAGCTCGTCGGAAAGCTCCTGCTCTGCTGCGATGCGGTCGGACTTCGCCTGCTCGTAGGCGGCGTGTGCCGCATCATAGCCGGGCTGGAGCCCGTCCACCGCGGCCTGCTTCTCGTCCAGGATGGCCTTGGCGGGCGCGACCTTGGCACGTGCCTCGACTGCGGCGGCGAAAAGCGCGTTGAGGGCGTCATCCGCGTTCGTGTCATGGCCGGAATCAAGCGCTGCATCGGCATCGATGGAGTTCAGCTTCGCCAGCTTGGCGTTTGCCTGCGCCTTTACCTGCTCGGTGGCGGAGACCAGGGACTCGGCGGCGATGGCGTTTGCCTTCGCGGAGTCGAGCGCGGCCTTGGAGTCCTTGACGGTCTTTGCGGCATCCTGCTCGCGCTGCTGTGCCTCTGCGAGCTTCGCGGCGAGACCGGTGAGGGTGTCGAGGTTCGACTGGGCTACCTTGAGATCGGACTGGGAGCCGGTGAGCTTGTCGGAGGCAGCGCCGGTGTCGGTCTTTGCGGCATCGACGGCACGCTGGGCATTCGCGAGGGCGCTTGCGGCGCCGTCCGCCTTTTGCCTGGCGGCGGCGAGGACGGTCGCCTTCTCGGCCTGATCGGCTGCCGCCGCGTCGTGGACGCTCTTTGCGGTATCGAGCGCCTTCTTGGCGTCGGCGACGTCCTGGAAGAACTTCGCGAGGTCGGCGTTCGCAGCCGTGACACCCTGCTGCTTGGCGGCGGCGTCCGCCTTGGCGGAGTCCAGCTTGGACCGTGCGGTCGTTACGGCTGCGTTGGCGGCATTAAAGGCGACCTGCTTCTGCTGGACGGTCGATTTTGCCGTAACGACTGCTGCGTTGGCGGCATCGAGGTTAGATTTCGCCGCATTCAGCTCGGTCTGGGCATCCGTGACGCCCTGCTGCTTGGCGGCGACATCGCGCCCTGTCGCGTTCACGGCCTCCTGCGCATCGGTGACGCCCTGCTTCGCGGCATCGACACCTGTCTGTGCGGAATCCGCTGCGTCCTGCTTCTGCTGGACGGTTGCTGCGGCGCCGGCGGCTGCCTGCTGCTTGGCTGCGAGATCGGCCTTGGCTGCGTCGAGTGCGCTCTTGGCGTTCTTCAGGCCGTTGATATAGGAGGTCAGCTTCTGCTCGTACTCGTCGACGGAGATGGGGTTCATGTTCCAGCCTGAACCGGACCAACCGGAGACCTCAGCGGTGTAGCACTGCGTCTGAAGCCCGGACATGGTGCCCTTGGTACAGGTTGCCATTCCCATGACGGCGAGTTCGGGATTGATGATGTTCATATAATGACCGACGGTACCGCTGCTGCCGTTCTCCCAGCGGCAGTTGTCTGCAATCCAATGATTGATTGCGACGCCGTTCTTAGCATAGAAATCATAGGCGTCCTTGCCGACAAGACCGGTGACTCCATAAAGGGCCTCCGTTGCCTTGTCGAAAAAGCCCTTCTCCTGTTCGATCCACTGCCCACTCGGATCGATTCCGTAATTCCATGCCAGGTTTTCGGCAAAATCATATTGACGGGCATGATCGAGCACAGTGTCGCTGTAATTCGCATCTGCGATCGCACCGGCGATGAGCTTGTAGGTGACCTGGAGCTCGGAGAGACCGACGGACTTGCGGTAGTCGTTGACGGACTTCATCCACCTGATCGCATTGAGCATGTTGTCGAGGGACGTGGCGTCCTTGGAGTTGCTGACCTCGGTCTTGGCGGCATATTTGGCGTTCAGGATGATGTTGGCTGCGTCATCGGCACCCATGGCCTTGAAGAAACCGATGGCTCCCTGCTTGAGCTGTGCGTCGGCTGAATCGAGTTTCGCCTGGGCCTCATCGACCTTCTGCTGGGCGGCGGTCACGGCCGCGTCAGCGGTATCCTTTGCGGTCTTGGCGCTCGCAAGCTCTTCGTCGGCGGCTGCCTTTGCGGACTCGGCGTCCTTGACGGCCTGCTTCGCGGCATCCAGCTTGGCGATGGCGCCGGCGTTCGCCTGCTTGGCCGCATCGAGGTCGGAGTTCGCGGCATCGAGTGCGGATTGGGCGTCGTTCACTCCGGACGCGGCATCGAGTGCGGCCTGCTGCTTCGCGGAGAGGGACGTCTGGGCATCGTTCAGCTCGGTCTGTGCCGTCGCTGCGGCGGACTGCGCCTGCTCGAGCTCGGACTCGCACTGGGACTGTGCCGCTCGTGCGGCGACCAGGGCTGTCTCCGCGTCCGCGACCTTCTGTTTTGCCGCATCGTACTCCGGACCGCTGGCGCCTGCCTCCGCTGCGGCGAGGTCGGCTTTCGCCTGCTCATAGGCGGCACTGGCGGCTGCGGCCTTCGCATCCGCCGTGTCCTTGTTCTGCTGGGCCGCGGCGAGGACGGAATCGGCGGAATCCTTTGCAGACTGGGCTGCGACCAGCTTGGACTGGGCATCGGCGAGCGTCGCGTTGGCGCCTACGAGCTCGGCCTGTGCCTTGCTCACGGCATCCTGGGCGTCGCGCACGGCCTGCTCAGCGGCACTGATTGCCTCCGGGGTGGCGCTTGCGGCATCGGCCTTGGCTTTATCGAGGGCATCTTGAGCGTCCTGGGCCGCCTTGAGGGCGGACTGGTACGCTTCACCCTTCTTGGATGCATCCGCCTTGGCGTCTGCGAGACCCGCCTTCGCCTGCTCGAGGTCCTTGCCGGCGGCATCGGCGGCGTCCTTGCCCTCTGCGACCTGACGGGCGTACTCGTCCATCGCCGCACGGTCGGCTGCCGTGCCGGCGCTGACCGCCGAATCATAGGATGTCTTGGCCTGGTCGCGGGCGGAAGCAGCCTCGTTGTAGGGACCAGCGGCATCGTCATAGGATGCCTTGGCGGCGTCCTCCTTCGCCTTCGCCTCGTCGACCGCCTTCTGCAGGTCCGCGATGGTCTGTGCGGCGGACTTCGCGCCGGTGCCGGATGCCGCGCCGGCATGGGCGGCAATCGGCGACATCACGGCGGGGTGCTGCGTGCCACCGTCACCGGTCTGGGCGTATGCCGCGAACGGTGAGATGAGGCTCGACCCGGTCATGGCGGCCATGGTCGCCGCGGTGACGGTCAGACGTGCGATCCCCTTCGGGGCGTGAATCTTTTTGCTTGGCAGTGCGGCGAAGTGATCGCCGCCGGCAGCGAAGTGATCGCCGCCGGCAGCGAAGTGCTTTCCCTGAGTCATTGCTATTCCATTCCTTTTCCGTGCCATATCCGACTAGGCATCAGAGCTCTTTCCAATAAAGACAATTATGCGCCTTAACTGGGATTGTTGTATATAGTCCGTTGGCATTTATACAACAATCCATGACTCTTTTTGTCATGGTTACGAAGACGCTTCAGAAATCATTCGGCATGAGATGCAAAGAGCTCCGCGCTGGACTCGGGTGCAGCCAGGAGCAGTTCGCCAATTTGATTGAAATGGATCGTTCCTACTACGCGAGCATTGAAGTCGGGCGGCGTAATGTCAGCCTCTCAAATCTCAAGAAGATTGCCGACGGATTTCAAATCACCATTTCGGAGCTCATGCGCGGTGTTGAGTAGATGATTTTCACTTCGTGCATGTTTAATCTGTTTCGTTAACTGAAATGCGTAAATCTGGTTAATCAAAAAAGCAAAATCTGGTTAAATGAAAACGGTAAATTTAGTTAAACGAGCTGGTAATCAATGGTGAAAAACATGCCAAAAAAGTACTACACTCGAATTATCGAAAATGAGCTCGACCAGATGCTAGGGATATTCGGTGCCGTTCTCATCGAAGGACCGAAATGGTGTGGAAAGACAACCACAGCCGGGACCCGTGCGGCGTCCAAGCTCCTTCTCATGGATCCGTCGCGCAACTTCGAGAATCGTTTGCGTGCCGAGACGGACCCGGCGCTTGCCGTTTCCGGCGAGGTGCCGCGGCTAATCGACGAATGGCAGGAGGTTCCGAAACTTTGGGACGCGGCACGGTTTGAGTGCGACAACCGCGGCGGCGAGCCTGGCCAGTTCATATTTACGGGGTCGGCGACACCGCGAGACAATGAGCGGCCGATGCACAGTGGTGCTGGAAGGTTCGCTAAATTGCGCATGGATACCATGACGCTTTTCGAACTTGGGAAATCTAGCGGTGCGGTTAAGCTGTCGAGCATTATTTCTGGCGAAAAGTTCAATGGCGCTTTCGGGTCGTTGGATTCTGCCTCGATTGCCGAGTGCGTTGTCCGCGGCGGATGGCCCGCGGCGGTCGGGCGCGATGTGCTGGCTGCGTCGGCGATGGCAAAACGTTATATCGGCATAGTTGCCGAAGAAGATTTGTCTCGTGTTGATGGCTCTCGACGCGATCCCGAAAAGGTCAAAGCTGTTATCGAATCGCTTGCGCGCAATGAATCCACTTTGGCGACACTCAAGACGCTCGTAGCTGATCTTGGTGGAGAGGTATCGAGACAAACGGCGGCATCGTATATATCTCTTCTCGCTCGGGTCAGCTTCGTTCGCGATATTCCCGCATGGAATCCAGCAATGAGATCTCCTGTGCACTTAAGAGAATCAAAGAAGCATCATCTTGCTGACCCGTCACTTGCGGCCGCTGCGCTCGGGGCGACTCCGGAGACCTTGCTGCTAGATTTCAAGACGCTTGGACTACTTTTTGAATCGCTGGCACTCCATGATTTGTGGGTTTATGCGCGAGCAAACGGAATGAGCCTCTATCACTATCACGATTCTCGTGATCTAGAGGTCGATGCAGTCATTGCGGCTCCTGGTGGGACCTGGATTCCGGTCGAAGTTAAACTCAGCTCTGCTCAAATAGAAGAGGCGTCTGACAATCTTGTTGCTGTCGAGGAACGTATGGTTGCTGCTGGAAACACCCCGCCGGTTTCTAAAGTAGCGATTATTGGATTTGGATCACAAGCCTATGTTACCGACCGCGGCGTCCAAGTTGTTCCCTTGGATGTTCTTGCGCCGTAATGCTGCGGGCGAAGTGAAATCGACGCCGCAGTTTTTAGATCTGTTTTTTGAGATCTACACCGTGAAACTCAAAAACTCATCGTCTCGATTTTCATTTGATTCGAATCGCTCGCGTAAAAAGTCAAAAACGACTCGCGCGGGCGTTTCGTTTTTCATATCGCATCTCAAATCGCGTCAAAACAAAACGCGAGTTTTGAAAATCGATAGCGACCTCTGGTCGCGATCATAGGCGGCTTGACCGCCGCATGAAAATCGACTCGCTATTCGATTCGTAATGCGAGCCGCGTCACCTTCCGACAAATCCAACAGCGCTGCGAGTCACGCTAATGACTCTCCGCGCAATTGAAATTGTCGAAAGCTGCCTCAACTTTTTCGCCGGCGTTGCGAAAAACGATTCGACAAGTCGAATGTTTGCGCCGCGGGCGGCGCAAACCCGCTGCGCGATATTGCAAATACTCGGCATCCCTCGCATTCGCAATATCGCTTCGCTCTCGCTACAGCGAACTTCTAACGCTCAGCATCCTTCGCGTTAAAATTTCGCTTTCGCTCACGGTCTTCATGCAGTTACGACGCCGCGAGGCCTCTCGCTTGGAATGAGGCCTCTCATTCCACGTCTACACTGCGTTTCGCCCAATCACCGTTCCGGAGATTGCAAGATGTACGTAAATGGCCATAATTACATGTAAACATGAACTATGGTCATTTACGATCTTGCTTTTCCCTCCTACGGGAAAAGAAAACAGGCAAAGCTGAGTTCCGTTTCGCGCGAAACGGTTTTGCATCCGAGAAAAACTCGGCGCACCTTTCCAAATCTTGTTTCGGAGGCCACTCCGAAACTGAAGGGATGAAAATGAGACGAAGCGAGAAAGTCGAAGCGACGTTGACCGCTGAAGAAAAAGAAATTTTTCAGCGCCTCTGTGACGAAGCTGGTTGCACGGAAGCTGAACTAATCCGCTCCGTTTTGATTAGCCGTTCGATTTCTCTCGACGATCTTGAGACTGGAAAGAAAATCGAGCACGAGAAAAATAAAGCGCTGCACAACTGCAAGCGCAAACACGCTCCAAAAAAATCTGGCGGGTGCTGTGAAGCCATCGCCGAGAACGCCGAGAAACGTGACGTTTCGTTTCATGTGATGCTGACCACTCCAGAAAAAAAGGCGATCGAACAGCGGGCGGCAGTGCTTGGCGTCTCTGTAAGCGAGTTAGATCGCCGTAGCGCGATCTACGGAAAGATTGAATCATTCAATTTCAATGTCGCGGAAGTTGAAAAACTCCATCATGAGTTATTGAAGGAAGGAACAAATCTCAATCAGCTGATGTATTTTGTGAACGCCCAAGGGCTTCCCGCGTACAACGAGAAAGCTGTTTTCCGTACACTTGAAAAGGTTCACCAAAATGCTCGAAAGGTCGATCGGTTTATCGAGGAACTTGAAAAGCGTTATCACGTTGACTATGTTCCCCACGACTATCTGGCAGATGAACCAGACAACAGAAATCTTTAAGTCGGAACGCAGCTGGATCAGTTTTGCAATTACTCGTTTAGCTATAACTACTGAGTAAAATCGAAAAGAGACAGCAGAAGAGATTGACAGTCATTAAACAGAAAGCAGTCAGCTCGTACCCCGCCTCGCTAGCTTGGCCCTGCCCGAGTTTTCGGGGAGGTGATCGCTATGTCCGAGCTCCGTCTTATGATCGTCGCTCTTCCTCCGGTGACCATTCTGGCCATTTTGGGCTAGGGTAAAACCTGGCCTTTAAAGACCAAAGCCGTCCTGCCTGGGACGGCTTTGTTTCCGCGATTATCAACTTCATACGGACGCTCCCCGCATTCATCCGCGTGTGCACGGATGAATGCGGGGTTCGATAGCCCGGCGGCCTGATCGGCAGGCCGCCGGGAACTCTCACTCCTCGATAAAAGCCGGCACCCGGTTAGTCCTGCGCATCTTGAAATCGCCAGTTTCGTGGGAGATGTAGAG
>CAVCKO010000043.1:0-18124 GCA_963602825.1 Treponemataceae bacterium | reverse complement strand
CATAGCGGGTGGGTTGAAGCTGGCCGCTGCGCGCCCAGCAGACTAAAGTCTTTACTCAAAGGCGGCGACAGACGCATTGTCTGCCGCCGCCTTCTACACCGGATTTTATAGATATATGGGGCGTTTACTCCATGCCCAGCAGCTCGCGCATCTGGGTTGCGTAGTTAGAAGCCATGTTGCCGTAGACAATCTGCACGCCGCCGTTAACATGCACGATACCACGCGCTTCGAGCTTTTCGGTAAACTCGGCGTCATCAACCACCTTGTCACAGTCATTGAGCTGAATGCGAAGACGGGTGAAGCAGGCCTCGACAGACTTAATATTGTTGTCGCCGCCCACTGCCTCAACGATGGCGGGGATGAGGTCGCTGATCACGGTCTTGGGAGCCTTTTCGGCCTCATCGTCGGACTCTTCCTCGCGGCCGGGGGTCTTAAGGCCCTTCTTAAGAATGATGAACTTGAAGACGAAGTAGTACACCACGAAGTAGATGGGGCCGAGGAACAGGATAACCTGCCAGTTGGAGCCCTTGGCTGCACCCATAATGCCGTTAAAAATCAACGACAAGAGCGGGCCGCCGAAGGACGCGGAACCGGCCACGTTGAACTGCAGGATATAGGTCAGCGCATAGGCAAGACCAGCCATGAGGGCGTGGAACACGTAGAGGATGGGCGCGATAAACAGGAAGGAGTACTCGAGCGGCTCGGTAATGCCGGAGAGGATGCAAGGCACCACGATGGCGATCATGAGCGCTGCGGTCTTCTTCTTGTTCTTGGGAAGTGCCGTCTTGTAGAAGGCGAGTGCAGCGCCGGGCAGGCCGAACATGGCGAAGATAACCTTGCCGTTCATGACAAAACGGCTGACCTCGATGTTAAACGGCGTGCTGGGAGAGCCCAGGATCGCGTTGTAGATATTGATAGCGCCCTGAACAGTCTGGCCGTCGATGGTCTCGACGCCGCCGAGCGACGTGAAGAAAAACGGCAAATAGACAAAGTGATGCAGGCCAAAAGGCAGAAGCATGCGCTCGCCGGCGCCGTAGACAAATGCACCAAAGGCACCCGTAGTCTTGATGAACTCGGACAGCGCACCGAGAGCGTTCTGAATAAACGGGAAAACAAAGGACATGACCAATGCGAGGATGCTGCATGAGAGCAGCGTTACCGCCGGAATAAAGCGCGTGCCGTTGAAGATGGAGAACACGGCAGGCAGCTCAATCTTGTAGTAACGGTTATGCAACCATGCGACGATTGCACCCACCAGAAGACCGCCGATAACGCCAGTGTCGAGCGTGGTGATACCGAGGATCGTGCTCTGGCCCGTCGTAAGATTCGCGGGATCGATAACGCCAGTCGCCGTAAGGAACGTGCCCATCACGGAGTTCATGCACATGTAGCCCAAAAAGCCACAAAGCGCCGCGGTAGCCTTCTCGGACTTGGCGAAGCCATAGGCGAGACAAATCGAGAAGATAACCGGGATGTTGTTCATAACGATGCCGGCTGCGGCCTTGAGAATCGAAAAGAAAATCGCAAAGCCCGGAGCAGCAAGCCAGGGAACAGCTGCCGTAAGGGTGGGGCTGGTAAAGGCATTGCCAAAGCCCTGAAGGATGCCGGCGATTGGCAGGATCAAGACAGGCGTCATGAGGACTTTGCCCAGGCGCTGGAACTTTGCCAGCAGCTCATCTTTGTTCATGGGATACCCCTCTTAAAGAAACGGGGCGTGCAGCTCTACAGCCCACACGCCCCATAACAGTTATCAAGCGCTATGGAACTAGCTACTTAAGCTCCGGCCAGTAATCCTTATTGGCCTCGATGAGCTTGTCGAGCACTTTGCGAGCCTTCTTTGCGTCACCGACCAGACGATTAAGCGTGAGTGCCTGCAGGGCCTTCTCATAGGAACCCTCCATCCAAGCCTCAACAGTCAGGCGCTCATAGGCGTACTGGTTCTCCATAAGGCCGCGATAGAAGGTGCCGATCTTACCGACAGCGTAGGGATGCGGGCCATTGGAGCCAACGCTCGCCGCGACCTCGACCATGGCGTCATCGGGCATGCCCTCGATAATCCCGTTGTTGGGAACCATGACAATGAAGGTCTTGTTGGTGTTGCGATAAATGGCCGACGTGATTTCCACGATCATATCGCCATGAGCATCGTTCTGCACAACCGAGGAGTTCTTTGCGGTGCCGACTTTGGCAACGCGCTCGCACTCGGCGAACACGCGCTTCTCACGACCGTTGATAACCTCGTCGGAGCGAGTGTAGTCGGGGTCGAGGTGAGCGACCTTGTACTCGGGATACAGATAGTACTGCAGATAAGTGTTAGGCAGATAGTCGGGGAAGTCCTCGAGCATGTCCTTGACCATGGCGTAGGTGTCGAGCCAGGACTGGTCACGCTGCTCGGCATCGGCAGGAAGGAAGCCGTTCTTCTCCGTGTACTCCTTAATCTGCGGGACGAGGTCATGGCCCTCTTCATCGTAGATGTGCTTGAACCAACCGAAGTGATTGAGGCCAAAGTACACGGGCTCCGTCTTGCTCATATCGCGACCGAGCAGGCGACCGTAAGAGCGCATGAGGTTGACGGGCTGATCGCAGATGTTGAGGACGCGATGCTCATCGGGCAGGACGCGCTCGAGACCATATGCCACAATAGCAGCCGGGTTGGTGTAGTTGATAATCCACGCCTCCGGGCTATGAGCGCGAACGTCGTTGACGATCTCAACCATGTCATGCATGGAGCGCATACCGTAAGCCATGCCGCCAGGGCCCACCGTTTCCTGGCCGATGATTCCCATATGCAGCGGAATCTTCTCGTCCTTGCTACGCATCTCGTAGCCGCCGGTACGAATCTGGCAGAGCACAAAGTCGACGTCGGTGTACGCCTCGTCCTTATCGGTGGTGTAACCAAACTCCACACCGGGCTCCTCCTCGGCGAAGAGGATCTTGCCAAACTCGCCGATCGGACGCTGACGCTCGGCATCGATGTCATAGAGCATCACGCGGTTCAGCGGCAGAATGTCCATGTGCTTGGTCAGGGCTTTAAGAATGCCAGGGCACCACGTGGAGCCGCCGCCAACGATCACAATATTGAGCTTATCCTTCATGTTCCGTCCCTCCAGGGTTGGCTGATCGGTGTTCTCGAAGACCTTGGGCTCCGCGGTTGTCCTCGGCTTGCTTCGTTTCGATTGATATTTTGCGACATAAGGTCATTTGAGAGTCCCCGTGTGGGCCAATGCGAAACGGGGACACATGATTTCGCTCACGACACAGATATGTGTAGGCAGACACGCACATTTGCCCAGTTCATGGGCAATAGGAAATCTTGACCGATTACCGATTTCTCACCTGGCTACACAAAGCGGTACCATATGTACGGCAAGGTGCGAGGGGCTGAAACATCTTATGAAAGATCAAGAATCTTTTTATGATCATGTGCGGGCTGGCGAGAGCAAGCTCAACGATCTCGAAGGCGAGATCATGCGCTACATCATCGAGCTGCGTGATGATATTGACGATGTCACGCTTAAGAGCGTTGCTGAACGTTTCTTCGTCGCTCCCAATACAATCGTCAGGCTTGCCCACAAGCTTGGCTTCTCGGGGTTTACGGAGCTCAAACAATCGTATTCCGCCTCGCTCGACCGCAATCGATTCACTATCGAGGCACTTCCTCTCGACACCCAGCTCGTACAGACCAAAGATTTGCTTAACGACCGGGTCATCGATTCGGTTGTGAGTCTTATCCAGGACGCCTCGCATATCGTGTTCTTCTGCTCGGGCTTTTCGAAGTACCCGTGCCTCGAAATGGCTGAAAAGCTCAAAATAATGG
Organism: Treponemataceae bacterium; assembly: GCA_963602825.1. GTDB lineage: Bacteria > Actinomycetota > Coriobacteriia > Coriobacteriales > Coriobacteriaceae > Collinsella. The sequence goes on along the minus strand of CAVCKO010000043.1, from coordinate 14,307 downwards.
GCAAGAATACCGATACGCTCAGTGAACGCCACGTCATGAGGCATTACGCAGAACTCCTCGGCAAAAACGACCTGGTCTTCAGCGTTTCCGTAAGCGGCGAGACGCAGGTGTCTATTGACGCCACATCGATAGCCAAAACGCGCGGATGCAAGGTCGTCACGCTCACCGGGTTTTCTCGAAATTCTCTCTCGAAACTAGCCGACTACCCTATCTACACCGTGCAAAAAGAAATCCGCTTGGGCAGCATGGACCTCGACAGTCGATTGATGTTCTATTACGTTTTCGAATTGATATTTGAGCGCTACTTCAAACTGGCCAAGAAATAAAACTTGGCATGCGCCCGGCTTCGACTCTTTAGCAGCCTTCTATATGAAAGGTATCGTTCTATGCAACGTGTACTGTTTATCTGTCACGGCAATATCTGCCGCTCGACGATGGCCGAGTCGGTGTTTACCGAGCTGGTGCACCGCGCCGGGCGCGCGGGCGAGTTTGTCATTGATTCTGCCGCGACCTCGACCGAGGAGATCGGCAACCCGCCGCATCACGGTACCGTTGCCAAGCTACGCGAAGTCGGGATTCCCGTCGTCGCACATCGTGCACGTCAGGTGCGTCGCGCGGAGTATGGCGACTGGGACCATATTGTCTATATGGATGCTGAGAACGCGCGTGGCCTGCGTCGCATCTTTGGCGACGACCCTGACGGCAAGATCTCGCGCCTGCTCGATTGGACCGATCGCCCCGGCGACGTGGCCGACCCCTGGTACACCGGCAATTTCGACGCCACCTACCGCGATGTGCTCGCCGGCTGCACGGCCATGCTCGAGCAGCTGTAGGCAATCGAGGTCGCGGGCCACGCCTTTGTCACATCCGGGACTGGCCCTAGACCGGCTTGACCTCCAGCTTTATCCCCTCGGCGCAGGAGTCGCCCAAAACATCCGAAAGGGCCCAGGTCGCATATAGCGGCAAATAGAGAACCGCTCCGTTGCGCTCAACGTTGCCTCTCGAGAAAACAATCCCGAGCCTTACGCCATATTCAGCCGTATCAAGCACATGACCGAGCGCAGCGTGCGCGTGGTAATAGGAGCCCGATTTAACCTCGATCGGAACAGCCGTCCCATCCGGTCCATCGACCACAAAGTCCACTTCACCGCGCTTTTTTGTCTGATAGTAGTAAAGCTGGCGATTTTGGGCAGCCAGCTGCTGGGCCACCACGTTTTCGTAAACGCCGCCCAGATTGGGCTCCTTGCTATCAAGATACGCCGCTTGGGCGACTCCAACGGGGTAGCGCGCCATCAACATGCCCGTATCCGATTGATATAGCTTGAACTGCGATGGCCGTGCCGTCTTGAGCAGGGGCGATTTTGGCTCGGTTACGATATCGGCTTTGAGAGCAACGCCGGCATCGACAAGCCATACAAAATCTCGCTGATACTTCTCGTAGTGAGCCTTGGGGTCAATGGAATTGAGCACGAAGCGCTTGTTTTCGCCCTCGAGCATAATAGGGAGCTGATCGTAGATGCTCTGCACCTGAAGGGCTCGCCCGCTTGCATACTTGGAGATATCTCGCCGGTACTGTTCGTTGAGCTCTGACTGTAGCTGACGAACAGAGGCAAGGTCGCCCTGCGTGTCAAGGAAACGCTGCACGACCTCCGGCATTCCGCCGACAACGGTATAGGTCCTGAAGTTTGCCATCATCGCGTCATGAATGTAATCAGGAACGGGCCTCTCGCTGATACACGCGTCACGTATCGTTTGGCGAGCCCCCTCGCTCACCCCGATTGCCCAGCAAAACTCCTCAAAATCGAGCGGGAACATCCTAAGCTCGTGAACATACCCCACGGGATAGGACCTGACGCCCTTGAACTGAGTCCCGAGCATTGACCCCGAAAACGCCCAGCGGCACCTCCCGTCCTCAACAAGGAACTTTGCCATCGTCATGATGTCGGGGGCCTCCTGGACCTCATCGATAAACACGAGCGTTTTGCCTGGTGCAATCGACTTTCCCGAAAGAAGCGTCACCCTGCTGATAAAATCATCGGCATCCCGCGCCTCGAGAAGAGCATCTTTTGCCTGGCGATTTTCCATGAGGTTAAGCTCGATGTAGGTTGCATGGTTGGCTTTGCCAAATGCGCGAATCGAATAGCTTTTGCCAATCTGGCGAGAACCCGTAATGAACAAGGCCTTTTGCTCGGAAGACTTCAGCCAACGCTCCAGCTCTGCCGCTATTTTCCTGCGCAGCATAGGCTCTCCCCTCGGTGTCATCGAATGAAATGCAAAGTTTTATATGCTTGATTATCGATGAAACGTAGAATTTTTATAACCTAAAATCAGATGAAATGCAGAGATTTGAGATTATAAGCAAAAGAAGGGGCACCACCGGCGAATGTGTCAAAGGGGCTGTCCCTTTGACACATTGCGCTCGACTACTCGTCAACGATCTCGGCGAGCCAAACGTTCAGCGTATCGACCTCGGGGCAGCAGAACTTTGCCGTGCCGGGCTCGTTGCCAGGCACGGTTCCGCCATAGCGCAGGATATCGATATAGGGAAAGCCCACGTGGCAGGCCATGGAGCACATCTTGCCGCGATCGCGATCGAAGTCGAAGACGTCGCCGGGCTTGTGACCATGGTGGCAGCGGCACGCACCCAACTGGTCCACGCAGCTCACGCGGATACGCGGCCGCTTGCCACGCGGCGCGCCGAGCGGCCTATTCTCGCCCGCAGGCTTGACGCCGCCCTCGCCAGCATTACTCATGGTCAATCACATCCAGGCAGGCCTCGATGGGAAGGCCGGCCGACTTGTCCTCCTGGTCGGCATTGCGCTCGATAAGCTCAGCCACCACACGCATGGCATCGGCCGTCGCGCGCTGCAGACTCCAACCGGCCATCGCGCGGCCGACGAGCACCGCCGAGAACGTGTCGCCCGTGCCCGGGAAATAAACCGGAATGAGCTCAAAGGGAATCGTAAAGTACTCCCCCGCCACATGGTCGTAACCGATAACCGCGTTCGTGCCATTGACTACGGCGCTCGTAATGACCACAGATTTGGCACCCAGCTCGCGCACGGCGTCCACAAGGTCACGGGCCTCATCGGGCGTAATTTGCTCGGCGATAGGCCTATCGGCAAGCAGGCACGCCTCAGTATAGTTGGGTACCGCGTAGTCTGCGCACTCCAGCAGGTGCCGCATAAGGCCAATCGTGGACTCGGGCACGCCGGCGTAGAGCTTACCGTTGTCGCCCATGATGGGGTCGACGAACACCTTGGTGCCCTTTTGCGCACGGCGGTGGCAAAAGTCCGAGATGATGCGCGTCTCTTCCTCGGTCACGATAAAGCCGGTCGAGATGGCGTCGAACTCAAAGCCGAGCTCCTCCCAGATGGCGAGGCTTTGGCGCACGTACTCGGTGGTGTCGTGGATGTAGAACTTGGGGTAGTTGAGCGTATCGGAAACGAGCGCCGTCGGCAGGTTATGGATACGGTAGCCCATGTGCGACAGCACCGGCAGCATGGCGGAAAGCGCGACCTTGCCGTAGCCGCACATATCGTTAATCAGCAGCAGCTGAGTATTCTTCATGAGTGTCCCCCTTGGATCGGGCGCAGCGCAACGGCGCCACAGTGCGACTAAGTGTAGCGCAGTGCAATCTAAGTCTTGCCTTCGGATGTAAGACCAAGTTTGGGCGTAATTTTGTTCTTAGAGTTTTTCTGACGCTTCTTATTACAGAAACTTGGCCTTAGAAGGCGCTATAAAATTCTAAGAACAAGTTTTGGCTCAAATTTGTTCTTAGGACACTAACGATGCTCGCACCCATCACACCCGGACGACAGGGAAACGTCAGGCACAACCTTTCAGGAGCCCTCGCCTATGATTCGTTTAGACCCGCCAATATGGATTCATTCTTTCCAATCAATTTATCCGCTGATTCCATGCGGCTTGTCTCCGATTGCCGCGCCATACTCGGCGAGGTTGAGGGCATGTCTCGCTTTGTTCCGAACATCGACATGTACCTTTCTATGTACGTTCGCAAGGAAGCGCTCTTGTCCTCTCAAATCGAGGGTACGCAATGTACGTTCGATGATGTTCTTGACCCGTCAAACGAATCCAATGCGAGCCGGGACCTAACCGACGTCGTCAACTACACTCGAGCGGTGCAGCAGGCGACCAAGCTCATGGAGGAACTGCCACTCTGTATGAGGCTGCTCAAATCCGTCCATGCCACATTGCTTGGAAATGGCAGAGGCTCCGACAAGACGCCGGGCCAGTTCAGGACGACTCAGAACTGGGTCGGACCAAACGGCTGCACGCTCAATGAGGCCCCGTATGTCCCTCCCAACACGGAGGATATGAAGGAGGCACTTGGCGACCTCGAGCTTTTCATCAACGAGCGTAACGACATCGATCCGGTCATCAAGGCCGCTTTGGTGCACTACCAGTTTGAAACCACACACCCGTTCCTCGACGGCAACGGACGCCTCGGGCGTCTGCTCATCCTCCTTTCGCTCATACATGATGGGGCGCTCACCAAGCCGGTCATCTACCCCTCGTATGAGCTCAAACGACACAGGAGCGAATACTACGATTGGCTTATGCGCGTAAGGCAGAAAGGCGATTTTGAGGGATGGGTTTCGTTTTTCAGTACCTGCTTGCTTGCAAGCGCACGCGAGGCACGGGATTCGATGCGGAAGCTTGTCGACCTCCATTCGGAAACCGAAAGGCTGATTCGCGAAAAGGCGGGAAGGGCTACGACGAACGCCCTTATGCTACTCGACCTTCTCGAGGGCAATCCGATCGTCGACACCGCCTTTGTGTCTGAACGAATGCAGATTAGCAGATCGAGCGCAAACAACCTTATATCCCAATTTACCGATTGGGGCATTCTTGTCCAACGCGATACGAGCAGGAAACGATACCGCACGTTTTCATATGAGCCATATCTCGCCATCCTCCGAACCGGCGACGAGCCGCTCTAAGTCCCGGAAAGCCAAGGGGGCGAAACCGGCAACTGTCAGTCTCGCCCCCTTAATGAACCCTATCGGAAACTCCGGGATACGCCGTGGCCCGCTGAATCTACGCTGCAAAGACTGTCCAAGATTCCCCTGGCACCGGCATCCCAGCACTGCCACAAAATCGATTCGGTACCTTGACAATCAGTTAGGTACCTCTAGAATCACTTAGGTACAAAACAATCTCTCTACCTAGCTAAAGAAAGGAGCGAGGCTTAGATATGTGTGTTGAAGCACTCGTCCTTCCGCATGAGCCCGGCGGTGACCCGTCGCAACCGGTAGACATACCCGAAGCGGTCAGCGCCGAAGACAAACTCGCCAAGCGCATCCTGAGCGGCCTGGGTTTTTGCGGCCATTACATGCATTTTCATGGCGGAGGCGTGTCCGGCAAGGCGCCCATCATCTGCCTGCTGGCCAAGCAGCCCGGCGGCGAGATGTCGCAGCAGGAACTCGGCATGCACTTTGACCTCAAGCCGGGGTCGCTTTCCGAGATCCTGTCCAAGCTCGAGGTCAACGGCCTCATTGAACGCAGCCGTAACCCCAAGGATCGACGGCAACTCACCATTCGCCTGACCGAAACCGGCCGGGAAAACGCCCGCATCGACCAGGCGGCCCGCATTCGCTTTAGAGAACGGGCCTTTAGCGCGCTCACCCACGACGAGCGCGAGCAGCTCGCCGAAATGCTCGAGAAAATCCGTGTAACCTGGGAGGAACTGGATGATTAAAACCCTCATGGGAAGCATTCGCGACTATATGAAAGTCACCGTTGCCACGCCGTTGCTCGTGCTTGGCGAGGTGCTCTGCGAGATGCTGATTCCATTTATCACCGCCAACCTGATCGACGCCATCAAAGACGGCGCCACCGTAGCCGAGATGCTTCCCACCGCAGGCTTTTTGGTGCTCATCGCGCTAACATCCCTTGCTTTTGGCGCCGCTGCCGGCGTCACCTGCAGCCATGCGAGCTGCGGCTTCGCTAAGAACCTGCGTCACGACCTGTTCTACAAGATCCAGACGTTCAGCTTTGCCAACATCGATGAGTTCTCGAGTTCCTCGCTCGTCACGCGTCTGACCACCGACATCAACAACGTGCAGCAGGCCTTTATGATGATCATCCGCATCGCCGTGCGCGCGCCGCTGGTATTGATCTTCGCCTTTACCATGGCATTTATCATGGGCGGCAGCGTCGCCATGGTCTATCTGATCATCATTCCGCTGCTGGGCTTTGGACTGTTCTTTATCATCTTTAAGGTGCGCCCCATCTTCTCGCGCGTGTTCCACAAGTACGACGCCCTTAACGAGTCCGTCGAGGAAAACGTCACCGGCATGCGCGTGGTCAAGAGCTATGTGCGCGAAGACTTTGAGAAGGAGAAGTTCGCGACCGCCGCACGCGACGTCCAGATGGACTTCACCCGCGCCGAGAAGCTGCTCGCCTTTAACAACCCCATGATGAACATCTGCGTCAACGGCGCGTTTGTCGTCATCATCTACCTGGGCTCCAAGCTCATCATCACGAGCCAGGGAACGCTGTTCGACGTGGGCCAGCTCTCCTCGATCTTTACCTATGGCTTCCAGATCCTCATGAGCCTGATGCAGCTGTCGATGATCTTTGTCATGGTGACCATGGCCGACGAATCGGCGCACCGCATTACCGAGGTGCTGGCCGCCGAGCCCACGATCGCCGATCCCGCCGAGCCCGTGCTCGAGGTCGCCGACGGCTCCATCGACTTTGACCACGTGAGCTTTAAGTATTCCGCGCATGCGAAGCGCCAGGCGCTCGACGATATCGACCTGCACATTAAGAGCGGCGAGACCATCGGCATCATCGGCGGCACCGGCTCGGCCAAGTCCACGCTTGTAAACCTCATCGCCCGCCTGTACGACGCCACCGAAGGCACCGTGCGCGTAGGCGGCATGGACGTGCGCGACTACGACTTGGACGCGCTGCGCCACCAGGTCGCTATGGTGCTACAGAAAAACGTGCTGTTTAGCGGCACCATCGCCGAGAACCTGCGCTGGGGCGACCCGAATGCCACCGACGAGGAGGTCCGCGAGGCGGCACATCTGGCCTGCGCCGATGAGTTTGTCGACGGTTTCCCCAAGGGCTACGACACCTGGATCGAGCAGGGCGGCTCCAATGTTTCCGGCGGTCAGAAGCAGCGCCTGTGCATTGCGCGTGCCCTGCTGCGTCGCCCCAAGATCTTGATCCTGGACGACTCCACCAGCGCCGTCGACACCAAGACCGACGCCAAGATTCGCGCAGGGCTGGCAAGCTATCTGCCCAACACGACCAAGCTCATCATCGCCCAGCGCATCAGCTCCGTGCAGGACGCAGACCGCATCATCGTCATGGAGGGCGGCCGCATCGCTCAGATCGGCAACCACGATGAGCTACTCAAGACAAGCGAGATCTACCGCGAGACCTTTACCTCGCAAAACAAGATGTCTGCCGAGGGCGAAGGGGCCAGCGAGGCCGACACCGAGGCATCCGTAACGCAAGCTCAGACCCAGGAAGGAGGCGAGGCACATGAGTAAGGCAACGACCGCCGAGCGCGCGCTCAACCGCAAGGGCGGCACCATGTCGCGCCTCATCAAGACGCTCTTTGGCTTCTACCCCGTGCTTTTGCCCCTCGTCGTCGTCGGCGTGGTGCTCTGCGCCATCATCAACTCCATCGGCGCGACCTTCCTTCAGAGCGCCCTGCAGATTATTAGCGAATCGTGGCAGTCGGGCGATTGGGAAGCCGCGCAGCCCAAGATCGCACAGCTCGTGACCACCCTCGCCTGCATCTACGGCGTCGGCATCTTGTCCTCGCTCTTCTGGAACCGCGCCATGGCCATCGTCACGCAGGGCTCGCTCGAGAAGCTGCGCGAGAAGATGTTCAACCGCATGCAGGACCTGCCGATTCGCTACTTCGACACGCACCAGCGCGGCGACATCATGAGCCACTACACCAACGACATCGACACGCTGCGCCAGATGATCAGCCAGTCGCTGCCCAACCTGCTCATGACGACCATCGTCATCGTCACGGTGTTCTTTATCATGCTGTACTACAGCGTGTGGATGTGCCTGGTCATTGTGGCCGGCGTCGTCTTTATGACCTTTATGACCAAGCTGCTCGGTTCCAACTCCGCGCGTTTCTTTATTGCACAGCAGACCGAGCTCGGCGTGGTCGAGGGCCATATCGAGGAAGTCATGAACGGCCAGAAGGTCGTCAAGGCATTCTGCCACGAGTCTGCCGCCGAGGCCGATTTTGACGAGCGCAACGAAAAGCTCTTCGAGGTCTCGCAGAAGGCCAACATGTACGCCAACATCCTCATGCCCATCCTTATGAACCTGGGCAACCTGCTCTACGTGCTGGTCGCACTGGCCGGCGGCATTTTCCTGGCGCTGGGCGTGCCCAACCTGAGCATCTCGGGCATGGCGCTGTCCATCGCCGTCGTGGTGCCGTTCCTCAACATGACCAAGCAGTTCTGCGGACAGATCGGTCAGATCTCGCAGCAGATCAACGCCGTGGTCATGGGCCTCGCCGGCGCCGACCGCATCTTTGAGCTCATCGACGAGGAGCCCGAGGCCGACGAAGGCTACGTGACGCTCGTCAACGCGCAGGTGAACCCCGAGACATGGGAGTTCGAGGAGGCCGACCACCACACCGGCATGTGGGCATGGAAACACCCGCACCGCGCAACCGGCGAGATCGAGTACGTACCGCTGCGCGGCGACCTGGTCATGGACAACGTCGACTTTGGCTACACGCCCGACCACGAGGTGCTGCACGGCGTGTCCGTGTTTGCCAAGCCGGGCCAGAAGGTCGCGTTTGTCGGCGCCACCGGTGCCGGTAAGACGACCATCACCAACCTCATCAACCGCTTCTATGACATCGCCGACGGCAAGATTCGCTACGACGGCATCAACGTCAACAAGATCCGCAAGGCCGATCTGCGCCGCTCGCTGGGCGTCGTGCTGCAGGACGTGAACCTGTTCACCGGCACCGTGATGGATAACATCCGCTACGGCAACCTAGACGCCACCGACGAGGAGTGCATCGCGGCGGCAAAGCTCGCCGGCGCGGACGACTTTATCACCCGCCTGCCCGACGGCTACGACACGATGCTCACCGGCAACGGCGCCCAGCTGTCGCAGGGCCAGCGCCAGCTGATCTCGATTGCGCGCGCCGCCGTCGCCGATCCGCCGGCGATGATTCTGGACGAGGCCACATCGAGCATTGACACCCGCACCGAGGCTATCGTGCAAGCGGGCATGGACAAGCTCATGGAGGGCCGCACGACGTTTGTCATCGCGCACCGCCTGTCCACTGTGCGCAACTCCGATGCGATCATCTGCCTGGACCACGGCCGCATCATCGAGCGCGGCAACCACGATGAGCTGATCGCCAAGCGCGGCTACTACTACCAGCTCTACACCGGAGCGTTTGAGCTGGAGTAGGACCGGTTACTGACGGAGGGCGCCCCGGGGGCGCCCTCCTGCGCGCGATCAGCCCGTCATTTAAAACGGAATAAAAGTTTGCGAGGCCCTGACCGTTTGGCCAGGGCCTCGTTTTGTGTGACAAAGGGACTGTCCCTTTGTCACATCAGAGGAGTTGGGCCATGGCGTTGACGAATTTTTGGACTTGAAGGGTGGGCTCAAGCGGGTAGTGCAGAAAGACCGGCACCTCGCGGCCGCAGAGGAACGGTACGCCCACAAAGGCCGGGTGCACCCCCGACCACGCGCCGCAGGTGAGCACCGCGTCGCCCTTTTCCTCCGCCTCGTTAAAGAGCGCAAAGTCAAAGCTGTCCACGTCGATCACGTCCACGCCGCCGTCGGCCAACAGGTCGATGCGCAGGCTGTCCATGGCGTCGTTGCCGTGACGGAGCACGCGCAGGCGCATGCCCTCCAGGTCGGCAACCGTGATGCGCGTCTTGCGCGCCAGCGGGCTCGTGCGCGGCACGTCGATATAAAACGGCACGTTGACGATGCGGAGCTTTTGGCAGGTGTCGCCCCAGCGTGGGGTAGAAAAACTCGACTGCACCACATCGACCTCGCGGCCCAAGCTACGCATGACGGTCTCGCGCTCGTCGTAGAGGTCGCTTACCGGCACGATCTCAAATCGCAGCGACGGCTCCAGATCGTGGATGCCCGTCCACATCGACAGCGTTTGGCGCCCCGGGCACATCATCGACACGCCCAGGCGCACGGCACCGCCGTCACCCGCCGCACGTCGAGCACGGCGCAGGGCGTCCTCGGACTGGCGCATGATCGAGCGTGCGTCGTCCACCAGCAGAGCACCCGCCGGCGTCACCTTGACGCCCGAATGCGAGCGCTCAAACAGCGTAATACTGAACTCCGCCTCGAAGCCCGATACCTGCTTGACGAGCGCCGGAGTCGACACGCGCAATTTTGCCGCCGCACGCGAGAAGCTTCCCAGCTCCGCGGCGGCCGATATGGCCTCAAGTCGTCGATCGTACACGTCAATCTCCCGTTTTCGCACCCGTGACCGCATGGTGCCACAGGGGGTTGTTTTCGCAGGTCACGCGCTCAATTGAGAATAGCCTGCATCGCACAGTATAAACCTACAGTTAACGCCATTCTAACAAATATGCAATTCACCTGCGCAAATGCAAAGCATACGATAACCAGCGGAAACCACGTGGGTCGGTTAATGGGAGCGGCCCACCGGGAGGCACAAGAAGGGAAGTTCCTATGAGCAATTGGCTTAAGCTCGAGGGCGATGTCTGCGCCGTGACTGGCGCGCTCGGCGGTATGGGCGCCGAGATTTGCCGCGAGTTCGCCCGCAATGGCGCCAACGTCGTCATGCTCGACCTGGACGAGGAGAAGGTCAAGGCCGCTGCCGCCGACTTAGCTGCCGAGTTTGGCATCCACGCCGAGGGTTACAAGATGAACGCCACCGACGAGGCCGAGGTTCAGGCCGCCGTCGACGCCACCATCGCCGCCTTCGGTCGCGTCGACGTCCTCGTCAACACCGCCGGCATCCTGCGCTTCGCCGCCATGGAGGACCTGCCGCTGAGCGACTGGGAGCAGGTGCTCAACGTCAATCTCACCGGTTACTTCATCACCTCGCAGCGCTTTGGTCGCGAGATGATCAAGGCCGGCCAGGGCCGCCTGGTGCACATCTCGACCGTCGCCAGCCACTCCCCCGAGACGTTCTCGGGCGTGTACAGCTCCACCAAGGCCGGCGTCAACATGATGTCCAAGATGCTCGCCGCCGAGTGGGGCCCCTACGGCGTCCGCTCCAACTGCGTCGAGCCCTGCTTCGTTAAGACCCCGATGTCGGCCAACTTCTACGCCGACCCCGAGGTCGAGAAGAGCCGCAGCCGCCTGATCGCCACGCGCCGCATCGGCGAGGTCAGCGATATCGCCAACGCCGTCATGTTCCTGGCGTCCACGCGCTCGGACTTTACCACCGGCGACGCCATCAAGGTCGACGGCGGCTTCTCCAACATGATGGGCGACCTCACCGCCAAGCCCGGCGGCCGTCGCGCCTATGCCGACAACTACCTTAAGGACAAGGGTGTCGATCTCTGGTCCGATGAGTCCGGCGTCGCCAAGCCGACTGACCAGTAAACCAACCTGACAGGGAGGCCCCGCGGACACGCCCGCTCCTCCCCCGTATCGATTAGAAAGAGTCCAATGGCTTCCACCAACTCCAACAAGGGTCGCGCCGTCGTGCTTTCCGCCGCGTGCGTCACCATGTTCTTCATCAGCTCCATCGCGCTATATTCCGTCGTGAGCAAGAATCTGCTCGCCGTCTACCCCGAGTGGTCGAGCGCCCTTACCTGGGCTTTCCCCGTCTTCCAGACCATCATGGCCGTGACGGGCATCTTCGCCGGCCGCATCTCCGACAAGATCGGTCCGCGCAACGTCGTGATCGCCGCCGCCGTGTGCTACGGCGTGGGCTGGTTCATGTCCGGCACCGTCACCGAGCCGTGGCAGTTCTACCTGTGGTTCTCGCTCGTCGCCGCCATCGGCAACGGCCTGGGCTACAACCCGGCGCTCACCACCGGCCAAAAGTGGTTCATCGACAAGAAGGGTCTCGCCTCCGGCATCACCCTGGCCGCTTCGACCGCCGGCCCCGCCGTGCTGTCCCCGGTGCTCGCCTCGCTGCTCATCCCGAGCCTGGGCATCTTTGGCGCCCTCAAGGCACTCGGCGTCATCTTCTTCGTGATGATTGCCGCCTCCGCCCTGTTCCTGAAGGCCCCCGAGGCCGGTTGGCTGCCCGAGGGCTTCGAGGCCCCCAAGGGCGGCGCGCATGCCGGCACCTTCGGTGACCTCACCCCGGGCGAGATGGTCAAGACCCCGCGCTTCTGGGTCCTCATCATCACCTTCGCCTTCGCCGCCACCGCGGGCACCCTGCTCGTCGGCAAGGTTGCCTCCATCGCCGCCGTCCAGCTCTTCGCCGACCCCACGAGCGCCGCGGCCGTCGCCCTCGGCGGTGTGGTGGTCTCCGTCAACACCTGCGCCAACCTGGTTGGCCGTCTGTCCTTTGGCCAGATCATCGACAAGCTCGGCGCCTACAAGTCGCTGCTCATCAGCCTTGTCGTCACCATCGTCGCCCTCGTCATCATGTCGATGAGCTTTACGCAGGCCATGTTCTTTGTGGCGCTCGCCCTGCTCGGCTTTAGCTTTGGCGCCCTGCTCGTCATCTACCCGCCGCTCACCGGTGGCGCCTTTGGTACCAGCAACATCGGCGTCAACTACGGCATCATGTTCCTGGGCTATGCCGCTTCCACCTGGATCAGCCAGCCCATCACCGCCGTGCTGTATCACGCCGAGGCCGGCAGCGCCGCCTACCAGCAGTCCTTCTACGGCGCCATCGTGATCGCCGCCATCGCTGTCGTGCTCACCGTCTACATGATGGTCTCCGACAGCAAGAAGAAGTCCGCCTAGTTTTACCGATGCGACAAAGGGACTGTCCCTTTGTCGCATTCCACCGCCACCCACACACATCGTAAGGAGTCGAAAATGTCTGAGCTCAATCCCGTCCGCATTGCCGTTATCGGCGCCGGCGCCATGGGCCGCAACCACATCCGCTTTGTCACCGAGGAGCCCGAGGCCGAGCTCGTCGCCATCGCCGACGCCTTTGAGGGCGCCCGCGCCACGGCCGAGGCCGCCGGCGTGCCGTTCTTCACCGATCCCGCCCAGATGATGGACGAGGTCAAGCCCGAGGCCGTCATCATCGCCACCCCCAACGACCTACACCTGGGCGTTGCCCGCGAGGCCGTGAAGCGCAATATTGTGCCGCTGGTCGAGAAGCCGATCTCCAACGACCTCGAGGATGCCCGGGCCTTTGCCGCCGAGGCCGAGACCGCCGGCGTGCCCGTGCTCGTGGGCCAGCACCGTCGCCACAATCCCTTCGTCAACAAAGCCAAGGAAATCATCGAGTCCGGCGAGTTGGGCAAGCTCACCGTGTCGAGCTTCCACTACATGATCTATAAGAACGACGAGTACTTCGACGTCGAGTGGCGCCGCAAGAAGGGTGCCGGCCCGATCCTGGTCAACCTGGTGCACGACGTCGACCTGCTCCGTTACCTGCTGGGCGAGCCCGTTGCCGTCCAGGGCATGCAGTCCAGCGCCGCCCGCGGTTTTGAGACCGAGGACTCCGCCGTGGTCAACGTCCGTTTTGCCGATGGCGCGCTTGCGAGCATGACCATCTCCGACGCCACCGCCAGCCCCTGGAACTGGGAGGCCACCGCTCGCGAGGACCCGCAGTACCGTCCCTTCGACGCCGACGCCTACTTTATCGGCGGCACTAAGGGCGCCCTTTCGCTGCCCCGCCTGCACCAATTCTCCTACGACGGCGCCTCCAACTGGCACAAGCCGCTGCAGATGGAGATCCCGGCCGTGGACCCGGCACTGCCGCACAAGATGCAGCTCAAGCACTTTGTGAAGGTCGTCCGCCGCGAGGTCGAGCCCGTCGTGACCCCCGCCGATAACGTCAAGACGCTCACGCTTCTCAACGCCATCAAGGAGGCCGCCGAGACCGGCCAGCTCGTCGAGCTGTAATGCCTTAAGAGCGGCCGCGGCAGAAGCCCCATGCCGAGCCCCTCGGTCCGCCACCAATAAGCCCCTCTTCTTTGCCCCGCGAGCAGCCTCCTGCCCGCGGGGCATTTTGCTACCTTGCCGACGATTTTTCTGGGGCGGGGGCTATTTTGCACCTCGGCTTGATCCGTTCGCCACGAAACGCGCCTATCTACTACGTTTAACCGATCGCCCTTAACCATGCCAAATTTCGCGAAATAAAAACCGACGCTCCTATAAGTTGTCAAGAGGCAGTTTGCGGGAGCGTTCTCTCCA
>CAVCKO010000042.1:0-19002 GCA_963602825.1 Treponemataceae bacterium | reverse complement strand
ACCCCATATTGCCCGACAGCAAATCGTCCAGGCGCGAGCCCACGAGCTCAAAGCGCCAGCCTTCGCGCAGGGGGCTTTGCTCAGGATGCTCGATGTAATCGGCCAGGTCATCGCGCGAGGCGATAACCGAGGTCGCCACGCCCGAGCGCTCGGCAACCAGGCGAATGAGCGCATACATCAGGTCCGTCACGCTCTCCAACTCCGGCGAAATCTGACGGTGCCCGCGCACCATGAGCGGCAGGCGATCGTGCGGGCAGCTCGCGCCGCGCTTGATGGCCATGAGCGCGCCGTCCACATCGCGCTCCCCCAGCTGGTCGGTGCCGCGGATGCTGCGGAACTCCTCAACGCGCACGGGATTGCGCTTAACGAGCGCCAGCAGCGTATCGTCGGACATGACCCACTTGCGCGGGATGTTGCGCCGCTCGGCGCGGTCCTCGCGCCAAGCGGCGAGCTCGCGCGCGATGCCCAGCTGATGGCGACTACACGAGTTGATGCGCTTGACCTTGCGGAACGCCTCGTGACGATCGGCGCGATAGTGCGACTCGTCGGCCAGCGGACGCAACTCGTCGAGCACCCAATCCACACGGCCCAGCTCGCGTAGGCGGCTCATCATCTCGGTATAGGCAACGATCAGATACTTGACGTCATCGATCGCGTACTCAATCTGCTTATCGGTCAGTGGGCGGCGCGACCAATCGGTCAGTGACTCGGTCTTGGGCAATGAGACGCCGCAAAACGTCTGCACGAGCGCGCCGTAGGAAATCTGCTGGCGCTCGCCCAAAAAGGCGGCGGCCACCTGCGTGTCAAAAATGGGACGCGGCAGCACGCCCACGGTATGGAGCATAACCTCCATATCCTGCGAGCAAGCGTGAAAGACCTTGGTCACGCTCTCATCGCCCATAAGCTCGGCGAGCGGCGTCAGGTCGTCGATCACCAAAGGATCGACCGCGACGCTCTCGGCAGGGGTGGCAATCTGGACCAAGCACAGGCGCGGGTGGAACGTGCGCTCGCGCAAAAACTCGGTATCGACGGCAATCGCGTCGAACTCACGAGCGCGCTGGCAAAAGTCGAGTAGAGCCTGATGTGTGGAAATGTACATATCAACCCATCGAATAAGGTTAGGCCCGAAAAACACGGGTAGGATATCGGCATTGCCCTACAACTATACTCGGTTAGTCACAGAACGGGAACGTAAGTATGCGCTGCCTTATCATCCACAACCCGGCATCGGGCCCCAGCTCAGATGAAATCTACGCGTTCACGCACGCCCTCGCGCAGGGCGGCGACGAGGTCGTGATGCGCTTTATCGGCGATGGCATGGAACCCGAGGACGCCGTGGCAGACGTGCGCGAGTTTGATCGCGTGGTCGTTTCGGGCGGCGACGGCACCGTCTCCAACGTGCTCGACCAAATGCGCGGGTGCGGTGTCCCCACGCTCGTCTTCCCCTCCGGCACGGCCTGCCTGTTCTTTAACAACATCGGTAATGCCCCCGAGGCAGCGGCGCTTGCCAAGGCTTGCCGCGCCGGTCGTACGGTCAAAGTGGACATGGGCGAGCTCTTTTGGCTCGACGAGAACGGCAACGAGAAGCGCCACGGCTTTATCATCATCGCCGGCTCGGGCTTCGACGCCGAGATCATGATGAAGGCCGCCCCCGCCAAAAACGACATCGGCGAGATCGCCTATTTCCTGTCGGCGCTCGCCACACCCAACCCCACGGTGGCGCATTTTACGATTGAGCATGACGGCATTGTCGAGGAGCTCGATGGCATCTGCTGCATGGCCGGCAACACCTCGGTCATTCAAAACGATATCAACCTGTTCCCCGATTGCCGCATGAACGACGGCATGGTCGACATCGCGGTCATCGAGCCCGTAAAAACCGTCCAGCTCCTGCCCACTGTGATCACCGCCGCGCTCGACCCCGCCGGCAAGGTGCTCGGCCGTCCGCAGTTCAAGATCATCCAGACCAAGGAAGCCAAGATCACCTGCACGCCGTCGCTGGGCATGCAGTTCGATGGCGAGATCATCTCCAGCAACTCGGGCGTCTTTGGAGCCCGCGCGCTTCCGCAATGCCTCGACCTCATCGTCGACGAATTCTCCCCGCTCGGAAAATAGGAGGACCCCATGAACGACAACCCCCTGATTGGCTTTATCGTCATCGTTCTAGCCATGCTCGTCGGCTATGCGATTAACGTGATCCACCGCCGGAAGAAGTAATTCCACATTGGTATGATATTCATCCAATTATCGTCTCCCCCGTTGTTTATGCATTTGCCAGACAGCGGGGGATTTTTCTTTGTGCCCCGTGCAAGGCACTTTATTCAGGTACAGTAATTGCAGGGCGTCTTTATTTAACTAAAGCTAGATAATGAGTATTCTTGTCCGCTCATCGCATATTTTAGGACGCTCATCGAGTATTTCATCGAAATAGATGAATACTATTTAGACTTCCGATAGGCTAATAGATGTATTTATTAGCTGAAATCCTGCACGGTTCCGCGGGGTTTCAACGGTTGGGAGGGATCATGAGGTTTACTCATCCTGTCAACACGCTCAAAAAGCTCGGCTGCGGCCTTGCGTTTGGAGCAGCGGCCATCATGGCCATGCCGACTTCGGCGCTCGCCTGCACCCAGATCTACATGGGCGGCAAGCTCACGGCAGACGGCAACACGTACTATGGCCGTTCCGAGGACTTCGGTCCGCGCTATGTCAAGCACTTTGGCATTGAGCCCGCACACAAGGACGGCAACAAGTACACATCGGTCGAGTCCGGTTTTGAGTACAAGTCCAAGGGCGCAACCTACCGCTACACCTTCGTTCGCGACAACCCCTCGCAGTGGGAAGATCGCTACGACGCATATTCCGAGGCTGGCATCAACGAGAAGGGCGTTTCCTGCTCTGCCACGCTGAGCACCTCCTATAACGAGAAGGCCGAAGAGGCCGATCCCATCACCGAGGAGACTGGCATTGGCGAGTACAGCTATGCCAGCGTCATCCTGGGCGAAAGCGCCACGGCCCGCGAGGGCGTCGAGCTCATCGGCAGTCTGATCGACGAGCAGGGCGTCTGCTCCAACGACCAGATCATCATCGCCGACAGCACCGAGACCTGGCTGTTCGCCGCGCTTTCCGGCCATCAGTGGATTGCCATGAAGCTCGCCGATGACATCGCCTCGCTCAACCCCAACATCGGCAACCTCACCTATAACGTCGACCTCGATGACACCGAGAACTGCCTCCATTCCGAGGGCATCGAGTCCATGCCCAAGGAGAAGGGCTTTGCCGAGTACACCGACGGCAAGTTCGACGTCGCCAAGACCTACGGCGAGGAGATTGGCGAGGCCGGTATGCACCAGTGGTCGCGCTATATCCAGGGTCGCGATTACTTCATGGCCCCGCTGGCTGAAGGCACCGACTACGAGATCGTCAAGGACGAGCGAGAAGACGCTCGCGCCACGACCGGCGCTCTGGTCCACGAGATGCAGCCGCTGTTCTTCCAGCCCGGCAAGTCCGACTGGAACACCTTTGAGATGATCCGTTCCTTCGCCGCTCGCGGCGAGAATGTCGCCGGCCTCAACGCCAACACCGACGGCGCCTACGCCATCGGCTCCAACCGCAACACCGAGATCCACACCTTCCAGATCCGTCAGGGCATGGATCCCGAGATCGCGACCATCCAGTGGGAGATGCTCTCCAACGCCGAGTTCTCCGTCGCCATCCCCCTCTACTCCGCACTGCTCACCGAGGTCAGCCCCTACTTTAGCGATCAGGATGTCTCCTTCGATCACTGCGAAGAGGAAGACGTCGTGAACAACGAGGAGCCCAAGAACTCCATCAACTACGTCCTCATGGACATCAACACGCTCGCCTATGAGAACCGCGACCACTGCGCTTCCGGCGTCCGCGCCTACCTCGATGCGCTGCAGAAGGAACTCATCGAGCAGAACCTGACCGTCGACGAGGCCATGCAGGCCGCCGAGGACACCGAAGCCCGCACCGCCCTAGCCAACAAGGCCGGCAAGGCTGCCACCAAAAACACCTACCTCAAGTGCAAGGCCATGCTCGAGGAGATGCGCGACTACCTCAAGGAGGAGGATTTCTCCGAGGAGTTCGTCCCGAGCGACTACGATGCCGACAACGACTGCCTGGTCAAGTCCATCACCTACGCCGACGAGGCCCTCTCCGATGAGGACGTAGCCGAGCCCGAGGTCGAGAAGGAAGAGGCCACCGAGGAGAAGTCCGAGGGCAACAACATGGCCGCCATGGCCGTTGGCGCCGTCGTCATCATCGGTGTCTGCGCCTATGTGATCTATCGTCGCAAGAAGGCCTAAGGCCCTCATGCCCCAGGGAGCGGGCGAGATGGCTAAGGCTGCCCCGCCCGCTCAGCCCGCCTTTTTGACCGGCGGAAAACCCGGGAAACCCGCCTGAAATCTTTTCAAAAAAGATTTCCCAGTACACACTTCGCTGTGCTATAGTGCAGCGCAACAGCAACTAGGTGCGACCGCGCCACGGCGTCACGAAAGGAGCCACCAACATGAAGAACACGATGAAGTCTCTCAACAACTGGTGGTGGCGTGATGCGAATACGATCGGTCGACGGTGAGTCCCTCACACCTGTTTTTGCGCTCTAGGTGATTGGAAGGCCTCCGGTTTCGACCGGGGGCCTTTTTCTATCTCGAGCCCGATCACATTCGCATCGCGCGCCTCCGCTTTCTTCTCTTGCACTTCCCCTCCGAAAGGATTTTCACCATGTCTCAGAACACCACCACCGCCCAGCCCCGCACCGTCCAGACCGCCGACCGCGGCAAACTCGACGTCCGCGCCCTCGTCTTGCTCGCCATCCTGCTTGCCGCCGGCTTCATCCTCAACTTCACCGTCGGCAAGGCCATCTCCGGCATCTCGGGCGGCATGATCAGCCCCGAGTTCATTATCTCGGCCTTCTGCCTCACCATCCTGGTCGTGCGCCCCAACATCGGTCAGGCGCTCGTTATCGGCCTGATCTCGGCCGCCGTGATCCAGATCACCACCACCTCGCCCTTTGTCGATTTTGCCGCCGAGGGCATCGCCGCCATGCTCATGGCCGTCATTGTCAACGCTGCTGCCAAGGACGGCCAGGTTAAGCCCGCCGTCGCCATCGTCGCAACGTTCGTGACCACCTTTGTCTCGGGGGTCATCTTCATGGTCATCAAGATGGCCATGCTCGGCGTGGTGGGCGAGCTCGCCGCAGCCATGCTGCCCGTCGTCGCCATGACCGCCGTCTTTAACGCCATCCTGGTCGGCGCTCTCTACATGCCCATCCAGAAGGCCCTTAAGCTCAACTAACCTGCTCGGCTTTACGAGCCACCCCATCTTGGCGTTCATTCGTCGCTCGCGTACCCAAGTACGCTTCGTTCCTCTTTCGCGCCAACCTGGGGCACCTCGTAAAGCCGTCTCCGTGCTTCACCACCAAAGACTGTCCCAAACAACGAGCTTTTGGGAACGTTCTTAAACGACTAGTCATGTAAGAACGTCCCCGATGACTATGAAAGGTATCCATGGAAACGATCATCAACGTCGACGATGTCTCGTTCTCCTACGGCACGCAGACCGAGCAGGCGCTTAAGCATATCTCGCTCGGCGTGAACAGGGGAGATTTTATCGGCATTATCGGGCCTTCGGGCGCCGGCAAGTCCACACTTGCCGCCTGCCTGTCGGGAGCCGTACCCCACCACTACACCGGCACGTTCTTTGGGGCCGTCATGGTAGACGGCCACGACACCTGCGAAGCCTCGCTCACCGACGTGTCGCAAATCGTCGGCAGTGTGCTGCAGGACATCGACACGCAAATGGTCGCCTCGGTCGTCGAGGACGAGATGCTATTTGGCCTGGAGAACTTTGGCGTTCCCCACGACCAAATCGAGCAACGTGTGAGCGAAACGCTCGAGACCGTCGGCATCAGCGACCTGCGCGACCGCGAGATCGCCACCCTCTCAGGCGGCCAAAAGCAAAAGGTTGCCATCGCCGCCATCCTCGCCATGCGTCCGCGCGTGCTCGTGCTCGACGAACCCACCGCGGCGCTCGACCCCGCCAGCTCCACGCTGGTCTTCGAGACCCTGCGTGAGGCCAACCGTGCACTCGGCATCACCATCGTCGTCGTTGAGCAAAAAGTCGCCCTGCTTTCGGAGTATTGCAACCGCGTGCTCGTGCTCAATCATGGCGAAATCGCGCTACAGGGCGAGCCGCACGAGGTCTTCGCGCACGCCGATAAGCTCCGCGCCATCGGCGTTGATTGCCCGCGTGTCACGCGCATTTTCAACAGCCTCGAGGCCGACGGCCTGGCCAGCGGCACTCCCTGTTTGGATGTTGATGAGGCCGAGCGCCTGATTATGGGCATCGTCGACCCCGCACACGCAAGCAGCGACGTTCAGGCACCATCCGGCTCGCCGCACGCACCGTCGTTGCGCCCGCACGCCAAGGACGCCGAGCCCGTGCTCACCTTCGATCACGTTGAGTTTGCCTATCCCAATGGCGGCGCCGCCGTCCATGACCTCAACCTGACCCTCTATCCCGGCGAGCTCGTGGGCATCGTCGGCCAAAACGGCGCCGGCAAGACCACGCTCACCAAGCTGCTTACAGGCCTGCTTAAGCCCGCCTCAGGCAGCGTGCGCGTCACGGGACTGGATACCGCAGCCGTTCCCACGAGCCGCATCGCCCGCGAAGTCGCAACCCTCTTCCAAAACCCCGACCGCCAGATCTGCAAGGAAACCGTGCTCGACGAGGTCGCCTTTGGCCTGGAGCTTGCCGGCATCGACCGCGCCGAGGCGCTGCGTCGCGCCCAGCTCGTCATCGACCGCTTTGGCTTGCCGGCCGACGAGGCGCCCTTCTCGCTCTCGCGCGGTCAGCGCCAGATGGTGGCACTCGCCTCCGTCGTGGTCGTAGAGCCCAAAATCGTGGTGCTCGACGAGCCCACGAGCGGCCTTGATTACCGTGAGTGCATGACCGTCATGGAAACCGTGCGCACCATGGCCGAGCGCGGCTGCGCTGTAATCATGGTCTGCCACGACATGGAAGTCGTCTCCGACTTTGCCGAGCGCATCGTAGTCATGGCCGACGGCCGCATCCTCGAGCGCGGCTGCACGCACGAACTGTTCTCGAACATCGAGCTCATGCAGCGAGCCTATGTTGAGCCACCCCAGGTCATAGAGCTTTCTCGTCGCCTGACATCCTCCGTCTCTCCCGCCTTTGCACAGGTGAGCGAGGTCACCGATATCGTTCGCATTACCGAGGAGATGGTCAACCGTGGTTAACGTCATCGACTACATGCCGGGCGACACACTGCTGCACCGCTTGAACCCGGTCGTCAAACTGGGCCTCGCCGCCGCCATCATCATCGGCATCTTCCTGTCCGATACCTACGTGACGCTATTGGGCTTTTTGGCGCTCACCCTTGCACTGGGCGCCTACGCCGGCGTCGCCGACCGCCTGCTCTCGCTACTCAAGCTGCTGATTCCGCTCGCGCTTATCATGCTGGTGCTTCAGCTGGCCTTTATGCGCGACGGCAACATCGTGTGGGGCTTTATCACCGACACGGGCCTCATTACCGGATCGAAGGCCTGCCTACGCCTGTTGGGCGTGGCGCTGCCACTCATCCTCATGCTTATGGTGACCAAGCTCAACGACCTCGCCAACGCCTGCGTCGAGGTACTGCACGTGCCATATCGCTATGCCTTCACCTTTACCACGGCGCTGCGCTTTGTGCCGGTATTTGGCCAGGAAATGAACGCCATCATGGAGGCGCAGACTGCACGCGGCGTCGAATACGACACTAAGAATCCCGTCAAGAAACTCAAGCTCATGCTGCCGCTGTGCGTGCCACTGCTTATCTCGAGCGTGGGCAAGACCGATGCCACCGCGCTTGCCGCCGAGCAGCGCGGCTTCTACCTGCGCACGCGTGCGAGTTCGTATAAGCGCTACCCCATCAAAGGCCTGGATATCGCCGTACTTATCGTCAGCATCGCCCTTATCGCCATCGGCTTCCTGTTCTAATCCATCGCCACCGGCAACCGACAAATGCAAAAGGCCTCGGCTCGCACCAAACGAGCCGAGGCCTTTACTGTTTTCCCAGATAAAACCTACCAAAATAAACCCGTCCCTTTTTGGCAGGTCGAGGGCTACAGGCGGTAGGGGACGCCGCTGCGAATGATGGACTCGCGTACCAGGACATCCATCGCATCGAGGGTGATCTCGGGCATCTCGCGATACTTCTGCAACACCGAAAGCTCCGTGCAGGCCAGGATGACGCGGTCGCAGCCGCCACGGGCGAACTCCCACATCACGCGGTCGAACTTATCCATATCGGGCTCGCGTCCAGCCTTCACATCGTCGTAGATGAGCGACATCACGTCGGCCTGACGCTTTTCGCTGGGATAGACGACCTCAACGCCCGCGGTCTCACATTCGCGCCCATAGACGTCTGCGCCCACGGTACCGTCGGTGCCCATGATGCCGATCTTGCGCACCGGCTCGGCCGGCATGCTCAGGTTTGGATCGAACTCGCACTCCCCCATCACCGCGCCGGCCAGAGCATAGCGCACCGACTCGCGCGGCATGTGGATAATCGGCACCTTCGTAAACGACTGGATCTGGTCGTAGAAGTAGTGTGACGTGTTGCAGGGAATCGCTATGTGCGCGCAGCCCAGCGACTCGAGCGCCTGAGCGCACTCTTTCATGGTCGAAAGCAGCTCGGCATGCTCACCGGTCTTGATGGCCAGCGTACGGTCGGGCATGGTCGACTTGGAAAGCACCACCATGTCGATATGCTCCTGATCACAGGTAGCAGCCGTATGACGCACGACCTGGTCGTAGTAATACGACGTGGCCTCGGCGCCCATGCCGCCGATAACTCCCAGCTTTTCCATCGCCGCCTCCTTGGTGACGCCCACGCAATTGCGCGTATCATACCCGCGCCCGTCCGATGCAAACCGGGCGGGCGCCGCGCTCATCTACTTGTAATACGTCTTGAACAGCTTAAAGTGACGCAGCTTGGTGTGCCACATGCGCAACCAACGGTTAAAGACAAAATCACCCTTCATAAACGAAGGATCGGCAGCCTTGCCCTCTTTGGCCAGACAATGCGCCTTCGCACGCAGCTCGGGGTCCTTGACATACTTGTCAACGACGCCCATAGGAACGACCATCCACAGCGCCTCGTCCTGCGCCGTCACAAACTCCGGCTCAAACGGGCGGTTATAGACGTACTCATCCACCACGTATTTAGCAACGTTAAAGCCACTATTGGTGACATAGTAATTACTGCGGCCCTGACGCGTGTTGAAGTCGAAGAACTTAAACGAACCATCGCGCTGGTCGTACTTGACGTCGAAGTTGGAGAAGCCCGTAAACTTAAGGTCCTCAAGCAGCTTGCGCACGCCACCCATGAGCTCGTCGTTGGGCTCAGTGATGATGCAGGCGTGGTTGCCGACACCATGGGGCTGATGCTCCTCGAGCAGCACGTGGCCCAGGCACATCATGCGAACCTTGCCGTTGCGGTCGGAATAACTGGTGAGCACGCGCATGTACTCGTCGTTGCCGGGCACGCGATCCTGCAAGATGAGGTCATCGGTGTAGCCACTGGCGTACACATCGCGAATGACTTGTTCCAGCTCGGCGCGATCGGCAATCTCGTAGGCCTTCTTCTGACCCTCGAACTCGTGCTCCCACCACATGATGCCGTCAGAGGGCTTCAGAATCATCGGGAAGGGGAAGTCGATCTGGTCGAGCACCTCGGCGGAAGCCTCACCCTGAGCGTTGAGCATCGCCATGGTAAAGGTAAACGTGTGCGGATACGGCACACCGTGCTTCTCGCACAGCTCGTAGAAAATCTCCTTCTTCTGGCACTGCTCGAGCATACTGTAGGGTGCATAGGGCGCGATGACGTTGGAGGCAAGCTGGCCGGCGTCCTGAGCCTGCGCGGCAAGCGCGACATAGTTGTCGCCGCAGCCCATGAGAATAATCTTCTTATCAGGATTGGCCTGTGCGACGCCGTTAACGGTCTCAATCATGACCGGCATGGTGTCGATATCCACGTTAGGCGTGTAATCGATAATCTGGCTGCGATACGCGGGGCCGGTCTGGTACTTGCCAAAGACCAGGCTCTTAACCTGATACTCCTCGTAGAAAGCGCGCGCCACCGAATACGCGTTGATGTCGCCGCCGAGCAGCACGGGGATAAACTCGCGCTCTGTAAACTGCAATGCCATGGAAACTTCCTATCTAGAACTGCCCACACGACGGGCGGTCTTTGTGCAACTGATTTATTCTAGCGTGCCGAGCCGCCGGCGCCCAAAGCTCCACCGTATCTATGGCAATCGGCGTAATAATCCAGCACGAAGGCGGCAATCACCGGCGTACGACAACGGGCAATGAACCCACCGTTGTTGTAGGATTCAACATGTTGCCCGCCCCGTCGAAAGGTGCACCGTGCCCCAGGCTCATCCAATCAACAACCCCATCATTGACGCCGCAAAGCGCGAACTTGCGGACCGTGCCCAGACGGCAGCTCCCCTACGCACCGCAAACGATGCTTACAACGGGCCTGCCCGCATCGTCTCAATCAACACGTCGGAGCACAAAGGCACGCGTAAGTCACCCGTCGCCGACGGGCACGACACCGTCATCGAGCAGTTTGGCCTCGCCTCCGATGCGCACGCCGGACATTGGCACCGCCAGGTTTCCTTTTTAGCTGCAGAGTCTATCCAGACGGCGCAGGCGCGCGGGCTCGATGTGCACGAGGGCGACTTTGGTGAGAACTTCACCACCCAGGGCATCAACCTGCTCTCGTTCCCCTTGGGAACGCAGCTCAA
This sequence comes from Treponemataceae bacterium, assembly GCA_963602825.1. GTDB lineage: Bacteria > Actinomycetota > Coriobacteriia > Coriobacteriales > Coriobacteriaceae > Collinsella. The sequence goes on along the minus strand of CAVCKO010000042.1, from coordinate 8,164 downwards.
GATTGGCAGCGAAGTACTCGTCGAAATCAGTCAGATCGGCAAGGTCTGCCACACACGCTGTGCCATCTACTATCTCGCCGGCGACTGCATCTTCCCCCACGAGGGCATTTTTGGCGTCGTGCTGCAGGGCGGAGAAGTCCATATCGGTGACGACGTCCAGGTGGTCAGGCTCGGCGACGGCACCTGTTCCTTCACTCCCGCCGAGGCACTCAAAGAGGTGGAGCGGGCTCGTCGCGAAGGAACCCTGTAGTTGCAAAACCCCACGTGAGGGCAACATTTACAGCCAAAAACCCTCACAAACAGGGTGCCGTAACGTTAAAGTTCAACTCTATGGTTTCTCAACAATTCACCATTCCCGCAGGTCAAGGCCAAAGCCTCAAGTTCAACTTGACCCTTTAGAACCTTTAAGGTTCAAGTTGAGGTCGAAAGCAGTAGTAGAATACACCTCGACCAATAACCTACGATTGATTGCAGAGGGACTGGATGCAGCATTCGAACCATCGCACCGCAGCGCTCGTCGCGTCGAAGCCGGCTCGTATCATCACGAGCGCCGCGCTCGCCGTCGCGCTGACGGCCACGCCGATGCTCTCCCCCGTCGCGGCCTATGCCGCCTCGCAGGCAACGCAGGATCAGCTTTCCGCCGCCCAGAAAAAAATCGAGGACGCTACGAGCGCCTACAACGACGCCCGAACCAAGCTCGAGGATCTGCAGAAGCAGATCGACTCCAATGAGGCGAACATCGATAAGATTGAGGCCGAGCTACCCGAGCAGCAGGCCAAGGCAAGCTCCGCCATGCGCGATCTGTATAAGTACCAGAAGGGCACCAGCCCCATCGTGAGCTTCCTGGTGAACACGCAGAGCTTGGGCGACTTTATCACCACCTGCAAATACACCAACCAGATTACGAGCTCGAGCGTCGACGAGATCGAAGATCTTAACAAGATGCAGACCGAGCTCGAGCAGAACAAAACCGAGCTCGATCAGGCCAAGTCTCAGCTCGAGGGCGAGCAAAAGAATGCCGAGGACGCGCTGGCCCAGGCACAGCAGCTCCGCAGCGAGGCGCAGGCAAAGGCCGAGCAGGAAAATGCCGCCGAGCTGGCAAAGCTCGAGGCCGACAAGGCCGCTGCCGCCGAGAAGCTCTCGGGTACCGGCGTGAGTGGCAATAACTCCAACAGTCAGGCCACCAACTCCAACACCACCATCGACACCACGCCGAACAGCCCCAACAGCGGCAATTCCGATTACGACTCGTTCATTAACGAGTGGACGAGCCGCATCGACAACTACCTTGCCGGCTCCCCTATGGCAGGCCAGGGCTACAACTTTGCCGTTGCCGCCTGGAATACCGGCGTCGATCCCCGTTGGTCCCCCGCCATCGCCTGCATCGAGAGCAGCAAGGGCCTCTATTGCGCCGGCTCCTATAACGCCTGGGGCTGGAGTGCCCGCGGCGGCGGTTGGCGTAGCTTTGGCAGCTGGAGCGAGAGTGTCTCCGCCCACGTTGCCTACCTGGGCGCCAACTATGGCTCCACGCTTACCCCGGCAGCCGCCAAGAAGTACTGCCCGCCCACGTGGCAGGACTGGTACAACAAGGTCGCCAATCAAATGAACCGCATTTAAGTGCAACTGCAAAGGGCCCCAGACGGGGCCCTTTTCGATTATCTAAGAGACGACACCGGTCGCGTTGCCGATAACAACGACGACGCACATGACGGCAAACATAAACCCGAGTGCCTTGAACCATAGTTCGACAAAAGCACTCCCCCGATACCGATCGAGAACGGGAAAACGACGTCGAAGCCTACGCCGGTCGAGCATTCCGAATGTAATGAGCAGCACCAGGCCATCGACCATAAAGAAATACTCAAGTGCCAAAAACCACGTTGGATAGTTTCGGTTTTCGCCCGTCGGCGTAAATACCGCAAAATGGCTGCCCATCAGCAGCAACAATGTTGTCGTATAGACGCATCCATTCCATATACGCCCCACGGGCTCGGGGATACGCGAGAGCAGACGCGCACATTTGGACGTCACGGGAGAGACGATCGAACGCCGGTTTGCAGAAGACGGAAGCGTGAGGGCAGCCGGCTGCTGCACCCGCTGCACCTGTGACACCGCGACCCGGGGCACACTGGCAGTAGAAAAGGTCACAGGCGACGACGCAGGGAGACATAGCTCATACGCCGTGCGCGCAGCATTGCCCAATGCCTTTGCACTCACAAAGCGCTTAGCCGGATCGAGCGCCATCGCCATGCAAATCACATCCGACAGCGGGACGGGAATGCCATGCGCCTCGCATTGCTCACGTATGTCCCGCCCCGGTTTGGGGTCAGTTCCCGTCAGGCAAAAGAACAGCAGTGCGCCAAGCGCGTAAATATCGCTGCGGACGCTCGTCTGCCCAAACCCAAACTGCTCGGGCGGCGCATAGGAACGCGTGCCAAACTTGACGGTGTCGGCGTCGGCGCCATCGCGCCAAACGCGCGCGATTCCCAGGTCAATAATCACCAGCGAGGAAAAGGTCATGCCGGCATCGGTCGCGTATCTCACGCCCGATACGATGATGTTCGAGGGTTTAAGGTCGCGGTGGATTACCGGTACCCCTGGCTCCCCCGCAGCTGCAAAACCAGCATGCAGCTCGCCCACCGCTTCACACAGAACGGGATACAGCTCGCGGGCATAATCGGGCGTCGCACCCAAGCGTCCCACGAGCGCCTCGAGCGTTTCGCCTTCGACATACTCCATCACCACGTCAAGCTCGTCGCCCACACGGCGGCAATCGACGATTCGGGGCAAATGCTCAAAACGACGACCGGCGCGCTGGGCCGCAAACAGGCGCTCATATGCTCCGCCAATCTGCGCCGAAGCATCGATGCGCTTGCGGACAAAGGGACCGAGAGACCCGCCGCCAGAGCCCTCAAAATAGACGAGTTCGGTCGTCTCGACATCCGAAAGTTTGAGCACGCGCTCCACACGATAGCTGTCATCGCGGTCGAGCGACGCCAAATGCTCGACAAGTGAAGCAGTCAGCTCGTCATCGAAATATGTTGGGCTCTGAGTATCCATGGCGTCCATCATAGCGCAGGGCGCGGACACCCCATGGTGTCCGCGCCCCGTTCGTTCGCATAGTTGTTTTGGTAACAGCCAACTCAGCCATCGGCCGCTAACTCACCGTTTCCTCGCCAAAGCGGTACAACTCTTCATTGACCTTTTGGAGGCTACAGCCACGATCGATGCAAAAGATAATGATTGCATCGCGACGGTCCTTGCAGTTGAGGACGCTCACTCCGGCAGCCGTCAGGGCGCGGTTGGTCTCCTTGAGCGTCAACGCCATTGCAAAGGCAATCTGCAGCACCTTGTTGCGGCTCGGATGCCGCGCACCGGTAAAAATCTGATAACCAAAAGTCTCATTGAGGTCGGCCATGCGCACCACGCGCGAGCGCTCTAGGCCCTTTTCCTGCAGCAGCTGCTTAAGATAGTCCGAAAGCGACGGGGCGGCAAAGTCGTGCTCTTTGATATAGCCATCGATGTTTGGCGCGTCGAGGAGTTCATTGAGTAACTCGTCCGTCAGCTTTTTATCGGGCATACGACCTCACCTCCCATACGGCGCAACGGTAGCGACATGTTAGGCCAGCACCCAGCTTGCAGCGGCAGACTTATCAAACACGTTGGCAAAAAAGAGAGCCTTCTTGATGTCACCATCAAAGTAGATATTGCCCGCCACGGAACCGCCGGCGGCAAGGGTACCAGACTGCAGTTCATCGGAGCCCTCGCTGTAATAACCCTGGTTCTGCTGAGCACCGTTGGCGTCCTCGCCCTTCCAGTCGTAGATATTGTAATCTGCGCCCTCATCGCCGTTGTTGACGTACGTGACGTGAATGCCCGTCATGGTAGAACCGTCAAAATTTGTGAGGCCGGGTTGGACGGAATCGACGACGACAGAAAGGCGGGCAGCCGTGGTCACCGTCGTGCCAACAGCCAGGTCAGTCGTAGGCTGCTCTTCCTTCTTCGTCTCTTCCTTCTTGTCACCATCGTCGGCGTCCTCGGTGACGGTCGCTTTATCGCTACCACAACCGGCAAGAAGACTGGCAGTCCCCAAGGCAACAGTGGCGAATGCGCCAAGTGCAGCGCGACGGCTCAGCAGCACTTCGTTTTCGAGCTTATTCATCATGCATCCTTCCTACGATCCGGCTACCGCGCCGGCACACGGCACATCGTAGGAAGGATTGAACTTGAATTCATTAGCTGAGAGCTAAGGTTGCGGTAAACGGCCAATGCAGTTATCCAAACGCCGAGCAAGCGCACTTTGCGCAACCGTCTGTTGGCAGTGCATCAACCCACCGTGACGGATTCCCCGGTAAAGGCACTAATCATCAGCAGGACAAAGAACACCAGGTAGCCGACACTCAGTGGGTACGCAATGACCAGGAAGACGACCCAGCCGGCATTGGTTTTACCGTCGGCACGGCGTTGCTCGCGATTGCGGCAGAGCCAAATCGTCACGCCAATGGCCACAATCAGCAACACGAGTGCCGCTGCTGCCAACCCGGCAAGCGCAAACATCACGCCAACGCTCACAGCAATAACCGGAAGCAGTAGCAAGCCACACCCGCATCCACCCGGACTATATACGGCAGATTGTCGGCGTCGCCCCATCGTCACTCCATCACAAGCAATCGTTTGTAGACATCGAGGCCTTTGAGCAGGATTTCCTCGTCAAAGAGCATGGTATCAGTGTGAAGGGCGCTCGTGGCATAGGCGGGACAGCCATCCGAATCGCTCGGATTATCTTGGCCGGCAGGCACACCCGTGCCCAGCAAGAAGAACACGCCCGGCAGATGGCGCTGATAGAACGCAAAATCCTCGGCGATCAGCAGCGGCTCGTCCACAAGTTGCAGCTCGGACAAGGCAGGCGCAATGTGGGCGAACAGCTCGGGGTCGTTATCGACTGGCGGATAGCCCTCGGCAAAGTCGAGATCGTACGTGCAACCCGTTGCAGCACATGCCTCGTCCAGCACGCGGCGCACGCCCTCGCGCGCACGGTCGAACATATCGTCCGTAAACACGCGCAGGCTGCCGGCGACATGGGCCTCCCCTGCCACCGCATTGCAGACGGCGCCGGCCTGCAGCAGACCGAACTTGCCGATACAGGGCTCATCGGCACCCAGCTCGTCCATCAGCTCGCGCTCGGCAACCAAGAACTTGGCCGCCGCCAGCGCGGCATCGTGCGATTCCTCGACCGGAACGCCATAGGTCTTGGCGATATGGATGCTCGTGCCATGGATATGAATGTGCGTCTCGCTCGAGCGCGCCAGCAGCGGACCGGAGCAGCTCGCCAACGTGCCGGCGGGCAGATCGGGCCATACGTGGAAGCCGAAGATGCGGTCTGCCCCGTAGCGCTCAAACACGCCGCTCTCGCACACTGTCTTGGCGCCTCCGGTCGTTTCCTCGGCCGGCTGAAACACAAAGAGCACGTTGCGTTTGATGACACCTGGTTGCTCACGGATCGTACGGTCGACAAAAGTCGCTGCCGCAAGCGCCATGGCCATATGGCCATCGTGGCCGCAAGCGTGCATCTTGCCGGGATGCGTCGAAGCGAAATCCACACCCGTCGCCTCCGCGATGGGCAGGGCGTCCATGTCGGCACGAATCGCCGTGGCGTGCGCAGCGCCCACACCGGCATCGAAGAAGGCGCAGACGCAGCTCGGACACGGATGGGTCACCTCGCAGGCAAGCAGATCGAGCACACCCTCGATATAGGCGATAGTTTGCTCAAGATCGAAATCGAGCTCCGGAATGCGATGCAAGTCGCGACGATAACGACGGAGTTCTTGGAGCTCGGTCATAAAGGCTCCTTTCTTAGGTGCACGTCGGTTGCTATTTATTGTGCCGCAAGATTGCCGCACCCTTATTTCCAGCATATCCCTGCATTTTTTAAACGTTATATACGAATACTCTTGTTTGGTAAAGTGCAACGTGGTAGGGTCTTTACCACTTGATAGAGGCGCGGGCACGAAGAGCCGCGGGCGAGTCGGCAGACTTTGACCCCGCGGGGAGGCGAAACCCGCCGAACTGGGTTTTTCGGGCACGAATGGCCTGGTGGGCCTGCGGGAAACACCCGCAGGACTGTCTGCAGCAATGCGGGAGCGCTATCCGGACATTGGGTCCACGCTATGCGGATTCGATGCGCAGATGGCGCCGTCTGGATAGCGAGGTTTACGGGACATGGCATTGACCCCCAACGAGGCATATGCGGCCAAGCAGCCGTTTGTGGACAAGGAGACGCTCGAGCACATCGTCGAGCAGTTCCCCACGCCGTTTCATCTATACGACGAGGCGGGCATCCGCCGCAATATGCAAGAAGTGCGCGACGCCTTTGCATGGAATCCGGGGTTTAAGGAGTACTTTGCCGTCAAGGCCAATCCCAACCCGGCGCTCATCTCCATTCTCAACGAATACGGCTGCGGCTGCGATTGCTCGAGCTATACCGAGCTCATGATCGCACGCTCGCTGGGCATCACCGGCCATGACATCATGTTCTCATCCAACGACACGCCAGCGTCAGACTTTGAGCTCGCCGACAAGTTGGGCGCCATCGTCAACTTCGACGACATCAGCCACATCGAGTTCTACGAGCGCGTCGCGGGACCCATCCCCAAGACGGTGAGTTGCCGTTTTAACCCGGGCGGTCTGTTCCAGCTTTCCAACGGCATTATGGACAACCCGGGGGACTCCAAGTACGGCATGACCACCGAACAGTTCTTCGAAGCCTTCCACGTACTCAAGGCCAAGGGCGCCGAGGACTTTGGCATCCATGCCTTCCTTGCCAGCAACACCGTCACCAACGATTACTACCCCAAGCTCGCGCGCATCCTCTTTGAGCTTGCCGTGCGCTTGGAGCGCGAGACGGGCGCACATGTCGCCTTCATTAACCTGTCCGGCGGCGTGGGTATCCCCTACCTGCCCGAGCAGCAGGCCAACGACATCCACGCCATCGGCGAGGGCGTGCACGCGGCCTACGACGAGATACTGGTTCCCGCCGGCATGGGCGATGTGGCGATCTGCACCGAGATGGGCCGCTTTATGATGGGCCCCTACGGGTGCCTGGTCACCAAGGCCATTCACGAAAAGCGGATCTACAAGGACTATATCGGCGTGGATGCAAGTGCCGTCGACCTCATTCGTCCTGCCATGTATGGCGCTTACCACCACGTTACGGTGATGGGCCAGCCCGGTGGTCCCGACAAGACCGCAGCCCCCGTCACGAACACGTACGACATTACGGGCAATCTGTGCGAGAACAACGATAAGTTCGCCATCGACCGCGAGCTGCCGCAGATCGACATGGGTGATGTGCTCGTGATCCACGATACCGGCGCGCATGGCTACTCCATGGGCTACAACTACAACGGCCGCCTGCGCTCCGCCGAGGTGCTGCTGCGCCCCGATGGCTCGGCCGACCTCATTCGTCGCGCCGAGCGCCCGGGCGACTACTTTGCCACGCTCGACGTGCTGCCGTGCGGCCGCGAGCTGCTGGCAAAGTCGCGCGCCGATGCCGCCCGTCGTCGCGCTCAGGACGAGCGTCTGGCGGTTGCCGCCCAATGGAACAAACGCATCCAGATCGCAGAAGCGAAGGAGAAGAATATGGACGTCCGCAACCTCGAGGGTTCGATCGTCGCCCTTGTCACCCCGTTTAAGAAGGACGGCAGCGTCGACTTTGATGCGCTCGAGCGCCTGGTCGATTTTCACCTGCAAAATGGCACCGACGCCATCCTCACCCTAGGCACCACCGGCGAGAGCGCCACGATGACCGACGACGAGGACAACTCCGTTGTCGCCGCCGTGGTCAAGCAGGTCGCAGGCCGCATACCCGTCATCGCCGGCTCGGGCTCCAACTCAACGCAGACGATGCTCACCAAGTCGCTCACCTACCAGGGCCTGGGCGCCGACGGTCTGCTGCTCATCACCCCCTACTACAACAAGTCTAACGAGGAGGGCATCTACCAGCACTTTAAGACCGTGGCCGATGCGGTGGACATCCCCTGCATCCTGTACAACATCCCCGGTCGCTGCGGTTGCGGCATCAGTGAGCGCAATGTCGAGCGCCTGGCCGCACACCCCAACATCATGGGCATCAAGGAGGCCTCGGGTAACGTCGCCTATGCCGCCA
>CAVCKO010000041.1:0-22809 GCA_963602825.1 Treponemataceae bacterium | reverse complement strand
CGTCTGGGGCATGACGCCGTCGTCGGCAGCCACGATCAGAATGACGATATCGGTCACCTTGGCACCACGGGCACGCATGGCCGTAAAGGTGGCATGGCCCGGGGTATCGATGAAGGTGATCTTGCGATCGTTGATCATAACCTGCGAGGCGCCGATTGCCTGGGTAATGCCGCCCGCCTCGCCGGCAGCGACACCGGTGTGACGGATGGCGTCGAGGAGGCTCGTCTTGCCATGGTCGACGTGGCCCATGACGGTGACGACCGGGGCGCGCGGCTTAAGGTCGGCGGGATCGTCGTAGAACGAGAAGGTGTTCTCCTCCTCGGGGGTGATGATCTTGATCTGACGGCCCAGGTCGTCGGCAACGAGCTCGACGAGGTCGTCGGACATGGACTGTGTCATGGTGAGCGGCGTGCCCAGCAGGAACAGGCGCTTGATGATGTCGTTGGCCGGAACGTCGAGGGCCTCGGCGAGCTCCTGGACCGTAACACCCTGGGAGACCTTGATGGCATCGAGCTCCTCGGGGTTCACGCCCTGGGCCAATGCCTCCTCAATCTTGCGCTCCTCCTGAGCCTTGGCAGCCTCGCGCTCGCGCTTCTCCTTGCGCTTCTTGCGGCGACCGGTGGACTCGCGAGAGGCCTCCTCGACGGCAGCACGAGCCTCCTCGAGCACCTTCTCGCGGCTGTACTCCTCGGCCTCGCGAGCCATGCGGCTATAGTGGTCCTCTTCGTTGTTGTGACCGCCCTTGCGCTTCTTGCCCTTGCCCTGCTTATCGGGGTTGGGGAAGTCCATGCCGGCAGCGACGTTGTTGCTGGCGTTGGTGCGATGGCTGTGCGGACGGCTCTCGGAGGCGTTGCGATCGGAGTTATTGTCGGAGGCGTTGCGATCGTTACGACGGCCACCGCGGCGGTCGTTGTTGCCGCCACGACGGTTACCGCGCTCAGCGGCGCGCTCGGCCTTGGCCTTGTCCTCGGCGTCCTTCTTCTCCTTGAGCACGGTCTCCTGTGCGGCGATCTGGTCGAGCAGCGAACGGAAGCGCGAACCGGAGTCGGAAGCGGGAACGGCGCGGCGCTGAGCCTCGCGGGCAGCCTCCTCCTTCTCGCGGGCAAGGCGCTCCTGCTCGGCCTTCTTCTTGGCCTCAGCCTCGGCACGGGCGGCCTCCTCGGCAGCCTGAGCTGCGGCAAACTGGCGGCGCTCCTCCTCGCGTGCCTTCTCGGCAGCGATGCGCTCGCGCTCGGCCTCGGCGGCGCGTGCGGCCTCCTCGGCGGCAGCTGCCTGCTCCTCGGCCTTCTTGGCGGCCTCGACTTCCTGAGCGCGGGCCTCGATCACCGAGGCGAGTTGTTTGCGGACCATGGCGACATAGGCGTCCTCCAGAGTGGAGGAAGCGGACTTAGCGGGAATCTTCATATCGGCGAGATGACCCATCAGTTCCTTGGAGGTCATTCCGAACTCTTTGGCCAGGGTGGACACACGGACTTTTGCCATATGACTTCACCTACCCTTTCTGGCACCTTGGGTGCCTAGAGACTGAACGAGCGTGGGAGATGCGCTGGGACCTGCCCGGCGCGACCGCGCGCTAGATCAGGTCCTCCGCATCATCGAAGGCGTCGGTGTCGTGGACACCGCAGAAACGGGAGCCGGGACGAGCCTGGTTGCGGCACTGGATGCCGTCCTCGGACACGTACTCGCAGCGGCGGACGTCCTCGTCCTCCTCGTCACCGATCAGGTCGGCGGCGGGCTCCTCGTGAACGGGAACGTTCTTGAGGATGTCGGCGGCAAGGGTCTCGGACTTAATGTCGATGTGCCAGCCGGTCAGACGCGCGGCGAGGCGGGCGTTCTGGCCCTCCTTGCCGATGGCGAGGGACAGCTGGTCGTCGGGCACGATAACGCCGGCGTAGGCCTTCTCCTCGTCGATGAGGACGCGGGTGACCTTAGCGGGCGAAAGGGCGTTGGCGACGTAGACGGCAGGATCGGCATCCCACAGGATGACGTCGACGCGCTCGCCACGGAGCTCGCCCACGACAGCGCGAACACGGCTGCCCTTGGGGCCGACGCAGGCACCCACGGGATCCAGACGGTCGTCAAGCGAGTGGACGGCGACCTTGGAACGCTGGCCGGGCTCGCGGGCGATTGACTTGATCTGGACGGTGCCCTCATAGATCTCGGGCACCTCCTGCTCAAACAGACGACGCATGAGCTCGGGGTGGGTACGGGAGATGACAATCGGCGGACGGCTGTGCTCGCCGCGAACCGGCTGCAGGTTGGAGTTGGGGTCGCGTACGTCGATGATCACGGCCTTAATGTGCTGGTTGTGCAGGTAGCGCTCGCCCATCGGACGCTCGTTGCGCTCGTTCTCGTAACGGCGCTGATCGAAGTGCGGCAGCTCGGCCTCGACGCCCTCGCGGATCTTGACGATCGTGAAGTCGGGCGTGGACTGCAGCACGGTACCGCTGATGAGGTCACCGATGCGGCCGGAGAATTCCTCGTAGATCTGCTCGCGGGCGGAGTTACGCACGATGGCGTTGATCTCGGCCTTGGCGTGCTGGGCGGCGATGCGGCTCGTGTTCTTGGGGGTAACGTCGATCTCCTCGAACTCGGTGAAGTTGCCCTCCTCGTCCATGGAATCGTCGATCGGCTCCAGGCGGTAGACGTAGATCTTGCCGGTGGTGCGGTCGATGGTCACCTTGGCGCCCCACTCAAGATGCAGGATCTCGGCATAGCTCTTGGCAAGCGACTGCTCCAGGCGGTCGATCAGGTAGAGCTGGTCGATGTGCTTCTCCTGGCAAAGCTCCATCAGGGCGGACATCATGTCGGATGCTGCCATCTTACTTTCCTTCCTTCGCGGGCTTGAAGTCGTAGGTGGGCTTCAACTTGCACTTTTTTACATCAGAGAAATCGAGGGTGACGGACTCGCCGTCCTCGAGCTCGAGGGTCACGTCGGTCTCGGTCGCAGCGGCAATCTTGCCGGCGTACTTGCGACGGCCCTCGGTAGCGGTGGAGGTGAGCTCACAGTTCTCGCCCACAAAGCGGGCAAAGTCACTCGGGCGGCGCAGCGGGCGCGCCATACCCGGGCTCGACACCTCGAGCGTATAGCTCGAAGAGATAGGGTCGAGCTCCTCAATCACATCGCCGACCCACTTGGTGTTGGCCGTGACGTCGTTGAGAGACAGGCTCTGACCCTCGGCACCCTCGATACGCACGCGCACGCAGGGGGCCTTGGTGGCGCCCACGAGCTCGACGTCGACGATGTCGACATCGTGCTGGGGAGCGACGGCCTCGAGCGCGTCGATGATCGCCTGCTCGGTCTTGGTCTTGACCATTGCGGCACCTCCATCCATACAAAAAAGAAGCGGGGCCGAAACCCCACTTCTTTCAATTACAACTTCATTTGCAAGCAAACTATACCAATAGCTGCGGAAACGCGCAAGCACAGTACGAATCTGCAGGTCAGCGTGCGCACAGGTTCTCCACAAGAATAGGACAATTGACCGAGGAGCCCCATGCGGCGCACCCTCAACAGCCCCAAAACGGGCCATGCGTCCCAGAGCGCCGACCGAATCGGGCCCTATGGGCATTCCATCCCTGGGCGCACATCGGCCAGACTAAAGCTGAGAGGCATTCTGTAGCGAGAAAGCCTGCCGCACGCATTGACCACACAACCTTCCAGTATCTCCACGGCAAGGAGGATCCATGGAACGCCTAGGCACCCTCTGCGCGACCGCGCTCGTCGTAGCTGCCTGTTCGTTCGCTCTGACGGCCTGCAACAACATCGATGGCAAAACCGGACCATGCGAACCGGATCTCGGCAGCACAAAAGCCATCGAGAAAACGACGTCATCGGAGAGCTTCGACAAAATTAACGAAGACATCGTCGATCCCCAGGGCCTGGGTCCCGATTCCCAAGAACAGTTCCCCATCGACCTTGAGGCAGACGAGAACGTCCATGTTACCTGCGTGGGCAAGGACACGGATGGCTACGGCGACGCCGTGTTGATCTTTGCGGTGACAAACAACACCGATGTCGACATGATGTTTGGCGATGTGGACTCCTATGCCTACGTCAACGGCGTGGTCCGCGATGTGCGCATGCGCCAGCAGGTCGCAGCGGGCGAGGAAACGCGCGCCATGCTCACCTTTGTAGGCACCTTCGACGACCCGGACTTTGATGTGAACAACGACCTCAACGGCATCTACCTCAACATTTGGATGTTCGAAGAGGCAACGGGCAACGTTTACTTTAGGGACCTGGTACACATCCCGTAGAAGACGGTGCGACGCACTGACTAAGCAGGGCAGACAACACAAAACGAGGGACGACCCAACCGGATCGTCCCTCGTTTATTGCATGTCAGCTTTACGCGCAGCGCTTACTTGACCACCAGGTTGACCAGCTTGCCGGGCACGCAGATGGCCTTGACGACCGTCTTGCCCTCGAGCCACTTGGCGACGGCGGCCTCGGCGGCAGCCTGCATATCCTCATTGGAGGCATTGCGGGCCACCTCGACGCGGCCGCGGACCTTGCCAAGCACCTGGACGACGATCTGCACCGTGTCCTCGATGGACTCGGCCAGGTCGAACTCGGGCCAGGCGGCGGTGTAGGCGTTGCCCTCGCAGCCGAGAGCCTCGTGCCACAGCTCGTCGGCCCAGAACGGGCAGATGGGGGCAAGAACGCTCACGATATCCTTAGCAACGCCATAGCACAGCGCCTTGTCACGGGAAGCGCCCTCAGTAGCATTGAGGTAGGCACTCGCGGCATTGACGAGTTCCATGACGGCCGAGATGGCGGTGTTGAACTGGCCGCGATCGAAGTCCTCGGTGCACTTGGCGATGGTGCGGTGACGCTCGCGATAGAGCTTCATCGCAACCTCGTCGAGCGTGGACTTGTCGAAGGCCACGCTGGCGTCGCCGGACTGGACGAGCTGCCACACGATACGCCAGGCGCGCTTGATGAAGCGGTTGGCGCCCTCAACAGCCTTGGGATCCCAGTCGAAGTCCTTCTCGGGCGGGGCGATAAACAGGATCGCCAAACGCATGGTGTCGGCGCCGTAGGGCTCGATGACCGAGCTCGGGGGCACGACATTGCCCTTTGACTTGGACATGGTGTCGCCGTTCTCATCCTTGACCATGCCCTGGCACAGCAGGTTGGTGAAGGGCTCGTCCACGCTCAGCAGACCCAGGTCGCGCAGCGCCTTGGTAAAGAAGCGGCTGTAGAGCAGATGCAGAATGGCGTGCTCGATGCCGCCGATGTAGTTATCGACGGGCATCCAACGGTCGGCGGCCTCGCGGGAGAAAGGCAGCTCGGTGTTGTGCGGGTCGGTATAGCGCAGGTAATACCAGCTGGAGCAGGTGAAGGTGTCCATGGTATCGGTCTCGCGCTTGGCCGGGCGACCGCAGACCGGGCAGGTGGTCTCGTAGAACTCCTTGCACTCGGCGAGGGTCTCGCCGGCACCCAGGTCCAGGTTCTCGGGCAGCGTCACCGGCAGCTGATCCTCGGGCACGGGCACGATGCCGCAGTGCTCGCAGTGGATAGCCGGGATGGGGTTGCCCCAATAGCGCTGGCGGCTGATGAGCCAGTCGCGCAGACGGAACTCGACCTTGCGACGACCGCAGCCCATGGCCTCGAGGTCGGCCACGATTGCAGCCTCGCCCTCGGAGTGCTTGCCACCGCGCATTCCGGTGTACTTGCCGGACTGGACGAGCGTGCCCTCGGCAGCGTGGGCGCAATCCCAGTCGACGGTCTCGGCATGGAAGGTATCGATGGTCTCGCCGTTGGCCTCGACGGCAGCACGGTCGTCATCGTCCAGGATGATCGGCACGATCGGCAGGTCGTACTTGCGGGCGAACTCAAAGTCGCGCTGGTCGCCGCAGGGAACGGCCATGACGGCGCCGGTGCCGTAGTCGGCCACGACGTAGTCGGCAACCCACACGGGGACCTTCTCGCCGTTGACCGGGTTCACCACGTAGCGGCCCGTGAAGGCACCGTGCTTCTCGAGGGTGCCCTGGGCACGCTCGACGGCAGAGATATGCTTGGAGTCCTCGACAATCTTGGTGACGGCCTCCTCGTACTCCGTGCCCTCGACGAGCTCGTGCAGGCCGGCGTACTCGGGAGCCAGGACAAAGAAGGAAACGCCAAAGAGCGTATCGGCACGCGTGGTGAAGACGGTGATCTTGCCCTCGTCGCCCTCGATGGGCTCGCCATCCTGGTCGCACAGGGTAAAGTCAACCTCGGCGCCCTCGGAGCGACCGATCCAGTTGGCCTGCATCTGCTTGACGCGCTCGGGCCAGCCGGGGAGCTTCTCCAGATCGTCGAGCAGCTCCTGGGAGTACTCGGTAATCTTATAGTACCACTGCTCCAGGTCGCGCTTCTCGGGCTCGGTGCCGCAGCGCCAGCACTTACCCTCGGTAACCTGCTCGTTAGCCAGAACGGTCTTGCAGGTGGGGCACCAGTTGACCGGGTTCTTCTTACGGTAGACCAGGCCCTTTTCCCACAACTTCTCAAAGATCCACTGACCCCAACGGTAGTAGTCGGGGCTGCAGGTCTTGACCATGCGATCCAGATCGTAGGAGAAACCCATGCGCTTCATCGTGGCGAGAGCCTGGTCCATGTTCTTATACGTCCAGGCGGCAGCCTGCGTGTTGTGCTTGATGGCGGCGTTCTCGGCAGGCAGGCCAAAGGCGTCAAAGCCGATGGGGTGCAGCACATCGTAGCCGCGCATGCGGGCCTGACGGGCCATGGCATCGCCGATGGTATAGTTGCGCGCGTGGCCCATGTGCAGATCGCCCGACGGATACGGGAACATCTCGAGCACGTACTTCTTGGGCTTGCTGGCGTCGGTGTCGACGGCAAAGAGGTTGGAGTCCTCCCAGGCCTTCATCCACTTGGACTCAATGGCCTGCGCGTCGTAGGCAGGGATCTCATCCTTATGATCTGTGCAATCGCACATATCAGCTCCTTTAATCTTTAATGGGGTCGGTCGGCTTAGCTTTATTCGCTACTGCGGACAGTCCTGCGCAAGACGAAGAGCACATCAAGTGCTCTTCTTTGCGTGCGGAACTTGTAGCGAACAAAGCTAAGCCGCCCGACCCTAAGGTTGACTCGACTGATGATAGCAAATACAACAAGCGAGATGCCTGCGACTTGCAGGCATCTCGCTTTATCTAAATAACGTGGTTGATACTCAACCTTTATGTGCGGCTCTTATCCTATCGATAAGACACAGACTGCTGAGAGTCCTTGACGACAACGTCGTGGGCTCCGCCTTCGACGATGGAGGTGGAGCTGACCAGGGTCAGGCGTGCCTTTTCCTGGAGCTCGGGGATCGAGAGGGCGCCGCAGTTGCACATCGTGGACTTGACCTTGTAGAGCGTGCCGCCCACGCCGTCCTTGAGGGAGCCGGCGTAGGGAACATAGGAGTCAACGCCCTCGACGAAGCTGAGCTTCGCGGCGCCGCCCAGGTCGTAGCGCTGCCAGTTGCGGGCACGCGCAGAGCCCTCGCCCCAGTACTCCTTCATATACTGGCCGTTCACATTGACACGCTCGGTCGGGCTCTCGTCAAAGCGGGCGAAGTAGCGACCCAGCATCATAAAGTCGGCACCCATGGCAAGGGCGAGCGTCATGTGGTAGTCGTAGACGATACCGCCGTCGGAGCACACGGGCACGTAGACGCCGGTCTCCTCGTAGTACTCGTCGCGAGCGCGGCAAACGTCGATCAGCGCGGTGGCCTGGCCGCGACCGATACCCTTGGTCTCGCGGGTAATGCAGATGGAACCGCCGCCGATACCGACCTTGATGAAGTCGGCACCGCAGTCGGCCAGGAAGCGGAAGCCCTCGGCGTCGACGACGTTACCGGCACCGACCTTGACGTCCTCGCCGTAGTTGGCGCGAATCCACTCGATGGTGCGCTTCTGCCACTCACTGAAGCCCTCGGAGGAGTCGATGCACAGGACATCGGCGCCAGCCTCGATGAGCAGCGGCACGCGCTCGGCATAGTCGCGGGTGTTAATACCGGCGCCGACCATATAGCGCTTGTCGTTATCGAGCAGCTCGTTGGGGTTGGTCTTGTGGCTGTCGTAGTCCTTGCGGAAGACGATACCCATAAGGTGATCGTTGTCGTCGACAATGGGCAGAGCGTTGAGCTTGTTGTCCCAGATGACGTCGTTGGCAACCTTAAGGCTGATGTTCTTGTCGCCCACGATGAGCTGCTCACGCGGGGTCATGAACTCGGAGACCTTCTTCTGGTGGTCATCGCGGCTGGGGCGATAGTCACGGCTGGTGACGATACCCAGGAGCTTGCCCTTGGGAGTGCCGTCGTCGGTGACCGGCATGGTGGAGTGACCGGTCTTCTCCTTGAGCTCGATGACCTGCTCCATGGTCATGTCGGGGGTCAGCGTGGAATCGGACTGAACAAAGCCGGCCTTGTGATCCTTGACGGCCTTGACCATAGCGGCCTCGGACTCGGGGGTCTGGGAACCGTAAATGAAGGACAGGCCACCCTCGGTAGCGAGCGCGACACCCATGTCGACGCCCGAGACGGACTGCATGATGGCGGAAACCATGGGGATGTTCAGGGTGATTGCCGGCTTCTCACCGCGCTTAAAGCGGGTTAGCGGCGTCTTAAGAGAGACGTTGTTGGGGATGCACTGCGAGGACGAGTAACCAGGGACCAGCAGATACTCCGAAAACGTGTGGGACTCACCGGGAAAGAACGTAGCCATGTTTCTCCTTTTTCCATGCGACCGGTCGGCTGCAGGCCTCGTAGGACCCAGCCCAACCTTGGGCGCCCAATACTGGGGAAGTATCTTAACGCACTTTGACTGCTACAATGCATGATTTAAGAAGAGCACACGAGGGTTTGACGCAGGCTTTGCGTTTGCCCAGCAAACACTTTAGCAGGGAGACGTGGAGCACATGGAGTACAAGACAACGGCAAAGTTGGTCATTCAAGCGTGCGACAAGGATCTGCCGGGCGTGTTCGGCCACGGCTGCGTCTTGCTGCTGCAGGGTATTGCCCGCGAGCACTCGCTCAACCGCGCCGCCAAAAGCATGGGCATGGCGTATTCCAAGGCATGGCGCATCGTAAACGAGGCCGAAGGCCAGCTGGGCTGCAAGCTCATCGAGCGCGACGGCGCCCGCGGATCCACGCTCACCCCCGCCGGCGAGCGAGCCATAGCGGTCTACGAGGAGCTGCAGACCGACATCAACAACGTCATCGCCACCAAAGCCAGCGACCTCATTGCCACCATCAAAGAGTAGCTAACTTGCGAAGGGCGTTGTCTAGGGTGGACGCTACAACCAGGGGATCGTCGGTGCCGGCGAAGAGGCGGATGGTTCCCCCCTGCTTGCCGCGTGGGGCCGAAAGGCGTGTCGTTGCGCCGCCGGCGGGCGACGTGCGGAACTCCCCCGGCAATGTGTCGAACAGCTCACCCGCACTTCGCTCGATAAGGTCAAACTCAACTGCCGGGCCAAAGCCGTGCTCGAGGATTCCCGTTGCAACCGCATGATCGGGATGCAAACCCAGCCCTGGATAGCGCACGTTGCGCACCATCTCGTTGGCAGCCAGATACTCGGCCAGTGCACGTGCGCGGTCGAAGTGAGCCTGCATGCGAGCATCGAGCGAGTCCAGCCCGCGCTCCAGCACGTCGGCCTCGTCAGCAGTCAAATCAAGCTTGGCCAAGCCGCAGCCCTCAAGCAGGGCATGCGTGCACTCGGCAGCTGCATCCACACGATGGCGCTTGAGCTGCGAGCGCGCCACCGAGACGGCGACGAGCTTGCGCGGAGCTTCGCCGGCACACACACGGTCGAGTGCCTCGAGCGACAGCGCGGCACCCAGCCGCAGCGAATCGCAGCCAAAAGCCGACGCCACGGTGTTGTCCACAACCAGCAGCGCATGAGCCTCACGCGCCGCCCGACCCAGCGCGCGCAAATCGGGAACACGCAGGCCAAAGCCGCCGATTGAATTCACAAACCACCACAGGTGCGGCACCTCGGCATCAAACGCGGTGGCAAAACCCTCGGACGCGGCGGCAAACGCCGCAACCGACGGCTCCCCCACGAGCACAACGTCGCAGGCATCAAAGCCGCGCGCAAACGCATCGGCAAAGTCATCGGCAAACACGACCAGGCGATCGCTGGGACGCACAATCCCCAGCAGCGACAGCGCCGCCGGCACGTGCGAGGCCGCAACAAGACGCGCCTCACGCGCGCCGGCCCTTGCAGCCCAGGACTCTTCTAGCTGTTGCACGTCCACGCGGCACCATCCCTTACATAAAACCAAACCAAGACCAGCCCACCCAGGTCGAGAAAACGTCAGCGCAAGCAGCGTCGAGCGGTCCGGCGTTCGTTAGAACGCCGGAACAAAATCACCCGTGATATTCGCCGTTGTACTGGATGAGCGTTAGATCTTCCACACCATCGAGCGCGCGGATGGCGTCGGCATAGGGCATATCCACGCCGTCCGAGAACACCTCGACGGCCATCTCGACCTTGTCACCGCGCATCGTCTTGGATTTGACGGTGAACTTGGTACGCCCAAACGCGCGCACGATATCGTCGCCGGTGGTCTGACCCGTGTAGTGGATGACCATCATGTACACACGCACCTTGTCCTGGTGGCTCGCAAAACTGGCGATCATCACCACGATCACCACTGCCGTGAGCCCCACGAGCGCATACATGCCGGCGCCTGCCGTAATGCCTGTGGTAATGGCCCAAAACAGATACAGCAGGTCGAGCGGGTCCTTGACCGCCGTACGGTAGCGGACGATAGACAGAGCACCGACCATACCAAGCGAGATGACCACGTTTGTCGAGATCGCGAGCGTGACCATGCAGGTGAGCACGCACATGCCCACGAGCGTCACGGCAAAACTGCGCGAATACACCACGCCGGTAAAAAAGCGCTTGTACACGTAATAGATCAGGATGCCCATGGCGAGCGCCACGAGCAGCGACAGGCCAATCTTGGCAGGGTCGACCTGACCGAACGCCTCCAAGACGGAGTTCTTAAAAAAGTCCCTGGTGCTCATGGTTTAAATATCCCCTCGGTTCCCAAAATCCGATTCCCAGTAGTTAAAACCGCGCAGGTAGGCGCTCTTGTCATAACACAGGCAGTACTTAGAGACCGCCGTGAGTTCGGCCGCACCCGGCGGCACCATATCGCGCACCAGCTGCGGACAAAACTCGGTAAACTTAACCTCCATCACCAGCTTGCCGGGCTCCAGCACGGGCAACGCGGGCAACGTCGCGTCAAAGATGTCAAAGCTTCCCACCGCCGCACGCACGTTGCTATCAAAGGTAATGCGCACGGTGCCCTCATCCATCACCCACGGCTCGCGCTCGTAGTCCACGATGGTCCGCGGGCGCATCATATTGCAGATGCACTCGATGTAGAACTCGCGACAGAGCGGATAGGGGCTCCTCAGCAAAAAGTCGTAGTCGCCAGCCAGAATCTGCTCAAACTCGTCACGCGTGAGTGGCGCGTCCTCCTTGTAGATCCAGCTGCCGTACTTCTTTTTGCGCTCGAGCTTAATCACCTTGTCGCTGCCGTTATAGATGCGCACGCGATACTTTTTGCGCATGAGAATACCGGCGTCTTTTTCCTCGTAGGCCGAGTTGCAGTAGTCGTCAAAGTACAGGCTGCGAATGGTGTAACCGCCCGCCTGCGCATGCTTGTCTAGTTTAAAAACCGGCGCCATGCGGCAGGCAAGCGCGGCGTGCTCGCCCTCGTTAATGAGATATTTGAGCTCGTGGCGGTAACGTTCCTGCGTGGCACGCACAGGCGGAGCCGCCAAGCGCTCAAGCAGTGCGCTAGACCTCCTCATACGTATCCTCCACGACCTTACCGCCGTCCTGCACGTAAAAGCACTTCATGCCGTACTGCTTGCCATCGTCGGTCACATAGTAGTCAAACGCATCCTGCGTATAGCCGTCTGAGTTGGTGGCGCGCACGCGTACAAAATACTGGCCGGCATCGGGTGCATCGCAGGTCACCTCGGGCAGCAGCACGTCCTCAGCCTTAAAAAGTACGTCCTTGATGGCATAGTCGCGCGCCAGCTCCACGGTATAGCGAATGTCACGCGCCTTAAAGTCGTAGGACGCATCCCAGTTAATGCGCAGCTTACCGTTATCGATCTGCGGCACGCCAATGTAGAACGGCATGGGCTTTTTATAGCTCTCGCGAAAGCTCTTGTAGTTCTCCTCGATCTCGGAGGGAATCGCCGTGGCAATCTGCTCGTATTGGTCCTTGGTGACAGGCAGGTTGTCGATATCGGGCAAAGCAAAGACCAGCGATTCGGTAACCTCACGATAATGTTTAATCATCTTGGCCAGGCGTACCTCGGTCATATACGAGCGCAGATCCTTTACGGCGCGGTCGAGCTCACTGCGAAACGCCTTACTGCGCAGCGCACGATTGAATAGCACGTTGCCCCAGTAGTTGCTTACGCCGCGCTCCCAGCTCGCATAGTCCGAGAACCCCTTCAGGCTCAGCTCAAGCCTACGCAGCATGCCGTCGTTATCCCAATCTAAAAAGTACCAGGTATTTGAGTTGAGCGGGCTGTACAGATAACAGTTACGGTTCTGAGTATCGCAGTTGCCCGTCAGAACCTGAAACGCCAGCCAATAGACCAGGTTCTCGGTATCAAAGTAGGTGTCGAGCACGTCATCGATCTTTTGCGATTCGTCGTTGAGGGCGTCGAGCATCTCGATGAGCTTGGTGTGGTCCGAATCGCCCTTAATCTCGAGTATGCCCTCAAAGCTTGCTTGGTTGTAGTCGGGATCGTCGGCAAGTTTAATGGTGTCCTCGTAGCGATGGAAATCAAAGCTGTTCACCTTGTACAGGTGCCCGCTCTTATCCAGGCCATGTGCCTTAAGCGCCGTCTTGTTGAGCTGCTCCACCTGCGTAAACAGGCCGTAGTCCTCAAAGGTATCGTTGGACTTTTCGGTCTGGTCGCACACCCACAGATGCACAAACTGCGTGCGCAGGCCCATCATCTGGGGAATCCCGCGGATAAGGTCGTAGGCCATCTTGTTGCGAAAACGCATACCCTCGCCCATGTGCTTGTTGAGCGCAATCGCGCGCTGTTGGCGCCAGGTGCCCTTGCCTTTTTTGAGCTCCACCTTGTAATTCTTTTGCGTGTAGGAGCTCGACGTCTGGCCGCGCACCTGCACGGTGGCATTGGGCGCTTCCTCGCCATAGCCAACCTCGCCGGCCACCGGGCCGTCTTCGTCGCCCGCCTGCAGCAGGCCCATAACCTGATAGCGCGTCACGCCCATGTCGGCATAGTCATACACCGAGTACGTGTTGATCTCGGCCCAGCTGTGATCGGTGTTCTCGGAGCTGTTGCCGCGCGAGACCGTCAGGTACATAGTCACAATGCCCGAGTCGTCGTAGACCTCGTACAGCTCGTCCTTATCGCGCAGGTGCTTGGACTGGTCGGAGGCCTCGGCCTTTTTAATCTTGCCCTGCTTTTTGACCTTTTTGGTCGAGGATTCGTCCTGAGATGAGCAGCCCGAAAGCAGCAGCGCGCCGGCAGCCGCCTCGATCAGGCAGCGGCGAGACATCAACTTATCGATCATCAGAACCTCCCCAATGGTTACGGTACACGCGAACTACTGCGCGCTGAAACGCGCCGTGCGGCTCACCCTTATGGCGGCCTTCCTCATAGCGCTGTTCGGCACGGTCGAGCATGCGGCCCAGCTGTGTAAAGCGACCCGTTTTGTCGGTCGCTACAATGGGCTGCTGGCTCAGGATACGATACGGCAAGTTGGCGGTATAGGTATCGAGCCGCAGCAGGGCCACGATAAAAAACACCACCGCACCCAACAAAAAGCCAAAGCCGTAAAACTGCTGCGGCAAAAGCAACGACACGGCGGTCGCCAGCCCTGCCACACCGGCAAACAGGCCCGAGGCCAGAACGGCTCCCTTGTAGTCGGTAAAGTACAGCAAGATAAGCAGGATCGTGTTGCCCACGGCATACAGGCCGTAGCCTACGCATAACGTGCGAAAATACCCGTGCATAAGGTTGTTAAAGCCCAGCGGCAGGGCCGAGAGCACTGTGGTCTCGAGCGAGATGACCGCCGCGGTCACAAACAGCTGCTTGGGCGCGCAAAAGCGCAGTTCGCTGTTGAGCGTGGAGAGCATCTCCTCCTCGGCCACCACAATATCGCCCACCACGCCGCCGTCGTTAAACAGGCTGTAGTAGTCACGGTAGCGCGGATAGAAATTGACCTCGACCGACACAACAAAGTTGACGGTCGTGACGAGTGTGGTCAAAAACGCAATGAGTGCCGGAACGTCATGGTAAGGAGCCCCGTAAAACAGGCCTTTGATCTGCACGCCAATAGGGCCCGCCCAGATAATAACCAGGTGTGCGAAAAGCCCCAAGTTGGTAAACAGCCCCGTAAGTGCAAGCGGCATAAATTGGTCGAGCCAACGCAAAAAACGCCAGGGACTCCGATCACTCTGTGGAAAATACCGGTACAGCAGTACCACATCCCAGGCAAGCATGACGCCGTAGCCTAGGGCGATTGACGCCAACAGGCCCTCGACCGGCGGCAGTCCCAACGCCAGCGCTGCCAGGGCGCACAGACACGCCACGCCAATGGCGGCCGCAAAGCTGCACAGAATGCCACGATAATCTTTGATGGCCGTGAGGTAGCTCATGCCATTCCAGTTGACGATCATAATGTTGAACAGCCACAGGCACAGCAGCCCCTGCAGCAGCGTGGCGCCCGAGAACAGCAAAAAGACGCCGTAGAGCACGGTGCCCGCAACGAGCATGATGGCATTAGATCCCCAAAACGAAGGCAAGATCTCATCCTCGCGCTCGGCAAAGAGCATGTCGGCCAAAAAGCGCGTGACCGGCATGGAGAAAAAGCTTGTGAGCGTGAGCGATGCCAGCAGCGTATAGGTCACCATGCACACCAGCAGATCCTGGTTGGCGCGGCCCACACCCCACAGACCGCACAGCACCAAGATACCAACCTGGAGCAGCACGCCCAGCAGCATGGGACCCGTGCACACAATGCCGGCGTAGCCATAGGCGCGCATCGTGGCAAACAGACCCTTGCGCCTAAACAGGCGCTTGAGCTCAAAACCGATTCCGGCCACCGGCTACTCCCCCTCTCTGGGCAGGTCAAACGAACGCGCCGTCTCGTCGTACAGCGCGCGATAGTTGGCGAGCATCTGCTCGTGCAAGAAGTACGTGGCAACACGACGCTGGCCGCGCTCCCCCATCTCAATGCGGCGGGCGCGGCTCACGCACATGCGCTCCATGGCATCGGCCAAGCCCTTGCGATACATGGGCGGCGTCAAAAAACCTGCCACGCCAAAGTCATCGCCCGGGGCGCCTTCGAGCAGCTCGCGGCAGCAGCCCACCTCGGTCGTCACGCAGGGACGGCGCGCTGCAAGCGACTCCAGCACGCTGAGCGGCTGGCCCTCGGAGATGCTCGTCAGAATGGTAAAGTCGAGCTTTTCCATGTACTCGACCACGTTGACGCGCCCGGTAAAGATCAGATCGCGCACGCCCAATGTCTCCACCAGCGCGTGGCACTCGGCGCCGTACTCCTCGTCATCCACGCCACCCATGATGTGCAGACGCACCTTGGGCAGGCGCTCGTGCAGCTCAAAGAAGGCATAGATCATGGTCTTGACGTCCTTGATGGGCGCCAGGCGCACCACCGCGCCAATGTCCACCCAGCCGTCATCGGGCTTTAAGGGAATGTCCTTAAAGCGGTCGAACTGGATGCCGTTGGGGATGACCAGGCATTTGTCAGCATCGCAGCCCATATCGATCTGCGTCTTGCGGGCGTTATGGAACAAGCTCGTCACGCGGAAGGCGCGGCGGTAGATCTCCTCCGAAAGCAGGTAGAAAAAGCGAATCCAGCGGTCCTTAAACGACGGCACCACCCAGTCGGCGCGAATGATCTCTTCCTCGCGCTCGCGGGTATAAATGCCGTGCTCGGTCAGCAGCACCGGAGCCTGGTGAACGCTCGAGCCCAGGCAGGCGAGCAGGCCGCCGTAGCCGGTCGAGATGGCGTGATACACATCGGCCACCGGCACCTCGCTGCCCAGAAGGTAGAGCACGGGCAGCAGCATGGAGCGCATGGTGTGGAATGCATCGGCAAAGGGCGTGTATGGGTACTCGGCCAGGCACACGTCGCGAAAGATATCCATAAAGGCGCGACTCTGCAAAAACGAGAGCGGATGCACGCGACGGCGCTGGAAGATATCGAATAGTACGTCCCAGTCCGGATTGGAGAGCGACACCAGGCGGCGCAGCGCCTCGCGCTCGCGGTCGTTAAAGTCGGCCTCTTCTTGCTCGCCCGAAAGCCGCAGGGCGTCATCCAGAAATACCTCGTGCACCTCGACCACGTTGCCGGGCAGTTCGTAGACAAACTTGCCGCGATCGGCAGCATGCGCGCCAATCACCCACAGCACAAACTCGTGCTCGGGCATGGCCTGTATGTAGCCGTGCATCCAGGTGGACACGCCGCCGTGCACATAGGGATAGCAACCCTCGAGTACCAAGCAGATTCTCATTAGTCGCCACCCTCCTTGCGCGCAATGGTCACCGTCTTGTCCGTGGCCTTGACCAGGTACAGGTCGCCCGTCAGATGCGTAATCTCGCCACCCGTGACTGCACCCGGCTCGCCGTTGTTGGCGCGGAACATAAGCCAAGCCTCATCGTGGAAATTGCCCAGGCTAAGCGTCCAGGCATCCGCGCTCGTATCCACGCTCACCGTCACGGACGAAAAACGCTGGATGGCGCCCGAGCACTCCGAACCGGTCTGGCGCCGCAGGTCGGGCGCAGACTTGGTAAGCCAGTCCAGGTAGTCGGTCAGGCCGCCCTTGTAGACCTCCCAGCCCTCCCTAGCGCCGCGATCGGGATCCAGTAGGTCGTCCGGATGCATAAAGTGCGTACTCACGTAGTGCATGTTGAGCTCGGACACAGCAGCCAGGCGCATGTAGGAATCGTCGACCATGCCGCCCGAGACAATACGCGGCTGCTCCACAATGCCATCGCTCGCCACGCCAAACTCCTGCACGTACGGCAAGTCGGTGCCATCCTCAAAATACGTACTGGCAATAGTCTTAATGCGCGGAACGTCGGTGCCGATAAGCTTGCGTGCACGGGCCGAAAGGATATTTGACGGCGGCACGTAAACCGAGCCGTGCGCATTAGGCAGCACCTCATCCTGGAAAGCGATAAGCTCGTTGAGCGATGCAACAAGCGTTTCCTTGTTCTTCCAGGTCTTGTAGTCATACAGCGTGCCATAGTCGGTATCCCAGAGCGCCAGAGGCTGATGGTTGTAGCCGTGAAAGCCCAGCTCTCCGCCCATCTGCAGCAGCATGCCGCCAAAATAGCGGAACTGCGTGGTATCGGGTTGGCGCGCGGGCTCGGTCTGGTTGACCGCGTCCTCGTAGTTTTCGATCATCACGCCGGTATAACGAATGCCGTATTGCTGCGCAAGTTTTTGCAGGTCGGGCCACCACACCTTGGCATAAAAATCGGCGATAGAAAGGCCGTAGTCGCGTTTGACGTACGTGCCGTCGCCCGAGGGAACGGGGCTCGGGAAATCGTCCAGGTAAAACACCGCGCTATTGATGACCGGATAGGCTGTGGCATCGCCCAACAGGCTCACGGCCGCAGCATAGAAACCGCGCATGACCTTGTCGTAGATACCGATATTGCACACCACGGTACGGCCGCTGCCGCAATCGCTCGACCAAATAAGCGGAGTACCCGTGTCGCCGGTTTTGGCCCACACACGCGCCGTCTCGCGCAGCGAAACCGAGAGCGACGAATCGAAGGGATCCGAGAGCTCATAACGCTGGCCACCGCCGATCATAAAGTCCTCGCTCGGCACGATGCTCTCCGCCGTCGCATATTCATAGCCGGCAAAATCGATACCCAGCTTGGGACCGATTGCCTGCAGATAGCTCGAATTGTCCGGCGTCATGGCGAGCATAAGCGAACCGCCGGCGCTCACCCAGCTCATGATGTCGGAGAGGTGCGTACCGAGCCCATCGATCGAAGGCATCAGTAAAATCACGCGGTCGAAGGATGTGAGGGAAGGAATTGCATCAGCACCATCGGTGGCAATATCCACATCGCGATGGGCGATCTTCATATCGAGCAAAATCTGGTCGAACTGGTCTTTAACGTCCTCGACGCCATCTTGGCCCGAGTCGGTAATAACCAAGCACGTGGGCTTTTGGCCAAACATCGCTGAGCTTGCCGGCACGGCGTCGTTGGCGGCGAGCATACCCAGCTTATGCTGCCCGGCGCTGTACTGCACGCCGGCACGCTCGATCAACAGCACGGCCGCCATGGCGATAAAGACCGCCCATACCACGAGCAGTCCCATCCAGCGAAAATGGCCCGCACGCTCGCGGATATGCTGCACCACGCTCATCGGGCCTCCTCTCCTTCACGCCAAAATGCCAGCCTCTCGCGATTTTCGGCATTCAAATACACATGCTGCTTGTCGATCGCGTCGATTACACGCCGCACCGCCTGCCCATCGCGACGAATCACGGCCAAGCGCAGGCAGAGCATCCACACGTCCTGCTCGTCTGACGCATCGATCACCAACTGGCTAGCGACGTCCTCCGCCTTATCAATCTCGCCGGCATCGGCCAACGCCGTGGCATAGCGAATGCGCAGCGCCGACCCGTCCTCACGTTCGCAACGACGCGCGAGCAAGCGTGCATACTGCTGACGCTGAATCTGTGCCACGCGGCCCTCTGCCAAACCCGAGTCCAGATAGGCGCCCAAAAAGTCGCAATACGAATCCAGGTTATGCGAACTGGGATCGGTCTTAAACGCGCGCTCCAACTGCTGAAGCTTAAGGTCGGACTCCTTGGAAATCTGCGCCACCGCCGTCGCGGCATAGTGCGCGACCTCAACATCGTCGTTGAGTTTTGCTGCCTGCAACTGTGCCAGGTACGCATCCGGATCCTCGGTAAGCATGGAGAGCATCAGACGGCGGCGGTCGCCCGGGTCGTTGACGATCAGTGCTTCCTCGAGCGGCACCACGCCATCATCGCCCTCGCGTCCCTGCACGAGCATACTGCGATGCATGTCATCGTTAATGCGCAGCGTCTCCAGCGTGGCATCCTTAAGGTCGTCACCGAACACCGCGCTACGCACCGAGAGCAGTACCACGAGCAACGGGCCCCACAGCGGTACGAGCACCATCACGGCAAGCATGTGCCCTCGAACCGGCAGCAAGCCCAGTTTCATAAGCGTCCACAGCACCAGACAAACCAGCGCATGAAGTAATAGCAGTACGGCAGCAACGACAAGCGAGATCAAGCGGCCTCCCCCTCACCGTTGCCAGCGGGCGCAATGCGCTGCAGCAGGGCCACAACGCCCTCGCTATCTACGGATTCCACCGTAATCTGCTTGGCGGCCATGCGCTTGCAAATAACGGGCAGGTCGGCTTCGGTCGCCTGACGCATGAGCAGGTAAAGCGTGTCTCCATCGACCAAGCCCGCAGCGTCACTCTCGCGAATCGCCGACCCAATGGCGCCGACCAGCTCGCCAACAGGCTCCATGCCCGGCACCACGCGCAGGAGCAAGAAGCTCCCCATCTTGTTGTACGCAAGCGCTTGCTCGGCGGCAAGCTCCTGGCCAAAGGCATCGTGGTTGAGCACGCACGTGCCGGCAACGCAGCGCTTATCCTGCGCCACGGCCTCGTAATCGAAGGCGCGTCCCAACGCGCTTTCCACCAGGCCGCACAGGATGCGGAACAGGTTTTGGTAGTACAGGGTCATTTGGCTTTCGGCCACGTGACGCACGAAGATCAACACGGCGGGGGCTCCATCGCGCTCGATCGCATAGCCAAACATCGGAAGCCCCGACGTCAGCGCGCGATTCACCCACAAACCCGAGATCGCACCTTGGAGCACGGGCGCAAGGTCGTCGAGCGAGAGCGAGCGCGGCACATCGTTGGAAATCGCCGGGCTCGCCGCTACCAGGCGCGCAAATGCCCCGCCCGAAACATGGTAGATTGTCACCGAATCGTTCTCGAGAATCTCACCCAGCAGCTCGCAGCACTTGCGGTATATATCACGCGGGTTGAGCACGTCGAGCTCCTGCGTCACGGCAAAAATCTTGCCAAAGCTATCGTGGCGCCCCACAATCTGTCGCTTATAGGCACGCTTGTCCTCAATCGCGTCGTGATAGAGCCGCGTTAGGAACGTGTTGCGGTTTCGCACAAGCTCGTTCTCGTCACGCTCCGCCTTAATGGCCTCGCTGTTGCGCAGCTGTACATAGCCGCACACGGCGCCCACCACAAAGTACGCAATAAACGGCAGCCAGTTGGAAGGCTCATAGAATAGGCCCTGGAAGGTATAGCCATACTGGGTAAAGTAGCTCACAGCCAAGCCCACCGATGCCAACAGCGCCGCAACCAGACCAAAGTCCAGGCCATACAGCGTGCCGATGAGCACGACGTAGAGCAGACGGTAATCGAGCACGTTGAGCTGGGCAGATTGGGAGAACAGATGCTCCAGCACCTCGAACAGCACCCATGCGAAGCCCGTCTCCAGGCATTTAATGGGCAGCGTGCGCAGCTGAATGCGATCGATGGCCGCACGAAGGGGATTAACCTTTTTGGTGCGGGTGTTAACCCAGCGGGCGTGGATGGTCGAAAGGTCGCGTAGCAGGTCGTAACGCTGAAACCAGCCATAGCGTTTGCGAACGACATCGCCTGCGGGCAACGCATAGCCGGTCGACTCTCCATAAGCAACGGACAGCCCGGGGAACAAACCCTGGAGCGCGCCGCCCAAGTCGCCCGTTGTGCGATGGAAAGCATCTGCAACATCGAGCGTCTCAAAGGCCGCATCCCAACTGTCAAAGACACGATGTACCAGCACCGCCAGCTCCTCGGCGCACAACAGGGGAAACGGCGCGTCCGCGGCACCTTGGAGCGCGACCGACCCTGTCGAGCACGCCTCGAACAGCGGCACCAAGAAGGGGTCGCTAAGCGCCGCGGAGGCGGTATACAGATAGGGTGTGCACAGGATCTTGACCTGGATGTCGTCTTGCGAGGCATAGTAGCGACAGAGGTCGTTGGCCGCGCGGGCGATAATGCCCTTACCCGTTTGGGCGGCAGCATCTGTGGCATCAAGCAAATCGTCATTGCTCGCCGCGCCGCCAGCACCCTCCGCGCCCGCAGGCCCCGCCACAAACAGCAGCTGCACACGGCGGCACATACAGGCACGAAACACCGAGCGCAGCAACTCAATGTCGCCAAAAGTCTCGGTATGCGGAGTGAGATAAGTGGAGAGGTAGACCACGCGGTCGAACTCATAAGCCTGGTCCAGGTGGCGCAGCAGCTCTTTCCACGAGCCGTGGGACGATGACTCGCGCTGCACATCGTCGGCAGCTACAACCTGAACATGGTCGCCGGGAAACGCCTTGGCACAAAAGTCGTCGTCAACATACGCGGTATTGCCAACAACCAGCACCTCCATGGCGCGCCCCTTCCCTTAAATTCCACTTTTGCCATAGTCAAACATGCGTATTGTACGCTGTCAACGCAAGCCGAGGCGCCTTTAAGGCTGTCTTAAGAACTTTTTTAGAGGATGAGGGGGTGGCAGGGGGACTAAGAGGTCACTATACGGCTCACGGCACCTTACCGTGAGCCGCCTTCAATCGTTGTACATTTAATCTCGGAGATTTAGTCTGGAGCCTTAATACCTCGATAGAATCTCATCTCTATTATCTTTGAGATACTCGTCCAAATCCGGCACAGCAAATTGAACATAGCCCCTCTGAGGCGCCTGGATAACTTCTCGTGAAAGCAGCTTGGCCCTAACAGAACTTAGTTCACTCGTCTTTCTACCAAGGCGTTTGGCTAAATCCGAGGTCTTGGATTGCCTACTATCCTCGCACATGGCATACAGGTAGTTGATTTCATTACGGGAAAGACCCGAAATTGCAGGCTCGTGAACTACGTCGTGGAAACGAGCTTCGGCAAGCAGGATACCTTCATCAACATCGCGCTCACTAACGAGAGTTGATTTTTCCCGATGAAGGTTGGCGCGCTGCCAGATTGAATACCCAACAAGTTGAACTAAATACGCATAACCATTTGTTGCTCTCGCCGCTTTTGATAGCAAATCCCCGTCGAGAGAAAGACCGGTCGCGTTAAAGCTATCACTCAAAGAAAGTGCAATCTCGATTTGATTGATAGGAGCAAGGTCTTCGGGAACCGCGCGGCGAAGAAAAGTAAGTGCCTTGCCGTTAATGAGATCCATAACGCCCGATGGCAATCCGGCAAAGGCAAGAGCGATGTTGGCTTTCTCCCCAATGAGTAATTGAACTGTTGAGGCAATAATACGCATTTCCTCAACTGGGGCATCTTGGACTTCATCAACAGCGATGAACAGGCCCTTTGAGCCCTGTGCAATCTGCTTTAGTTTTGCCCGAAGGCTCATTTCGCTTGAAGAAATGTCCAACTTGGCAGAAGCAATACCAGCGTTAACGCCAAGCGAAGCGGAGGAAAAAGTCAGTTGGTCTTGAATCTGCTCCATAAGATCGTGCGACAAACGCGGACCAGCCGAAACAACAACGGCCTTCCAACCCAGTTCAATCGCTCGGTCGCGCAGATCGCAAAGAAGAACCGTTTTCCCCGACCCGCGCGGGCCTGTGATTCGCATAAGACGTGCGGGGGCGCCAACGCCGGACATGAGACCCTCCACGAACTCGAGAGAGATATCATCACGACCGATGATTCGAGGAGGCTCCGCACCGGCGGTCGGACGAAACGGATTGTAGAACTTGGCTTTGTCCATAACC
>CAVCKO010000040.1:17191-22998 GCA_963602825.1 Treponemataceae bacterium | reverse complement strand
TCCAGCTGCTTTGGCCGAGTTGTTCGTTGCTGCCACCGTGGAGCATGCTGACCTTATCTACACCGATAATGATGTGGTGGACGAAGATGGCAACCGTCTCGCTGTGCTTCATAAACCTGACTGGTCGCCTGATCTCATGCTTTCGCAAATGTACGTGGGACATTTGGTTGCCTTCAGACGCGCTCTGTTTGAGTCGGTTGGCGGCTTTCGCTCTGAGTTCGATGGTAGTCAGGATTACGACCTGTTCCTTCGCATGTCGGCTGCCGCTAAGCATATTTCCCACGTTGCGAAGTCGTTGTATTCTTGGCGCGCTATCGCTTCCTCTACGGCATCGAACCCTGATGCCAAGCCGTATTCTCAGGTCGCGGGGCAGAAGGCAATACAAAACTATCTCGACAGCTTGTACGGTAAAGACGAGTGCCGAGTAGATGAGACTGACAACCTGTTTGTGTATGACGTGAGATATCCGGTCGCTGCGGGCACGCTGGCCTCGATTGTGATCCCCACGAAAGATCACGCGGACGACCTTAAGGTCGCAATCGATAGCATCTTTGCTAAGACCGAGTATCCTAACTTTGAGATTATCGTGTTGGATAATAATTCGTCCGATGCTGAGACCTTTGCGTATTTTGATACAGTTGCTTCCGAGCACGAGAACGTCAGGGTTGTAACCTCCGCCTACCCTTTCAACTGGTCCAAGCTAAACAACCAGGGGATTTCTGAGGCGAAGGGTGACGTTCTCGTTTTCTTGAACAATGATGTTGAGGTACTCGAGGGTTCCTGGCTTACCCGACTTGTTGAAAACGCTCTGCGACCTGAAATTGGAGTCGCTGGAGCCTTACTTACCTATCCCGATGGCACTATTCAGCATGCTGGAGTTGTGGTCGGAATGGGCGGCTGGGCCGATCATGTTTACAAGGCAATGCCCGCGGTGCACAACGGAAATCCGTTCATTTCTCCCATGGTGACAAGGAATGTTTCTGCTGTTACGGGTGCCTGCATGGCCATCTCACGTTCCTGCTTGGAAGAGATTGGGCTGTTTGATGAGGATTTCATTGTGTGTGGTAGCGACGTTGAGCTGTGCCTCCGTGCAATGAAGTATGGTAAGCGCAATGTGTATCTTCCGGGCGTGAGGCTCACTCATTACGAGTCAAAGACGCGTGATGCCAAGGATATCCCTGCCATCGACTTTAAGCTTTCGGAGGCTATGTATCGGCCTTACGTTGCTGCTGGAGATCCGTATTACAACTCCAATTTAGACTACATGTCCTGTGTGCCAAGGGTGCTTTCGAACAAGGAGCGTCTGCAGAGAAGTGCTGGTGCGCGCATGGAGGTATCAGTCCCCGAGATTCGACCGCTTCATTTCGTTAAAGCTGAGTCGGAACGCAGGCGCCTCAATCTTCTCGTTCCGTCCGTTAATCCTGAGGATATCTTCGGCGGCATCGCCACCGCTCTTAAGTTCTACGAACGGTTGCTTGCTGAAACTGGCATGGATGGCAGGATTATTGTGCTCGATGCCGTAACGCGTGCCGGTTCTGTATCCGAGCGCTTCGACGGCTATGAGCTATATGAACTTGGTTCCGAGGGAGATGCGCACTTCAGTATCGTGAACGCGTCTTCTCGTAATACCGCTGATATTCCCGTTGCGCGAGGCGATTGGTTCATTGCTACGTCCTGGTGGTCGGCTTACTGCTATCAGTCTGAATACGGTGTCCATTTCTCGCGCGGCGACCTTGAGATGAATCCGCTTATATACTTGATCCAAGATTATGAGCCTGGATTCTATGCCTGGTGTTCGAATTACCTTCTCGCGCGCTCTACATACACGAGCTCGACTCCCGTTGTTGCCGTGTTCAATTCCTCTGAGCTCAGGCAGTACTTCTTTGAGCGTGGTTTCCGCTTCGAGTCCGAGTTTTCTTTTGATCCGATGCTGAACGATAAGCTTAAGGAAAAGCTTGTCCAGCTTGATGGCAGGACCGCGAAGCGTCGTCAGATTCTCGTATATGGTCGTCCTGGGACACCGCGCAATGCCTTCGAGCTCGTTGTTGAGTCCTTGAGGGAGTTCGTTGAGGCCTGTCCAGAAAGCTCTTTGTGGGAGTTCCTCTCTGCTGGCGAGCAGCATCCCCCTGTGCCGTTGGCCAACGGCAGGTATCTTGTTTCTGTGGGCAAGCAGTCTCTCGAAGGATACGCGAGCTTGCTGGCTGAGTCCTATGCGGGCATTTCTCTGATGGCCTCGCCCCATCCGAGTTATCCCCCGTTGGAAATGGCTTCGTTTGGCGTTAAGGTCATTACGAATACGTTTGTCGGGAAGGATCTCGCGAGTTTCGGTGACTCCGTCGTTTCTGTAAGCAATGTTACGCCGCATGGAATCGGCTGTGAGCTTGCCCGAATTTGCGAAGGATACTCCGCCGAAGTGTCGTGTGGCTGCGTGAACGCTCACTATCTTTCCGATGAGGACCTGTTCCCATTTCTGACCGATATGGTTGAATCACTTGGCCTGTAGCCATGTCCCGGAGAGCGTCAGGGGGCTCATGATGAACAAACAAGAGGGACTAGTTGCCGCATGGTACGTTCCCACCCCGACTATGGGCGGCGGCGGATTTCGAACCATTCTTCAAAATGCCTCCGCGCTCTCATGCCGTGGATATCGCAATGACTTTTATGTGATTCCTCCAGTAAATAAAGTTCTTGATCTTTTGTTCGTCGAGGAGTCATGTTTAGCGTGGTTTGGCATGGCTCCTTGCAGGTGCTAATGAGGAAGATCGAACTCTTTCCATTGCGACGTCCTGGGACACTGTCGAGTATCTGGCTTCGAGTTTACATGGCGCTCCTGGCTTTTATTTCGTTCAGGATTATGAGCCTTGGTTCTTCTCCTTGGATAGCAACTTTCTTGCTGCGGAAAACACGTATCGCCACGGGCTTCGAGTTGTCACCATTGGCAAGTGGCTCGCGGGAAAAATAGACAGAGAATATGGCAGTGTGCTTGGATATACGGACTTTGGCGTTGGTCCGTCTTACTATTCAGAGAGCCTCGGCTGCCGTGAAAACTCGAAGCCGGCTTCAGAGCACGCCGTATGCGCTATTTATCAGCCTGAATAGGGACGACGCGTTGCTCCTCTGCTCGTGGAGGCAATTCGCGTTGCACTGGAGCTCGATCCATCGCTTACGTTTTATCTGTATGGCTCTGATGCCCCGGTGCCCATTTCCGATCAT
Source organism: Treponemataceae bacterium (assembly GCA_963602825.1). Taxonomy (GTDB): domain Bacteria; phylum Actinomycetota; class Coriobacteriia; order Coriobacteriales; family Coriobacteriaceae; genus Collinsella. Next base: position 19,785 of record CAVCKO010000040.1, on the reverse strand, counting down.
CGCGTGGTGTCGCTTGGCTTGATTTCTACCGATGAATGCCGCGAGCTCTACTGGCGTTGCAAATGCGGAGTATCGCTCAGTATCTCAAATCCCTCACGCATTCCTTTCGAAATGATGGCGTGCGGGCTTCCCGTCATCGATCTCTACCGGGAGAACAACCTATTTGATTTTAGGGACGGTAGTCTTCTGCTTGCGCGTTCGGATGCAGCTTCCTTGGCAACGGCGATCGTGTCGCTGGCTGCAGATAGGGAGAAACAGGATAGTCTGCGCAAGGGAGGTCTTGATCTTGTTGCCGAGCGAACGGTTGCTTTAGAGTCTGATTGCTTTGCGAACTTGGTCTGTTCTGATCTGGGCGCGGGTGGTTTTGATGGCGCCTCAATCCGTCAGACTTATACTTGCGCACCCGTTGAGGCATCTGACGAGGCTCTTGCTGTCGAGCGTCGCCTTGTCGAAGAGTCGCACCGCTCGCGTGCGGAAGCGTGTGTACCTGTTATTTGGCCTGACTCTGGCATTTGCGTTAGCTTTACATCATTTGAGCCCGCTGGCGATGCGCGTTTAGCTGTTTGGTCCATGGGGGATCAGTCGGATCTTCAGTGGTTTCAGATGGATGGGTCTGATGCGGATTTCCAGGTGCTTGTTGACCGGGAAGATGGCTGGGACGTCGGATGTCGAACCTACAACTTTCATTTCTACATCAACGCAAGCAAGGGTGAGCCCGTGTTTGCCGGTAGCGCTGTTGTCCCGCTGTCTCCTGATGTGTCTGTGGGGAAGGTCGAAGCTGCTGTTCCAATCTTGGGGAGAGAGGTGCGAATCGCGGAAGCGCCTATCACGAACCTCGTCTGCGGTGAGCCCGTTTCCGATATCGATGATACTGATAGCGGGGCTAGGGAGACGTTTCCTCGAAGGCTTAAGGCATGGGTGGATCGCTGCATAAAGGGCGGGGTTGCGTAGAGTCGGGAAGTGGATCGACGGACGGGCGTGCTCGACATTGCACCTCGTCCTACTTTTGTGCAGCTTCGCAGCCCGCGTGCCCTCTCGCGTATACTAGTACCAACTGTGTACGCCCAACTTTGGAGGTCCAATCTATGAAGGGCATCATCCTCGCGGGCGGCTCGGGCACGCGCCTGTACCCGCTCACGCTCGTCACCAGCAAGCAGCTGCTGCCGGTCTACGACAAGCCGATGATCTACTACCCGCTGTCCACGCTCATGCTGGCGGGCATCAAGGACATCCTGGTCATCTCCACGCCGACCGACCTGCCTAACTTCGAGCGCCTACTCGGGGACGGTTCCCGCTTCGGCGTGAACCTCTCCTACGCCGAGCAGCCCTCGCCGGACGGCCTGGCGCAGGCCTTCACCATCGGCGAGGAGTTCATCGCCGGCGAGCCGTGCGCCCTCGTCCTCGGCGACAACATCTTCTACGGCAACGGCCTGTCGCGCCACCTGACGCGCGCCGTCCAGAACGCCGAGTCGGGCCGCGCCACGGTCTTCGGCTACCACGTGGACGACCCCGAGCGCTTCGGCGTCGTGGAGTTCGATGCGCAGGGGAGGGCCGTCTCCATCGAGGAGAAGCCCGCCGACCCCAAGAGCTCCTATGCCGTCACCGGCCTGTACTTCTACCCGGGCGACGTGGCCGCCAAGGCCCATAAGGTCCAGCCCTCCGCCCGCGGCGAGCTGGAGATCACCACGCTCAACCAGATGTACCTGGAGGAGGGGACGCTCTCCGTCGTCACCCTGGGCCGCGGCTACGCGTGGCTGGACACCGGCACCATGGAGAGCCTGCACGAGGCCGCGGAGTTCGTCCGCGCCGTGGAGCACTCCCAGGACCTGCCGGTCTCGGTCCCCGAGGAGATTGCCTGGGAGAACGGCTGGATCACGACCGAGGGGCTCAAGCAGGCCGCCGAGGCCTACGGCAAGTCGGTCTACGGGCAGCACCTGAAGAAGGTCGCCGCCGGCGAGATCGTCAACAGCCCGCGCGAGTACTAATTGCCCGGTGAAAGGGGGCGAGAGATGATCGACATTCTGGAGCGCGATGGCCTCTCCGTCGAGCTGCTCTCATCCCTTTCTTATAAAAGCGAGCTGGGGATATCGCTTAAGAAGAACCTGCATTATTTTGATCGGGACCTCCTGCTTGATGAGCTCTTTCGAGCTAATGAGTGGTATCAAGGCCAATCGGCATTGGTTGACTTGCCTATAGACAGTCGAATTAAATCTCTTCAGTCTATCAAGCTTAAGTTAGACCGTTATTGGCCCGATCATCAAGTGCGTAAAGTCTTTAATGACCTTCTCGGCTTTCGATCCATTGTTGATTCTTATGAATCCGTTCTTGCGTTAAGCGGTTCTGATTTTAAAGTTGTTGATCTATCTGCTGGAAAAGCCATAGACGACGGTTATCGTGGCGTTCATCTCTATTATGTGCGTGAAGCTCGCTGCTATCCGATAGAGCTTCAGTACAATACTTTCTTTGATAGGCAGTTAAACAACTGGCTTCACAAGTATTTGTATAAGAAGACCGCTGATTCGAAGATTGGTGCCTTCTTGCGAATGCGCTACGAGGCCGGTTTGATTCATGATGAAGCTGAGTTCAGAAGGGAG
>CAVCKO010000040.1:0-17181 GCA_963602825.1 Treponemataceae bacterium | reverse complement strand
CTAAGCAAGGTTCGCTGGTAATGGCCGTTAAACCAGGCAAGGAGCTTGTTGAGATGATGCGAAGGGTACAGGGTCGTTTTGGCACGTCTGACCTTCAGCTCGTTACCATCAGTCGTCCTTCTGCATACGGCGAGTACGAACCGTTTGAGTTTGTTCATTCCGAAGAGCAGCTTGTGGAACGCCTTGAGCAGCAGGCTGCGTAAATAAGGAGAATAATGTCTGAGATTTTTGAACCTAAGAACATCATCGTCACGGGCGGCTGCGGCTTCATCGGCAGCAACTTCGTGCACTACGTGGTGAACAACCACCCCGGGGTGCACGTGACCGTCCTGGACAAGCTGACCTACGCCGGCAACCCCGAGAACATCGCCGGGCTGCCCTCCGACCGCGTGGAGCTCGTCGTGGGCGACATCTGCGACGCCGCGCTGCTGGACGAGCTCGTCCCCGGCCACGACGCGATCGTGCACTACGCCGCCGAGAGCCACAACGACAACTCCATCGCCGACCCGGAGCCGTTCCTGCGCACCAACGTCGAGGGCACCTTCCGTCTTTTGGAAGCTGTCCGCAAGTACGGCATCCGCTACCACCACGTCTCCACCGACGAGGTCTACGGCGACCTGGCGCTCGACGACCCCGCGAGGTTCACCGAGGAGACCCCGTACAGGCCGAGCTCGCCGTACTCGAGCACCAAGGCGTCCTCCGACATGCTCGTGCGCGCCTGGACCCGCACCTACGGCCTGCGCACCACGATCTCCAACTGCTCCAACAACTACGGCCCCTACCAGCACGTGGAGAAGTTCATCCCCAGGCAGATCACCAACATCATCGACGGCGTGCGCCCCAAGCTCTACGGCCGCGGCGAGAACGTCCGCGACTGGATCCACACCGAGGACCACTCCTCGGCCGTCTGGGACATCCTCACCAGGGGACGCATGGGGGAGACCTACCTCATCGGCGCCGACGGGGAGAGGGACAACATCACCGTGCTGCGCATGATCCTTGCGGCCATGGGGCGCGACCCCGAGGACTTCGACTGGGTCGCCGACCGCCCCGGCCACGACCGCCGCTACGCCATCGACTCCACCAAGCTGCAGACCGAGCTCGGCTGGCGTCCGGCGCACACCGACTTCGCCGAGGGCCTCAGGGCCACCATCGACTGGTACGTCGCCAACGAGGCCTGGTGGCGCCCGGCCAAGGAGGCCACCGAGGCCCGCTACCGCGCGCAGGGCCAGTAAGTTACCACACTGATCGAGGGCGCCGTCGCGAACTACTCGCGGCGGCGCCCGAGTACGCGAGACGCCTTCTCGGCCCGTGCACGGCGAGCTCCCTTGCGGACATGGGGATGATCCCGGGGGAGCTCGCCGCGCACGGGCCGGGACTTTGGAAAGGAACGGACCCTATGGCAGAATTTGAATTCGAGAAACAGCTCACCGTAACGGAGACCGGCATCCCCGGCCTCAAGGTGGTGGACCTCCCCGTCCACGGCGACAACCGCGGCTGGTTCAAGGAGAACTGGCAGCGCGAGAAGATGGTGGCCGCGGGCATCCCCGACCTGCGATTCGTGCAGAACAACATCTCCTTCAACGACAACAAGGGCGTCACGCGCGGCATCCACGCCGAGCCCTGGGACAAGTTCATCTCCGTGGCCACCGGCTCGGTCTTCGGCGCGTGGGTGGACCTCCGCCCCGGCGCGGGCTTCGGCAAGGTCTTCACCTGCACGCTGGACCCCTCGCGCGCCATCTTCGTGCCGCGCGGCGTGGGCAACTCCTACCAGGCCCTGGAGGACGGCACGGCCTACACCTACCTGGTGGACGCCCACTGGTCGCTCGAGCTCAAGAAGACCTACACCTTCGTGAACCTGGCCGACCCCGAGCTCGCCATCCAGTGGCCCATCCCTCTGGAGGAGTGCGAGCTCTCCGAGGCCGACAGGACGCACCCGATGCTCGCCGACGCCCTGCCCATGGCCCCGCGCCGCACGCTCGTGACCGGCTGCAACGGCCAGCTGGGCCGCGCCGTGCGCGCCATGGCCGAGGAGCGCGGCCTTAACGGCTCCTTCGACTACTGCGACATCGACACCTTCGACATGTCCGACCCGGCGGCCTACGGCAAGTTCGACTGGTCGCTCTACGGCACCGTCATCAACTGCGGCGCCTACACCGCGGTGGACAGGGCGGAGACCCCCGAGGGCCGCAAGGCGTGCTGGGCCGCCAACGCCACGGGACCGGCGCTGCTCGCCCGCACGTGCGCCGAGCACGGCATCGCGCTCGTGCACGTGAGCTCGGACTACGTGTTCGACGGCACCGCGGAGCTGCACTCCGAGGACGAGGCGCTCTCGCCCCTCTCCGTCTACGGCCAGTCCAAGGCCGCCGGTGACCTCGCCGTCGAGTCCTGCCCCGCGCACTACATCCTGCGCTCCAGCTGGGTCATTGGCCGCGGCCACAACTTCGTGAAGACCATGCGCGCTCTCTCCGACCGCTGCGCCGACGCCGGGGACGCCCTCGAGCGGGTCACCGTGGTGGACGACCAGGTGGGCCGCCTCACCTTCACCGAGACCATGGCCGGCGCCATCTTCCATCTGCTCGGCTACCGCGAGGGCGACATAGAGCCCACGGCCCCGGCGCCCTACGGCCTGTACAACTGCACCAACTCCGGCGACGCCGCCAGCTGGGCCAAGATCGCCGCGGCGGTGTTCGATCGCGCCAACGGTAACGGCGGCAGGGTGGTGCCGGTCTCCACGGCGGATTATTACGCCAACGCCGCCGGCCCCATCGCCCCGCGCCCGGAGCACTCCGCGCTGGACCTCTCCAAGCTCGATGCCACGGGCTTTGCGCCCGCAGACTGGCACGAGGAACTCGACGTGTATATGGACGAGTTGTTGGCTGAGTAAGCTGTTTCTCATTCTTGTTAAGCTTGCTTGCACGTTTAACCTTCGGGAGTACGCTATTCCTGTAGTGTCGTTAATAGCTTACAAGGCATGCTTTAGATTTCTGCTAAAAGGGGAGGGTGCCCAATAGAGTACCCTCCCCTTTGCGTGTGGAATATGTTGGAGCGGCCTAACCTGATCGCGCAAAAAGCCTACTGCCAGCCAGCAACTTCCTGGGCCGTGGGGGTGGTGCGTACGGCAAGCTCCGTCTGGGCATCCGTGGACGTGGTTACCGTAAACGTCAAGGTCTCCTTTTCCTGCGGGGCGAGCTGGACCTGTCCGCCGTATTGCCAGACCTGGCAATTACCGTACTTGGTCTCGGCATACGTAGTGCCGGCGCTGGACTGGATGTTTGAAATGGTTCCGTTGGCCGGCGCGTACAGCGTTACACCGTAGATCATGTTGCCGAGCGCCTTGAGCTCCGGGTTGTAGCCGGAGATGTAATGCGTAAGCGTCTGGGCCTCTTCGGTCGTGCAGTTGTTCTTTACGCGAACGGTAACGTCGTACGTCTTCGACCCGTCTGCATTTGCAGTGCCCTGGCCAACCTCGATATGGGAGCTTAGATACCAGCTCATCTTTGCCCAGGTGTTGTCATCAATATAGACGCCGAGCTCGGGAACGGTGCTATCTTGCGAGACAGCACCCTCGAGACCGAGTTTAGCGATCGCATTCTCTTCGTCTGCGTTTTCCATCCATACCATCACGCGGCCGGCTTTGGCGTCCTTGGCCACGGTTTCTATGAGGGCGGTAAGATCGACCTTGCCCAGATTGCTCATTACCTGCTTAGCAGCTGCGCCAGCAGCTTCTGCAAAGTATGGGTCTTGATCCGGAACGGCTTTTTCGAGGTACACGTTGTGGAGGAGAATTGTTGCGGCATTGGTGCCATCGATGGTGGAGCCATCGCTGAGCGTAACCCCGCCGGTGAGTGCAAGCAGGTGCTGCAGGAACACGGGATCGACCGCTATCGCTCCGTTGGCCACATCTCCCACGCGGTCCGCCCAGAGGTCGCGTACGTGCATTCCGGTAGAAGACCAATCGGGGTTCGTGGTGATGAGCTGGGGAATCTTGGTGTAGCCGTTGGGATACATCGTCTGTTCGACCTCGGTGGTGGGAAGCGTTCCCTCGCCACCGTTGAGCTTTGAAATGCCGGAGAATTCACCGAGCTCGATCTTGCCGTTCGTGACGGTGAGTAGACCGGTGGAGCCGGGGAAGCCGCCCGTGGCGCGTAGCTCGGAGTTGTTCTGGGCAACTACGACATACGTACGTGTTTGGCCATTTGCGCCGAGCATCTGCGGCAGGTACGGAGCGACTGCCGATGCGGCGTTTACGGTGTCGTTGAGGGTGGCTACGAGGGGCTTGGCTTTTTCAAGAGCTGTCTGTAGCTGGGCGATGTGCGCGTCGGGGAGAGCGCTCATCTCTTTCGCGGCCTTGTTTATAGATGGCTTGGAATTTGAGAGAACGGTGCACACGTTGGTTAGCAGGTTGATGTTGATGGATCCGTCTTCGGTAAAGAGGGTGTTGAGGCCCTGACCCTTGAGCGCCTCCGCAACGGGCGTGAGCGCGTCGTTTGCAAGCGTATCGAGCGTTGCCGAGATGGTCTGAACGGACTCCACATCGCTCCCGAGAACCGGAATAAAACTCGCGATATTCCAGAGTGCACTCGAGGTGGTCGAGTGCATGCGCCCGGCCGCGGCATCGATGTTCTGAGCAGCATCGAGCACGCCGTCCATGTTTCCGGTTTTTACGCTTTCTGAGGCACTTTGCGCGCTGGCAATAATGGAGTCTGCATCCGTTTTAACGTCCTTGACTTGCCTGAGGAGGACAGCTCCGGAGGCGCCGCAAGCGACGAGCAGAGCAACGACGATGCCTACGACGATGGGCCAGCGCTTCTTCCTGCGAATCCTTTTGCGCTCGAGTGGTTCTTCATCGTAGTGAAGATCAAGATACGGAAAGTGAGCGTATTGGGCGGTATCGCTGGGAGAATTATATGCTTCGAAAGCCCGGGGCGCCTCCTGTGCCTGCGGTATTGTCCCCGTGTCGTCAAGAGGCTTGAAGCGTTTGCCATGGTATTCGTTGTTGTTCTCAGTATCGCTGGAATTGTGGTATTCGTTGCTGTTGGAGAAATGAGACCCCATGTGCCCTCCTATAGTTTTGTTCCAGTCCAATAGTATACGTGCGGGAGGGCTTCATGCAGCGTCTTCAATAGATGATGCATGAAATATTATGAATATCGTATCAGTAGCGCATCGAATGTTCGCCATGCTGAATATCGAGACGTTTATCCCAAGATGCGGTGCTTGATGCTAGAGAGAATGCCCCTAGTGTAGATTCGCTTGGCTTGGGCGTCCTCATCGCGCTTGATATCGAGACGCGGGTAGCCGCTCGTGTACTCTACGTTGGGGTTGGCGAGCACGTCTTGGCGCATGGCGGGGAAGCGGCGCCAGAGCTCTTTGAGATTACCCGCATTCCCGTAGGTGTCGTTGAGCTTCTTTGCGGTTAGGTAGGCACTGCCGTGGGTGGTGGCACGCGCGTGTGGCGTGCCGAGGACGAGCTTGCCCTGCTGACGCAAGAGGAGCGAGAGCTCCATCGCTTCGGTTTGGAGGTTTCCGTATTCGTGGAGCTGGCTGACAATCGTTTCGAGGTCGCTGCGTCGGATCATGAAGAGATCGGGACTTGCGACCGAGAAGTTGCATGTTGCCTCTGCAAGGCCGTTGTAGCCGCCGCCCATGTTGTCCGTGAAGTTGCGGTTGGGGGCAACGGGGGTTCCATCCGCAAGGAGCACGGTGCCCGCTTGGGCGATGAGGCCGTCGGGATAGAAAAGCTTGGGAGATACGATGCCTACTTCTGCTCGGCAGAAGTAGGACGCCGTGGTTGCGATGCAGCTCTCGTCGTCGAGCTCGATCATGTCGGTTGCGAAGGCGATGAGGTCTGTATCCAGGGTTTCGAGTACCTCTTGCGTCGCCGCCTTGAGGCTCGCGGGGTTCAGGATGATGCTCGTACTCGAGATGCCGCGCACACTGCCAACAGATTTAGACAAGCGCGCCGTGTCTTGCGCGTTGTTGCTCAGAATGGCTAAACCCACGCGTGGAGGGCGCGATGCTTTCTTGTAATCCACGTGGTACACACAGGAATTATGGGTTTCTGAAACGTGAGTTTCGATGCCCCGGCGCGAGAAATGGTTCTCCAACGCCGTGGCTCCGGCAAGAACGGCGTAGGGCTTGGACTCCATGACGCCGCCGTTGGTGGAGCCGGCGTGCACGCGCCAGTGATAGAGCACCTCGGGAATGTGGCAGATGCAGCGGGCGTGCTCCACGGCCTTGAGGGAGAGGTCGTAGTCCTGAGCTCCGGAGACTTCGTCGGGCGAGAGCTCGACACGATCCAGGATGTAGCGGCTCACCATGAGCATGTGCACCATGTAGTTGTGTGAGTAGAGCAGGTCGCGGTTGAAGTCGGGCTTGAATCTCGGGGCGTAGCCGACAGAGTCGTCTTCCTCGAAGTTGTCCTCGTCGCAGTAGAAGAGGTCTGCGTCCGGATGCTCGGTGGCGAATGCCATGTAACGCTCGAGCACATAGGGGGAGAGCGTGTCGTCGTGATCGGCAAAGGCAACATAGTCACCGGCTGCCTGTTTGATTCCGATGTTGGTGTTGCCGGCGATACCCAGGTTCTTGGGAAAGTCGATGGTCTTGATGCGTTGATCGGTGTAGGTAGCGAGAACCTCTTGCATGCCCTCGTTCTCGGGACTGGCGTTTACCAGCACGAGCTCCCAGTTGGTGTAGGTTTGCGCCACCACCGAGTCGATCATATCGCGCAGGTAGGGAAGCGGCGTGTTGAAGAGTGGGCAGATGATGCTCACGAGCGGGTGGAAGTCTTGGGGGATGGAGCCTTTCGGCAGGGGCTGGGGCTTGGGGTAGCTTGCGTACGCGCCGTCGATGCTGGGATTCACCATGTCGAGGTCGCGGCGGATACGCATGCGCTCGCGGCGGCGACCCGTCATGGTATCGAGCGACATGCCCTGATAGGTGAGGGTGAAGTTGGCGGTGGAGCCGGTGGTGAGAATGGACAGGATGGGCGCGCGTCCGGGCGCTTGGGGCTCCAGGATGTAGAAGCGGGTGTGTGTATCCACGGCGAGCGGAGAGCCGTTCTTGCCGGCGAGGGCAAAGTCCGCGGGGCTGGGAAGCTGCACGTCCGTGCCGGCGCCGCAGCCGTGAAGCTCGGCGCGGTAGACAACGTGGCCGTGCTCGGCTTCGAAAACCTGGGAGATGCTGGCGGTTAAGGGCGATGCGGCCATGTGTGTATCCGATCTGTGAGCATGCGAGAGGCGTCGTTGCGGGGTTCTTGCTCAAGGTCGTGAGGTTCCCGCTTCTTGGCGCCGAGGTTTGATAATTCGTGTCAAATGATAGCAAAGGGGAGAGTATGCGGGGCTTCCTTGGTATTCTTGTTCAGATAAGAATGCGGCCAGGTGCTCGATGAGCTTTGCCGCAGCGTTCCTGAAAGGTCGTCCTGCATGAAATCCGACGCTTCCGCGCTCGTTTCCGTCATCATTCCCGTGTGCAACGTGGAGAAGTACCTGGCCCAGTGCCTGGATAGCATCTGCTCCCAAACACATCGTGAGCTGGAGATCATCTGTCTGAATGATGGATCCAAGGACGGCTCCCTCGGCATTCTTCGTGAATTTGAGGCGCGCGATTCGCGCGTTGTGGTGGTGGACAAGCCCAACGAGGGCTATGGCGCCACGTGCAACCGTGGCCTGGAGATGGCCCATGGCGAGTGGGTTTCCATCATCGAGCCGGATGACTGGATCGATCCCGCCATGTACCGGTGCATGCTCGAGCGTGCGGCCATGGTGGATGGCCCCGTGGACATCGTCAAGTGTCCGTGGATCGATGTGCACGACTGGGATGACCCTTCAACGCAGTACGAGCAGCAGTGCGTGTTGGCGCACCGTCTGCCCAATACCACGCGTCCCGTGACCCTGGCCGACCTGCCCATCATGGTGGAGCAGCATCCCAGCATCTGGAGCGCCATCTACCGTCGCGACTTCTTGAACGAGTGCGATATCCGCTTCGTGCCGTACCCGGGTGCCGGCTGGGCGGACAACCCGTTCCTTATCGAGTCGTTCTGCCAGGCCAAGGCAATCATGACGTTTGACGAGGCGTTCTACCACTACCGCTGCGATCTGCCCGGCGCTACGTACAACCACAAGAAGGACGCGGCCGTTGCCCTGCCGTTCGACCGCTGGTGCGACATGACGGATATCCTCGAACGTCTGAACGTGACGGATCGTGGAATTCTCGAGGCGCACTACATGCGCGGCTTCAACTACATCCACGGCGGAATCGTGGACGATGGCTGGGAGAACCCCATTGTGCAGGACGGCGCACGCCGCGTGTTCTCGCGCATGGATACCGACATCGTGCTCGGACACCCCAAGCTCTCGCCCAAGCGCAAGCGCTTCTACTTGGAGCAGATGGGTATTGCCGGCCGCCGCGTGTCGGTGTGGCCGCGCGTGAAGTACTTCGCAAGCGAGGCTCGCTTCTTCGTGAAGAGCAATGGCGTTCGCGGCCTGCTGCGCAAGGTCGGTGGTTTCGCGAACGGCAAGGCCATCGCCGCCCGTCGAGCCAAGGAGAACGCAAAGGGGTAGGGGCGCCTTCGGGCATCGTTTCCCGCCCTGATCTGCCTCCGCCCTCTCGAGAACTTCGGCCGCCTTGGGTGTCAGTGCGCACCCGACTCTCCTGATTGTATGCAGCTCGTCGAGGCGAGAAATCGCGCAAGCGCCCCTGTGTTATCATACGTTGTTCGGCAAGGGCGGCATCTGCCGCTAACGTGCAATCAATAGGGAGGCGTCGTCGGTGTCCTCACAGACTCTCGCAACCGAAAAGGCCCCGCGTCCGTATAAGAAGGACCTGCTCATCCTCGAGCAGCTCGTCACCAAGGACTTCAAGCTCAAGTACCGCCGTAGTTTCCTCGGCGTGTTGTGGAGCGTTCTCAACCCGTTGCTCATGATGATCGTCATGTCCATCGTGTTCTCTTACATGTTTGGCAGCAACGTCCCCAACTTCCCGCTCTACCTCATCGTGGGCAACGTGACGTTCTCGCTCATGAGTGACTCCACCAACGCGGCGCTCACGAGCATCATCAACGCCGCGCCCCTGCTCAAGAAGGTTAAGGTCAACCGGTACATCTTCCCGGTGCAGAAGGTCTTGTTCGCGCTCGTGAACTTCGCTTTCTCGCTCATCGCCGTGGCCATCGTCATGCTGTTCTTCCAGGTTATGCCCACATGGCACTTCATCTGGCTGCCCCTGTGCCTGTTCTTGCTGATGCTCTTTTGCATTGGCGTAGGCATGGCCATTGGCGCGCTCTCCGTCTTCTTCCGCGACATTATCCACCTGTGGGGCGTCGTCATCATCGCGTGGACCTACCTCACGCCCATCTTCTGGGACCTCTCCCTCCTTATCGACAAGGGTGCCCCGCACTGGATCATCATGCTGGTGAAGATAAACCCCATGTACAACTATCTCGAGTTCATGCGTGACATCTTCCTGTGGCAGCAGAACCCAACGCCCACGGTGCTCCTCATGTGCATCGCGTGGGCCATCATCGCGCTCATCATCGGTATCTTCGTGTTCAAGAAGACCGAGCACAAGTTCATCCTCTACGTCTAAGGCGGAATCATGGCAGACGCTACCAACACCGAGTACGCCATCGAGGTCGACGACGTCACGATGGTCTTTAACATGGCCAGCGAGCAGCTCAACTCCCTCAAGGAGTACTTCATCAAGCTCGTGCGCCACGAGTTGTTCTTCAAGGAATTCCATGCTCTGGAGCACGTGAGCTTCAAGGTTAAGAAGGGCGAGGTCATCGGCCTGGTGGGAACCAACGGTTCCGGTAAGTCCACCATGCTCAAGATTATCGCCGGCGTGCTCGAGCCCACGAAGGGCACCGTGACGGTTCGTGGCAACATCGCGCCCCTCATCGAGCTGGGCGCTGGTTTCGATCTTGAGCTCACGGCGCGTGAGAACATCTTCCTCAACGGTGCGCTTTTGGGTTACTCCAAGCAGTTCATGGAGGAGCACCTGGACGAGATCGTGGACTTCGCCGAGCTGCGCGACTTTCTCGACATGCCTATGAAGAACTACTCATCTGGTATGGTCGCGCGTATCGCGTTCGCCATCGCCACCGTGGTGGAGCCCGACATCCTCATCGTCGATGAGACGCTCTCCGTGGGCGACGTGTTTTTCCAGGAGAAGTGCGAGCGCCGCATCCAGAGCTTCATAGATTCCGGTAACGTGACTGTGCTGTTCGTGAGCCATTCCATCGAGCAGGTGGAGCGCATCTGCACCTCCGCGGTGTGGATCGAGAAGGGCCACGAGCGCATGATCGGCCCGGTGGACGAGGTCTGCGCGGCTTACAAGGCGCAGTTCGACTAACATGTCCGGCGCGTGCGACAAGGCGGCGGAGCGGGGCGTCGACGCCCGGCCGTTGTTCTCGATCATTATGCCGTGCTACCGAGTCGCGGCCTACCTACCCTCCGCCATCGCGTGCATCCGCGCGCAGACGTGTGCGGACTGGGAGCTCATCTGCGTGGACGACGCTTCTCCCGATAACGTCGCGGAGCTCGTCGAGTATGCTGCCGCCGAGGATCCGCGCATTCGCCTCGTGCGTCATAAAGTTAACCATGGTCTCGCCGATGCTCGCAACACCGGCATCTCCGCCGCCCGCGGACGCTACGTTTGGATGCCCGATCCGGATGATGCGTACGCTCCCGACCTGCTCGAGCGCTGTGCCGAGAAGATCCGTTCCCAGGCCGATGCGGAGGCCAGGACCGACGTCGTGGTGTTCGGACTTACCGAGGAGCTCTTCGATGCGGACGGTTCCGTATGCGGTGCGCACGACATCGTGCCGGCGCTCGACGGGGCTTTTTCGGGCTCCGATGCGCACGCGCAGGTTCTCGACCTCGAGGACCGCACGCTTCTGGGCTATGCGTGGAACAAGGTCTACCGTGCGGAGGTGCTGGACGGCATCGCGTTTGAGACCGTTCCCCTCATCGAGGACATCGTCTTTAACGTTGCGGTCTTTAACCGCGTTGAGAGCCTTGCGCTCGTTGCGCGTCCCTTGTACCGCTACGAGAAGCGCGTGGCCGCCAACCTGACGGCCAAATTCGTGCCCGAGTACTACGAGGTGCATCGCCGCCGCATCGACGATGTATACCGCCAGCAGGTGTCGTGGGGCCTCGATTCCGCCGATGTCCGCTCCCGTCTCGGGGCTCGCTATGCGCGCTACATCTTGTCCGCGCTCGAGCGCAACTGCGATGCGCGCGCGGGGCTAAACTATGCGGGCCGCGTGGCCTTCTGCCGCAGCGTCATGGACGACGATCTCTTTGGTGCGCTTGTCCTGAGTGCGCGCCCTCGGGGCGGGGCAGCCCGTGTGGTCGTGGGCCTCCTCAAGACGCGCAGCGCCCTGGTGTGGTGCGCCGTCGGTCGCATCATCCACCTCGTGAGGTCGCGCGCCGGCCTCGCGTACCGTAAAGCCACGTTCTCCCGTTAGGAGCCCTCGTGCCTAAGAACACGTTCGACGCATCTGCGCCACAGCTCACCATCGCCGTTCCCGCGTACAACGTTGAGTCCTACCTCGCCCGCGGCCTCGAGTCCTACCTCGACCCGCGCTTCGTGGGCAATCTCGAGGTTATCGTTGTGGACGATGGCTCCACCGACGGCACCCGTGCGCTTGCGGAGGAGTTCGCTGCGCGCAGCCATGGCGTGATCCGCGTCATCTCCAAGAAGAACGGAGGCCACGGTTCGGCCGTGAACGCCGGCCTGGCCGAGGCGCGCGGGCGCTATTTCCGCGTGGTGGACGGCGACGACTGGGTGAACGCGGATGGTATGGCCGAGCTGCTCGAGCGTCTTGCCGACCTCGATTGCGACCTTGTGGTAGACAAGAAGCGCGAGATCGACATGGCTTCTGGCGAGGGGCGTCTGTTCCCGCTCGCCAAGGGCGTCGTCACGGGTCGTGTGCTCGACTTCTCCAGCGTTCTCACCAACGGCGACACCGTGTTCCAGATCATGATCCACACGCTTACCGCTCGTACGGACTACCTGCGTGGTATCGGCATCCATCTGCTCGAGCACACCTTCTACGAGGACTACGAGTACGTGGTCAAGGCAAGTGTGCCCGCCTCCACCATCTGCTACCTCGATATCGAGGTGTACCAGTACCTGGTGGGCAACGAGAACCAGTCCGTGAGCCAGGCGAACTACGTGCGCCGCTGGGACGATCATGACCGCGTGGTCATGGAGCTCCTGGGCTACCTTGAGCGCTGCGAGCATGGCGAGGTGTGTGCCGCGAGCGGGGAGAAGCTTTCGAATGAGTCCCTCCACTACGTGCGCGAGAAGCTCCACCTAATCGTGGACACGCACTACAACATCGCGTTGCTGTTCGATGGGGACCGCAGCCGTGGGCGTGCGCGCGCCAAAGCGTTCCGACGTGAGCTGAGACGTGCGGACATAGACCAGTGGGCGCGCGGCGAGCAGCGTTACCGTATGGCCATGCTCCTCAACCGCTTGAGCTTCTCGTACAACTCCATCAAGTGCTTGGTATCCAAGCGCCGTCACTAGCACACTACCAAGGGATGATCCATGAGCCGCAAACCGCGCATAGCCATATTCAGCGCCGACGCCAAGCTTGGCCACGAGGTTAAGGGCGCCACGCGCTACACGTTTCTCGCGACGCTTCTTGTGGAGCGCGGCTTCGATGTCGACTTCATCACGAGCGGCTTCCAGCACTGGGAGAAGCGTCAGCGTGATTTGGCGACGTTCGACACGAGCATACACGCGTTCAACGTGAAGTTCATTGCCGAGCCGAGCTATCCCGCCAACATGTGCCCCCAGCGCATCTGGGCGCACCATGTGATGGCCAAGCGCGTGACGGCGTACTTCGATGTGGACCACGACTACGACCTCATCTACTGCCAGATTCCGCCCAACGATGTGACGCTCGCCGTGGGACGGTCCGCGAAACGCTACGGCATCCCCTTCGTGGTCGACGTGAACGACCTGTGGCCCGAGGCCTTCCGTATCGCGCTCGACGTTCCGGTGCTGTCCGACATAGTCTTCGCTCCGTTCGAGCGCCAAGCTCGTCGCGCGTACGCGTTGGCGGACGCCGTGGTGGGTACGTCCGACGAGTACGCCGCGCGCCCTTTCCGCGACCGCGCCGAGGATATCCCCAAGCTCGTGGTGTACGTGGGTAACGACCTCGAGGAGTTCGACGCGGGCGCCGCTGAGAACGTCGGCTTCGTGGAAAAGCCCGAGGGCGAGGTCTGGGTTACTTACGCGGGTAATATCTCGGCACTATACGACTTGGAGACGCTCGTCGAGGCTGTGGCGATAGCTGCCAAGGCGCATCCCGAGCTCAGACTCAAGATTCTTGGCGATGGCCCCGAACGCGCATCCGTCGAGGCGGCGGTTGAGCGAACCGGGGCGCCTGCTGGGCTTTTGGGCTACATGCCGTACCGTGTCATGGCGGCTTGGCTCAAGGCGTCCGACATGGTGGTCAACTCGCTGGTGGCGAACGCGCCCCAGAGCGTGCCCACCAAGATAGGCGATTACCTGGCCTCGGGACGCCCCATGATTAACACGTCCATGAACGTTGAGTTTCGCGAGAAGGTCGTGCGTGACGGCTTTGGCGTGAATGTTGTGCCGGGTGACGCCGAGGGGCTCGCCAGAGTGATCTGCGAGCTTGTCGAGGACGAGGCGGGACGCGCACGCATGGGTCGCGTGGCGCGCGAGCTCGCGGCGGCACAGTTCGACCGCCCGCATTCCTATGAGGCTACCGTCGACCTCATTCGAGGCCTGATCTCCGAGCGCACGAAGTAGATTGCCCCCGTGAGGCGTGCTCGTCCTATACTCGGACTGATAGGAGAGTGCATGGTGTGTCGGGGTTGGGCGAGGCCGTGCTTGAGGGGGCGACCGACCGCAAGCTGTCCGATGAGCCGGCAATCGTGGAGATGGCCCGCTCTATTTCCGGGTTGCCCGACGATATCAAGATGACGCTCGTTCCAACCGGTCCCTTGACGAACATCACGCTGTTCCCACGTACGCACTCGGGGCGTGTCGATCGTATCGACCGCATCGTCCTCATGGGCGGCACCACGGTTGGCGGAAACGCGACCGTGTACGCCGAGTTCAACATATGGGACGACCCCGAGGCTGCGCAGATTGTGGTCTCGAGCGGGCTACACATCGTTATGTGCCGCCTCGATGTGACCCAGAATGGCGGTTGCGGCTTTGCCTTTCCGCCATTCTGGGTCACATCCGGAGTACTGGTTATGAGACGCGCTCGGCGAACTCCAGGTATTGCGTGCGGCGCCACTTGTCCATCGTGGCGGCGTAGAGGCTTTCGGTGTTGTCGAGCTCGTACCAAGCGCCGTCTGCGCCTGCTCGTTGTAGCACGGCACGACGATGGGAATGCGCGGTATGGCGGTTTACCTTGCGTTCGGGTTGTCGTTGCGATGGTCACCGAAGGCGTATTTGCTATACACATTGACTTCCCACTGCTTTTTTTCGACCTTTGCCACGGAGTCGAGGATAAAACCAGTCGCGAGACTTAAGCCACACAGGAACATAAACGATGCGGCGAGCAGGGCGGTTGGGAAGCGCGGAACAAGACCGGTCTGGAAATACTCGACAATGATGGGAATGCCCAGGGCAAGACCGATTATTGCAAACAGGAGCGCAACGAGGCTGAAGAATTTGAGCGGGCGGTAGTCCTTGAACAGCGTGCCGATCATGGCGACAACTTTGATGCCGTCGCTGACGGTGTTGAGTTTGGACTCGGAACCCTCGGGGCGGTCACGGTACTCAATAGGCACATCTTTGATGCGCCAGCGGTGGTCGACGGCATGGATGGAGAGCTCGGTTTCGATCTGAAAGCCCTCGGAAAGCACGGGGAACGTTTTGACAAAGGGGCGGCTCATGGCGCGATAGCCTGTCATGACGTCATCGAAGCTGTATCCGTAAATCCATTTGATCATGGCGCGAACCAGGTTGTTGCCAAAGCCGTGGAAGGCTCGCTTGTTTTCCTCGGCGTAGGTGCCGTTGGACAGGCGATCGCCGACGGTCATATCGGCTGTACCATTAAGAATGGGCTCGCAGAGGGCTTTGGCCGCCTCGGCGGGGTAGGTATCGTCGCCATCGACCATCAGATAGCAAGCGGCGTCGATATCGCGAAACATCTGACGGCAGACGTTGCCCTTTCCCTGTCGGGGCTCAAAGCGCACTGTGGCGCCGTGTTCCGTTGCGATGCGCGAGGTATCGTCTGACGAGTTGTTATCGTATACATAGACCGTCGCCTGCGGAAGCTCGCGGTGGAAGTCGTCAATGACTTTGCCGATCGTGAGGGCTTCGTTGTAGCAGGGGATAATGACGGCAATAGATTCAGAATTCACTCAATGCTCCTTTGATATTCAATCGTAGAAAGTATAGCCGTTTGGCCCTGGCATTCTGAGATGTAGCCGTCTTCCACAAGTCCGAGCGCAAATTCATCTTCTACATCTAAAGGAATGCTGTGATGACTGAATCTGTTGTTGATTACAACGAGCAGCCTCTGGCTGTCGAGGTCGACGCCACCACCATGATCTTTAACATGGCGTCTGACTCGCTGACCAGCCTCAAAGAATGTTTAATTAAGCTCGCTAAGCATGAGTTGTTCTTTGAGGAGTTTAGGGCGCTTAAGCACATCTCGTTTGATATTCACCGCGGTGAGGTCGTGGGCTTGGTCGGTACTAATGGTTCCGGCAAGTCCACGATGCTCAAGATTATCGCTGGTGTGCTCGAGCCTAGCGAGGGCAGCGTTAAGGTTCATGGCAACATTGCACCTCTGATTGAGCTTGGAGATGGCTTTGATCCCGAGCTGACGGCACGCGAGAACATTTATTTGAATGTTGCGCTAGTCGGCTATACCAAGGAATTTATCGATGCCGACTTTGATGGCATTATCGAGTTCGTTGAGCTGCAGAACTTTGTCGACATGCCGCTCAAGAACTTCTCTTCGGGTATGGTTGCGCGCATTGCTTTTGCAATCGCCACCATTACCGAGCCCGATATCCTGATCGTCGATGAGATGCTTTCCGTCGGCGACGTGTTCTTCCAGCAAAAGTGCGAGGCCCGTATTCAGCACTTTATCCAGAGCGGTGACGTGGCGGTTTTGTTCGTGTCGCATTCCATGGAGCAGGTTGAGCGCATCTGCCAGCGTGCGTTTGGATTGAGAAGGGCGACCTTCGTATGGACGGCCCGGTCGATGAGGTATGCAAGGCATACCGCGAACAGTTCAAGTAGGTTATACTTATTTGCGCTTGGCGGGCTCGCGCTTGCTTGGCGTGTGGTTATTTGCTCCATTAGCTCAGTTGGATAGAGCAGGGGACTTCTAATCCCAAGGTCGACGGTTCGAATCCGCCATGGAGCACCTTTTGTTTAATAAGCTCAGCTTTTGCTGGGCTTTTTTGTTCACAAATGCGAAGTTGAGCTACTCTGTTTCTGCGGGCTCCACGATTTATGAGTTATGTAGCAATTCCAGATTCTAAGACAGGGGCCGCTTGCGTTTGGCGGTTAGCCATCGACATCCTTACACTAACGCTGACTCGAAAGGCCTTATCTCCTGCCCATTTTTCTCTGCACAATTGAAGTCTGAAGTGGTTGGCCATACGTTGTTGTTATGATCGATGAGATTGACCTTCATTTGCATCCCCGCTGGCAGGCGCGGATTCTCGAGGACCTGGTTCGCATATTTCCAAACGTACAGTTTATACTTACAACGCATTCACCTGTTGTGGTGGCGTCGGTACCTCGCGGTAACATCCGCATTCTTGGAGAGGACGCTGCAACGGTGCCCGCTATGGAAACGCGTGGACGCGATGCCGGGGATATTCTCAACACCGTCCTGAGCGCATCCTCTCGACCTGAAGAGGCGGGTCGATTGTTCGATTTGTTCCAAGAGGGCCATACGCAACACCCCCGATACGACGTTTAATTACACAGCGTTGCGCTGAGAGAGCAAGCGAGAAGTTCTGGAGGCCTTGCTTGCGGAGCGGGGCCATCTCTGCGCTTATTGCACGTGCAGGATCGGCGTTGGTGATCGCCTGGCTACGATTGAGCATTTATTTCCGCATTTTTGTTTCGTTGGGTTAGTTTTGCCTGAATGTACCCCCTAATTCGATGAATTCTCTTTACATTATCGATTGTATAGCCGGTTATAAAGCTATATATACA
>CAVCKO010000039.1:9647-24137 GCA_963602825.1 Treponemataceae bacterium | reverse complement strand
AGGTGCTCGACTCGCTTGCCGATCGTGAGCGCAAGGTTATCGAGCTGCGCTTTGGCCTTGTCGACGGGCATCCCCGCACGCTCGAGGAAGTCGGCCGCGAGTTTGGCGTCACGCGCGAGCGTATCCGCCAGATCGAGTCCAAGACCTTGGCCAAGCTCCGCCACCCGAGCCGCAGCAGCAAGCTGAAGGACTACATCGAGTCATAACCTCGCAAGCAAGAAGCGCCCTCAAGCACATCCGCTTGGGGGCGCTTTCATGTGGTCATTGGGGACGTCCCCAATGACTAGGTCGGAAAAATTCTTAAAAAAGTTCTTGCCCTGAGCTGATTCGTCCGTATAATAAACTTCGTTGCTTGAGAGCACGCACCTATTCCTCGGTAGCTCAATGGTAGAGCACGCGGCTGTTAACCGCGCTGTTGTAGGTTCGAGTCCTACCCGGGGAGCCAGAATTTCTCAGCCCATTCCGCTGGGCCTTTAAATTCCTCGGTAGCTCAATGGTAGAGCACGCGGCTGTTAACCGCGCTGTTGTAGGTTCGAGTCCTACCCGGGGAGCCAGAATTTCTCAGCCCATTCCGCTGGGCCTTTAAATTCCTCGGTAGCTCAATGGTAGAGCACGCGGCTGTTAACCGCGCTGTTGTAGGTTCGAGTCCTACCCGGGGAGCCAGGTTGTAAAACCCGTCGCTATGCGGCGGGTTTTTTCATGCCGCGATCGCTTGCCACGAACGTTACCGTATCAACATTTCGTGTCGAGGATGTAATCGCGAACCCCGCCACCTCAACATGGCGCGGTCGTTGTAGAATAATGCAATGATTGCTCCCACGACATGGTGCCGCGAGCACCAGAAAAGGAGATTCTTGTGTCTGAGACCATTAACGGCAGCCTGAGCGTCTCGAACGACGTAATTGCCGATATTGCCGGTTATGCCGCGATGACGTGCTACGGCGTCGTCGGTATGGCCGAGCAGCTCCAGGGCGCCGAGAGCGTGCGTCTGCTTGCCGGCCAGCGCCTCCGCAAGGGCGTGCTTGTCTCCGCCGACGAGAACGGCCTCACGGTCGATCTGCACGTCGTGCTCGAGAACGGCGTCAACATGAAGTCCGTCTGCCACAATCTTTCGAGCTCCGTTGCCTTCACCCTGCAGGAGATCGCCCAGATCGATCCTGCCAGCCTTAAGATCGGCATCCACATCGACGCGCTCAAGAGCCGTCTGAACTAGCATCCGAAAACGGAGATTCAAATACCCATGATTGCAAAGACCATTCGCACCTGTTTTCCGATCGCTGCGGCTGCCGTTTCCGACAAGGCCGAGGAGATCAACAAGCTCAACGTCTTCCCCGTACCCGATGGCGACACCGGCACCAACATGTCGCTCACGCTCGCCTCGGTGACCAAGGAGCTCTCTGCGCTTCCCGCCGACGCTGACATGGAGGCCATCGCCGGCGCCATCACCCACGGTTCCCTCATGGGCGCTCGCGGTAACTCGGGCGTTATCACTTCGCAGATCCTGCGCGGAGTGGCCGAGGGCCTCGTCTCTGCCGACGAGCCCGTTACGTCCGCCAACATCGCCTTCGCCTTCCGTCGTGCCGTCAAGGTCGCCTTCCAGGCCGTTCGTAAGCCCATCGAGGGCACGATCCTCACAGTCCTGCGCGATGTCTCGACCAAGGCCGACGAGTGCGAGAAGAAGAAGTTCTCGGCCGAGGACGCGCTCGACGCCATCGTCGTCGAGGCCTATCAGTCCGTTGCCCGCACGCCCGATCTGCTGCCCGTTCTGAAGGAGAACGGCGTAGTCGACTCTGGTGCCTTTGGCTTTGCCATCTTCCTGGAGAACTTTGTTGCTGCAGCCCTTGGCCGCAGCACCGTGGTCGAGGATTTTTCCGCTACGTTTGACTCCGCCGGCTCCGCCCGCGATGCGGCTCTCGGCCGCGTGGAGATCGAGGCCAACGACGACTGGGAGGGCTCGGAGTTCCGCTACTGCAACGAGTTCCTCTTTAAGGCCGACGCCCCGTTTGACGAGGACGAGTGCCTGAAGTTCCTGGGTTCCATGGGCGACTGTGAGCTGCTCGTTGGTGCCTATCCCGACTACAAGATCCACGTGCACTCCAACACTCCCAACCTAGTGCTCGAGCACATGCTGCAGCTTGGCCAGATCTACGAGGTCTTTATCCATAACATGGAGATGGAGGCCCACGACCGCACCGCTAAGATCCATGAGGATCAGGAGAAGGCCGCCGAGCCCGCGAAGGCGCTGGGCTTTGTCGCTGTTGCCGCCGGTTCCGGCGAGGCCGACATCCTCAAGTCCCTCGGTGTCGATGTGATCGTGTCGGGCGGCCAGACCATGAATCCCTCGACCGCCGACCTGCTGGGCGCCGTGGACCAGGTCAACGCGACCTCGGTCATCATTCTGCCCAACAACGGCAACATCCGCATGGCCGCCGAGGCCGCTGCCTCTGCCTGCACCGATAAGAAGGTCGCCGTCGTTCCCACCAAGACCGTTCCGCAGGCCTTCTCCGCGCTGTTCGCGGTCCTGCCCGATTCCGAGCTCGAGGATGCCGTCGCCGCTATGGTCGACGCCATCAGCGAGGTCCGCGATGGCGAGGTCACCCGCGCCGTGCGCGACTCCAGCGCCTCCGACGGTTCGCCAATTCACTCCGGTGACGTCATGGGCATCATTGCCGGCTCCATCGATGTGGTCGGCTCCGACGTGAAGCAGGTCACGCTCGATTGCATCAACCGAATGCAGGAGGAAGAGGAGGGTGACGCGCTGACGATTCTGGCCGGCGAGGAGCTGTCCGATGAAGCCTTCCAGGAGATCGTCGACGCTATCGAGGAGGCTCAGCCCGACCTGGAGGTCGACGCCCATCGTGGCGAGCAGCCGCTCTATCCCGTTATCTTCTCGATCGAGTAGGCATCTGCCCATGTCCGAGCTCTGCTCCGTGCCGCGCGTCTCGGATCGCTTTGCCCAGAGCAATGCGCTCGACGAGGATATCGCGCGACTCAAATATGTTTCGGGTAAACGTGAGGAGGCCCTTCGCCGTCTGGGAATTCGGACGGTGGGGGACCTCCTTCTCCATATCCCTCATCGATACCTCGACTTTACGCGCTCCTGGTCCATCGAGATGGCGCCCATCGGTACCGTGTGCACCATCATCGCAACGGTCGACCGTATCGTCCAAAAGCAGCCTCGTCCGCACATGCAGGTGACCGAGGTCTCACTCGTTGACGAGACGGGCGTGCTGCAGGTCGCCTTTTTCCGCCAGCCCTGGATTGCCCAGCAGCTTAAGCAGGGCGACCGCCTGGCCGTGATGGGTAAGGTCGAGTTTGCCTATGGCTTTAAGCAGATGGCCTCGCCGCACTTTGAAAAGCTTGAGGAAGGGCGCGCCGCGGGCACTATCCTGCCGGTCCATTACGTGAGTGATGGCGTGAGCCAGGCGTGGATGCGCCGCATCGTAAGTGGCGCGCTCGAGGTCGTCGGCAATCCCTTCGACCCGATTCCCGCACGCTTACGCGTCAAGCGCCGCCTGATGAGCAATGCCCGTGCGCTTCGATCGATCCATTTTCCCTCGAGCATGGCTGAGCGCGATATCGCGCGCGCACGGCTTGCCTACGAGGAGTGCCTCTACTTGCAGCTGGCGCTGCGCCTGCGCAACGACGGCGGCCTGGTCGATGTGGTGCCCTATGCCCACGCCGCGGGCGAGCACCTGGCCGCGCTTAAGCAGGCCCTGCCGTTTTCGCTGAGCGACGAGCAACAGGCCGCGTTCCAAGATATCCTGCGCGATATGTGCGATGGCGGGCGCGTGATGAACCGCCTGCTGCTGGGCGATGTCGGTACCGGCAAGACCGCTGTTGCCGCCTGCGCGCTGGCTGTGGCTGCCGATAGCGGCACGCAGGCCTGCGTTATGGCGCCCACGGGCGTGCTGGCGCGTCAATATGCCGATAAGACCGGCCCCTTGCTCTCGCAGGCTGGTATGACCTGGGCGCTCCTGACGGGCGCCACGCCGGCGGCCGAGCGCGAGCGGATCCATGCCCAGCTGGAATCGGGCGAGCTCGATGTCCTCTTTGGCACCCACGCGGTCCTTTCGGATAACGTTGCGTTCAAGCATCTGTCACTCGTGGTCATCGATGAGCAGCACCGGTTTGGCGTCGGCCAACGCAACGCCCTGCGTGCGAAGGGCCCTGGTGCCGATCTGCTCGTTATGACGGCAACGCCCATCCCACGTACGCTGGCGCTTTCGGTCTACGGTGATCTGGACACGAGCATCATCCGCCATCGGCCCGTCCCTGGCGCTGGCGTGACGACACGCGTGCTTATCGAGTCGAGCCGCGACCTTGCCTATGGCGCCATCCGCGAGGCGCATGAAAAGGGTCAGCAGGCCTACGTTATTTGCCCGCTCGTGGAGCCGAGCGACTCGGCCGATGAGCTGGAGGACGTGCCCGGTATCGCCCGCGACGACGAGGGCCGCGTGACGGTCCCCGTGCCGCTGCACGATACGGCGACCGAGCTCGATCGCCTGCGTCTGGCGTTGCCGGGTCTTGCCATCGAGCGCCTTCACGGCCGCATGCCAGCGGGGGAGAAGGACCAGGTTATCGATGCCTTTAAGCGTGGCGAGATTGACGTGCTCGTCTCGACTACGGTGGTCGAGGTGGGCGTCGACGTGCCTAACGCCACCGTCATGGTCATCGAGAACGGGGAGCGCTTTGGTTTGGCTGCTCTGCACCAGCTGCGCGGTCGCGTGGGCCGTGGCAGCGTGCCGGGCACGTGCCTGGTCATGACACATTCCAAGGGCAACGGCGGCGCTTCGGCGGCGCAAGACCGTCTCCAGTCGCTCGAAAAGACCTCGGACGGCTTTACGCTCGCCCAGATGGACCTGCGTCTGCGCCACGAGGGCGAAATTCTGGGGTACCGCCAGCATGGCGGCGTGACCTTGCGCTTTGTCGATTTCGATGTCGATGAGGAGCTTATCGAGTGGGCCCATTTGGACGCAGTCGAGCTCTTGCGGTATGCTTGCAACCTTGACTCCGTGGCGACGCGCCCTCTGCGCGACGCGGTCGCCACGCGGTATCGACACATCTTTAAGGAGGTCAGCGGAGGATGAGAATCATCGGCGGCGAATGGCGCGGTCGCAAGATCGAGGAGCCCCGTGGTCGCGATGTCACCCGCCCCACGACTGATCGCGTGCGCGAGGCGTGCGCATCTATGGTCATGTCGGCATTCGAGTTCGATTTGGACGAGGTCCGCGTGTTGGATGCGTTTGGCGGCTCCGGCGCCCTGGGCATCGAGATGCTCTCGCGTGGCGCCCGCTCGCTCACGACGTTTGAGATCGATCGGAATGCCGCGCGTCTAATTACCAAGAATATCGAGTCACTCTGCCGTGACCGTGCGCGTTGGCGCGTGGTGACGGGCGATGTGCTGGCAAGTGCCTCGCGCGGTCGTGTTCCGGGTGGTCCCTTCGACTTGGTCCTGCTCGATCCGCCGTATGCCTTTGGTGCCGAGCCGGTTCAGGAACTGCTGCAGAACCTTGCCCAGCAGGGCCTGCTGGCCCCTGGCGCGTACGCCCTGTTTGAGCATGCCGCCGCTGACGCGGGCGCGCATCCGGCAGGCTTTGAGATCGTGCGCGAGAAGCGCTACGGCATTACCTCGGTCGACCTGCTTCGTTTGGTCGGCGATGACGATGGTGAGGGCGATAGCGCCGGCACCGATGCTCACAACAACGATGCCACGACGGTTTAGGAGGACGCCCATGAATGACACCATCAACCGCGTGATCGTCCCGGGCACCTTCGATCCCATCACGTTTGGCCATATCGACGTCATCCGCCGCGCCCGCCGCATCTTTCCCAGCGTGATCGTCGCTGTTGCCGAGTCGCAGGGTAAAAACGGTGTGGGCACCACGTTTATGCTCGATGAGCGCGTGGCGCTGGCCCGCGAGGCGCTCGGCGATATCGACGGCGTCGAGGTCCTGCCCTTTACCGGCCTCTTGGTCGACTTCGCTCGTGAGCAGGGGGCGGGGGCCGTGGTCAAGGGCCTGCGCGCCATGACCGACTTTGAGTACGAGCTGCAGCAGGCAGACCTCAACTATCGCTTGGATAGCGAGCTGGAGTCCATCTTTGTCATGAGTGCGCCGCAGTACGGCTATATCTCGAGCTCGGTTGTTCGCCAGATCGCCTCGCTCGGCAGCGATGTATCGACGTTTGTCCCGCCCAACGTGGTTGAAGCGCTCAGACATCGCTTTTCGTGACGTTTTTTATTGCCTGGTGGCATGTGGTAAACTAGCACGATGATATGTTACCTATGAAAGGAGACCGGATGCCGGGCGAGAATTTTCCTGGCGATAGGATCGTCAGCTTGGTCGATGAGCTCGAAGGGCTGATCGAGGAAGCCAAGCCGCCTTTCGGCAAGAACGCTCAGTTCAAGGTCATCGACGCCGACGTGTTCTTCAACATCCTCGACGAGATCCGCATGAGCTATCCCGAGGAGTGGCAGAAGTCCCGCCGTATCCTTAAGGAGCGCGAGGAGCTTATGGCTTCCGCCGCCGCTCAGGCCGATTCCATCATCGCCGACGCTCAGCAGCAGGCCCTCACCATTGCCGGTGAGCAGGAGATCGTCCGCTTAGCACAGCAGCAGGCCGACGACATCCGCGATCGTGCCCAGCAGTACGAGCGCGAGACGCGTTATGCTGCCGAGGACTACGCAGAGCAGGTCTTTACGCACCTGGAGGAGAACCTTAAGAGCCTGACCGGCACCGTTACCCGTTGCCGTCAGCAGCTCAACGAGGGTGCCGCCCAACAGAATGGTCAGTGGTAATGGCTGAGTTCCCGAGCGTTACCGTCGATCTTTCCGAGCAGCTTGAGTTTCCCGGAGATTCGTATCCGCTGACCGGCAAGGTCGATGTCGCCACCTACACGGTGGGCGAGAAGGAGTACCAGCTACAGGACGGCATCGACTACGACGTTGTCTTTACCAATGCCGGTACCGGTGTCTTGCTCACGGGCATGGTCCGCGCGCACGCCACCGGCGAGTGCGACCGTTGCCTGGAGCCCGCTTCGTTTGATATCGCCGGCGAGATCGAGGAGTTCTACCTCTTTGAGGAGCCCGAGGATCCCGAGGCCTACGAGGACGGCTACGAGCTCCTGGGTGAGGACCGCATCGTCGATCTGGGTGAGCCCATCAACGACGCGGTCGTTATGGACACGCCGTTTGTCGTTCTGTGCAAGCCCGATTGCCGCGGTCTGTGCCCCACTTGCGGTTGCAATCTCAACGTCGAGCAATGCGATTGCGCCGCCCAGGCAGAGGCGGAATGGGCCGCTGCCACGGAAAATCCATTTGCAGCATTGAAGAATCTCAAGCTCGATGAGTAAAACTGTGGTAGTATCGCTACTTGCGCGTAATCGCCACACTGGATAGTTCATAAGGAAGGTCACTATGCCCGTACCTAAACAAAAGCAGGGTCGTATCCGCACTCACACCCGTCGTTCCGCCAACATGAAGATCTCGGCTGCGGCTCAGTCCACGTGCCCCCGTTGCGGCGCTGTCAAGCTTCCGCACCACGTGTGCCCCAGCTGCGGTTTCTACAAGGACCGCGAGGTTATCGTTACCGAGTAACGGTATACTCTGGATGCGATGCCGTTCCAAATGGAACCACAATGGCCGGCTCAATGAGTCGGCCATTTTTGTATAAGGAGCATGTATATGAGTAACGTTCGCGTTTGTGTAGACGTTGTGGGCGGAGACGAGAAGCCTCAGGTTGTTATCGATGGTATCGAGGCCGCACTTGCCGCCGATCCCGATATCGAGGTCTTGGCAGTTGGCCCCGCCGAAATCGTCAATCCCTTTGCCGCGGCCCATGCACGTGTGGAGGCTCTGGAAGCCCCTGACGTCATCGCCATGGATGACGATCCTATTCGCGCCGTGATGACCAAGCGCAAGTCCTCGATCGTGCTTGCCTGCCGCGCCATCAAAAAGGGCAACGCGGACGCGTTCTTCTCCGCCGGCTCCACCGGCGCCATGACCGCCGCTGCTACCGCATACGTGACGCCGTTTAGGTATCAGGCCGAAGGCAAGAAGCAGCCGGTGCGCCCCTGTCTGACCAATGCGTTGCCCAATCGCGCCGGCGGTCTGACGGTGCTGTGCGATATGGGCGCCAACCCCGATGTCGAGGTCGATGACATGGTGCGTTTTGCCCAGATGGGTAGCGCCTATGCCCGCGTCGTCCTGGGCATCGAACATCCTCGCGTGGGCCTGCTTGGTAACGGCACCGAGGACGAGAAGGGTTCTAACTTTACCAAGGCCTGCTTCCCTGCTATGAAGGCCGCAGTTCCGGGCTTTGTGGGCAACTGCGAAGGCACCGACCTCACCTCGGGCAATTTCGATGTCGTTGTTGCCGACGGCATGTCGGGCAATATCGCTCTCAAGGCTACCGAGGGCGCTGCCAAGTTTTTGCTGCAGGAGCTCAAGGGCGCCTTTATGGCCTCGCTCGGCACCAAGATCGCCGCGCTGCTCATCAAAAAGCAGATGCGCGAGATTAAGGCCAAGCTCTCTGGTGATGCCAAGGGCGGCGCGATTCTTTTGGGCCTGCGTGGCGTGGTCCTAATCGGCCATGGCGCCACCTCGGTCGAGGCTGTTAAAAACGGTACGCTTGCGGCGGCCGAAGCCGTGCGCGCGGGGCTGGTCGAGAACGTCGCCAACTCCATGGACGGCATCGTTTTGTAAGAGCGAGTTAGAGCGCTGTTATGTGCCTCGCGGCCTGCTTCGTGGGGTAGAATCAGAACCGTGTCTTGGTACCGCCCGGGCGGTACCATTCTTTTGGTATTCATGCACTATGAGAGGAAGCGCTATGGACCGCTCCGAAATCTTCGACAAGATCGCCGAGGTCGCTGCTGACGTTCTGGGCGTCGATGTTGCCGAAATTAGCGATGAGACCACCTTTGACGACCTCGATGCCAACTCGCTCGAGCGCCTGCAACTGGTTACGGCTATCGAGGACGAGTTCAATCTCGAGATCGATGACGAGACCCTGCTCTCGCTCAACTCTGTTGCCGACGCCGTCGACGCGATCGAAAACGCCAGGGAGGCTTAGGTCTTGGCTTTATCCGAACGACTTACGCGCGCCCAGGAGATTCTGGGCCACGAGTTCAATGACAAGGTGCTGCTGCGCGCGGCCCTTACGCATCCTTCGGCCGTCGAAGGCCAGCCAGTCTCGGCAAGCTACGAGCGCCTTGAGTTCTTGGGTGATTCCATTTTGGGCGCCGTTGTCGCACGCTCCCTGTTTGTCTCCTATCCGGAGTTTGACGAGGGCAAGCTCACGCGCCTGAAGGTGTCCCTTGTCTCGGGCGCCACGCTGTCCGAGGTGTCGCACGAGCTGGGTATCGATGACATCATCATCTTTGGTGCCTCCGAGACCGGTACCGGCGCGCGCGGCCTGCACTCGGCGCTCGAGAACGTCTACGAGTCGCTCGTGGGCGCGCTGTATCTGGACGCCGGTTGGGATGCCGCGGCGGAGTTTATCCACCGTACGCTTAAGCCACATTTGGCATCCGAGCGTGCCGAGCACCCTGCGAACCCCAAGTCGTATTTGCAGGAGTGCGTGCAGGCCGACGGCCACGAGCCTCCCGCGTACAAGCTGGTCGGCTCCGAGGGCCCTGCGCATGCGCCCACCTTTACCGCCGTGGTGTTGATCGATGGTATTCGCCAGGGTCGCGGCTCCGGCTCCTCAAAGAAGGAAGCCGAGGGAGCCGCTGCACTCGAGGCACTTGACCGCATGGGCTACACCACCAACGGCGTGATTCTCAACAAGAAGCCTGTTTAAGCGAGGAACCGTGTATCTCAAGTCCCTCACGCTCAAAGGGTTCAAGTCGTTTGCCGACCGCGCCCATATGACGTTTGAGCCGGGCCTGACCGTCATCGTCGGTCCCAACGGCTCGGGAAAATCGAACATCTCTGACTCGATTCTGTGGGTCCTGGGCGAGCAGAGCGCCAAGCAGCTGCGCGGCCAGGCCATGGAGGATGTCATCTTCTCGGGCTCGTCAGCGCGCAAGCCGGTGGGTGTCGCCGAGGTCACGCTGGTGCTCGATAACTCGGACCATATGCTGCCCGTCGACTTTGACGAGGTCGCCATCACCCGTCGTATGTATCGCTCGGGCGAAAGCGAGTACCTCATCAACTCGAGTCCGTGCCGCCTGATGGACATTCAGGACATCCTGCACGATTCGGGCTTGGGCAAGGATACGCATTCCATCATCAGCCAGGGCAAGCTCGACGCCATTTTGCAGAGCCGCCCCGAGGAGCGCCGCGCCCTCATCGAGGAGGCCGCCGGCATTTCCAAGCACAAACGCCGCAAGGAGCGTGCGCTCAAAAAGATTAAGTCGATGGACGAGCACCTGACGCGTGCCCGCGACATCAATAAGGAAATCGCCCGTCAGCTGCGACCTCTGGAGCGTCAGGTCGATCGTGCGCGCAAGTACAAAGAGCTGTCCTCGCGCGCGAACGAGCTTACGCAGATGCTAGCCGTCGACGAGCTGCGTTCGCTGCAGTCGCAGTGGAACGACTTGGAGAGCCGCTCCAAGGAAGGTGCCGCCGAGCTGGAGCTTGCGCAGTACCGCTTGGGCGAAAAGGAACGCGAGCTCGAGAAGCTCCAGGTCATGCTCGAGGAAAAGGGCCTGTTTGTGGGCGATCTGGGCGAGCAGCGCCGCCATATGCAAGACGTGGTCGGCCGCATTAACTCCGATATGCGCCTGCTCGAGGAAAAGGGCCACAACATGGTGTCGCGCCTGTCCGACATGCGCGGCCAGATCTCGAGCTCCGAGCATCAGCGTCGTCGCGTGGTAGAGGAGTTCGAGGACGCGCGTGCGCAGCTTGAGGAAGTGACCGGCGCGCACATACAGGCCCAGGAGGACGTTGACGCCGCTGGTCCTGCCGCCGCTCAGCTCCACGAGCGGCGCGTGGCGCTCGACAATCAGATTTCGCAGCTTACGCGTGAGCAACGCGATGTGCAGCGTGTGGCCGATAACGCGGCGCTCGAACTCGCCAAGGTGAAGGACTCGCTGAGCAACGCCGAGGTCGAGGACAACATGTACGCCTCACGCCTGGAGCAGATCGACGAGCAGCTCGAGGAAGTCACGGCCTCACTCGAGAGCCGTCGCGACCGCGCCGAGGAGCTCGACAGTGCACTTGATCAGGCCCGTCAAGCCCAGATTGATGCTCGCGAGGCTACCGAGGTCGCCCGTGCAGCCCTTAAGGACCTGCGTGTCCGCGAGAGCGAGGCGCGCAACAAACTGTCCGAGGTGCGCTCGGAGCTTGCCAGCCAAAAGAAGCTCGATGCCCGCATGGCTGACAGCTCGCCGCTGGTGAGCCGTCTGATGGGTGCGCTGGGCGACGATGTCTCGGGTCGTCTGGGCGACGTGCTCGAGGCCCCGCGTGAGCTTGAGGGCCTGGTTGAGCAATTGCTCGCCGGCGATATCGATGCGCTGCTGTTCGACGATGCGTCCGCGCTTGAGCGTGCCGGTCGTGCCGCTCTGGACCAGAAGAAGGCCTCGGGCGAGGCGCTGCTGGTCGCGCGCGGTGTGAGCGCCTCTGCTGCCGCTAAGGGCGCTGCCGGTACGCGTCTGGTCGATCGTCTGTCCGTGCGCTCCGGTTATGGCCCGGTTGTCGAGGCCCTTCTCGGCGGCTATTACGTGGTCGATGACTTGGCTGCCGCGTTGGCTGCCCCTGTCGTTGACGGTGTGACCTACGTGACTCCCGATGGCGCCCGCGTGAGCTGTGGTGGTCTGGTGCGCGTGGGGCTCGATGCCGGCGAGGCTTCGGGTGCCTTGGAGCGCAAGCGCCGCATCCGTGAGCTCGAGGGCCTGGAACCCGATCTGGCTGCCATCTTTGAGCATGCTTCGGACCAAGTCGTTGAGGCCAACGCCGCCGTCGAGGAGGCACGTGCCGCTGAGGGCGATGCCGCCGGCGAGATCGCCCGTCTTGAAGGCGAGCGCCGCTCGCTGCTCTCCGAGATCGGCCGCTTGGAGCAAAGCGCCAACAATGCCGAGGTCGAGCGCGTGCGCATCTCCAAGCGCCGCGAGCAGGCCTCCGAGGCCGTTCTCGCTTCGCGCCCGCGCGTGGACGAGCTCACCCGTTCGCGTGACGAGGCTCGCGCGCAGGCAAGCGATCTGGGCTTGCAGATTGCCGAGGCCAACGACGAACTCGACCGCGTTCGCCGTGACGATTCCGAGGCTGCCGGCAAGCTCGCCGACGCCAAGGTTCGCCTAGCCCAGACGAGCGAACGCCTGCGTTCGCTGAAGGGCCGCGTGCCCGACCTGGAGCATCGTCTTGAGGGCATCGACCGTCGTATACGCGGAACACGCCAGGCCTCGCGCTCGCTCGAGCTGCTGCGCCTGCGCGTCGACCCCATGCACGAGCGCTATTCGGCCCTGCTGGAGCGTGCCTCGGATTGGGCTGCGCGTCTGCGTGACCAGGCTTCGCTCGAGGAGGCGGACTCCGCTTCGCTCAAGAAGACCATCGAGGATGCCAAGGCAGAGGTTGCCCGCGCTAAGGAGCGAGTCGATACCGCTTCCGCCACGCAAAACGAGTTCAAGGTCGCGCGTGGTAAGCTCGAGGTGCAGGTAGAAGCCGCCATTAAGGCCATTACCGCCGATGGCACCACGGTACTCGAGGAAGCGCTCATGCTTCCGGCGCCCACGGACCGCGATGCCGCCGAGCGTGAACTCAACCAGCTTGTGCGCCAGATCAACAACCTTGGTCCCGTTAACCAAGTTGCCATGGAGGAGTACGAGCAGCTCAAGCGCCGCGCCGACTACATCGAGGAGCAGCTGGCCGATCTGGAGAGCGCGCGCAAGGCGCTCACCAAGATCACGGTGGCCATTGATCGCAAGATGCGCAAGGCGTTCCTGGTGACGTTTGAGAAGGTCGACGCGAACTTCCGCGAGATCTTCGCTATGCTCTTCCCGGGCGGTCAGGCTCATCTGGAGATGACCGATCCCGAGCATCCAGCCGAGACGGGTATCGAGGTCGTGGCGCAGCCGCGCGGCAAGCGCATCACCAAGATGATGCTCATGTCGGGCGGCGAGAAGAGCCTGACGGCGCTCGCCCTGCTCTTTGCCGTGTACCGCACGCGCACGGTGCCGTTCTATGTGCTGGACGAGGTCGAGGCTGCACTCGACGACGCCAACCTGTCCAAGCTCATCGGCGCGCTCGATGTGTTGCGTTCCGATACGCAGCTCTTGGTCATTTCGCATCAGCGCCGTACTATGGAGGACGCTGACGTCCTCTATGGCGTCTCGATGCAAGCCGACGGCGTCAGTCGCGTCGTCTCGCAAAAACTCGATCGCGAAACCGGAAAGGTCGTGAATGCATAATGGGATTCTTTGACGCTCTCTCGCGCGGACTTGAGCGCAGTCGCGAGGCCCTCAACGAGGTCTTTTACTTTGGCGGCGAGGTCGACGAGGATTTTTGGGAGGACCTGGAGGACACCCTCGTCATGGGTGACATGGGCGCCGAGGTCGCCATCAAGGTCTCCGATGACCTGCGCGATGCCGCGGCCAAGAAGAACCTCAAGACCGCCCCGCAACTCCGTCGCGCCCTGGCCGAGCAGCTTGAGCAGCACTTTGTGCCCATCGAGCGCGATCCGTTCTCCGATACGCCGAGCTGCGTGCTGTTTGTGGGCATTAACGGTGCCGGCAAGACCACGACGGTCGGTAAGATCGCGAGCGCCATGGCCGCCCGCGGCAAGAATGTCGTGATCGGCTCTGCCGATACGTTCCGCGCCGCCGCCATCGAGCAGCTCGATGTGTGGGGCCAGCGCGCTGGCGTCCCCGTCATCAAGCGCGACCGCGGCTCCGACCCGGCAAGTGTTTGCTACGACGTGCTCGACGAGGCCGACAAGCGCGGCAGCGACCTGGTGCTTATCGACACTGCCGGTCGTCTGCACACGAGCCCCGAGCTCATGCGCGAGCTTGCCAAGGTGGTTAACGTGACGCGTAAGCGCGCCGCCAATATGGCCGCCGGCCCCATGCCCGTCTCAGTCGTGCTCGTGATCGATGCCGCCACCGGCCAGAACGGTCTGAACCAGGCGCTCGAGTTTAACGAGGCACTGGGCCTGGACGGTATTATCATGACTAAGCTCGACGGCACGGCTAAGGGCGGTATCGCCATGGCCGTGGCCGAGAAGCTCAAGCTCCCGATCCTGCGCGTGGGCGTGGGCGAGCAGGTCGATGACCTGCAGGAGTTCAATGCCAAAGATTTCTGCCGCGCCCTGGTGGGCGAGTCCAATTAAGGAGTGACTAGTGTTTGATTCCCTGAGCGATCGCCTCAACGACACATTTGACCGCCTGCGCGGCAAGGGTAAGCTGACCGAGGCCGATATCACCTCGGCCATGCGCGACATTCGCATGGCACTGCTCGAGGCCGACGTCAACTTTAAGGTCGTCAAGGAGTTCGTTGCCAAGACCAAGGAGCGCTGCATGACCGCCGAGGTCATGGAGTCGCTGTCGCCGGCGCAC
>CAVCKO010000039.1:0-9486 GCA_963602825.1 Treponemataceae bacterium | reverse complement strand
GCTCGTGGGCTTGCAGGGCTCCGGTAAGACCACGGCGGCCGTAAAGCTGGCCTACCTGCTCAAGAAGCAGGGCCGCTCGCCGCTGCTCGCCGCGTGCGACGTCTATCGTCCCGCCGCTGCCGACCAGCTGGCCACGCTCGGTGGCGAGATCGGCGTGCCGGTCTTCCGCGGTGACGGCGCGCACCCGGTTGACATTGCCAAGGGTGCCATCCAGGAGGCCGTCGACCACCTGCGCGATGTGGTTATCGTCGATACCGCCGGTCGTCTGCAGATTGATGAGCAGATGATGCAGGAGGCCGTGGACATCAAGAAGGCCGTCAAGCCCGATCAGGTGCTGATGGTCGTCGATGCCATGACCGGCCAGGATATCGTCAACGTCGTCTCGACCTTCGCCGAGCGCACCGACTTTGACGGCGTGATCATCTCCAAGCTCGACGGCGACGCCCGTGGCGGCGGCGCGCTTTCCGTGCGCCAGGTGACCGGCAAGCCCATCAAGTTCGTGAGCATGGGCGAGAAGCCCGATTCGCTGGAGCCGTTCTACCCCGACCGCATGGCCAAGCGCATCTTGGGCATGGGTGATGTTGTCGGCATTATCGAGAAGGCCCAGGAGGCCGCCGATGCCGAGCAGCTCGAGGCCGCCGAGCGCATGCTGCGCGAGGGCTTTACCATGAACGACATGCTCGACCAGATGAAGGCCGTCAAGAAGATGGGCGGCATGAAGGGCATTCTGGGCATGCTCCCCGGTGGCCAGCGTGCGCTCAACCAGATGGGTGGCAACCTGGACGAAGGCATCTTCGACAAGAACGAGGCCATCATCATGTCGATGACCAAGGAGGAGCGCCTTCGTCCCTCCATCATCAACGGTCAGCGTCGCGCCCGCATCGCCAAGGGCGCCGGCGTGACCCCCACTGAGGTCAATAGCCTTATGAAGCAGTGGGGCGAGATGAATAAGATGATGGGCCGCATGCGCTCGATGGCCAATCAGGCGCAGGTCGGCGGCAAGAAGGGCAAGAAGGGTAAGAAGGGCAAAAAGATGCGCATGCCCAATATTCCCGGTCTGGATGCCATGGGCCTGGGCGGCATGGGCGGACTTGGGACGGGCGGTCCTAAGTCCGATATGGATCTGCTGCGCCAGATGGAAGCGCAGATGCGCAATAAGAAGTAACGACTGGTAGAGTCGTGTATGGCGAAGGCCGCCTGGATGGTATTCCAGGCGGCCTTCGTCGTTGGTGCGTTATATGTTGTGTGAGCAGACGCGTGATGGCATCGATTGCCTGCTGTTAGTGGCAGCTGCAGCCCTCGTGACCCTCGTTCTCGTGATGGCCGTGGCAACCGCAGGATCCGCCGTGCTCATGGATGCGCTCGTGGTCGTGGCCATGGCAGTCGCAGGTGGCCTCGCCGGTCTGCGCGAGCGTGCCGGCAATGAGCGCCTCGACGCATGCGTCGCAGTTACCCTGGGCGCCCGCATAGACGGTGATGCCTGCTTGGGCGAGAGCGTTGATGGCGCCGCCGCCGATACCGCCGCAGATAAGCGTGTCGACGCCACCGTTGGCAAGCAGACCCGCCAATGCACCGTGACCAGTGCCGCCGGTGCCCACGACCTGCTCGTTGAGTACCTTGTCGTCCTGGATGTCGTAGATCTTGAACTGCTCGCTGCGGCCAAAGTGCATAAAGATGTTGCCGTTGTCGTACGTCGTTGCCACCCTCATGGTGTCGACCTCCTTTGCTGGCCATGCGGCCGTCGTCGTGGTGATGGGGGAGTATGCGATATTGCCACCTTCGATGATAAGTGCTCGCCCGTTGACCAGCGCGTTTGCAACCTTGCGATGTGCACGACTGCTGATGGCCGCCACCGTGGCTCGTGCGACGCCCATGTGCAGGGCGACGGCCTCCTGATTGAGGCCTTCCAGGTCGCATAGGCGCAGGACTTCGAGTTCGTCGACCGTCATGTCGATGGCGTCTCCGCTGGCAAGGCCGTCAGGGGTAAAGCCGCGGTATTCGGGGATGATCCCAACGCGGCGCAATTTTTCGCGTCTTCCTGCCATACACTCTCCAAATCTGACATATGTCAACAATAGAATAGCGAACGTGCGGATTTGCGCAAGGAATTTCTGGCATATGTCAGAAAATGAGGGCTTATGTTTGGGCTGTGGGGCCGCGTGCGCCTGGGCTACAATAAAAATTGCTTATAGGCGACTGACAGGAGGGTCAATGAGCAAGGCTGATCAACAGTTTGTATCCATGTGCCGCGATATTCTGGACCATGGCACCACCACCGAGGGCCAAAAGGTCCGTCCGGTGTGGGAGGATGGCACCCCTGCCTATACCATTAAAAACTTTGGCGTTACGGCACGCTACGACCTGCGCGAGGAGTTTCCCGCGCTTACCCTGCGCCGCACGGCGCTTAAGTCTGCGATGGACGAGATCTTGTGGATCTATCAAAAGAAGTCCAATAACGTCCATGACCTCAACAGCCATATTTGGGACGAGTGGGCCGACGAGACCGGCTCCATCGGCAAAGCCTACGGGTACCAGATTGGCCAGAAAAGCCATTATGCCGAGGGCGACTTTGACCAGATGGATCGCGTGCTTTACGACCTTAAGAACACGCCGTACAGCCGCCGCATTATGACGAATACTTATGTGTTTAGCGACTTGTCCGAGATGCACCTGTATCCGTGCGCCTACAGCGTGACCTATAACGTGACGCAGCGCCCGCAGGACGACAAGCCGACGCTCAACATGATTCTCAACCAGCGCAGCCAGGACATTTTGGCCGCGAATAACTGGAACGTGTGCCAGTACGCCATCTTGCTGATGATGGTCGCGCAGTCGGTCGATATGATTCCCGGCGAGCTGCTGCATGTGATTGCCGATGCCCACATTTACGACCGCCATGTCGACATCGTCCGCGAACTTATCGAGCGTCCGCAGTTTGCGGCGCCCAAGGTAACGCTTAACCCCGATGTGCACGATTTCTACGCGTTTACGACCGACGACCTGATCGTCGAGGGCTACGAGCACGGCCCGCAGGTCAAGAACATCCCCATTGCGGTATAGGTGGCAGGTATGACGTGTAAGCTTTCTGCCATCGTCGCCGTGTGTGACGACTGGGGCATTGGCTGCGAGGGCGATATGGTCGTGTCCAATCGCGCCGACATGCGCCATTTTGTGGCGTGTACCAAGGGCTGTCCGGTCATCATGGGACGCAAGACGCTGCTGAGTTTTCCCGGTGGACGTCCGCTCAAGAATCGTCGCAATATCGTGCTCACGCGCGACGAGGATTTTACGCCCGAGGGCGTCGACGTGGTGCATAGTATCGGCGAGGCGCTCGCCGCGGTTGCCGATGAGCCCGTTGCCTGGGTGATCGGCGGCGGCGAGGTGTATCGGCAGTTTTTGCCGTATTGCGCTGAGGCCGAGGTTACACATAACCATTGCGTGCGTGACGTGGATACGTACTTTCCCGATTTGGATGCCGACCCCGCGTGGGAGATTGCGCGGGCCAGCGAATCGGCGGTTGTCGCTGCCGGAGAGGGCGATGAGGGCCTCAAATATGAGTTCGTGACGTATCGTCGCGTTGATGCGTAAACCCGATTACCCCTTCGGTATTATCGGGTTGGAATGAGTGGCGGGGCAGCGCATGGCGTTGCCCCGATGTTTGTATAGGTGCTGTAAAGAAGGGTGCGGGCTGGCTGCTATGACTGATGCCGTTGAGGTGCTGCGAATTGATTCGCTCGAGGACGAGCGGCTCGATGCCTACGTGCGACTGACCGAGCGCGAGCTGCGCTGCGTGCTGGAGCCGCAAAAGGGCATTTTTATCGCCGAGAGTGCCAAGGTCATCGAGCGCGCGGTTCGCGCCGGATACGAGCCGGTGAGCTTTCTTTTGGGCGAGCGCTGGCTCGATCAGATGATGCCGCTGTTTGAGCGCCTGGTTGTGCGCGAGGGCGCGGGTCCGGTTCCTGTGTTCGTTGCCTCCATGGAACTCATGGAGCAGCTGACGGGCTTTAACGTGACGCGCGGTGCGCTCGCGGCATTTCGTCGCCCGCGACAAATTCCGGTAGCCGAGTTCTTGAGTGGCGTCGTCGAGGCGGCGGGGGAGCGCCCGGTGCGCGTGTGCGTGCTCGAGGGCATTGTCGACCACACCAACGTCGGTGCGATTTTCCGCTCGGCGGCTGCGCTGAACGTCGATGGCATTTTGGTGAGCCCCACGTGCTGTGACCCGCTGTACCGTCGCTCGGCCCGCGTGAGCATGGGCACGGTGTTCCAGGTGCCCTGGACGCGCATTGGCAGCGAGGCGCGCGTATGGCCGCATGATGGGCTGGCGGCGCTGCACGATGCCGGCTTTTCGTGTGCCGCCATGGCGTTGACGGATGATTCGGTGTCGTTGGACGATCCCGCGCTGCAGGAGATTGACCGCCTGGCAATCTTTATGGGCACCGAGGGTGCTGGCTTGGGCGCCAAGACCATTGCAGGCTGTGTCCGCGCCGTGCGTATTCCGATGGCGCATGGGGTCGATTCGCTCAACGTGGCCGCGGCAAGTGCCGTCGCCTTTTGGCAGCTGTGCCCGCATGTGAGCAACGAGTACCACTACCAGCCGGGGCTGTATCACTAGGCAGATATTTCGCACCGGGCTCTGGTTTGTGGCGTTTCGGCCGATATCGGTCGGTGCTAAGCTGGTATTGGCTTTGGTCTTAAATTTCCGTTTTGTTGTATGACGTACGCTAGTGGGGAGGGCGTGTGGCTAAGAAATCTACGGCTATCGATGTAACGCAGGGTGTCATTTGGCAACAGCTGCTGTCGCTGTGCGTCCCTATCTTCTTTAGTTCGTTCTTTCAGCAGGCATACACGCTTATCGGTACCTATATCGTCGGTCAGTTTGGCGGCAAGCTCGCGCTGGGTGGCATTCAGGCCACGATGGTGCTTACGGAGCTCTGCATTGGTTTTTGCGTCGGTGTGGGTGCTGGATGTGCCGTTATTACCGGTCAGTATTTTGGCCAGCACGATGACGAGCGCCTGAGCCGATCGGTCCATACGGCCATGACGCTCGCGCTGGTGGGCGGCATCGCCTTCTCGATTCTTGGCATAGTGTTCGTTGAGCCCATGCTGGTGCTTATGAACACGCCGCATGAACTATTGGCCGAGGGCGTGGCCTATGCTCGTTGCTATTTTGCCGCCATGGTTGCGGCGCTGCTGCTCAATATGGGAACGGCATTGCTGCGCGCCGTGGGCGACACGCGCGGGCCTGCTGTGATCATCGCCTCCGGCTGCCTTGTTAATGCGGTGCTGGATGTCATCTTCGTTGCCGTGCTTCATATGGAGGCTCTGGGCTGCGGCATCGCGGTGGCGCTGACCATTTGCTCCAACGCCACGATGATCGTGATTCGTATGATGCACGCACCGGGTGCGTGGCGGCTTTCACTGTCCAAACTCGGCATTGATCCTGCTATTTGTAAGAGCATGATCTCGTGTGGTCTGCCACTTGGCTTTCAGTCTGCTGCGTACTCGATTTCCAACGTTTTGATTCAGGTGTCGGTCAACTCGTTTGGCGCCGATGTCACCACGGCTTGGGGTCTTTCGGGCCGCCTGGATGGCATTGTCTGGATGGTTACCGAGGCGCTTGGCGTGTCGATCACCACGTTCTCGGCGCAGAACTTTGGCGCGCGCAACTACGAGCGCATGCGCAAGGGCTACCATACGTCGCTCGTGCTGTCGTTTATGCTCATTGGTGGCCTGTCTGCCGTGCTGCTGGTGTTCTCGGGTCCGTTGTCGCGTCTTTTTGTCGACGATGCTTCGATTTCGGCGTACACCACGACCATCCTCCATTTCATTGCGCCGTTCTATGCGATTTTCTCGATTATCGAGAACGCGTCGGGATCCATTCGCGGCGCCGGCGTGAGCTTGCAGCCCATGCTGCTCACGATTTTTGGCACCGTCGTGCTCCGCGTGGCGTGGGTGTTCGCGATTATGCCGCTCGACCCCTCGCTCGAGCATCTGCTGCTGGTCTACCCCGTAACCTGGGTAATAACCGCCATGATGTTCACCATCTACCACCACAGCGGCAACTGGCTAGGCCGCGCCACCGCCTAGGACATCCGTCAGGTACCCCTGCTAAGTTGCGGTGAAATAGTTCCTGAAAAGCCCTAGTGGGCCGCCAAACAAGAACTATTCCACCGCAACTTCTTTCTGCGTCCCCCGCGGATCAATTAGTATTCGATGCCTTGGCGGGCTAGGAGGCCTTCGTCGAAGTAGTGTTTGACGGGGCGCATTTCGGTTACTAGGTCGGCAAGGTCGGCGAGGGGCAGCAATCCGCGGCCGGTGAGCACGAGCTCCGTGGTGGTCGGTTTCATCGCAATCAGCGCTTCGACATCTTCGCGCGTCACGAAGCCCCGTCGCATGGCTTCTCCCAGCTCATCCAAGATCAGCACGTCGACCTGGCAAATCTGCTCGCGCGCCAGCTCCATGATCTGTGCGGCACAGGCTTCGGGCGTATCGCGGTCGGCTTGTACGATGCGTAGCCCCAATCGAGGAGCTGCGTCATGTTCGGCGCAGTGCAGCTTCTTGGCAAACTGAAGCATGAGTACGTTAAGCCCATAGCCCGTGGCGCGCAGCGCGAGCCCCAGCGCAGCCGTCGTCTTGCCCTTGCCGTCGCCCGTATAGATCTGAACCTTGCCGACTTCCAGTGATGCCATCTCTGTCC
Source organism: Treponemataceae bacterium (assembly GCA_963602825.1). Classification (GTDB taxonomy): domain Bacteria; phylum Actinomycetota; class Coriobacteriia; order Coriobacteriales; family Coriobacteriaceae; genus Collinsella. The sequence goes on along the minus strand of CAVCKO010000039.1, from coordinate 2,789 downwards.
TTTCGTGCCCGGCGTCGGTTTATCGCCGTTCGGGTTGGGTATTCTAGTTAGCATTATCAACCCCAGTAGATGGAGTTCAAGCAGATGGAGATGGATGACAACAAACGTAGACGGAATATGATCCTCTACGTGCTCATCGCCTTCGTCGTCTACCTCGTGCTCTCGACCGTTCTGTTCCCCAACATCGGTCACACGCAGCAGATTACGAAGACCGATTACTCGACGTTTGTCAAAGCACTCGATAAGAAGAGTGTCGACAAGGTCGAGTACAACACGGACGACTACACGATTTATTACACCAAGAAGGGCGAGGACGAGAACATCGCCTACAAGACGACCGGCGTGCCGAATGACGCGGGCTTTACCGATCGCGTGCTTGAATCTGGTGCCTCGCTTGAGTCGGTCGTTCCCGATAAGAACTCGGGTCTGATGACCTACTACCTGCTCACCCTCATTCTTCCCATGGCGATTTTCTTCCTGATTGGCTGGTGGCTCAACCGCCGCATGAAGAAGGCCATGGGTGATGACGGTCCGTCGATGAACTTTGGCGGCGGTGGTTTTGGCGGCGGTGGACTGGGCAAGTCCGGCGCGCGCGTGATCGCCTCCAAGGATGTGGGCGTGACCTTTAAGGACGTCGCCGGCCAGGAAGAGGCCAAGGAGTCCCTCAAGGAGGTCGTCGACTTTCTGGAGAAGCCGCAGCGCTACGAGGAGATCGGCGCCAAGCTGCCGCGCGGTGCCCTCCTTGTCGGCCCTCCGGGTACGGGTAAGACCCTGCTTGCCAAGGCCGTTGCTGGCGAGGCGGGCGTGCCGTTCTTTAGTATTTCGGGTTCCGAGTTCGTCGAGATGTTCGTCGGCCGCGGCGCCGCCAAGGTACGCGATCTGTTTAAGCAGGCCAAGGAAAAGGCCCCGTGCATCGTCTTTATCGATGAGATCGATACCATCGGCAAAAAGCGTGACGGCGGCGGCTTTAGTGGCAACGACGAGCGCGAGCAGACGCTCAACCAGCTGCTGACCGAGATGGACGGCTTTGATAACCACAAGGGTATTGTCGTTCTCGCTGCTACCAACCGCCCCGACAGCCTTGACCCGGCCCTGCTGCGCCCCGGTCGTTTTGACCGCCGCATCCCCGTCGAGTTGCCCGATCTGACCGGCCGTAAGAACATTCTTGAGTTGCATGCCAAGAGCGTGAAGACGCAGCCGCCGATCGACCTGACCGCGATTGCCCGCGCCACGCCCGGTGCCTCGGGCGCCGACCTGGCCAATATCATCAACGAGGGCGCCCTGCGTGCCGTCCGCGAGGGTCGCAAGCGCGCCACGCAGGACGATTTTGAGGAGTCGGTGGAGGTCGTCATCGCCGGTCAGCAGCGCAAGTCCACGGTGCTGTCCGATCACGAGAAGCAGGTTGTTTCGTACCACGAGATCGGCCATGCCATTGTTGCTGCCCGCCAGAAGGGCTCTGCGCCGGTCACGAAGATTACCATCGTGCCGCGCACGAGCGGCGCTCTGGGCTACACCATGCAGGTCGAGGAGGACGAGCGCTTCCTGACCACGCGCCAGGAGGTGCTGGACAAGCTCGCCGTCTACTGCGGCGGACGTGCTGCCGAGGAGCTCATCTTTGGTGAGATGACGACCGGTGCGGCCAACGACATCGAGCAGGCCACCAAGCTCGCCCGTAACATGGTGACGCGCTTTGGTATGTCCGATGAGTTTGGCATGATGGCGCTCGGTACCGTCCAGAACGCGTACCTCAACCAGGACACGTCGCTTACCTGCGCTCCCGGTACGGCGGAGCGTGTGGACGCGATTGTCGCCAAGCTGATTGAGGATGCGCACGATCGTGCCCTGCAGATCCTCAAGGAGAACAAGTTTAAGCTCCACGAGCTGGCTCGTTATCTGTACAAGAAGGAGACGATCACGGGCGAGGAGTTTATGAATCTTCTCACGCGCGAGAATCCGCTGATGCCAAAGCAGCAGTAACACTAGTTGCGCTGTGTCAATCGCCCCATTTGAGTGTCCATCTCAAATGGGGCGATTTTGCGTGAGGAGAGTTGTTATATGAAGATCGTGGTAAGTGCCTGCTTGATGGGCGAGAGCTGCAAGTATAACGGGCTCGACAATTACCATCGCGAGCTGGTTGAGGCTTGCGAGCGCGCGGGGACCGAGGTCCTGTTGGTATGCCCCGAGGTCTTTGGCGGCCTTCCCACACCGCGCAAGCCGTCCGAGATTGTGAGCGGCGAGGTCCGTACCTGCGAGGGCGTCTCAGTCGATCGCGAGTTTCGCCTGGGTGCCCAACGTGCGCTCGATATGTGTGAGCAGGCAGGCGGCCCGTCCGAGATCACTGCGTGCGTCTTGCAGGATCGTAGCCCCTCGTGCGGTGCGGGTCGCGTCTACGATGGCACCTTTAGCGGTGCGCTCACCGTGGGCAACGGTATTTTTGTCGACCTGCTGCTGCGCCACGGGTACCGTGTGATTCCGGCTAGCGAGTTCGATCCCAGCATGCTGGAACATTGTCCATAGCACTCAAACCCAACACTTCCTCACGGGTGACCGTTTTGGCATCATCCGTGAACTTGATATTGAGTACGACCCGGTCATCAAAGACGTAGACCGAGTTGACAGGCGCCGTACCCAGGCAGCCCCTCCCCGCGGCCCTCGCGCAGGAACGCGTACAAGGCCCTCCCGTCTCTTGCGCCCCTCCTGCCCCACCCAAACCCTGCTAGGAGCGAGTGCGGCAAACTGGAATTTTCAAATTAGTCTTTGCAAATAACCTTTGAACCTTCACCATCAAT
>CAVCKO010000038.1:0-24216 GCA_963602825.1 Treponemataceae bacterium | reverse complement strand
ACCAAGAACAACTAACGCGCGCATTTGTGATTGAAAAAAGGCCTCCAGAGCAACAGCTCCGGAGGCCTTTTTTCTAGCAAGCGGAAATTCCAGTCCCAAAGTGATCATCGCCGGCAACGCCTGCGCTCCCAACAACGGCACTCGATCATTCAGATTCCCAGCCCCAGCTCGTAGCCAAGCCGCCGTCCACTTCAGATGCCCTGATTGCTACGTGGCGGCAGGGACCCTACAGGGTAAAGCTCTGAAAACTTTCCGCAGGACGCATGAAACCCCCGCCGCACGAAGTGCGCAGCGGGGGTTTCATGCATGTCCGAGGACGTTTTCAGAGCTTTACCCTGTAGGGTCCCGAGGGGATACGTCCGCTATTCAGCCATCTGAGCCTGGACGGCGGTGATGGCCACGACACCCACGATGTCGTCGGCAGAGCAGCCGCGCGACAGGTCGTTAACCGGCTTGGCGATGCCCTGCAGGATGGGGCCGTAGGCGTCAGCGCCAGCGAAGCGCTGGACCAGCTTGTAGCCGATGTTGCCAGCCTCGAGGTCGGGGAACACGAGCACGTTGGCCTTACCGGCGACGGAGGAGCCGGGAGCCTTGAGCTGGGCGACGGTGGGGACGATAGCGGCATCGAGCTGCAGGTCGCCGTCGATGGCGAGCTCGGGAGCCTTCTCCTTGCAGAATTTCACAGCCTCCTGGACCTTCTTGGCGACCTCGCCACCGGCGGAGCCCATGGTGGAGTAGGAGAGCATGGCCACGTGCGGCTCAACGTTGCCCATGAAGGTGGACCAAGAGTGAGCGGAGGCGATGGCGATCTCGGAGAGCTCGTCAGAAGACGGATTAATGTTGAGGCCGCAGTCGGCGAAGATCAGCGTGCCGTCGGTACCGAACTGCGGGGTGTCGGTGCACATCACGAAGAAGGCCGAGACCAGCTTGGTGCCCGGGGCGGTCTTGAGGATCTGCAGCGCGGGGCGCAAGGTGTCGGCGGTGGAGTGGCAGGCACCGGAGACCAGGCCGTCGGCGTCGCCCATCTTGACCATCATGGTGCCAAAGTAGGTGGCGTCCATCACCTGGGCGCGAGCCTGCTCGATGGTAACGCCCTTCTTGGCGCGGAGCTCGGCAAATTTCTGCGCGTACTCCTCGTGCTTCTCGGCGTTGCGCGGGTCGATGACGGTAGCGCCGGGAACGTCGATCTCGTCGGGGTTGCCCAGGATGACGAGCTTTGCCAGACCTTCCTCGATGATTTTGTTTGCCGCGACGATGGTACGCGGATCCTCGCCCTCGGGCAGGACGATCGTCTTAAGGTCGGCCTTAGCGGCAGACTTCATACGGTTTAGGAAATCGCTCATGTTACTCCTTACAAGCGTTTCACTAAGCTCCAGGCGCCCGGCTGTTCACGAATAAACCCGCTGCTAGCGGGTTTACCTTTCAATAATGTACGCCGCGGTGCTTGAGCTTTCCTTGTGTGGCAAGCTCATTATAGGACGCATTAGCGCTATAATCGCTCTGATAAATATGTCTCGACGTATGTTCGAGAAAAAGCCCAGTTAAAAAGCGTGTGGCTTTTGACAAGGAGTATCGATGCAGATTACCTCAGGCCTGCCTGAAGGCTTTAATGCCGGTGCGTACGACATGATCGTTGTCGGCGCCGGTTATGCCGGTGCCGTTTGCGCCCGCCGTCTTGCCGAAACTATCGGCTATCGTGTTGCCGTTTTGGAGCGTCGCGGCCACATCGCGGGTAATGCCTACGACTGCACTGACGAGGCCGGAATCCTGGTCCACGAGTACGGTCCGCACATCTATCACACTTTTAATGAGCGCGTCCATAACTTCCTGTCGCGCTTTACCAAGTGGACGGACTACCAGCACAAGGTGCTCGCCAACATCAGCGGCACCCTCATGCCCGTGCCCTTTAACCATGCGAGCCTCAAGCTCGCCTTTGGCGATGAGCGCGGCGAGGAGCTGTATCAGAAGCTCGTGGAGACCTTTGGCAAGGACGTCAAGGTGCCCATTATGGAGCTGCGCAAGAAGAACGACCCGGATCTTGCCGAGGTCGCCGATTATGTCTATGAGAACGTCTTTTTGCATTACACCATGAAGCAGTGGGGCCAGACGCCCGACCAGATCGATCCCTCGATCACCGGCCGCGTTCCCGTCTTTGTGGGCGATGACGATCGCTACTTCCCGCAGGCTCCTTTCCAGGGTATGCCGCAGGACGGCTATACCGCGCTGTTCGAGCATATGCTCGATCACGATCTGATCGATGTATTCTGTGACGTAGACGCCCGTGACCTCTTTGAAATCGACGAGACCACCGTCAAGATCGACGGCAAGGTCTATGGTGGCGAGATCGTCTACACCGGTCCACTCGACGAGCTGTTCAACCTCGACCTGGGCGCGCTGCCATATCGCACGCTCGATATGAAGTTCGAGACGCTCGATATGGACCAGTTCCAGCCTGTGGGCACCGTCAACTACACCACGAGCGAGGACTATACGCGCATCACCGAGTTCAAGAACATGACCGGTCAGGTTTTGCCCGGCAAGACCACCATCATGAAGGAGTACTCCAAGGCCTATACGCCCGGCTCGGGCGAGACGCCGTACTACGCGATCCTGGAGCCCGAGAACCGTGAGCTCTACGAGCGCTATCTTGAGCGCGTCCAGAACCTGACGAACTTCCACCCGGTGGGTCGTCTGGCCGAGTATCGTTACTACGATATGGACGCTGTGACCAATTCTGCCCTCGATCTTTCGGATGAGATTATCGCCTGCCATGCATAAAGTCATAACATTCGGTATTCCCTCATATAACGCCGCCAAGGATATGGACCATTGCATCACCTCCATCTTGGAGGGGAGCAATTACGCCACCGATATCGAGATTATCGTGGTGGATGACGGCTCCAAGGACGAGACGGCCGCCAAGGCCGACGAGTGGGAGGCCCGTTATCCCGGAATCATCCGCGCGGTGCACCAGGAGAATGGCGGCCACGGTATCGCCGTCCTCTCGGGCCTGCGCGAGGCGCATGGTACGTACTACAAGGTCGTTGACTCGGACGACTGGCTCGACGGTGCGGCGCTTTCGACCATGCTGTCGATTCTGCGTGGCTTTGAGGAGCGCGACCAGCGCGTCGACCTGTTTATCTCGAACTACGTGTACGAGAAGGTTTACGAGGGCACGCATACCGCTATTGGCTACAAGTTTGCCCTGCCGCGCAAAAAGATTTTCTCTTGGGACCAGATCGGACACTTCCGTCCCGATCAGAACTTGCTTATGCACAGCCTGTGCTATCGCACCGATGTACTGCGCGAGTCCAATCTGCCTATGCCGGCACACACGTTCTACGTGGATAATATCTACGCATACGTGCCGCTGCCGCGCTGCAAGACCATGTACTACGCCGACATCGACCTCTATCGCTACTTTATCGGTCGCGAGGGCCAGAGCGTCAACGAGGCCACGATGGTCAAGCGCTTGGGCCAGCAGTTCCGCGTAACGCGCATCATGATGGAATCGTTCCACCTGTACCAGGACGTTGAGTCCTCGCGTCTGCGTTCGTACATGATGGGCTACTTCACCATGATGATGGCGATTTGCTCGGTGCTCACCAAGCTTTCCGAGGAAGATTGTGCCGATGAGCGCCTGAAAACGCTGTGGAAGGACCTGAAGGAGTACGACGAGCGCATGTATCGTCGCGCTCGCTACGGCGTGGTCGGATTCTTTACCAACCTGCATGGACGGGCCGGAGACAAAACCACACTCGGCCTATACCATCTTGCCTCAAAGATCTTCAAATTCAACTAACTGCTGAGTAATCGCTGCCGATAGGCTGACTGGGCCCCTTGGCCTTTAGTTTGCTACTGCGAACAGTCCTGCTCGCACGGAAAGCACATTAAGTGCTTTCCGGCTCGTGCGGAACTTGTATCAAACTAAAGGCCAAGGGGCCTCTGCTATAAGAATTGATTGTCAGGAAGCTGAATTTGAAGATCTTAGACGCGCGGTACACAGGGGCCTGGGCTGAAAAGAATTTGGTTGGTAGTCGGTCGGAGGCGGGCGGGCGTTACGTTTGTCGCGAGTTCCGCATGCAAAGAAGGCCACTTAATGTGGCCTTCGTCTTGCATAGGATTGTAGAGCAGCAAACGTAACGCCCGCCCGCCTCCGACCGACGGTCGAGTGGACTACTTTGCGGCGCCGGGGATGCCGCGGGAGGTTTTGGCGTTTTTTGCTCCGTTTACGATGGCGGTTTGCAAAGCCCTTACGGCGAGCATGCCCAGCAGGTCTAGGGGTACGGCGGTGCTTGCCTGAGCGTCTAGTTTGCCGCTGGCGAGGGTGTAGATGGTGTCGCCGTCGTTGGTGGTGTGCGTGGGGCGGATGGCGTGCGCATAGGCGTCTGCTGCCATCTGGGAGACCTTGGTGGCCTGGGCCTTGGTGAGCTCAACGTTGGTGACGATGCAGCTGATGGTGGTGTTGGTTCGGTCGAGTGGCATTTGCATGGAGCCGGCGGCGGCAAAGGCGGCGAGCTCCATGTCAACGATCTGGTCGCTATTGGCTGCGGCACGCATGCCGGCGACCCACTCGCCGGTGAAGGGGTCGACGACGTTGCCGCAGGCGTTGACGGAGACCACGGCGCCCACCTTGACGGGGCCGAGTGCCACGGCGGCAGCGCCAAGGCCGGCCTTCATGCAGGTAGCGGGTCCCATGAGCTTGCCCACGGTGGCACCGGTGCCGGCGCCTACGTTGCCCTGCTCGAGCGTGGTGGGGGTGTTGTCGAGCGCCTCGCGCACGGCAGAGATGCCGGCCTCAATGTCGGGGCGTACGGTGGGGTCGCCAAAGGCGAGGTCGAAGATACAGCTGGAGCACACGATGGGCACCTGCGTGGGGCCGACGGGAAGGCCGATGCCGCGGCTCTCGAGCTCGCGGGCGACGCCGCTTGCGGCCTCCAAACCAAAGGCCGATCCACCCGAAAGGCAGACGGCGTGGACCTTGTCCACGGTGTTCTCGGGGCGCAGCAGGTCGGTCTCGCGCGATGCCGGGGCACCGCCGCGAACGTCAACACCGCCGGTGGCGCCCTCGGGTGCCACGATTACGGTGCAACCGGTGCCGGCCTCCTCGTCCGTATAGTTGCCAAAGCAAAAGCCATCGACATCACAAACGTCAATGGCCTCAAGCAGTGTATCCATGTTTTACTCCTATCGGTTTTCCGCCGGGCCTTATGCCCGGTCGGGATCCGTGCGGTACGCAAAAATTGTAGGCGCTGGGGGATACCCAGCGCCAGATGCAATTACGATAGTTTTTGAATCGCGCGCGCGACGCGAGCGATGGGCAGGCCCACCACGTTGTAGAAGTCGCCCGAAATATCATGCACGAGCATGCGCCCGCCGACGCCTTGGATGCCGTAGGCGCCGGCTTTGTCCATGGGTTCGCCTGAGACGACGTAGCGCTCAATCTGCTCGTCGGTGAGCTCATAGAACGTCACGTCGGTTACATCGACAAACGACAGGCTCTCGGCGGCGTGCGGGGCTGTGGCGTCTCCGGCTCTAACGATGCAGACGCCGGTTGCGACCTGGTGCGTGCGCCCCGAGAGCTCGTGGAGCATGGTGCGGGCTTCGTCCTCGTTTGCCGGCTTACCCAAAATCTTGCCATCGAAGGTGACGATGGTGTCGGCCGCGATAGTCAGCTCATTGGGCTCGGCGTGCTCGGCGGCAACGGCGGCAGCCTTGGCGCGAGCTAAGCGCTCGACAAGCGTAAGCGGGGTCTCGTCATCAAAAGGAGTCTCGTCGATGTCAGCGGGAATGACGCGGATGTCGTAGCCCGCTTCGCGCATCAACTCGATGCGGCGCGGTGATTGCGAAGCCAAAATCATAGCTGAATGCCCTCGGCAACCTTCTCGACAGCCTTGTCGCCGGCGAGCGTACGCAGCAGCTCAAGCGCAAAGGGGAGCGACTGGGCCATGCCGCTGGCGGTGATGATGTTGCCGTCGTGCGTGACCTTGTCGCCGGTATAGGCGCCCTCGGGGAGGCTCTTCTCAAAGCCGGGGAAGCACGTGGCGTGGCGTCCCTCGAGCAGGTCAAGCTCGCCCAGGATAAACGGGGCGGCGCAGATGGCGGCAACATGCTTGGTCGTGGCGAACTCGCAGACTACGTCGCAGACGCGCTGGTCGGCGCGCAGGTTGGTGGCACCGGGCAGACCGCCGGGCAGCACGACGCAGTCATACTCGTCAAAGTTAATCTCGTCAAAGAGTGCGTCGCAGGTTACGGGAATCTGCAGCGAGCTTACGACCTCACGCGTGGGCATGATCGAGACGAGCGTGGCGCGCACGCCGCCGCGACGCATGACATCGACCATGGTCAGGCATTCAATCGTTTCAAAGCCATCGGCGGCAAGAACGGCAACGCTGGGCATAAGGGTTCCTTTCATAGGGCGGCATACAATTAGCCGTCTTATACCCCGAAGACCCCTGCTTGCCACGCACCATTCCCCAATGATTTTGATCCCCGTCCCAGAAAATCATGCAGGGTGGATGGGTGTTGCGCACTAGGAGGGGCTTGCGGCGCGGCGATAAAATCTCGGCATCCGTCATCTTTCGCTACATGAGGAGCTGATTTGCGATGATAGGCCTTAGGGTATCCGATCTTCTCGTTTTGCTCGTTGTATTTGGTGGTGTCGCGGCTGTCGCCTTTGCTGTTATCTTGAACAAGGAATCGTCGAATAAGCCTCAGTCTCCGCAGTCCAATCCGTACCAGCAAATGCCTCCGGCGCAGCAGGTTTCGCAGGTACAGCAGGCGTCGACCGCGATCGATGATGCTCAGCCAGTTGAGCCCGCTCATTTTTGCGCTCAGTGTGGCTCAATGGTGGAAGCAAATGCCTCCTTCTGCCAAAACTGCGGCGCTCCGGTCAGCCATCAGTAATGAAATAGGGCGGGCTTCAGCAATGATTCACCACTCGATGATTGCTGAAGCCCGCCCCCTAAAACAGATTAGTTTAGTTGCGCTTGAGGTGGACGACGGTTTCGCAGTGGAAGGTTTGCGGGAACAGGTCGACCGGCGTGATCTTGACGGGGGAGAAGGTTCCCTCCTCGACAAAGCGCTTGAGGTCGCGCGCCAGGGTGGCAGGGTCGCAGCTTACGTAGGCCACGTCGCGGGCGCTCGTGCTGGCGATAAGGTCGATGGCCTCGGGGGCGAGGCCTGCACGCGGCGGGTCGACCACCAAGACGTCGGCGTCCTGGTCGGGGAACTCGCGCACGGCGTCGCCGCCGATGACATCGACGTTATCAAGTTTGTTGATCTCTAGGTTGCGGCGCAGGTCGCGCACGGCCGGGCCATAGGCCTCGACGGCGGCGACAAAATCGCAGCGGCGGGCGAGCGGCAGGGTAAAGGTGCCGGCACCGCAGTACAGGTCCACGGCCAGTTCGTCTTCCTGCGGGTCGAGCGCTTCCATGACAAGTTCGATCAGAATTTCGGCGCCCTTGGTGTTGACCTGGAAGAACGACGGGGCCGAAAGGCGCATTTGGCCGTCAGCGATATTCTCGGTCCACGAGCCCTCGCCGGCGAGCATTTCGACTTTGGAGACGCGGCGGGCTTTCTTTTCGCCCTTGCTCATCACGCGCACGATGCTCGTGGGATGTACGGCGTCCGCCAATACGCGGGAGACCTGCGAGCGCGGGAAGGAGCCCGTGGGCGTCCAGAGTGCGATCTCGAGCGCCTTGGTGCGGCGCGAGGCGCGAATGCCCACGCGCTCAAGGCCCAAGTCGTGGCTGCCGCTCAGATAGTTGAGCGCGCCGACGACCGACTTGAGTGCTTTGGGAAAACGCTTATCGAAGAGCGGGCATGAATCGACGGTCACGATTTTGCTGGGATCGACGCCGTGCATGCCAAGACGCACGCGGCCGTTGACAACGGTCGGCTCGAGCTCGATTTTATTGCGGTAGCCCCAGTCGTCCTTGGTATGACGGATAGGCTGCACCAGCTCATCGACCTGCTCGGGGGTGAACTTGCCGATGCGCTCGAGCGTGGAGCGCAGGTTTTGCTCCTTGGCGGCAAGCTGGGCGGTGCGCGAGAGATTACCCCACGAGCAGCCGCCGCAAATGCCCACGAAGGGGCATGGAGGCTGAATGCGATCGGGGCTCGGCTCCAGAATCTCGGTGGTGCGGGCGCGCATAAATGACTTGCCGTCCTGTACGATCTCGGCCTCGACGGTGTCGCCTGCCACGGCGCCCTGGACAAAGACGGCCTTGCCGTTGTCGGCGTGCGCCAGCCCGTCGGCGCCGTACGTCATCGATTCTATGGTGAGCTTCATATTCCTGCCTGTCATTCACGTTGTTGTCCGCACCATGGTAGCAGGGAAAAGCGCCCCGCATCCGAGGCTTTCCTCAAATGTGGGGCGCTTCTACAAACGTCTATTTGGTCTTGCCGGTAATGAGCGTCTTAAGGCCTAGTCCGATCAGGCCCAGCCCCATGCGCACGCGACCGGGGCGATGGCGCTCAATGGCCTTGGTCTTGCCAGCGGGCTTCTCGCGACGGGCACTCGTCTCGGACGCGGGCTTAGCCGCCTTCGGCTCGGGCTGAGGTGCGGGCTCGGGCTCAATGACGGTCGCCTGGACCTCCTGGACCTTGGGCGCTGCCGGCTGTGGCTCAGGCTCGGGGGCGGGCTTCGCCTCAATGACGGGTTCTGGTGCAGCCTCGACCACGGATTCCGGTTCCGTGACAAGCTGAGGTTTTGCTGCCGGGGGAGCGGAGACGGCCTCGGCATTACGATACGCGCGCTCCAGCAGGGCCTCTTGCGAGTTGAAGGGCTTCTCGCCTTCCTTGCGCTCCACAGGAACCCAGGTGCCGTCGCTTGTCAGGCTGCGGGCCTTCACGTTGTCGCGCAGCTGCATGCCCATATACTCGTGCACCAGGGCGCGACAGGTGGGGTCGAGCACGGGGAAAGCGATCTCCACGCGGTGCTCGGTGTTGCGCGTCATCATGTCTGCCGAGCTCAGATAGATCATGTCCGAGTCCACGCCAAAGGCGTAAACGCGGGCGTGCTCCAAAAAGCGTCCGACGATGGAGCGGACGTGCACGTTCTCGGTCTTGCCCGGAACTCCGGGCTTGAGGCACGAGATGCCGCGGATGATCATGTCCACGCGGACTCCTGCGCACGATGCCTCGGCGATCTTGTCGATAACCTCGCGGTCGGTGAGCGAGTTGAGCTTAAAGAACACACGGGCGGGCTCGCCGGCAAGGGCGCGCTGAATCTCGCGGTCCAGACCGCGCATGATGAGCGGCTTAAGGCCGACGGGCGCCACGCCCAGGAAGCGGTAATCGCCGCGCAGGTTGCCCAGTGACAGGTTGCGGAAGAACAGGTTGGCGTCCTCACCGATGCCGGGATGGGCGGTCATGAGCATAAAGTCGCTGTAGAGCTTGGCCGTCTTTTCGTTAAAGTTGCCGGTGCCCAACAGCGTCAGGCGCGTAAGCGCCATGCCCTCGCGATAGGTGAGCTGGCAGATCTTGGAGTGGCATTTAAAGCCCTCGGAGCCGTAGATGACGGTGCAGCCGGCCTCTTCCAGGCGCTCGGCCCACTCGATGTTGTTCTGCTCGTCGAAGCGGGCGCGGAGCTCCATAAGCACCGTGACCTCCTTGCCGTTCTCGGCGGCGTCGATCAGCGACTCGCACAGGCGGCTTTGCTTGGCCACGCGGTAGAGCGTGATGCGCAGCGAGATGCACTCGGGGTCGTAGGCTGCCTCGTGAACCAGGTCCAAGAACGGATTCATGGCCTCATAGGGATAAAAGAGCAGCTTGTCGTGCTGCAGCACCTGCTCGCGGATGGAGCGGGTCATGTCGATGGTGGGATTGGGCTGTGGTTTAAACGGTGTAAAGAGCAGCTCGTTGCGCAGGTGCTCGGGAATCTTGCCCTCAATGCCAAAGACATAGCCCAGGTTGAGCGGAATATCGCAGGTAAAGACCGAGCGGCGCGAAAGCTCGAGCGCCTTGCGGATGGTCTTGAGCGTTTGCTTCTCGAGCGAACCCGAGACGGCGAGCACCACCGGCTGCAGGCGCAGGCGCTTCTTGAGGATGCGCTTCATGTGCTGGCGGTAATCCTCTTCCTCCTCGACGCCCTCGCCGTCCGGGTCGATATCGGCATTGCGAGTGACGCGGATCAGCGCGCGATCCAGCGGCTTATAGGAGCCAAAGCAGCTGTCCAGGCAGGCGAGGATGACGTCCTCGAGCAAAATGTAGGAGTAGGTGCCGGTGGGCGAGGGGATCTCGACCACGCGGTTCATCGAGGCGGGAATCTCGATAAGGCCCAGCAGGCTCTCCTCGTCGGTGACGCCGTCCAGGCCACAAGCCAGATAAAGTGCGCCGTTGCGCAGGTTGGGGAAGGGATGGCGCGGGTCAATGACCAACGGTGAGATAACCGGCGACACGTAGGCCTGGAAGTAACGGGTGACAAAGGTGCGTTCCTCGGGCGTAAGCGAATCGACGCGCGCGCGGTGAACGCCCAGGGTGTCGAGCTTGTCCTCGATGTTTTTGAAAATGGACTCCCAGCGGTCGAGGAGCTCGGGCAGCTCTGCCATGACGGCATCGACCTGTTCGGAGGCGGTCATATTGCTCTTGTTGTCGACAGGCTGCTTTTTGAGCTCGGCAAGGTCGGACAGGCCACCCACGCGCACCATGAGGAACTCATCGAGGTTGGACTCGAAGATCGATACGAACTTAAGGCGCTCGAACAGCGGCACGGACTCATCAAAAGCCTCGTCGAGCACGCGGTTGTCAAAGCGTAGCCAGCTGAGCTCTCGGTTCTGCGTGTACGAGAAGTCGCGCGGCGGCTTGCGTCGCTTTGCGGCGGCTTGCTTCTTTTCGATTTTGCTCGGCATATGCATCTGTCCGTTCAGTCCCAACAGGGGACGGTAGCCTAACCCTATTCACTATTGTCTCAATTTAGTCGACTTGTGGCACGAACGTATTGTGCGAACGGTATCTTTACCTACTTCTTACGCTGTCAAGGCATGCGACTAACTGTCCAACTCGTTTTGAAAACAATCTATATCCATACTCAACTGATGAGGATGTATGAATAAGAATGATTGCGAGCTGAATATAATCGAATCCAAATCGAATCGTGGACAAACGACAAATATATGCAGAAAACCGTTTTAGCTATGCAATTCTTAAACATGAAAATATTTGTGCAATCTAGCTTAATTCCTTAGAAAAAAGAACGTTTACCTTTGAAAATATGCTTTAGAGAACTGAAGTGCATCATGGGGGAATCATATGCGATATACCGTTCATCGCACTTTGCTGACCGTTCGGGGGCGAGGTGGAATTGCGGGTGGTTTTTGGATATAACTAGAGCTGTCAGCAAGCAGCGTCCCATACGGAGGGGCGCTGATACATTCGGCCAGTAAGGCCCGAAAGAAAGGTAGGAGGCCATGACGAAAGGTCTGCACGTGCCTTCCGAGATCGGCAAGCTCAGGAAGGTCTGCCTGCACCGTCCCGGCGACGAGCTCCTCAACCTGCCGCCCGACGAGCTCGAGCGACTCCTGTTCGACGACGTCCCGTTCCTGGAGGTCGCACAGCAGGAGCACGACACCTTCGCCCAGATCCTGAGGGACCAGGGCGTGGAGGTCCTCTACCTCGAGAACCTCGTCGCCGAGGTGTTCGACCAGGTCCCCGGCGCCCGCGCCGAGTTCACCGACCAGTACATCGCCGAGGCCGGCATCCGCGGCCAGCACATGCCGCAGATCGTCCGCGAGAAGCTGGACTCCATCGAGGACAACCTCGAGTTCGTCAAGAAGACCATGGCCGGCATGACCAAGGCCGAGATCGACATGCCCCTCACGGCGTCCACGACCCTCGACTCCCTGGTCAACTCCGAGTCCGAGTCCGACCTGATCATCGACCCGATGCCCAACCTCTACTTCACCCGCGACCCGTTCGCGGTCGTCGGCGAGGGCGTCAACCTCAACCGCATGTACTCGGTCACCCGCAACCGCGAGACCCTGTACGGCAAGTACGTCTTCAAGTACCACCCCGACTACAAGGACGTCTCCCTGTACTTCCGCCGCGACTGCCAGTTCCACACCGAGGGCGGCGACGTGCTGAACATCAACGAGAAGACTCTCGCCGTCGGCATCTCCCAGCGCACCCAGGCCGCGGCCATCGACGTCATGGCCCAGAACATCTTCTGGAACTCCGACTCCAAGGTCGAGCGCATCCTGGCCTTCGACATCCCGGTCTCGCGCGCCTTCATGCACCTCGACACGGTCTTCACCCAGATCGACGTCGATAAGTTCACGATCCACCCCGCCATCATGGGCACCCTGCGCGTCTACGAGCTGACCGCCGGCAAGAACCCGGGCGACGTGAACATCCGCCTGATCGAGGACACCCTCGAGCACGTCCTGGAGGACGCCACCGGCGTCGACCAGGTCAAGCTGATCCCCTGCGGCGGCGGCGACCCGATCGCGGCCTCCCGCGAGCAGTGGAACGACGGCTCCAACACCCTGTGCGTCGAGCCCGGCAAGATCTGCGTCTACGCCCGCAACACCGTCACCAACGACGTGCTGTACAAGGAGGGCCTGGACCTTCTCGTCGTGCCCTCCGCCGAGCTCTCCCGCGGCCGCGGCGGCCCGCGCTGCATGAGCATGCCCTTCTGGCGCGAGGACCTCTAAGGTCTTCAAGGACCCGTACAGGTCTTAATACATACATCTAGCTGCCATTAGATGTCTCCCATTGGGGCGGTGCGGGTATTCGCACCGCCCCATTCTTGTATGAGGAACGTCAACTCGATTGGATGACTGCTTTTGTAAGGAGCTTGGCCATGGATATCAAGACAATCGGCGTTGAGGAATGGCTCAACGTTTGGGAGAAGAGCGCCACGTGGGATATCGCCCAGTCGACGATCTCCTCGCTTACCATGGGCGAGCTGCGCGCGCTCGACGAGCAGGACGGCGCCACGTTCTACGAGCGCCTGGATCGCGAGAAGATGAACTACGGCTGGATCGAGGGTTCGCCGGAGTTTAAGGCCGAGGTTGCCAAGCTGTATCGTCATGAGGTCAATCCCGATCACATTCTGCAGACCAATGGCTGCACGGGCGCTAACCTCAACGCCATCATGGCCGTGGTCGAGCCCGGCGACCATGTGATTGCCGAGTGGCCCACCTATGCGCCGCTCTATGAGATCCCGCGTACACTCGGCGCCGAGGTTGAGTATTGGGAGCTTTGCGATGAGCTCGGATGGAAACCCGATATCGAACAGCTCAAGCGCCTCGTTCGCCCCAACACCAAGCTCATTTGCATCAATAACGCATCGAACCCTATCGGTACGGTGCTCGATGCCGATGCGCTCGGCCAGATCGCCGAGATTGCCCGCTCGGTTGGCGCCTATGTGCTGTGCGACGAGGTGTACCTGCCGCTTGAGAACACCGAGGACTTTTTGTCGATGGCCGATGTGTACGAGAAGGCCATCGTCACCAACTCGGTGTCCAAGACCTATTCGACGCCTACGGCCCGTGTGGGCTGGGTTGTGGCAGATGAAGAGGTGTCCAACCGCATTCGCACGTACCGCGACTACACCATGATTTGCGGCGGCGTGTTCAACGATGCCCTGGCGACCTATGTGCTCAAGCACAAGGACAAGATTCTCGAGCGCAACCGCAAAATCGTGTTTGGAAACCGCGATATCGCGCAGGCTTGGATCGATACGCAGCATCGCGTTTCCTGGACGGCCCCGCAGGGCGTGTCTACCTCGTTTATCCAGCTTGATATTCCCGAGGACGACGAGGAGTTCTGCAAGCGCCTGCTGTCCGAGAGGGGAGTGCTGCTGGTTCCCGGTAGCCGCTTTGAGCTTCCCTGCGGCGCACGCCTGGGCTACTGCGCGAGCGAGGACGTTCTGCGCGAGGGTCTGAGGCTTTTGGGCGAGGCACTGGCGGAGTTCGATTGCTAGGATTCCAACGGCTCTCAAAGCCGCTCAAATCTGTCTACGATTATCGATAACTGACCCGTTTCCCAAGAGGGGAGCGGGTCTGTTTTTCTATACCGAGAAGTCAAGTTGTTACAAATGAGGCCGTAAAGCGAGCCGGTATCCGCTGGGCCTTATACTGAGTTTCCGGTGAACGGTATCAAGCGTCTGGTAAACGGTAATTTATTTACCAGAAATGAATAGGACAAACTTTTTTCTGAATAAAAATGAAAATGGTTGAGACGCGGTATGAACCGCTAATTCTATTCATAGCTTTATTGGAAATATGCAATTTGAGGATGGTTTAACAAAGTTTAGTTCCATTTGATTTTAGGATTGAAAACGCGTTTAAGCACGTAAATACGCTTTATTAAGATGAAGTGTGCCATGCGTGAAGTATATGTGTATGCCGTTCACCCCCTATAAAAAACCGTTCGGGGGCAAGGTGGAAGTATGAGCTGATTTTGGATATAAATATGTCGTCAGCAATAACGCCTCACACGGAGGGGCGCTAACGAATCGGCCCTGACAAGGGCCCGAAAGAAAGGTAGGAGGCCATGACGAAAGGTCTGCACGTGCCTTCCGAGATCGGCAAGCTCAGGAAGGTCTGCCTGCACCGTCCCGGCGACGAGCTCCTCAACCTGCCGCCCGACGAGCTCGAGCGACTCCTGTTCGACGACGTCCCGTTCCTGGAGGTCGCACAGCAGGAGCACGACACCTTCGCCCAGATCCTGAGGGACCAGGGCGTGGAGGTCCTCTACCTCGAGAACCTCGTCGCCGAGGTGTTCGACCAGGTCCCCGGCGCCCGCGCCGAGTTCACCGACCAGTACATCGCCGAGGCCGGCATCCGCGGCCAGCACATGCCGCAGATCGTCCGCGAGAAGCTGGACTCCATCGAGGACAACCTCGAGTTCGTCAAGAAGACCATGGCCGGCATGACCAAGGCCGAGATCGACATGCCCCTCACGGCGTCCACGACCCTCGACTCCCTGGTCAACTCCGAGTCCGAGTCCGACCTGATCATCGACCCGATGCCCAACCTCTACTTCACCCGCGACCCGTTCGCGGTCGTCGGCGAGGGCGTCAACCTCAACCGCATGTACTCGGTCACCCGCAACCGCGAGACCCTGTACGGCAAGTACGTCTTCAAGTACCACCCCGACTACAAGGACGTCTCCCTGTACTTCCGCCGCGACTGCCAGTTCCACACCGAGGGCGGCGACGTGCTGAACATCAACGAGAAGACTCTCGCCGTCGGCATCTCCCAGCGCACCCAGGCCGCGGCCATCGACGTCATGGCCCAGAACATCTTCTGGAACTCCGACTCCAAGGTCGAGCGCATCCTGGCCTTCGACATCCCGGTCTCGCGCGCCTTCATGCACCTCGACACGGTCTTCACCCAGATCGACGTCGATAAGTTCACGATCCACCCCGCCATCATGGGCACCCTGCGCGTCTACGAGCTGACCGCCGGCAAGAACCCGGGCGACGTGAACATCCGCCTGATCGAGGACACCCTCGAGCACGTCCTGGAGGACGCCACCGGCGTCGACCAGGTCAAGCTGATCCCCTGCGGCGGCGGCGACCCGATCGCGGCCTCCCGCGAGCAGTGGAACGACGGCTCCAACACCCTGTGCGTCGAGCCCGGCAAGATCTGCGTCTACGCCCGCAACACCGTCACCAACGACGTGCTGTACAAGGAGGGCCTGGACCTTCTCGTCGTGCCCTCCGCCGAGCTCTCCCGCGGCCGCGGCGGCCCGCGCTGCATGAGCATGCCCTTCTGGCGCGAGGACCTCTAAGTTTTTCCGTTTCCGGTGCGGTCCCCCTACAACCGCACCGGTTTCGCCCGTCAAACGGGCAACACTAATACTTACGTAATTCATTTTTTCGAAAGGAAACGAACCATGGGTGTTAACCTCTCCGGCCGTAGCTTCCTCAAGCTTCTCGACCTCTCCACCGAGGAGATCGAGTACTTGCTCAAGCTTTCCAAGAACTTCAAGGACATGAAGCGCGCTGGCGTTCCGCACCGCTATCTCGAGGGCAAGAACATCGTTCTGCTCTTCCAGAAGACCTCCACTCGTACCCGCTGCGCCTTCGAGGTCGGCGGCATGGATCTGGGCATGGGCGTCACCTACCTCGATCCCGGTTCGTCGCAGATGGGCAAGAAGGAGTCCATTGAGGACACCGCCCGCGTTCTCGGCCGCATGTATGACGGCATCGAGTTCCGTGGCTTTGCCCAGGACGACGTCGAGGAGCTCGCTGCCAAGTCCGGCGTGCCCGTGTGGAACGGCCTGACCACTGAGTGGCATCCCACCCAGATGCTCGCCGACATCCTGACCGTCCAGGAGAACTTCAACTACGACATCAAGGGCAAGACCCTCGTCTTCATGGGCGACTGCAAGAACAACGTCGCTCGCTCCCTCATGGTTGTCTGCTCCAAGCTCGGCATGAACTTCGTGGCCTGCGGCCCCGAGGAGTGCATGCCCGCTGACGACGTCATCGAGGCCTGCAAGCCCATCGCCGAGGCTAACGGCTGCACTATCAAGCTGACCACCGACGTCAAGGACGGCGTCACCGGTGCCGACGTTATCTACACCGACGTGTGGGTCTCCATGGGCGAGCCCGACGAGGTCTGGGCCGAGCGCATCGCTCAGCTCACCCCGTATCGCGTTACCTCCGAGGTCATGGCTATGGCCAACCCGGGTGCCATCTTCCTGCACTGCCTGCCCAGCTTCCACGACACCAACACCACGATTGGCGCCGAGAAGTGCGAGCAGTTCGGCATCACCGAGCAGGAGGTCACCGACGAGGTCTTCGAGAGCCCCGCTTCCAAGGTCTTCGACGAGGCCGAGAACCGCATGCACACCATCAAGGCTGTCATGTACGCCACGCTCAAGTAAGAGCATCTAGCATCTCGCTCGGGGTGTCTTGCTGCACACCCCGAGCGGCTTTGTCTGGTAAATATCTCGCGTCGGGCGGTGGGCACGGCACGGAAGATCCGCTTCGCGCGAGAAAGTTAAATGATTTATGAAGGGGGGATGAGAACCATGACTGAGACCGCTAAGAAAAAGCGCGGTATGCCTTCATCGTTCACCATTCTTCTAGCTCTGCTGGCAATTGTTGCAGTGATTACCGTTATCGTCTCCGGCACGTCCGGCGGCGCGGTTACTGCAGCCCGCCTGAGCGATTTCTGCACCGCCCCGATCCTGGGCTTCGCTGACGCTCTGCCCGTCTGCCTCTTCGTTATGATCCTGGGCGGCTTCCTCGGTATGATGACCGAGACCGGCGCTCTGGACAACGGCATCGCCGTTCTGGTGCAGAAGCTTAAGGGCAACGAGATCATGCTCGTTCCTGTCCTTATGCTCATCTTCTCCCTCGGTGGTACCACCTATGGTATGTGCGAGGAGACCGTTCCCTTCTACGCCCTGCTCGCCGCTACCATGATGGCCGCTGGCTTCGACCCCATGGTCGGCGCCGCTACCGTCCTGCTCGGCGCTGGCTGCGGCTGCCTGGGCTCCACGGTTAACCCGTTCGCCGTCGGCGCTGCCGTCGACGCTCTGACCGGCGTTGGCATTGAGGTCAACCAGTCCATCATCATCGGCCTCGGTGCCGTCCTGTGGATTGTCACCACCGCTATGTCCATCGTCTTCGTGATGAACTATGCCAAGAAGGTCAAGGCTGACAAGGGTTCCACCATCCTGTCGATGCAGGAGCTCAAGGACGCCGAAGAGGCTCACGGCAAGGCTGCTTCCGAGGTCCACAAGGAGGTCAAGCTCACCGGTCGTCAGAAGGGTGTTCTGATCGCCTTCGCCTTCACCTTCGTCGTCATGATCGTCGGCTTCATCCCGCTGGCCGACCTCAACGAGGGCGTCGCCAACTTCTTCGACGCTGGCGCTGTCTACGACGCCGACGGTAACGCCGTCGTCCAGGGCTGGTCTGCCCTGATCACCGGCCTGCCCATTGGCCAGTGGTACTTCGACGAGGCTTCCACCTGGTTCTTCCTCATGGCCGTCCTGATCGGTATCATCGGTGGCCTGTCCGAGAAGCAGATCGTTAACACTTTCATCACCGGCGCTGCCGACATGATGTCCGTTGTTCTCGTCATCGCCCTCGCCCGTGGTATCTCCGTCCTCATGGCTAACACCGGCCTCGACGTCTTCGTCCTCGACGCTGCCGCCAATGCCCTGGCTGGCCTGTCCGGCGTGATCTTCGCTCCCATGAGCTTCCTGGTTTACTTCGGCCTGTCCTTCCTGATCCCCTCGACCTCCGGTATGGCCACCGTCTCCATGCCCATCATGGGACCGCTGGCTGTTAAGCTCGGCTTCTCGCCCGAGGTCATGGTCATGATCTTCTCCGCTGCTATCGGTGTCGTGAACCTGTTCACCCCGACCTCCGGTGCCATCATGGGCGGTCTCGCCCTGGCCAAGATCGAGTGGACGACCTGGCTCAAGTTTGCCCTTAAGCTCATCGTCGCGCTCTCCGTCGTCTGCGCCATCATCCTGACCGTCGCCTGCGTGTTGCTCTAAGTACCCAACGGGTACCCCACGGAAACCTTGACGATCCTGTAAAGGATCACCTGGTCATCGTCTGTCCGGTGGGGTCAACCCACCGGTAGACTCCTACCTTTAGCCCCCTCCCGTTCCGTGCGCGGGAGGGGGCGCTCTCATGTTGCGCGGTTCTACGAACCGCGCAACCAGTCGACGCTGCGCGCCGCCCAGAACGACAATTTGTCATTCAAAAGGCAAGGCATGACCAGAAGGTCTATGCCTTGCCTTTTTCATGCCAACTTGTACGTCCTGGACGGCGCTCGCTGACTTATGCTCAACCTGCGGCGCTGCCATTGTTGCAGGCAGGAGGCAGCTTGCTCGCTCCGGTGCACGTTTGCTGGCTTTGGCTCTGCCTGTGACGTTTCCATTGTTGGTGCGGAGTGACTTGTTCCCTGCTCCAAATTAGCTACCCCGGGTCCCCGGTGGTTGCGGTGGGCGTGTTTGGTTGGTGCCTGTTGATGGTCTGGGTATCGGGGAGGGCGGGCTCCGTTATAATCGCCTAGAACATTAAATGGAAACGGGACGGGAGCCATACATGCGCCAGGGTTTCGACAACGCGAAGTATATCGAGCTGCAGGCCGCTCATATTAAGGAGCGCATCTCGCAGTTTGGCGGCAAGCTGTATTTGGAGTTTGGCGGCAAGCTGTTTGACGACTATCACGCGAGCCGCGTGCTGCCGGGTTTTGAGCCGGACAGCAAGTTCCGCATGCTCAAGAGCATTGCAGACGACGTCGAGGTCATCATCGCCATTAACGCGAACCACATCGAGAAGAACAAGGCTCGCGGTGACCTGGGCATTACCTATGACGAGGACGTCTTGCGCCTGGTCGACCTGTTCCGCGGCAACGGTTTTGCTGTCGCGGCCGTGGTCATCACCCAGTATGCAGGCCAGCCCGCCGCTGACGTCTTCCGTAATCGCCTAAACGCGCTCGGCATTCCCGTCAAGCTGCACTATCCCATCGAGGGCTATCCCCACGACGTCGATCTGATCGTGTCCGACGACGGCTACGGCAAGAACGAGTTTGTCGAGACCACCCGTCCGCTCGTCGTGGTCACCGCTCCCGGCCCCGGCTCGGGCAAGCTCGCCACCTGCCTGTCTCAGCTCTATCACGAGCACAAGCACGGCACCGCTGCCGGCTACGCCAAGTTCGAGACTTTCCCGGTCTGGAATCTGCCCCTCACGCATCCGGTCAACATCGCCTATGAGGCGGCCACGGCAGATCTCGACGACGCCAACATCATCGACTCCTTCCACTTGGAGGCCTATAACAAGACTACGGTCAACTACAACCGCGACGTCGAGGCCTTCCCGGTGGTCCGTGCCCTGATGGAAAAGATCCTGGGCAAGAGCCCCTACCAGAGCCCCACGGACATGGGCGTCAATATGGTCGGCTTTGCCATCACCGATGACGATGCCTGCCGCGACGCTTCCAAGATGGAGATTGTCCGCCGCTACTTTACCGCGGTCGAAAATGTGCGCCGTACCGGCGTGGGCGATGAACAGGTTGATCGTCTCAAGATCATTATGAAGAAGGCCGGTATCGACAAGAACTACTCGCCGGCACGCTCGGCCGCCCTTACCAGGGAGCAGCTGACGGGTGGCCCCGTAGGCGCCATGGTCATGCCCGACGGCTCCGTGGTGACCGGCAAGACTTCCACGCGCCTGGGCGCCGCGAGCTCGCTCATCATGAATGCACTTAAGCATGTCTCGGGCGTTGACCTTGAGCTCGAGGTCATTAGCGATGAGGCGATTGAGCCTATCAGCAAGCTCAAGACGCATTTCCTGGGTAGCAAGAACCCGCGCCTGCACACCGACGAGACGCTTATGGCGCTCTCGATCACCTCGGCAACGAGCGAGACGGCGGCCCGCGTCCTTTCGGGCCTGGAGCAGCTGCGCGGCTGCGATGCCTTCTTTAGCGTGATCATCTCGCCGACGGACGAGACGGTGTTGCGCAAGCTGGGCATCAACGTGTGCTGCGAGCCCAAGTTCGAGCGCCGTGGTTTCTTCCACCGCTAAGCCTGGATAAATTGGTTTGAAAGGGGCGCATCGGGTATGCATTCGGTGTGCCCCTTTTATCAACAAAGCTACCGTTTAACCTAAAAATAGCCCGTTTACCTGCCTATAAGCGATTTGGGCGGTATACAATAACCCTAATTGTTTCATCCTTTTGCGGGGATGCCGCATGATGGATGTTGCCGGCCATCATGGGGTGTGCCGGTCGCGCACGGTGCAGGTGATGGCCGTGCTCGGTTTGAGGAGGCTGCCATGGCTGGCAAGGGTCGTGCGAGTGTCAACGATATGAAGCGTGTCGAGGTGCAGGTGCTGATGGAGATCGCACAGCTGTCCGAAGACAACGGCGGATTTTATGGCTTTTCGCGCAAGACGCTTGCCGAGCGTGTGGGGGTGTCTCCGTATCGTGCCCGCGCGGCAATTGAACGCTTGGAATCCGAAGACATCATCGAGGTCGTCTCGCGCTACAGCGAAGACGGCGGCCAACTCGCAAATGGTATTTGTCTCACGGAGCGTGGCGAGTGGTATCTAGAGGGCGTCCGTGCCGGTATGCTCGTGCAGGACTTGATCAAGGACGAAGTCGCCGATCGATAACAGCGCGCATTCATAGTCGAAGCGACGCCGCCTGGGCAACCGGACGGCGTTTTGTTTCGAGATGGAGAAATGCTATTGCGCGTAAGAAAAATTGCGTGCGGCGCGCGTCGCGAGTATTACAATGAAGACCCGTAAGATGTGTATGGACAACTTCTACGGGAAGCGCAGGTAACTCAATATGACCAAGCATGTGTTCGTGACCGGCGGCGTGGTTTCGTCTCTGGGTAAGGGTATTACCGCGGCCTCGCTGGGCCGTCTACTCAAGTCGCGCGGCTACAAGGTAACGATGCAAAAGGCCGACCCGTATCTGAACGTTGACCCCGGCACCATGAGCCCGTTCCAGCATGGCGAGGTCTTTGTGACCGAGGACGGCTACGAGTCCGATCTGGACCTGGGCCACTACGAGCGCTTTATTGACGAGAACCTGACCCGCGATTCCAACTTTACGACTGGTGCCATCTATAAGAGCCTGATCGCCCGTGAACGTCGCGGTGATTTTTTGGGCGGCACCGTGCAGGTGATTCCGCACGTCACGAACGCCATTAAGGATAAGTTCCGTCGTATTGAGGAGCAGACCGGCTCCGACGTGGTCATCACTGAGTTGGGCGGCACTATCGGCGACATCGAGTCGCAGCCGTTTGTGGAGGCTATCCGCCAGTATCGCAAGGAGGCCGGCCCCGAGAACGTCTGCTACATCCACGTGTCGCTCGTTCCCTATATCGCCGCCGCCCATGAGGTCAAGACCAAGCCGACGCAGCACTCCGTTAAGGAGCTCCGCAGCTTTGGTATCCAGCCCGATATTATCGTTCTGCGCTCCGACCACCATATCGACGATGCCATCCGCGGCAAGATCGCAAGCTTCTGCGACGTCGACACCGACTGTGTCTTTACCAACGAGGACTGCGCGAGCATCTACGATGTTCCGCAGCTGCTTGCCGAGCAGGACTTTGACCTGCGCATTTGCGAGCGCCTGGGTCTGGACCCGCGTGAGCGCGACATGAGCGAGTGGAACGAGTTCCTGCGCAAGCAGAATCACGCCAACCATCACGCCGACAAGGTGAAGATCGCCGTCGTGGGCAAGTACACGCAGCTGCCCGATGCGTACCTGTCGGTTATCGAGGCCCTGCACCATGCGGGCGTCTTCTACGATCGCCATGTGGACGTCCAACTGGTCGACGGCGAGAGTCTCGATGAGCAGAACGTCTCCGAGGTCCTGGGTGACGCCTCGGGCATCTTGGTCCCTGGCGGCTTTGGCAAGCGCGCCCTGGAGGGCAAGATCCTCGCGGCTGAGTTTGCCCGTGAGCACAAGATTCCGTATCTGGGCATTTGCCTGGGTATGCAGGTGGCCGTGTGCGAATTTGCCCGCAACGTGGTCGGCCTTGCCGGCGCCAGCTCTTCCGAGTTCGATCCGGATGGCCCGTATAGTGTCATCGACTTGATGAGCTCGCAGGAGGACGTGACCGAGAAGGGCGGCACCATGCGTCTGGGCGCCTATCCGTGCAAGCTTGCCGCCGATACCCTCGCGCGCGAGGCATATGGCGAGGAGCTCGTCTACGAGCGTCACCGTCACCGCTTTGAGTTCAACAACGCCTTCCGTGACCAGCTCGAGGGCGCTGGTCTGGTTATCTCGGGTCTTTCGCCCGACGAGCGCCTGGTCGAGATGGTCGAGCTGCCGCGCGACGTGCATCCGTGGTATGTGGCAACCCAGGCTCATCCCGAGTTCAAGAGCCGCCCGACCAACCCGCAGCCGCTGTTCCGCGAGTTCGTGCGCGCCTCGATCGGCCAGCATGAGGGCGTCGATCGCTTGCAGGTGACGCCCAAGAACCTCGCTACGGACTAAGGGTGCCGGCGAATAAGGAACATACCGAAGCTACTCCCTCGTCGCTCGCCGTGGCGGCGGGGGAGTATCTCGATTACCTCGCGGTCGAGCGGGGCTTGGCGCGCAACACGATTGCGGCCTATCGTCGTGACCTGACGACGTACTGCGCCTATCTGGAGCGGGCTGACGTTGCGTCTTTTGAAGAGGTGACCCGTCAGGTCGTGGAGGGCTTTGTTGCCGATCGCCGTGACGGAGGCTATTCCGACGCCTCGGTGGAGCGCGCGCTTGCTGCCGTGAAGGGCCTGCATGCCTTTTTGGTGCGCGATGGGGCCGTGGCCCAAAACCCGACGGCGGCGTTGCGCCTGCCCAAAAAGGCAGATCGCCTGCCGGAATACCTTTCGGTGGAGGACGTCTCGGCACTGCTCGATCAAGACTTTCCCGAGGGCGAGATGGGACTGCGCGATCACGCCATCTTGGAAGTGCTTTACGGTTGCGGCTTGCGCGTGAGTGAGCTGGTTGGGCTCGATGTGGGCGATATCCATATCGATGACGGGTTTGTCCTGGTGCGCGGTAAGGGCTCCAAGGAGCGTCTGGCCCCGTTGGTGGGGAGCGCGGCTCGTGCCTTGGCACACTATATAGGTGACGGGCGCACGCTCCTGGCCGCCCATGCTCACGGGACGGAGACCTCGGCGGTCTTTTTAAATAAGAACGGACGTCGCCTGTCGCGCCAGGCCGTGCATGCGATATGCGAGCGGTATGGGCGCCAGGTGGGGCTGGTTGGGCTCCATCCCCACACCCTGCGCCACTCCTTTGCCACCCACATGCTCGCGGGCGGTGCCGACCTGCGTGTGCTGCAGGAGATTTTGGGCCATGCCGATATTTCGACCACGCAGGTCTACACGCATGTCGACCGCACGCAACTGACCGAGGTCTATCTGGCGGCGCATCCGTTGGCACATCGCTAGCACCTCGCTGACCTGCATATTTATAAATGTTAAAGGGGACGGGCCCCAGATTGCCGAGACGCACTTTTGCGCACATGGGCAATCTGGGGCCCGTCCCATTTCTCGCCAGACACCGACGCGTTGGTGGGCCGTGTGTACCGTGGGTGGGGGAGTTTGGGGGCGATGTGAACGGTGTGTAAAGGGACGTAAAAATCGCCTCAAGGTCAACTTGAAGGTTGAGGTTCGCGGGCGTGGTTCTACAGGTGGCATCCCGCCTTTGCTGCAAACACAACATATTGTGTTTTCGAACATATGCTCGGGGGTGTTTTACAACATATTGGGGGTGGAGTGGTGGGGTG
>CAVCKO010000037.1:0-25945 GCA_963602825.1 Treponemataceae bacterium | reverse complement strand
CGGATTTGAGGACGGCCGAAGAGGCGTCAGCAGGTCAGTGGGTCATCGTCCCGGCGTTCAGCATCAGGGTAGCGCTGCGACGCGGAAATCGCGCGCTGTTGACGCGCCCCCGCAGTGCCCGCTTCCCCCAAGGACAATTATCAGTGCAGGTAGACGAGTTGTTTAATATTCAAAAATCAGGGCGTGGTCGAGGGATGCCGAATCATCGTAGTAAACCGGCATAGTTTTGGGGATGCGACCCGCACAAGCAGCCGAATAGCCCACCAAAGCCGAAAAATAATCCGTAATCCTTCCGCCCCAAGGGATTAAAAAGCCCCGCCGGGCCTTGGTAGGCGCGGCAGGGCGGTCAAGCGGCTATGAGCAGCAGGCTTAGAACAGGCCGGTGATGTTGCCGTCGTTGTCGACGTCGATGTTCTCGGCCGCGGGAACCTTGGGCAGGCCAGGCATGGTCAGAACGCTGCCGGTCAGCGCGACCACAAAGTGGGCACCGGCGGAAACCTTGAGCTCGCGCACGGTGATGCGGAAGCCCTCGGGAGCGCCCAGCGCCTTGGCGTTGTCGCTAAAGCTGTACTGCGTCTTGGCCACGCACACCGGTAGGTTGCCAAAGCCGTTCTCGCGCAGCTCGGCGAGCTGGCGCTTGGCAGCCGGCGTAAAGTCGACGCCGTCGGCGCGGTAGACCTTGGTGGCAACGGCCTCGAGGGCGTCGGCCACATCGGCACCGTCCTCGTAGGCAAACTTGAGCTCGCTCGGCTGCTCGATCAGGCGCATGACCTCATCGGCCAGGTCGAGCGCGCCCTCGCCGCCCTTGGCCCAAACCTCGGACAGCTTAACGTTGACACCGAGCTTCTGGCACTCGGACTCGATGAGCTCGAGCTCGGCCTCGGTGTCCGTCGGGAAGCGGTTGATGGCGACCACGCAGGGCAGACCGTAGACATTCTGAATGTTGTCGACGTGACGCAGCAGGTTGGGCATGCCGGCCTTGAGGGCCTCAAGGTTCTCCTCGTTGAGGTCGGCCTTGGAAACACCGCCGTTGTACTTAAGCGCGCGGGCAGTGGCGACGATCACGACAGCGCTGGGGCGAACGCCCGTCATGCGGCACTTGATGTCGAGGAACTTCTCGGCACCCAGGTCGGCGCCGAAACCGGCCTCGGTAATCGCGACGTCGCCAAAGCGCATGGCCATGCGGGTGGCCATGATGGAGTTGCAGCCGTGGGCAATATTGGCGAAGGGACCGCCGTGGACAAACGCGGGCGTACCCTCGAGCGTCTGCACCAGATTGGGCTTGAGCGCATCCTTGAGCAGTGCGGCCATAGCTCCCTGGGCCTTAAGGTCGCGTGCGCGGACGGGCTCGCCGGCATAGCTGTAGCCGACAACGATCTCGCCCAAGCGCTCCTTAAGATCGTTGATGCTCGTGGACAGGCACAAGATCGCCATGACCTCGGAGGCAACGGTGATATCGAAGCCGTCCTCGCGCGGCACGCCCTGGGCCTTGCCGCCAATGCCGTCGATAACATGGCGCAGCTGACGGTCGTTCATATCGACAACACGCTTCCAGGTGATGCGCTTGACGTCGATACCGAGCTGGTTGCCTTGCTGAATATGGTTGTCGAGCATGGCTGCCAGCAGGTTGTTGGCGGCACCG
The DNA here is from genome assembly GCA_963602825.1 of Treponemataceae bacterium. GTDB lineage: Bacteria > Actinomycetota > Coriobacteriia > Coriobacteriales > Coriobacteriaceae > Collinsella. The sequence continues at coordinate 24,303 of CAVCKO010000037.1, read as the reverse complement.
ATGGCATGGAAGTCGCCGGTAAAGTGCAGGTTGATGTCCTCCATGGGGATGACCTGGGCCCAACCGCCACCGGCGGCACCGCCCTTCACGCCAAACACGGGACCGAGCGAAGGCTCGCGCAGGGCCACGGCGCTCTTAACGCCGCGACGACGAAGACCGTCGGCCAGGCCGATGGTCGTGGTGGTCTTACCCTCGCCTGCGGGCGTGGGATTGATAGCGGTCACGAGGACAAGCTTGGCCTGGTGATCAGTTGGCTCATTGAGCAGGGAATAGTCGACCTTTGCCTTGTCAAAGCCGTACGGAATCAGATGCTTAACGTCGACGCCGGCGTTCTTGGCCACCTCGGTAATAGGCAGCGGCGTAACAGAACGTGCGATTTCGATGTCAGTAGGCATGGGCGGTCCTTTCGTTACCGGATGAGAAAAAGACCAATCCAGCATAGCACGCGCGCGCAATAGTAAAACGCCCGTAACCGACGAACGGCGATATGTTTACCCGATGCCCAGCGATAGCTTGCAAACCCGTCCTAAATGGTCGGTTCAATACCCAAATGCTCGAATGTGCGCAGGGTTGCCTGGCGACCCTGCGGTGTGCGAATCATCAATCCACATTGCAGCAGATAGGGCTCGTAGACATCCTCGAGCGTACCCGGGTCCTCGCCCACCGCACTGGCAAGCGTGGTCAAGCCAACGGCACGGCCGGAGAAGGTCTTGGCAAGCGTCTCCAAGATTCGAATGTCCATCCAGTCCAGACCAAGCTCATCGATCTCAAAGAACTCGAGCGCCTGGCGGCAGATATCGAGCTCGATGGGACCGTTGCCGCGCACCTGCGCATAGTCGCGCACGCGCTTGAGCAGACGGTTGGCAAGACGCGGCGTACCGCGCGAGCGCGAGCCGATCTCGAGCGCGCTGGGATGGTCGATCGTCACGCCCAGGATGGTTGCCGAGCGCGTCACGATCTGGGCGAGCTCCTCAACGGTGTAGTAATCCAGACGATACGAAATGCCAAAACGGTCGCGTAGCGGGCCGGTCAACATGCCCGAGCGAGTCGTTGCCGCCACCAGCGTGAACTTGGGGATATCCAGGCGAATCGAGCGCGCAGCCGGACCCTTGCCGATCACGATATCGAGCGCAAAGTCCTCCATCGCAGGATACAGAACTTCCTCGACCGAGCGGTTGAGGCGGTGAATCTCGTCGATAAACAGCACGTCACCCGGCTGCAAGTTAGTCAGGATAGCCGCCAGGTCACCGGTACGCGCGATGGCCGGGCCACTCGTCGTCTTGATCTGAGCGCCCAGCTCGTTGGCGATAACCGTAGCCAGCGTGGTCTTGCCCAGGCCCGGAGGACCCGAGAAGATCACGTGGTCGAGCGTCTCGCCACGGCTCTGTGCCGCTTCGATCAACACGCGCAGGCTCTGCTTGATGTGCTCCTGGCCACAGTAGTCGTCCAGGCGCTGGGGGCGCAAAGTGCGGTCGACATCGAGGTCCTCGGGCGTCAGCTCCGAGCCCACCATGCGCTCGCCGTGCGCCATGGATGCCGCTGGCGAGTTTCCGGGCGTCGCCCACAGGTCCTGAGAGTCATCGGCTTCCCACATCACGCATCCATTCCGAGTCGCTTAAGCGCCGCGCCGAGCAGATCCTCGACACGCATATCCTGCCCATCATACCCGCTCAGGGCAACATCGGTCTCCTGCGGGCTAAAGCCCATGGAAAGGAGCGCCGCACGGGCGTCATCGATCGCCGAAGGAGCAGCGGCGGGAACCGGCATCGCAACCTGGCCGGGAATCACGTCGACCGGCACAAAGCCCTTGTCCTTGGCAAAGGTGCTCTTGAGCTCCAGGATCAGACGCTGCGCGGTCTTTTTGCCTACACCGGGAACCTTGGCCATGCCCTTGTCATCCTCGGCCATTACCAGGGAATACAGCTGTCCCACGGTATAGGTAGAGAGCACGGCAAGCGCCAGGCGCGGACCGACGCCCGAGACGGACACGAGCCGATCGAACATCGTGCGCTCGTCCTTGGAGGCAAAACCAAAGAGCGTCATGGCGTCCTCACGCACCTGCATGCGCGTATAGAGGCGAACCTCGCCGCCGGGTGTAGGCAGCGTGGCGGCAGTGCTACCCGAGATGCCGAGCTCAAAGCCCACGCCCGATACATCGACGACGGCCGAGCTCATCGTGGCCTCGACGAGCGTTCCATGGAGCTGGGAAATCATCAGTATCCGGTTCCTCTCTGTTGATAGAACTCGCCGCCGGTAAGCGCCCGGGTGCGGCTGAGGTTAACGTGGCAGATGGCGCAAGCCAGGGCATCGGCGGCATGGTCGGGATGCGGGTCGTGATCGAGCTGTGTGAGCGTACGCACCATGTAGGCGACCTGCCGTTTGTCCGCGGCACCGGTGCCCACCACAGCCTGCTTGATCTGCATAGGCGTGTACTCGCCAATCTCGAGCGCACATTCCGAAAGCGCCACGAGTGCAGCACCGCGGGCATGCGCCGTAGGGATGGCCGAGCGAACGTTAGCGCCAAAGTAAATGCTCTCGATAGCAGCGGTATCGGGTCGATAACGCTCCACGACACCCTTGAGGTCGCGGGCGATATGCGACAGGCGCACCGCGAGCGGGCTTCCGGCACTGGTCTCAATACAACCGTAGGCACGGCAGCGAACCTCTCCGCGCCGTTCCTCGATAATCCCCCAACCCGTATGGGCCAAACCGGGGTCGATACCCAAAATGACCAAGCCAACCTCCCCTCGTCTTTTGCCAAGCACAAGGCAAGGCCCCGCGCATCATTCACGAACGTCTGTTCTAGAATAACACAACGGGGCCAAGACGCTTAGTTGAAGTATCGGGGTTGGGAGCGAATCCCATCCCTTAGTTAGTTTTGGCTGAAGAATGGGAACTGCCTCGGATCAACCGGCGGATGCGGCATCGGCGCGCCCTGGGGCCCACCCTGCGGGCCACCCTGGCCGCCCATCATCTTTTCGATGGCGTCCTGGACCTCGCCCTCAAACTTTTTCATGCCCTCATGCAGGCGACGCTGGCCGTCCTCGGAGCGCAGCTCCTCCATCTGCTCGGGCGAAATACCCAACAGCTCGCCCAGTATGCCCATCATCTCACCACGCATACGGTCACTCGTATCTTCGTCGGCAAAACGACGCACCTCAGCGCGCGCCAGCGAATCGACCGTCATGCGTTCCTTGCCGTCGAGCCCCAGATCGGACCACGCGAGCATATACGGCCAGGCACGCTCGGCAAACGAACGGGCCGAGACGATCGGCGCCGTCGGCAGCTGGCGGCGAGCCGCCTCTCCCTGGCGCACGAGCATCAGCAGCAGCGAACATGCCTCGGGCTTGCCGGTGGCCATCGGAATGTCGTCGAAGGGACGGTTGCGGTCCACGTGCGCTTCGAGCGTGCCGTCGACCTCGCCCGGCTCAAGCCCGCCGAGCAGCTGCGCCGCGCGGTCGAGCATGTCGACCGGACCGTCGAGCGTCGAAAGCGCCTGCGCCAGCACGCGCTCCATGCAATCCTCCACCGCGTTGAGCGTCACGAGCTCCTGCGGCACCACGGCAGACGTACGGTTGCGTACGCGCGCCACAAACTCGAGGGTCGACAGATACACATCGCCAAAGGGAGCGTAATCGCCCTGGTAGCCACCGCAAAGCGCCGGTGCCGCCAACGCGTACTCGGTCTTGGAAAGCGGGCTCAGAGCCATCGCGCCCAGCTCGAGCGCCGTGTCCTCCAGCATGAGGCCCAGCGTGCGAGAGCGCAGGCGCTCGGCGTCGCCCGCCGACACATCGCGGTCGAGCACACGCGCGGCATCCGGTGCATCGTGCTCAACCGTGCGAATATGCAGGCGCTCGGCAATGGCACGAACGGCGGCACAACGGACGGCCTCGGCCTCTTCCTGCGCCGGCGTAAAGATGCGGTTGCGTCCCAGCACCAGGCCGACCACATTGCGCGGACCCAGGGCGTCGACGGCAAGCGCCGCAAGCAGGGACGACGGCAAGTCGCCCTCGAGCGCCACCACGGCGCGCGACGTACCGCGGGCGCGGACATTATCGCGAACGGCGAGCACCAGCGCCTGCCACAGCCATTCCTCGGAGCGAAACTCGGGCAGCTCGTGGTCCTCCAAGGCATCGAGCATCACGCCGCGCTGGATCTCCTGAACCAGTAGGCTCTCCTCAAAACACGGCGCTTGGGCCACCACGCGGCCGCAGTCGTCGAGCACAAACGAGCCGCCGGTATACACCGATTCGTCGTACGCACCGACCGGCGCCATGCAGGCAAACCACACGCTGCGCTTGGAGGCGATCTTGCGGTAGGCACCGCTGTGAACGGCGGCAATGGCGGCCGTCTCGCGGTCGGACATATCAAACGCGTTGAACTGAAAATAGGCGATGAGGTCGACGCCGGTCGGCAGCATCTCGAGCTCGCGGTCCAGGTCGAAGATCACCGCGATGCGCACGCCGTCCACGTCGAACACCGGCGGAGCCCAACGCGCGTCGTTGCTCTCGCCACGCTGCAGGGCAATGCTCGCACGCGCGGGTACCACGCGACCGTCCTTGAGCATCATATAGTCGAGCAGGGGCTGGCCCTCAAACGAAACCGCCGCGGGCACGATGCAGATCATATCGAGCTCTTGGATACGCTCGGCGACGCCGGTCAAGCCGGCAAGTATGTCGTGCTCAAAGTCGGCAGCGCCCACCAGGCCGCCGGGCAGGGCTCCCATAAAGAGCGGAGCCGGCACGCACAGCACGCGCGCACCGCGCTCGTGGGCCAGGCGCGCCTGGTCCTCGATGCGACCGCAGATACCCTCAATATCACCCAGGCGCATATCGATCTGTGCAAGTGCGAGCTTCATGGCTCAGCCCTTTCCGTCGTAAACCATCGCTGTCGTAGTAAAAGCGCCGGCCGCATGATGCAGTCGGCGCTTGCATGTGCATATGCTAGCTATGATACCCCGAGCGGGGGCGCGCTCCTAGAACGTCGCGGACCACAGCCCATGCAGGTTGCAATAGGCATAGACGGTACCGGTCTTGGAGCCGCCGGCAAAAAACGTCGCGGGCTTCATGCCGGGCTGGAGGTAATGGACCTCCAGACGGCCCTCGGCCTCAAGGGCGATCCACTCGATGTAGTGCTCGGGCGCCATAGGATGCTCGACCGAGCCCACGCGTGCGCGAATCACATGACCGTCGCGCTCGCTCTCGACGACCGGCACGTGCTTTTCGTGCGCCGCGTCCTCGGTGTTCGCGGTCAGCTCCGTGCAGCCGGCAGGGGTCGCAACGTCGTCGCCAAGGGCGGCAATGAGCTTGCCATCGGGGTCCTTAAAGAATTTCGCCATGATGTTCTCCTTTGCTGATGTGCCAATGTTCTCGATGGTTCTTATGCCCAAAGGCAGGCGAACCATCCACGGCATGGCAAATGAACACATAACGAGCGAGGCTAGCGCCCGGGGTCAGAGCGCGCCGGCAACCCGGAGCCGTCTCAACAGCCCCGGTTGCCATCTGCGCAGCTAGCGTCCGTCGCCGCCCAGCAGCGCCAAAACATCTTCGCGGGTAAACAGCGCCGAGGAGATGCCGTCGCCGCCGAGCACGCTGTTGACTAGGTCGCGCTTGGACTCCTGCATCTGCATAATGCGCTCCTCGATCGTGTCCTTGGCGATGAGCTTGTACACGGTCACGGTATGTTGCTGGCCAATACGGTGCGCGCGGTCGGTTGCCTGGTCCTGCGCGGCCACGTTCCACCACGGGTCATAGTGAATGACCACGTCGGCCGCCGTCAGGTTGAGGCCCACGCCGCCCGCCTTGAGCGAAATCAAAAAGACCGGCACCTCGCCAGCTTGGAACTGCGCAACCATCTTGGCACGGCTCTCCTTGGACGAAGCGCCCGTGAGCTTAAGAAAGCCGATGTCCTCCTTGGCCAGGCGCTTGCCAATGATATCGAGCATGCCCGTGAACTGGCTGAACAGCAGAATGTGGTGCCCGCCGTCGAGCGCACCGTGCACGAGCTCCATGCAAGCGTCGAGCTTGGCGCTCCCCGCCTTGTAGTCCTCGTAGTGTAGATGCGGGTCGCAGCAGATCTGGCGCAGCTTGGTGAGCTCGGCGAGCACCTTAAGCTTGTCCTTCTTAAACTCGGATGCCTCGCGGTGCTGCACCTGCTGGGCGATGCGGTCTTGGTTGGCCAGGTAGAGCTTGCGCTGCTCGCCGGTGAGCTGCGCCATGACGGTATCTTCGATCTTCTCGGGCAGGTCGGCAACCACGTCTTCCTTTACGCGACGCAGCACAAACGGCGACACGAGCGCCTGCAGGCGAGCGGCGCTATCGCCCTCGGCATGCTCGACGGGGCTCTCAAAGCGCTTGGCAAACGACTCGCGCGTGCCAAGCAGGCCCGGCATCAAAAAGTCGAAGATGCTCCAGAGCTCGGACAAGCGGTTTTCGATGGGCGTGCCCGTCAGGGCAAAGCGCACGCCGGCAGGCAGACGCTTGGCGGCGTGCGCCACCTGCGTGAGCGGGTTTTTAATGTACTGGGCCTCGTCGAGCACCACACGGGCAAAGTCCTGCTCGGCATACTCGTCGATATCGCGCCGCATGAGGTCATACGACGTTACGACCACGTTATGCTCGTCAGCGCCGGCTATCTGCACGCGGCGCTGCGCCTTGGCGCCCACGATAGCGCACACGTCGAGCGAAGGCGCAAAGCGCTCCAGCTCGGCGGTCCAGTTATACACGAGCGACGCAGGGCACACCACGAGCGTGGGCTTGGCATCCCCCGCCTCCACGCGCGCCAGGATATGCGCGATCATCTGCAGCGTTTTGCCCAGGCCCATATCGTCGGCCAAGATGCCGCCGAGGCCCAGATGCTCGAGCGAGCCGAGCCACTGGTAGCCGTCGACCTGATAGCCGCGCAGTGTGGCCTTGAGCGAGACCGGCACCGTAAAGTCCATCTTGCCGAGCGTGTCCAGGCGCTCGACGGTGCGGCGGAACGCGGCATCGTGATCGGCCTCGAGCGCCGGCGTGCGCGCGAGCATGCTGTCGACGAACAGGGTACTCGACACGGGAAGCGACACGCCGTCGAGCAGGTCGACAGCATCGACACCCAGGTCCTCGGCAAGACCAAACGCGGCACGGGCTCCCTCGTCCAGGCGAACGATGTCGCCCGACGTGAGGCGCGCAAACGTCTGGTGGCGCTTGTACGAGTCCAGATAGATGGCAAGATCTGCCGCCGAAAGACCGCTCGCGCCCAGTTCGACATCGAGCAGGTTGCTCTTGACGGTCGCGTGCACCGAAAGCTTGGGCGCAGGGCGCACCGAGATCTGGCGTAGGCGGTCGCTGAGCATGACCTCGCCCAGCTCGGACAGGGCAGACAGGCCCTCGGTCAGCAAGTGGAACAGGCTCTCGTCGTCGCGCTCCTCAAACGCCAGGCCGCCCTCGTAAAAGTCGAAATACAGGGCCGCCGTATCCATAACGCGAAACTCTGCTATCTCGTCGCGCGGCGGCACGCCGGGCCGTTGCTCTTCGAAGAGACTGCCCGGAGCGCCTAGGCTAAAGAGATCTGCCGACCAGTCGCCGTAGGTAACCGTAATTTTGCAGGTCACGAGTCCATCGTCGACGCCGATCGCCATTGCAAAGCTCGGCTCGGGCGCCACGGTGTCGAGCACGGCGGGGGCGGTGAGGTCAGTGTATTCGCGCAGCACGGGCAGTGCCATGCGGCAGAATTCGCCCACCTGCTCGGCGGCGATATGGACCGGCGTGCGACAGGGCAGCAGACGCGACAGAAACGGTGCCGCATGCTGGGCAAACGCCGCATCGGCGCGACGCGCGCGGTGCGTGTCGACCAGATAGGCAACGTCGCCCGAGGCAAAGCAGTACATATCGGCGGGCAGGCGCAAGTCGTAGCTGCCACCGGCCGCCGGCGCGATCTTGGCGGCAAGCAGCGGCGGTTGTTTTGCCGAGACCTCGTCCTCCCCCACCGGCGACAACTCAACCGCCACCTCGTAGGAACGATGCGTCGTCGTTCCCCGCGACCAGGCGGGCTCAAAGGAAATGGTCCTGCCACGCAGCAAGTCCAGCATGTATACGATGTCATGCTCGGACAGCGGCAGCTGGCGCTCGGCGACAAAGCCGCTGCGTGCAAAATCGTACGACGCCGAACGCGAACTTGTGATGTCACTCAGATACACAACCGTTGCCACAACAAGGTCGAGCAGACGCACCGAAACCTCGTCAAAGGCCTCGGGCGCATGGAGGAATGTGAGCTTTTTGCCGTACGAGAACGTGCCGCCGCGCACGTAGGCGGCGGCCATGCCGTCGATGTCCTTGACCACGTAGGACACCGAGCCGCAGCGGATACGAAGCTCGAGCGCCCAGCTAAAGCGGTCGGCGAACAGTGGATTGTAGTACGGCACCAACGAGGGCTCCAACACCGCCTTGGGGGCATCGGGGTCGACAGTGCCGGCGAGCTTGCGGCGCATGCCCGCCAACTCATCCATGCGCGCGTCCGAAAGATCGGAGAGCGCCTTCATGAGGCTCGGGCTCGTGGGAACTGGCGCCGGGAAGGGAAAGTTAGGGTTGACCGCTGGTGCGGCGGACGCGGGACGCGCGGCTTGCTTGGGCACCGCCGTAAACGTGCGGACCGGCGTGCGCAGGCCCTCGACGGGCTCAATGCCGCTTGCGTCCAGATACGCAAGCGCCGTGGCGATGGCGTGCTTGCACATGCCGGGGTAGCGATAGGCAGCGGGGCAATCGCAGTCGTAGTCGATCACCTCGTGCTCGTCCATGTCGAGTTCCACATGCGTCTTGTACAGGTCACCGCGCGAGCCGCGAACCGAACCCTCAACCGTCACGTTTTTGGAGAAGCGCGAGCCACTGTCCTCGATCGACAGCACGGCGCCGTTGAGCATGAGCGAACGCCCCTTCATAAAGGTGCCGCTCAGCGCCGCCTCTTTCCGGAGCGCCTGCACAAACGTCCCCTGTGCCATCACTTCCTCCAATCTCACCCGGGGTAGCTAATTTGGGACGGGGCTATTTTAGCTACCCCCATATGTCGGTTGAGATGTATTCCGACCCCGACTCATTCGCCGTCAGTCAAAGGGTAGCTAAAATAGCCCCGTCCCAAATTAGCTACCCAGGCAAAATCATTTTAGATAACCGTCACTCTGCCTTGGTTACCCACAATCGCCTTTGCCTCGGCCAGCAGCGGAATCGAGCGCGCGTTGACCTTGGCCGGCACCTCGGCACGTAGCACGCGCCCGTCCACCTGCTCGATAAAGATCTCCACGCGGTCGCCGCCCGGGTTGGCGGTAAGCACCGTGGCAAGACGCGCCATATTGCCCTGGCTAAAGCGGCTGTTGGGCACCATGACCTCAAACACCTTGGGCTTGTTGTTCTCCTCGTTAAGCTCGAGCGGCACGATCTCCTGCGCGATGATCTGGTCGCCGCGGTCCGAGCGCTCGAGCTTGCCCTTAATGCGCACAAAGGCATCGGACAGCTGCGCGCCGGTCTCGGGATCGACCTCGCCGTACAGGTACCCCTCGGCCTCTTTATAGGTCTTGGGGAACACGACGACGGTGGCCTCGCCTTCCATGTCCTCGAGCTGCACGATGCCCATGGGGTCACCGTTTTTGGTCACGCGCTTGGACACGCTCGAGACCATGCCGGCCCACCACAGCGCCTTGCCCTCGGGAATCTCCTGGTTGATGGTGCCGCCCGTAGGATTCTGAACTTCGTAGCCGGTGTCGATCTGCGAGAACGAGAAGTCACGCGCCTTGGCTAGTGCATACTCAAACGGGCGCAGCGGATGGTCCGAGACATAGATGCCCAGAACCTCTTTCTCCTGGCTCAGCTTGAGGTGTCGGTCCCATTCCTGGCCGTCCGGATCGGGCACGCTGACCTCGAAGCCCGAGCCCTCAACGTCGCCAAACATATCAAAGAACGACGTCTGACCGCTCGCGCGATCCTTCTGGCGCTTCACCGCGGCATCGATGATGTTCTCGGGGTTGTTCTTATCCACAAAGTGCATCATCTGGCGACGCGGATACCCCGTGGAGTCGAAGGCGCCTGCCTTGATGAGCGATTCGATCACGCGGCGGTTGGCCTGGCTCGAGTCCACGCGCTCGACAAAGTCGTGCAGCGTCTTAAACGGGCCGCCCGCCTCGCGCTCGGCGATAATCGCCTGCGCCACGCCGGTGCCCACGCCGCGGATGCCGGCCAGACCAAAGCGCACGCCCTCCTTGGTAGCCGTGAACTCGGTACCGGACTCGTTGACATCTGGCGACAGCACGGGGATGCCGTCGTGACGGCATGCCGAGACGTAGTGCACGATCTTGTCGGTCTTGCCCGTATAGGACGTCAGAACGGCCGCCATGTACTCGTGCGGATAGTGCGCCTTGAGCCACGCCGTCTGCATAACCAGGATGGCGTAGCCGGCGGAGTGCGACTTGTTGAAGGCGTAGGACGCGAACTCGAGAACATCGTCCCAAATCTTCTGGGCGACCTCGCGCGTATAGTTGTTCTTGATGGCGCCGTTCATCCAGTGGTCGTAGGTGGTCTCGTCGGAGCCATCCTCCCAGTGGAGCACCGTCGACGTGAGCAGCTTGATTTTCTTCTTAGCCACGGGCTTACGGATACGCGAGTCCGATTCGCCCTTGGAGAAGCCGCACATCTCGACGGAGATGAGCATAACCTGCTCCTGGTAGACCATGGTGCCGTAGGTTTCGCCCAGGATGTCGTCCAGGCGGTCGTCGTAGGAGACGGCCGGTTCCTTGCCGTTCATACGGTTGATGTAGGACGAGACCATGCCGGCGCCCAGCGGGCCCGGGCGGTACAGGGCGATCAATGCCACGACGTGCTTGTACTCAGTAGGCTTCATGTTCTTGATCGTGGCCGTCATGCCGGCGGACTCGACCTGGAAGACGCCAGCGGTGTGGCCGGAACCCATGAGCTTAAAGATCTCGGGGTCGTCAAAGGGAATCTCTTCCTCTTTGATGTCGATGCCGAAGTTCTTTTTGATGTTTGCCTTGGCCTTGGAGATAACCGTCAGCGTACGCAGACCCAAGAAGTCCATCTTGAGCAAGCCCATGTCGGCAACGGTATGGCCCTCGTACTGGGTAATCTCGACGCCGCCCTTGGTATCGAGCTTGGTGGGCACGTGCTCGTTGACGGGGTCACGGCAGATCAGAACGGCGCACGCGTGCACGCCCTCGCCACGGGTGAGGCCCTCGATCGAGAGCGCCGTGTCGATGATGCGGCGGGCGTCGTCGTCCTTTTTATAGGCCTCGGCAAAATCGGGGTTAAACAGATCCTCTTTGCCGGGCTGCTTTTCGAGCACCTGCTTGAGCTTGACCTTGGGGTCGCTCGAGACCATCTTGGACAGGCGCTGGCCCATGTAGACCGGGTAGTCCAGAACGCGTGCGGCGTCGTTGATGGCCTGCTTGGCCTTGATGGTCGAGTAGGTGATGACGTGGGTGACCTTCTCGGGGCCGTAGAGCTGACGAACGTGCTCCACGACCTCGAGGCGTCGCTCATCGTCGAAGTCCATATCGATATCGGGCATCTCGGTACGCTGCGGGGACAGGAACCTCTCGAACATCAGGCCGTTCTCGAGCGGGTCGAACGCGGTGATGTTCATGGCGTAGGCGACGATAGCGCCGGCGGCCGAGCCACGGCCGGGGCCGACGCCGATACCGTTGTCCTTGGCCCATTGCACGTACTCGGCGACGATCAAAAAGTAGGCGGCAAAGCCCTTGTCGCAGATGACCTTGTATTCGTACTCAAAGCGCTCTTTGATGTTGACGCCACCGATCTCGCGCGTGGCCCAGTCGTCACCGTAGTGCTGGCGCAGGCCCTTCTCGCACTCGCGGCGGAACTGGCTCTCGTGCGTCTCGCCGGGATCGAGCAACGGGAAGCGCGGCAGGATGATGGAGTCCCAGTCCAGCTCAACGTAGCACTTGTCGGCGATCTCGAGCGTGTTGTCGCAGGCCTCGGGGCAATACGGGAACATCGCCCGCATCTCCTCCTCGGTCTTCATGTAAAACTCCGAGCCGGTCATGCGCATGCGGTTGGGGTCGTCGACCTTGGCGTTCATGCCAATACACATGATGACGTCCTGCACGGGCGCGTCCTCGCGGCGCAGGTAGTGGAAGTCGTTGGTGGCGATGACCTTGACGCCCACCTGTTTGGCGATGTCGATGAGCGTGCGGTCCATCTGCTCATCGGTCAGGCCGTTGTCGGTGGTAATGCCGTGTTCCTGGATCTCGATGTAGAAGTCGCCGGGGTCGAAGGTATCGCGGAAGGTCTCGGCCCACTTGATGGCGCCTTCCATGTCACCGCGGTCGATGTACTTGGGGATGATGCCCGCGATGCAGGCGCTGGTGCAGATCATGCCCTTGGCATGGCGGCGCAGGTTGTCGAGCGTTACGCGCGGCTTGTAGTAAAAGCCCTGCACGGCGGCCTCGGAGACCGTCTGCATCAGGTTGACGTAGCCCTCCTGGTCCTTGGCCAGAAGGATCATGTGGTAGAGCTCGGGCTTGTGGTCGCGGGCGAGCGTCTCGTCCGGCGTAAAGTAGACCTCGCAGCCAAAGATGGGTTTGATGACCAGGGGCGGCTTGAGCTCGTCGATGTTGCCCTTCTCGTCCCACATGGCCATGTCCTTCACATACTGGGCATGCTCGCGCGGGTTTGCCTCGGGATCGGGCTCCACCAGCTCGTCGCGGCGGTCCTTTTCCAAGAAGGCCTTGTCGTGGCTCCAGGTTTTGTACTCGGGCGTGTTGTGATTGACGGCGTCGCAGGCCAGCGCCAGGTCGGGTACGCCGTACATGTAGCCGTGGTCGGTAATGGCCACGGCGGGCATGCCAAGCTCAACGGCACGGTTGACCATATCCTGGATACGGGTTGCGCCGTCAAGCATGGAGAAAACAGTGTGATTGTGCAGATGGACGAATGCCATGTGATGAGCTCCGATGCGGGTTCGTGTTCTGACTGAACGATTTTACCCCACGGCACGGACAGCACCCGAACCTAGCCAAACCCACACGGCTCCTCTTGCAGTTGCGGTGAAATAGTTCCCGCTTGGGCCATCTGGGCCGCAATACAGGAACTATTCCACCGCAAGTTATCTGAGGGCTAGAGATTGTAGGTGACTACTTGGGGCTCGGCGGGATTGACGAAGAGAGTCGGATCGGCCTGTTCCACGCGGACGAACTTGACGGTCACGGCCTCAAAGCCCGCCTTGTGTAGAACATCAGCGTAGACGCGCGCCTGCAGGACGTGCTTCTCCTGCAACTGTTCCGGCGTCTCGTCCGGTGTGCCGCCCGTCTTGTAGTCGATGACCAGCGCGCGTGACGGATCGGCCGGGTTCGTCGCCAAAGCGTCGATGGCGCCCTCGGCATATGCACCGTAGCGAGCGATGTCCTCGTCCTCGCAGCCCAGCGAAAAGAACGGCACCTCGGCGCGAACGCACGGCCACGCGAGCAGGTCGGCACGAACGGCCGACTTGAGCCAGCGGTCCAGAGCAACGTCGAAGCGTTCGCGCTGCTCCGGCGTCAGGCGCCACTGGCGCGCCAGTGCATCGGCACGCGCGGCGGGCAGCGCATCGGCGCCCATCTCGATGAGCCACTGGCAGGCAGCGTGGAAGGCCGAGCCCAACGCCATAGGGTTGCCGGCGGGCTCAACGGCGGCCACGTCTGCATCCGTCATCTCGGAACCATCCGACTCCGCATCATCGCCAGCCTCGTCCATGGGCACGCGTGCCTCGGCGGCACGGTCCTCGGCCTCGGTATGCAGCGCCGCGGCAATTGACGAGTAGCTGTACGAATCGCGCGCCGGATACGGACAGATGCCCATGCGCACGCCCACCGCCTGGGGATACACGAGCTCAAACGCATCGGGCTCAGGGTCGGCAGGACTGGGAACGGCGGCGCGGGCATCTGCACCGGCGCCCTCCGGCTCCGCATCGCCACGGACAAGCCTGCCCTCGGCATCCAGCGAAGCATTGGCCTCAAACGCCTGCTCGCCAAAGGTAAAGTCCGCGAGCGAAATGAGCTCGTAGTCGCCCGGCTGGGAGTTGTCGAACACCAGGCGGTCAGCATCGAGCTGCGGCACGTCCAGAGCGTCGGTCGGCAAAATACGGCGCAGCACGTCGTAGGTGAGGTCCGTCTCGACATCGAAGGTCGGCGCCGTCACCTTGCCACGGCTCACGCCGGCATCCATCGCCAAGATCACCAGCTCGCGCGCACGCGTCATGGCAACGTAGAGCAAGCGGGCCCGCTCCTCGAGCGAAAGTCGCAGGTCATCGTTGCGCAGGCGAGCAAATGCCTCGGCGGGAGAACCCGTCGCACAGACGTCCTCCATGAGCTCCGGCGGCAGCCACAGCGACGTGCCCTTACCCTTAAACGCGTGCTCAAACTGCTTTTTGACGTCGTCGCCCTTCACAAAGGTTCCGTCGGCGAGCTTAACGCCGTCGAAGCGTGCCGGCAGTGCCACGACCTGTGCTCCGCCCTCGGCGCGACCCATCTGTGCCGCACCCGAGGACTTACGCACGCCAAAGCACTCCGCGACCGCCACGACCGGATATTCCAGACCCTTGGAGGCATGCACCGTCATGATGCGCACCGCACCGTCGCCCTCCTCGTTGAGGGCGCCCGGGGCTTCCTTGCCCGCCAAGAAGCGGTCGAAGGCCAGCGCGATGGAACGCGGCGAGTTGCCGAACTCGGCCTCCGCCTCAGCCACGGCATCAAGCGCCTTGAGCACGTTGGCGGCAATGGCCTTGCCCTCGGGGCCGCGCTGCGCCAGACGCACGAACCAGCCGGAGGCGTTGACCACGTCACGCGCGATGGCGGCGAACGAATCGCGACCCACACGACGAAGCGCATAGCGCAACACCTCGCGGGCGCGCGTCACGAGCGGCAGGCCCTGCAGGCCCGGCACGTCGAAATCGCTCATGATGCCTGCATCGATGTTGCGGCGCGAGGTCTCCCCCGTCTCGCTATCGAGCTTGGTCGCCAGCGCCAGGAACTCCTGGGCGCCCAGCGCAAACATCGGCGAGGCCAGCAGTGGCATAAGACCCTGCGCCGTATCGGCCGGATTGGCCAGCGCACAAACCAGGGCGCGCACCGTCTGCACCTCGGCAGCTTGGGCAAAGACCGAGCCGCCCGCGATGACGCAGTCGAGCCCCTGGTCGCGGAAGGCCTGGGCGTAGACGTCGGCGTTGGTCATGCGGCCCAGCAGCAGCACCATGCCGCCCTGGGGCTGGCCGGCATCGGCAAGCGCGCGGAATCGCTCGGCGATTGCACGGGCCTTGGCCTGCGTGCGCTCCTGCGTACTGCCGCCGGCAACAAAGAGGGCCTGGCGACGCGAGGCGTCTGCCACCAGCGTGTCCTTACGGCCGTCGCTCGCCTCAAGGTCCAAAAAGCCCTGCATCAGGCCGCCGTCATCGCCGTCGAAGACGCGTGCCACGTAACGCAGCACCTCGTCATGGCTGCGGAAGTTGCGCACGAGTTTGACGAGCTCGCCGGTGGGGACATCCAGCGTGGCAACCGTCTCGGACGCCGCCGTCGATCCCACTTTGCGCTCCTGGCGACGGAAGACCTCGACCTCGGCGCCGCGGAAGCGATAGATCGACTGCTGCGCATCGCCCACGGTACACAGCGCGCGCTCCCCCGCACCCGTCAGGTAGCGGATCAGATCGACCTGCATCTGGTCGGTATCCTGAAACTCATCGATCATGACCATCTTAAAGCGGCCCTCGTACGCAGCGCGAATGGCCGGGTAATCGCGCAGGGCCTCGTAGGCCATGCGCAGCAGGTCGTTGTTGTCGAGGGCAGACTGGCCGGCCTTCAGCGCGCGATACTCGGCCTCTACAGAGCGGGCCAAGCCCACCAGCGCATCGAGCGCGGGACCACCGCAGGCCAGCGCGATATTGATAAATGCATCGGCAGCCTCGGCCTTGAGCAGCTCGACCTGCTCCTTGGGGAACGCCTTGCTCGCGCGCGGCATGGTGCACGACATCATGAGCCGCGCCGCATCGGCCATGGTCTTGCCGCTCGCCTCGAACGCATCGATGGCGTCGAGTGCAACCTGCGCCTTCTCGATCGCCGCCTTGCTTGCACCCAACGCCGATCGATAGGCATCGGCGAGTGCCGAGGTATCGGCCTGACCGCGCGCCACACGCACGTCGCCCATGCCGCCCGGCAACTGACTCGACAGCTCCAGCAGCTCGCGCACCAGACCCTTGATGGTCGTGCCGGCGCCAAAGGGACCGCCCTCGCCCGCCATGGGATACCAGGCGTAGAGGGCCTTGAGCGATGCCGCAAGCTCGGGCGCGGCATCGGGCGCCGTCGCGCGGGCCAGCACATGCTCAACAGCCTGGTCCATAAGCTCGTCGGTATCGGTGAGCACCGTGAACTCGGGGTCGATGCCCAGCTCCAGCGCGTGCGCGCGCAGAATACGCGAGCACATGCCGTGAATGGTCGAGATCCACGCGTCGTCGACGGTCAGCGCTTCCTCGTCCATGCCCTCGTCGATAAGCGCACGGCGCACGCGGTCACGGATCTCGGCAGCGGCATCTTTGGTAAAGGTAATGGCGAGCACCTGGTCCAGATGCTCAACGAACGGACCGGATTCGGGCGAGAGCGCGTAGACGATGCGGCGCGTGAGGGTAAAGGTCTTGCCCGAACCGGCGCCCGCCGAGACAAACAGCGGACGGTCGAGCGTTTTGACGATCTGCAGTTGTTGCGGCATCAAAGTCGAAAGATCCATGGCCTACACGTCCCTCCTTACAAACGTTCCTTCGTGGTTATACGAGCAGCGCGCATGCGCGGCCTGAGCCGACGTCGGGTCGACGGCGGCAACGTTGCCTGTTTCGAGCTCGTGCAGGCGCTCGGCGATGCCGGCCTCCACGCGATCGAGCAGGGCGTCGAAGTCCATGCTGCCACCCTCGCCGGGGAAACCTTTCTTAAGGCCCGGGATGCGACCGTCGCCGCGCTCTTCCTCGAGCAGCTCGGCGCTCGTGGCACCGCGCAACGCCGGCTTGCCGCCCTTGGTCGAAAAGTAGAGCGCCGCGCGGGTGTCCAAATCCAGCGCCCGGCGCATGGCCTGGGCGTAGATGAGCGTTTGGGTATGTGGCGGCAACCAGCGCGGATCGTCGATGGGCGCCGTGCCCGATTCCTCGTCGCGCACCGTAGGG
The DNA here is from genome assembly GCA_963602825.1 of Treponemataceae bacterium. GTDB lineage: Bacteria > Actinomycetota > Coriobacteriia > Coriobacteriales > Coriobacteriaceae > Collinsella. Next base: position 7,128 of record CAVCKO010000037.1, on the reverse strand, counting down.
TCGGCGAGCTTAAACTCCTCAACGCCCGTGCGATGCTTGTAGTCGATCACCACGGCACGATTCTCGGCGTCCACGTCCACGCGGTCGATGCGCCCGCCAAGCGGCCAACCGGCATACTCGACCTTGAGCTCGTTGAAGGCGAACTCCAGATAGCGCGGGGCAAAGGGGGCAAGTGCCTCGGACTCGTAGGCAAGCACGCCCTCCAGCTGCGGCAAGATCTCGGCCACCTGGCGCTCCTCCACCGCAGAGAGCGGCACCAGCGGGCCCTCCGTGCCTCGCTTGCCGGCGTGCTCGGCCAACGTCTCGTCAAAGACCTCGCGCAGCAGCTCCTGAGCGCGCGGCAGATTCTCGGGCGTCACGCGCTCCATGCCCTCCTGGGGCAGGCGGGCATGCAGGTGCTCCAGCACGTCGTGGACAAAGTTGCCCTTCTCCATATTGCCAAAGCCGGCGTCGATCGACTGGGGCTTCACACGGTACGAGACGAACCAGCATAGCGGGCACGTCGAGTACGCCTCAATCTGCGAGGCGGACGTCAGACGCGGCACGAGCGGCGCGTTCTCGCTCTCGCCATCGCGGCGACGCAGGACCAGGTACGGCACAGCCGCCTCACTCAAATGCTGAGGGGCCTCGCACGCGACGCGCTTGCACTCGATGCCCTCGCCGGCCGCTGGATCAAAATCGGCAACGATACCGCCCTCGCCCACGCACGCAACCTTGGCGGCGCCAGTGGCCTCGGCGTGCGCCCGCAACTCGGTCCACACGGCAGCCGGATAGCACTCGCGCGCCTGGCGATCGTGGGTCACGCGGGCGAGCGCAACCGGACCGCGCGCGGCCTGCATCGCGCGGCCAAAGCGCACGCGCAGCAGGGCCGCGGGCTCAAGCGTCACACCGCTGCGCCCCAGCTCGGCCGTCAGCGTGGCCAGCGGTCCCTCCTCGTGTGAGAGCGGATAACTGTCCAGGTCGACGTCGGCAAACAGCACGGCATCGTAGCTGGCGGGGCGCAGGGCTGCCGCATCGGCAAGCGACACAAAGCGCACCTGGGCGCGCGGCGTGCGGTCGACCTCGTAGGTCTCGTAATCGTATGCGGTACTGCGCTTGTCCACCTTGGCACGAACGTCGTCGAGCACGGGCACGGTCGCGGCCTGCGACACGTCGAGCGCGCGGGCGTCGTTCATAAGGATGTCGATGCCATGTCGCAGCAGGGCGGTCTCCGCCTGGCGACGAGCCTGACCGTCAAGGCCTCCAAGGGCGCGATCGGGCAACGCCTCGGCGACGGCGAGCATCGCCTTGAGCGCCGTCACGGGTTTGTCGCGCCACAGCGCTTGGAACACGTCCGAAACCACGCACGGCACGTTCTTAAACCAGTTCTCATCACTGGCGGCCTTGCGCGTGCCCCTGACCTGACCCTGCACGCTCTGCAGCAGGCTCTTGACGGCCGTGGTGGTCTTGCCGCGCGACAGGCGCATGTTCTTGTCGAAGGTGCGCGCGCTGGCGGCATCGGCACCCGAAAGCGGACTGTAAATCCAGTCGGTAAGCTCCGGCGCGGGCCACCACTCGGTCTTGGAGGCGGTGCCCTCGTCGGCGGCTTTCATACGCTCGATCAGGTTGGCGAGCGCCGTAAACTGCCTGCCCGCGATGGACTGGGAAAACGCCGTGAACTCGGTTGTCTCGGCCGCAATATGACGTGCCGCCAAACGGGCAGCGAGTTCACCGAACAGCTGAGGAGCCCGGGCAGACACCACGAGCACGCGCACGGGGTCCGCGGACGCCGTGATACCGCCGTCGACCGCGGCGTCCTCACACGTTTTTACCAGCTCATCGATTGCATCCACATAGGCGTGGGCGCGGGCGTGAGGGCCGGCAACCTCTACAAAGGTAGGCTGAGCGGCGGACTTGGAGGCAGTCTGGGGCGCGGCGGCACCCTCCCCCAGCGGCGCGACCTCAAACAGCACGCCGCGGGCATCAAATGCCGCGGCAAGCTCCTCGCGCATCGCCGCCTGCTCGCGGGCAAGCAGCACAACGACCTCTCCCCCATTGTTCGCCACCGCCGACAGCAGCTCGAGCAAGCCGTGCGTAAACGACGTGATACCGCGCACACATACCGCGCGGGCGCACGCCGGAAGGTTGTCGGCCAGCACCTCGGCCATAAGGTCAGCCGCCTCGCAGGGCTCGACCATGTCTCGACGGTCCAAGCCACTCGCATAGGCACTCAACAGCTCGAACACGCGAGCCTCGGCGTCGCTCTTGGGATCGGGCTGGCAAACGTCGCCGCGGCAGCGCTCGGCACCCGTTCCCGCTACGCCCGGCAGCACATCGCGGGCCATGCGCGCGAGCATGCGCACCGTGCCCTGACTGCGCGAAAGCGGCTGCAGGTCGGCATCGTCACGACGGGCGATCATGTCCGAGAACAGCATCTGGCGCTGCATGTTGTCGACGAAGCTGCGGCCATCGCCCATAAGCTCCCACAGCGAACGAAGCCACGACGCGGGCGTCTTGTAGTCGATACCCAGCGAGGCGCCAGCAACCGCGGCATCGTGACGGCACAGGTCAAGCTCGGCAAACGAGGGCGCCAACAGAACGGCACGCCCGTGGCGGGCAACCAGGTCGGCGAGCAGCGCCGCCTCGGCATCGCTCAAGTCCGTACCGGTATTGGTGGTATAGATTCGAACAGGCATGGTCCTCCACTCAAACCGTTCGCAATAATCAATGCATCCATCCTACCCGCCCACGCGGACAGATTTGCCCCACGCCAACAGATTTGATCCCTTGGGGACGGAGGAAAACGGATCACCGAGGGGGTCAGTCTAACCCGGTGACCTGTTTTCCTCCGTCCCCGAGAGATCAAAAAACCGCCCCCGAAGGGACGGTTCTGCGCAATTCGTTTTTTGCCGCCGGCCTACTCGCCATCCTCCAGTTTGATGAGGATCTTGCGATAGCCACCGTACTCGCCATTAAGCGCCTTGGACACGCGGCTCACCGTGGTGGACGAAGCGCCGGTGCGGGCCTGAACCTCAACATAGGGCTCGCCCTCATCCAGATAACGCGCGACCTGTAGGCGCTGAGAAAGATCGCAGATCTCGCGCGGCGTGCAGATATCGGTTAAAAACGCCTGGATATCGTTCTCGTCGTCCAAAAGACTAAATGCGTGGACCAGCTGCTTGACATCAGGCTTGTCAAACATGTTCTCGATATTCATCGATCACCGCCAAACCCGCCATAAGGCATCGAAGTTGATACTGACATCGGGCATCGTTCGCCCGTAATATGCAATAAAACTATGCATGGGCCATTTGCCCGTAGCAGTGTAGCACACCACTAAACTAAAGCGACAAGACTCTCTGTCAGCGGCACGTTTTTCAGGACGAACGCCGTTTAGAAACCGAATGCGCACGTAAGCTCCACGAATATTTGAGACAATGGGCGCCCAAACACCGCGGCGCGCCCGCGCAACCATCAAGTCGCCGCCACCAGCCGCTTCACGCGACGCCAGCAACCCCGGCGCAAGAAAGGATTCATGCCATGCGCTTTATGCTTAACTGGCTCTTCACCTCGATCGCCATCGCGATTGCCACGTTCCTCGTCCCCGGTATCCAACCTTTCGGCTTTGCCGAGGCCTGGGTCTGCTTTGCCTTTGTGGGACTGTTCCTCAACATCGTCGATTCGTTCGTCAAACCGTTCCTCACGGTCATCTCGCTGCCGCTCACGATCATTACGCTCGGCATTTTCCAGCTCGTGCTCAACAGCTTTATGCTGGAGCTCGCCAGTTACCTGTCGGTCAACCTGTTGGGCGTCGGCATCTCCATCGCCGGCTTTGGCTCGGCCTTTATGGGCAGCATCCTAGTGTCCATCATGCGCAGCATCCTCGATAGTATTGCCGAAGAGTAGAACGCCCCCGACGCACAAACGCATCGGACCAAATCAAAGGCCGCCCATCGCAAAAATGGGCGGCCTTCTTATTTGCCAAGTCTCAGAGGGCAAGAAAATCTACCATTTCCACCCCATCCCAACATGGCAGGTGGGGTTAGATGACGTAGTCGTAGCCATGGTTGGGAGCGACAAGTTGATCGAGCGTCACGCCGTCGAGGTAGTCGTTGATGAGCTTGTCCAGGTTCTTCCACACGTCGAGCGTGGGGCACTCATCAGCTCGCGAGCAACCCTTGCAGTCGCCATCCAGGCAGGCGACCGGCGCCAGACTGCCCTCGGTCAGGCGCAAGATCTCGCCCACCGTGTACTGCTCGGGCGGGCGCGTGAGCACATAGCCGCCGCCCTTGCCGCGCATGCCCGAGAGCATGTTGGCGCGCACGAGCGTCGCCAGAATATTCTCGAGGTACTTCTCCGAAATACCCTGACGCGCCGCAATCTCTTTAAGCGGGATACGGCCTGTCGCCTGGTGCTCGGCCAAGTCGACCATAACGCGCAGGGCGTACCTGCCCTTAGTAGAAACCAACATATATAGTGCTGCCTTTCGGTCTTTTAGTCCGTTGAAATTCTAGCCGAAAAATTGGCTTTGAAAATACCCGTTCCGGTCAAGATGGTTAATCAACTTGCAATAATCTCCTATTTCCTATTGCATTACTAGGCTTTGGTGTCTACTATGCTTCCCAACAGCTAAACGAACAACCTATAAGGTTTATGGGTTTAGCTGCTAGACGCACCATAAAACCACACGGTATCCAGTCATTTGAACACTTTGGAGGTTCATCATGAGCAAGGTTTACACGTCCATCGATCAGCTTATCGGCCACACCCCGCTCCTGGAGCTCACCCACTTTGAGGCCGATGAGGACCTCAAGGCCCGCGTGCTCGTCAAGCTGGAATACTTCAACCCCGCCGGGTCCGTTAAAGACCGCGTCGCCAAGAACATGATTGACGAGGCCGAGAAGGCAGGCAAGCTCGTGCGCGGCGGTGACTACACCATCATCGAGCCCACGAGCGGCAACACCGGCGTCGGCATCGCCTCGGTGGCGGCGGCTCGCGGCTACAAGGTGATCATCACCATGCCCGAGACCATGTCCGTCGAGCGCCGCAAGCTGATGCAGGCATACGGTGCGCAGCTCGTGCTCACCGACGGCTCCAAGGGCATGAAGGGCGCTATCGCCAAGGCCGAGGAGCTGCAGAAGGAGACCCCCAACAGCATACTCGCCGGCCAGTTTGTGAACCCCGCGAACCCGGCCATCCACAAGGCCACGACCGGCCCCGAGATCTGGGATGACACCGACGGCCAGGTCGACATCTTCGTCGCCGGCGTTGGCACCGGCGGCACCGTGACCGGCGTGGGCGAGTTCCTCAAGGAGCAGAACCCCCAGATCAAGGTCGTCGCCGTCGAGCCCGCCACCTCCCCGGTGCTTTCCAAGGGCCAGGCGGGTCCGCACAAGATCCAGGGTATCGGCGCCGGCTTTGTGCCCGACGTCCTCGACACCCAGGTCTACGACGAGATCATCCCCGTCGAGAACGAGGACGCCTTTGCCACCGGCCGCGCCGTGGGCCACAAGGAGGGCGTGCTCGTGGGCATTTCGTCCGGCGCCGCCGTGTGGGCCGCGCTGCAACTGGCCAAGCGCCCCGAGAACGAGGGCAAGACCATCGTGGCCCTGCTTGCCGACACCGGCGAGCGCTACCTGTCCACGGCACTGTTCCAGGACTAAGGGCCCGTCACTTGTCGATAGACCCAAGGCACGCCGGTCTGCCCTCTCTTCTGGCTGCCTGAGCCCATCCCAACAGGGTGTCCCACAGGACGCCCGAACTTGCTACAATGTCTGCGGCGCGGAACCAGCCTCCCGCGCCGCTTTTCTTTTTTGGCCGCATGCCACCAAGGAGAACCTCCCCATGCACAACAAGCGCGTGCTCGTCGCCATGAGCGGCGGCGTCGATTCCAGCGTGACCGCGTATCTGCTCAAGCGCCAGGGCTACGAATGCATCGGCGCCACCATGCGTCTCACCTGCCCCGCGCCCGACCCCGCCACGGGTATGAGCAAAGTCGACTGCGACATCGCCGATGCAAAGGCCGTCGCCGAGCGCCTGGGGATACCCCACCATGTGCTCGACTTGCAGCAGACCTTCGACCGCAACGTGATCGAGCGCTTTGTGAACGCCTACCAGGAAGGACTGACGCCCAACCCGTGCATCATCTGCAACCGCCACATTAAGTTTGGCGCGCTGCTGGATGCGGCGCTGGATATGGGCTGCGACTACATCGCAACGGGACATTACGCCAAAACAAGCCAGGCGGCAGACGGCACCTGGCAGCTACATCGCGGCGAAGATCCCAAAAAGGACCAGAGCTACTTTTTGTATTCGCTTACGCAGGAACGCCTGGCACACACGATCTTTCCGCTGGCAGGCCTAGACAAAGAGCGCGACGTGCGCCGCATAGCCGCCGAGCAGGGCTTTACCAACGCCCAGAAGGCCGAAAGCGAGGACATCTGCTTTATTCCAGACGGTGACTACGCGGGCTATATCGAGCGCCGCTGCGGACATCCCGCTGCACCGGGCGACATTGTGTGGCGCGACGGCAGCGTGGTCGGGCGCCACAACGGCGCGCTGCGCTACACCATCGGCCAGCGCAAGGGCCTGGGCGTTGCGATGGCGCATCCCGTGTACGTAACGGGCGTCGACGCCGCCAACAACACCGTGCATCTGGGCGAGGCCGAGGACCTGACGGTCGCGGCGCTCACGGCCAATGAGTGGATCTGGAGCGCGCCGGACGCGCGCATGGAGGCCGAGCTGGATGCCGGCGGTATTCGTGTGGGCGCCAAGTACCGCTACCGCCAGAAAGACCAGGCGGCGACCCTCACGCATGGCGAAGACGGGCAGATGCTCCTGACCTTTGACAAGCCGCAGCGAGCCATCGCCCCCGGCCAAGCCGTCGTAGTCTACCGCGGCGACGTCGTGCTCGGAGGCGGCACCGTAACCGCCGCCCTCAAATAACCGGAACCCCACCCCTCTAAGTTGCGGTGAAATAGGGACTGTTTAAGCGTTTCAAGCCGCCAAACAGTCCCTATTTCACCGCAACTTTGTTAAGCATTATGATGTTTGTACTTGCTATATTTAACGATTAGAATACTTAACGAGGTGATGCGGCAGATGAGTACTTCCAACTATATATCCATGGGTGACGCCGCGCGTCTGCTG
>CAVCKO010000036.1:0-26405 GCA_963602825.1 Treponemataceae bacterium | reverse complement strand
TGGAGAGAACGCTCCCGCAAACTGCCTCTTGACAACTTATAGGAGCGTCGGTTTTAGTTTCGCGATTTTTGGCATGGTTGGGGGTTCGCTCTCCAGCCCCGTAAACCGGCATAGTTTTGTTCGAGGCGGCCTGACCGCGCGCTCAAGCGCGGGGCCGGCGGGGCATTTTTGCCCCGCCGGCCCCTACTCCAGCGCTATACCAGTCCCATTCCAGCGCTATTCCGGCTTGGTTTCCACCGTGGGAGTCTTGTCCGCCGCGACTGGGGTGCGGGCGGTGTCCATACTCAGGCATTGCTTGGGACAGCTTTCGATGCACTCGCCGCACACCACGCAAGCGTACGGGTCAATCGACCAGGTTCCGCCCTTGCGATCGACCGCGAGCGCGCCCGCCGGGCAGCGGCGCGCGCACATGCCGCAGCAAATGCACACGTCCATGTCATTGACGATGTGCCCGCGCAAGCGCTCGGGCGCCGCCAGCTCCTCCTGCGGATAGCGCACCGTGACCGGCTGCTTGACCATAGAACCCAAGGCCGTCTTGGCAAATGTCAGCAAACTCATGTCGCGCCTACCTTTCCGTGCAGCTAATGCAGGGGTCGATGGTCAGGATAATCATGGGCACGTTGGCGATGAGCACGCCCTGCAGCGCGTGCGTCAGACCCGCCAGGTTTTGCGACGTCGGGGTGCGCACGCGGAAGCGGTCCAGGTTCTTGGTGCCGTTGCCGCGCACATAGTAGTACGCCTCGCCGCGCGGCTGCTCAATCACGACCTCGCCGCGCGCGCCGTCGGCTGGCGTGAGCTTGGTGCGCCCGCCAATGCCGTCGTGCGGAATCTTTGCCACAAGCTCCTTGATAATGCCCATGGCCTGCGTGACCTCGGCGCAACGCACCTGGCAGCGGGCATAGCAGTCGCCGTCGGTCGCCACGATGGGCTCAAACGCGGCCAGGTCCGCATAGGCACCGTCGCCAAACATGCGCACGTCGTAATCCACGCCCGAGGCACGACCAAACGGGCCGACCATCGAAAGCTCCAGCGCGTCCTTCTTGCTGATCACGCCCACGCCATGTAGGCGCTCGCCGCAGCTCGCATCGTCCAAAAACGTATGCACCAGAGCCTCGTAATCGGGGCGCATAGCGTCGAGCGTCTGGACGATACCCGCCAGCTCAGAATCCTCGATGTCGTGCTTAAGGCCGCCGATCTCGTTGATCGACAGGATCACGCGGCCGCCGCAAGTGCTCTCGAAGATCTTGAGAATCTGCTCGCGCAGGGTCCACGAACGATAGAACAGTGCCTCAAAACCAAAGGCATCGGCGAGCAGGCCCAGCCACAGCAGGTGCGAGTGAATACGCGAAAGCTCGTGCAAAATGGTCCGGATATACCGCACGCGGCCGGGTACCTCGATGTCGAGCATGCGCTCGCAGGCACTGGCATAGCCGTAGCTGTGGCCCACGGCACAGATGCCGCAGATGCGCTCGGCAATATAGCCAAACTGGTGCATGTCGCGCTTTTCGGTGAGCTTCTCGAGTCCGCGGTGAACAAAGCCAATCTGAGGAATTGCCTCGATCACGCAGTCGTCCTCGAGCACCAGATCCAGATGAAGCGGCTCGGGCAGCACTGGATGCTGCGGGCCAAACGGAATAACGGAGCGATGTGCCATGGGCCTTACGCCTCCTTTTTCTGCTTGTCGCGGGCGGCCTTGGCGGCAAGCGCCGCGCGGACCTTGGCCGCTTTCTCGGGATCCATGGCGGCGAGCTTTGCCTCCATCTCGGCGGCCTTGAGCGCCGCCTTCGCAGCAGCCCCATCGTGCTGAGCATCGGAGCCGACAGCCGCAGCGGGCTGAGCAGCGGCGCCCGCGGCATCGCCGGCGCCCGCAACGCCCTCCCCTGCAGCAGCCGCAGCCGCGGCGGCCTTCTCGGCAGCGGCCTTGCGCGCCTTGGCCTCGGCAGCCGCGCGGACCTTCATGGCCTTCTCGCGCGCGGTCTTCACCTCGGGCGTGATAACGCTCATGGGCTCGGCAGTCGAAACCTGGTAGAAAAAGCCCTTAAAGTCGATCTGCATATCGGTAATGGCAAGACCAAACAGGTCGTGGGCCTCATTTTCAAACGGGAACACCGCGGGGTAATACGAGCTGATGGACGAAATCTCCTGGTACTGGTCGATGCCCTCAACCACCAGGTTCTCGATCGCATAGCTGCCGCCCTGCGCAATATGCTCCTGAGCAGTACGAACGTTGATAAACGTATAGACCAAGCGATACGAGCCGTCGTCGACGTTACGCTCGGCGTGCATTTGCACAAAGCGCGCACCGACGCCCTTAAGCGCCTGGACATGCGACAGGAGCTCGTCGATCCCAACGATGGTATAGATTGCCTCTTGCATTACTCGGCCTCCTTTGCAGCGACGGACGCGGCGGGCGTCCCAGCAGGTGCGTCGCCAGCGGCGGGCGCGTCGCCGGCCTCAGCCGCGGCCACAAACCCGTCCTCGCCCAGCTCAACGCCACCGTCCCAGGTGGCGGCGCCGCCCACGGTGAGCGGATCGCCGCCGGCGCGCATCACGGCCTCCTTCTGGTCCAAGATGCCGCACGCCTCCACGATGGCATCGATCACCGTCTCGGGGCGAATGGCGCACCCGGGCGCGTACACGTCCACGGGAATCGCGCGGTCCACGCCGCCGATCACGTTGTAGGCATCGCGGAACACGCCGCCCGAGCACGCGCAGATGCCGCACGCCACCACGCACTTGGGCTCGAGCATCTGGTTGTAAATCTGACGCACGACGGGCAGGTTCTGGGCATTGACCGACCCCGTCACCAAAAAGATGTCCGCATGCTTGGGGTTGCCGGTGTTGACCACGCCAAAGCGCTCCGTATCGAACAGTGGGGTAAGCGAGGCCAGCACCTCGATATCGCATCCGTTGCAGCTCGAGCCGTCGTAATGAATAACCCACGGTGAGCGCGACATTTTATGATCCATGGATGCCGCCTCCTAAATAAACACGTCGACGAGGATGGGCATAAGGTTGAGCAGGCCAAACACCAGCGCCACGCCCCAGCCGAGCTTAAAGCAGCTGCGCCAGGTGCTGCGCGCGAAGGTGTTGTCGATCAGCACCTCGACAAAATACGTCGCGACCATCACGACCAGGGCGACGACCCAGCTCACCGGGTTGTCCCAAACAAAGAACATGCCCACCCACATCAAAAACAGCACGGTCTCGCACCAGTGCATAAGGGTCATCTTGGCCAGCGTGCCGCCGCTCATCTCGGTGGCGACGCCCTGGACAATCTCCTGATGCGCGTGATGCGAGTACGAAAGGTCAAACGGCGACTTGCGCAGCTTGATGGTAAGCACCGCGAGCAGCGCGAGGAAAATGGGCGCGCTGTACACGATGATGGGGGCCGACTGCCCCGTCACGGCGATGGAATCGAAGCTGTCGGTGGCAAGGTACAGGCCCACGCTCATCAGCAGAACGGCGGGCTCGTAGCTCATAACCTGCAGCAACTCGCGATCGGCGCCGACCTGCGCAAACGGGCTTTGCGTCGAGGCGGACGCCAGCACCACAAAGATCGCGGCGAGCGTCACCATAAAAGCGCACAGTAGCGTGTTAGAACCCGACACAAAGATGCCGCCGCCCACGACGGTAAAGATGAGCGCGCATGCCATATAGGTATCGTCCATGGTGTTTACGCTGGCAGGAGCCTTGCGCAGCAGCTTGGCAACGTCGTAGAACGGTTGCAGAAGGCGCGGGCCCACGCGGCCCTGCATGCGGGCCGAAAGTTTACGGTCAAGACCGTCAATCAAACCGCCCACAAGCGGCGCGATTAGGGCAAACGCCACGGTGCCAATAAAAATGCCCACGACACCCGAGCCTTCGAAATACTTACCGCGCAGCACCGAGGGCGCGCTCATGGCAAGCCGCTCGGGCCCAATCCACGCGCAGCACAGCAGCGCAAACAGAATGATGGCGCAACACACGACGCTGCCGGCAGGGCCAAGGCGCTTCTCGCCGAGAGCATCCTCCAGGTACCAGTTGCGCTTCTCGGCCTTCACCTCGTGCCCCATCGAGCCGCGGAAATGGCGATATTTGTCGGTTCCCACGCCCGAAAGATATACGTTTACGTGCGGTTTGTTGCTCACGCGGAATGAAGTCAGCAGCACCACGGCGATAAACGCCACAATAACCACCATCAGATACATGGCGTCCTTGCCGATAACGTACGGCACGCGGCCAAACACCATGGCCAGGTAAGGCGACACCAGACCGCTCGAGATAACCGGGAACGCCACGCAGCACAGAATCAGCAGTGCGGCGATGGTGTTGAGCGCCGCCCACTCGGTCTTATGGACATTGACCTCAACGTTTTGAGCCGTGGGGTCGACGCCCGAAAGCTTGGCGAGCCACTTACCCCAGAAGAAGAACGTCGCGGCCGAGCCAAAGGCCAGCACCATGATCATGAGCACGTTGCCGGTCTGCGCGAACGCCACCAGGGCGCCCCACTTGGACACGAGCATGCCAAACGGCGCCACGAACATGCCCATGATGCCCAGCATCATCAGGCGCGTCAGGTGCGGCATACGGCTGAACATGCCGTCCATGTCCTCGATGTTGCGGCTGCCGATATGGTGCTCGGCGGTGCCCACGCACAGGAACAGCAGTGACTTAGCCACCGTGTGGAACAAGATTAGGAAGATGGCGGCCCACACGGCCTCGGGCGCGCCGACGCCCAGGCAGGCACTGATGAGGCCCAGGTTGGAGATGGTGGAGTACGCAAGCACGCGCTTGGCATTGCTCTGCGAGATGGCCATGAGGGCGGCGAGCAAAAACGTGATGGCGCCCACGCTGGTGACCATAAAGCCCGTCACGGGATAGGTGGCGTAAAGCGGGCTGAGCTTGACCATCAGGAACACGCCGGCCTTGACCATGGTGGACGAGTGCAGCAGGGCGCTCGTGGGCGTGGGGGCGACCATGGCGCCGAGCAGCCAGGTATGGAACGGCATCTGCGCGGCCTTGGTGAGGGCGGCGAGCGACAGCAGGACGACTGGCATCACCAGCAGCGCGGACTGCGCGGTGCCGGCACCGGAAAGCTCGATCATGCCCGAGATGGTCAGCGGCATGCCGTTAACGTGCAGGTACATGAGCCCCGCCAAAAACGCGATGCCACCCAGCATGTTGAGGATGATCTGGGTAAAGGCGTTTTTGATGGCCTCGGGCGTGCGCGTGTAGCCAATCATGAGGAACGAGCACACGGTGGTGATTTCCCAGCCGCAGAACAGCCACTCCAGGTTGTCGCTCGTCACGATAACGAACATGGCCGAGAGGAACAGGAACATAAGCGCCAGGAACTGCGGGCGACGGTCGGGCGCGGCCTGTCCGCGCAGCGCGGCCTCGTGCTCGTCGTGAGCCTGGAAGTCCTTCATGTAGCCCAGGGCATACACGCAGATGAGGCTGCCGACGATGCCGACGGCAAGCACCATGATCACGCTCATGTAATCCAGGTAGAGCGGCGTGGCGGTGACGACCTCGGCCGCGGGCAGCGTCATGGCCGCGAAGGCGACCGAACCCACCAGCTGCACCACGCCGAGTACTGTAGTGAGCGTGTTCTTATATTTGCGCGCGTTGTACAGGATGACGGCGCATAGGATCACGTCGATGGCAGAGCTGATGATCGAAAGTACGCGCGAGGTGCCCGGCGCGACCTCGAAGCTCTGCGGACCCGTGCCAAAAAACATGACGGCGACTACAACCGTCACCGCCATGATGATGCCGGAGCCTATAAGCCCCACCGCATCGCGAGCGCGGTCACCACGCGCGAGCAACATGCCCAGCGCCGGTACCAGCGGAAACAGGGTAAGGAAATACAGTAGCGTCATACCATCACTCCCCCATGCAAAAACGCTGCAATTGTTTAACGTTATAGCTCAATTGAGGAGTAGCGGCGGCAGGTTTTCGGTCAACTGGGGAGTTTTAGGCGTACGGGGTAAGGGCACGTCCGCTTTGGAGTAGAGGGGCGGCAAGAAAAATGCGCCCCTGTGGGCGCACCATCCCGTTCGCTATTCCGCCTTTTTAACGCGTGGCTTGCGACCGCGCGGCTTATCAACCAGCGCGGACTCACCGCTCTCTCGGTACTGACGACACCACGCCTTGACCGAAGACTCGCTGGGAATCTTGTGCTTGATCATGGCCTCGCGAACCGTCAGGCCGTTTTCCAAACGGTCCTTAACCACGGCGAGCTTTACGTCGTACGAATAGGTGTGATGGCGAGCGCCCGCGTTGAGCACGGCGTTGGCACCGCCCACGGCATATGCGCGGGCCCACTGACGAGCCGTGGCCTGGGGAATGCCAAGCTTTGCGGCGAGGGCGCGGTGACCGACCCCCTCTTGGAGGATCTCGACGGCGCGCTGCCTAACCTCGGGCGCATGCGTACGAGTCCTAGTTGCTTCCGACATACCTGCCACTTCTTAGCCTTAACCGTTAATCTGCTTTCTTACGTGCATGTTAGATAGTAGCATTTTGCTGTTCCCGCGTAGCAGTTAATTGAAAAACGCAACGGTGGCATCTGGGCATTTGCCATTAATTTGCAACAGTTCTTTAGGTTTTATTTACGCAGCTAGTTGGCTCGCGGCTCATTGACGGTGTTTTACCAACCAGATTGGTGTCTTTTTGTTTGGCTGGTATGGTTTGTGCAATTATTAACCCCTCGTCAGCCCGAATCTAACATGTCAGCTTTCCACTTACTTTCCAGCTTTCCAGCTAACTTTCCAGCTTTCCACATGAGGTGTTAAGTTAAGTGGAAAGTTGGGAAGATAGTGAGAAGCTGGAAAGCTGACGCAGGGGCAACAACCGGCCTATCGCGCAAGCCGATACCGCTGTCTCGGGCTGCGCGGGGGCTCCATGGCCTCAATCTTGCCCGCAGCAATCAAGCCTTTTATGTGGTTGGAAACAGCGCTTCTGCTCAAACCCGAAGCGTCCGTGAGCTCCTTGCTCGAAGCCGAAGAATGCGTCGCCAGATAATCCAAAATTGCCTCGTCCACATTCCCCGCGGACGTCGCCTGCTCACGCTGCGTTATCTTTCGCTTGTCGAATGTCAGCGAAAAAGAAACCGTCGAGTTCTTTGGTTCGGGCGGCAACATGTTTGCCCGCTCGAGCTGCTCGCCTATCTCCTGATAACCAGTACCGCGATTTTCGACCACGTACCCACCGCCTGGGTACGGCGTGGTTTCGAGGATATTGGAAAGGAACTGGTTTCTAGACGACGAAACTCCCGAAGTCCCCAGCGAATCGACCGTGACATCGCCGTAAAGCCCGCCGGGATTTAGAATCTCGACGCGATCGATATACAGGTTGACCTGCACTTGTGAGCCGCGCGCGGCAGAAGAGTAGTCGCGATGCATGAGCGCATTTGCCACCGCCTCGCGCAGCGCCACGGGCGGGTAGTCGGGTACGTCCTTGCGGAACGCGCCCTCGATCACCGCAGCATTTCGGGTGTTTCTCGCAACGGCGGCAAGCACGTCCTCAATCATGAAAGGGATCGGACCCAAAATGGTTTGAGAATCCACAAAACGCTTGTTATCGCTTACTCGCTGCGTTTTTGTAGTCCCAGGGTACGCCGTAAAGGTCACATTGAGACGTGGGAAGAACTTTTGCGGAAACCGCCCCATTGCGACGATGGCAGCAAGCGTCGGCACGATCGCGTTGTCCACCCTTTTGGTCACATGAAGGTCCAGAAGAATCTCCTCGTCGCTCCTGTTGCCCAAAATCCTGGGATGCAGCTCGCGCTGGCGCTTAACGAACCCTTGGAGAAGGTCGGCATCGAGGTCATCGAGCGTGGCACCTTCGACCGGCTCGTCGTCGTATGTGGGCTGGGCATGCTCCTCCATAAAGCGATCGACCTCATAGGGAGTCATGCGCCGGTCGCCGTCGCCCGTACGGATAAAGGACGAATCGTACATTCCGCGTGCCGCAATGTAGCAAGGCTTATCGCGTGGATGCATTTCTTTGATGCGCGCACAAAGCACCAGCTTATCCTCGAAGGGGAGCACTTGGATGTCGGGCCTCACGACGGGCGTCAGCTTTTCACATGCAGAAGAGAGGGCGTCTTGCATCTTGCGGGCATCAAAACCCTCGACGGGCACAAACCCGCTCTTTTCGGAAATGCCGAGGATTACAAAGCCGCCCTGCGCGTTAGAAAAAGCCGAAAGCGTCTCAACGATGCTTTTGGGGAGTGCGCCCTTGGCCTCTTTTACTTCGTACTGCTGGGTGTCGTTTCCTATTGCCCGCAGATGATGGATGACCTGCGCCAACCACTCCTCATTCATGTCGAACCTCCCAACTTTCCAACTTTCCACCTAACTTACCAGCTTTCCACTTAACTTTCCAGCTTTCCACCTTAGGTGGTAAGTTAAGTGGAAAGTTGGAATGTTAAGTGGGAAGTTGGAGCGCCCTTTTCTAACGGTGGATGGACAGTTAGTTCAGAAACGTATAAATTGCCGCGCCAAAACCGCGTCTGAACCTCCCGAAAGGCTCTGTTGGGACCCTACTGATCGTGAATTGCGCCCGGATCAGCTAGCGAACCTTAGTTTTGGACTGTTTTTTTCTTCAAAACGAGCGTTAAGACCGTCTGTCAGGACTTGGATTTATACGTATCTGAACTAACTGTCCAGCGGGGTCAGCAGTCCGCCAATTTGATTGAGACGGATCGTTCCTACTACGCGAGCATTGAGGTCGGACGGGCGATGTCAGTCTTTCAAATCTCAAGAAGATTGCCGACTGCTTTCACATCACTATTTCGGAGCTCTTGCACGGTGTCGAGTAGGTGATTTTCACCTGGTTTGACTCATTCATGTTGTTAGCGTCGGATTATTTTAGCCAAATATAGTCGGCCGAGATTGACCAATCCCGGCCGACCCATTTTAGCCAACACGCCCGCATCTATGACTTTCCTATCGCATTCCTACATCCCCTCGGGCTGGATCCCCCTCACCTTCACCGCCTGGGGGACGGCCTCCACCGAGTAGGTGTCAAGCCCCCTGCCGCGGTAGCTCGGGCCCCGCATCACGAACACCGACGCCTTGTCGAACAGCCTGTCGAGGGCGCAGAGGAGCGTGTCGTCACCCGTGAAGAACTCATCCCACCCGCTCGGGGCGATGTTACTCGTAAGGACCATCGCGTTCGGCCCCTCCTTCTCGTAGCGCCTGTCGACGACATCGAAGAACAGGTCGGTGCACGGCCTGTCGTAGACACATCTTCCCACCTCGTCAACGATGAGGCACGACGGCTTGACGAGCGAGGAGACGACCCGCGAGGTGTTTCCCCGCTGGACGGCCTTCTGGAACCTGTCCCTGAGCTCGGTCGCCTTTATGTAGTAGGTCTTGAGCCCCCGCATGCAGCACTCGCGCCCGTAGGCCTGCGCGAGGTGCGTCTTCCCTATGCCGCCGGGCCCGACGAAGGCGACGTTGCGGTGCGCGTAGAGGTCGGCCAGCGACGGGAGCTTGCCCAGCGCGGCCGCGTCCCGGCCCTGGATCCTGGAGAAGTCGAAACCCTCGAAGGTCTTGGGCTCGCGCCTGGGCAGCCTGCTCAGCCTCAGCAGCGTCTCGATGGAGGCGAGCTGTTAGCGTCAATCTATTTTTCACCAGTTTCGCTAAACAGGCGCGCCGTTCGCGCAAAGGCGGTTTCACCGGTTGCGCTAACGTATTTTCACCGATTCCGGTCACGGCTTGACGGGGCCGTCCCTCGGCAGGTCCTTCAGCCTGTAGGACCTGCCGGTTATCTTGACCAGGTGGCAGTGGTGGCACACCCTGTCCGCGATCGCGCTCGCCGCCACGTCGTCCCCGAACACCCTGCCCCAGCCGCTGATCCCCACGTTGGTGGTGATGATCGTCGAGCGCTGCTCGTAGCGCGTCGATATCAGCTGGAACAGCAGGTCCGCGCCCGCGCTGCCGACGTCGAGGTAGCCGAGCTCGTCGATGATCAGCAGCCTCGAGTGGGCGTAGTACTTGAGCCTCTTCTTGAGGATGCCGCGCGACGAGGCGTCCTCGAGGTCCTCGACGAGCCGGGCGCAGTCCACGAACCTGACCTCGCGCCCCGCCCTGACGGCCTCGATGCCCAGCGCGACGGCGAGATGCGTCTTGCCCACGCCGGGACTCCCCACGAGCAGGACGTTCTCGGCCCGCTCGACGAACCTCAGGGTCGCGAGCTCCTCGATCTCGGCGCGCGGGACCGACGGCTGGAAGTCCCAGTCGAAGTCCGCCAGCCCCTTGACGTAGGGGAACCCCGACGACCGTATGCGCTGGCTGGTGATCCTGACCTCCCGGGCGGCGACCTCGACGCGCGTCATCTCCTCGAGGGCGGAGGTCGGTAAAGGACCTTCCCGCGAGGAAGTTCCCCTTCACGAAGCGGACGAGTCTCTCCACCTTGCCCTTCGTATAGGGGTGGCGCGGCCTGCACAACCTGGTGCGGAAGCCGACGACGCCCATGAACTCGGCGTAGTCGGCCTGCCAGACGGGCCGGCCGTCGACATCGCGGCGGACGACCACGCTCTTCATGTTGTCGGTGAGCACGGTCGCGGGCACGCCCAGCGCCGAGAACGCGTGCAGCATCCCGATGAGGAGGTTCTCCTGGCGCGCGTTCGGGAAGAACTCGACGTGGGCGCTCCCGCAATGGTGGCAGACCATGGCGAAGCAGGCGATCCGCGCCCGCTCCCCGCCGGGGCGCTCGATCGCGACGAAGCCCCAGTCCATCTGGTAGGCCTCTCCGGGCGCCGTCCTGAAGCGCTGGCCGCGGCAGCCCTGCGGGGCAGCCTGCCGCCTCTTCGCGGCACGAGGTCCCGGTGCGCGGCGATGTAGGTCTTCACCGTTGTGAGGCCGCCGGCGTAGCCCTGGCCGAGCAGCCGCTCGAATATCACCTGCGAGTTGGTGACGCCCTTCCGCAGGAGGTCGTCCACCAGGCCGGTGTGGCCGGCGAGCACGCCCGGCGCGGTCCTCCTCCCGCTGTTCCCGTGGGGCAGGGCCCTGAACCCGTGGGCCCTGACCGTCCTCGCGCGGGGGCGGGTGAGCCCCGTCCTCCTGCAGAACTCAGCGAGGTTGCATTTCTGCGGGTCGAACCCGTCGCCCTCCTCCGCGGCCATCTCCCGGAGCGCCGCGTCTATAATTTCCCGTAGGTCATCGTGTCTCTCGTTCACCTCAATGGTCCTCCTAACGCCGGCGTGTTGGCACCACCAGCGTAGTGGCGGCGGGGAGGCACGGTGGCCATTATTCGGTGACCGGGATTGGTCAAAATCGTTTGACTATTAGCGGCTAAAATCGCCCGGCGCTAACATTCATGTTTAATCTGTTTCGTTAACTGAAATGCGTAAATCTGGTTAAATGCGCTGGTAATCAATGGTGAAAACTATGCCAAAAAATAGCGCATGGACACGATGACGCTTTTCGAACTCGGGAAATCTAGCGGTGCGGTTAAGCTGTCGGACATCATTTCTGGCGAAAAGTTCAGTGGCGCCTTCGGATCGTTGGATTCTGCCGAGATCGCCGAGCGCATCGTTTGCGGTGGATGGCCGGCGTCGATTGGGCGTGACGCGCAAATTGCGTCCGCGACGGCAAAGCGATATATCGAGATAGTCGCCGAGGAAGACATCCCCCGTGTCGATGGCTCTCGACGAGATCCTGAGAAAGTGAAAGCCGTCATCGCGTCGTTAGCGCGCAACGAATCAACTCTGGCAACGCTCAAGACGCTTGTGGCCGATTTGGGTGGCGACGTATCGAGGCAAACCGCGGCATCATACATATCTCTTCTCACCAGATTGAGTTTCGTCTGCGATATCACCGCATGGAATCCAGCGATGAGATCTCCGGTGCATTTGAGGGAAGCGCGTAAGCATCATCTCTGCCGACCCGTCGCTTGCAGCGGCTGCGCTCGGGGCCACTGTGGAGACATTGCTGTCAGACTTCAAGGCACTTGGGTTGCTTTTCGAATCGTTGGCGCTCCATGATCTATGGGTCTATGCGAGGGCAAACGGAATGGGCCTCTATCACTATCACGATTCCCGCGATCTTGAGGTCGACGCTGTCATAGCGGCTCCAGGTGGGATGTGGATTCCCGTTGAGGTCAAACTCAGTTCCGCGCAAATCGAAGAGGCGTCGGACAGTCTCGTTGCCGTCGAGAAGCGTATGGTTGCCGCCGGAAACACACCGCCGGTTTCCAAAGTAGCAATCATTGGATTTGGTTCACAGGCCTATGTTACCGACCGCGGAGTCCAAGTTGTTCCCTTAGATGTTCTCGCGCCGTAATGCGGCTGGCGAAGTGAAATCGATGCCGCAGTTTTTAGATTTGTTTTCTGAGATTTAAGGCGCGATCATGCGTATCTGAACTAGCTGTCCAGCGGGGTCTCCGAACGGGTTCGCACGGACAAGAAGGGGGCGGCAACCGGATGGTTGCCGCCCCCTTCTCGAGGTTAGTTGGTCGTGGAACCGTGTTGAATGCCCCCGGTGTTGATGCGCGCTAGCGTGTACGTCACGTAGTCGGAGTGCGCATAGCCATCAAGGTTGCTAACGTTGACCGGCGCGTCTATGACTTTGCCACCGGTCATCATATTGGCCGTCAGCACCAAGCGGTAGTTAGCGTAGGTTTGTTTCTTCTCACCCTCAACATCCGTGTTCACCTTAACGCGGAACCTATGCGCAAAGGCAAGGCTGCTGTCGTCGCGCGTGGCGAATGTGCCACCATCCCCCCTGCTATCAGTAAATACGTAGCTGGCACCATCGGTACTCAATGAAGCCGCACCCAGCTTGTCGCTGCGGGCCTCCGTAATATAGCTGCCGATTCCATCGACCTTCTTATACGAGCCGTCGTCTTGGCGTTGTTGCAAGCTCAACGTGTACGTCACCGTATCGGCACTGGAAATCATGGCATCGGCACCGCTGAGCTTTGAGAAATCATAGGTCCCCACCAGAGCGATCTCGACGTCGGCAGACTTGAGATCATCGATATTGATGCCCAGCTGCGACTTCTGTGAAGCCACGAGCGCAATGGTCGAGGAACCGACGTCCGCGCGGTAGTATCCAGCTCCACCAGCGTTGTATGCCGAGTTGCTGCTGGTGCTGAGCGTATCGGCATGCGTGGAAAGGTATGCGCGGTAGTTAGGCTTCGTGTACTTGTCGTTGCCGCTTTTCTGCGAAGTGATAATACCAGCCTGGCACGCGGGCTCCGTCATTGTGAGACTCGCCTTCATGGTGATGGTGAACTCTTTGTCATGTTCCTTAGCAATCTCGCGAATGCCGGAAAGGTCAATTGCCCCAAGATTTGCGTCAGCCAGCGTCAATTTCATGTCCGTACCGTCCGCAGTCCATACACCCGTAGCGGCGCAAGGATCTTCAGCGGTGGTCTTCTCCCATACCCACTTTGTCTTGTCGTTCTCGGTCGAGGCATGCGGAGCGTAGTAGTTGTCCCCCACCTTCACGTAGAACGAATACGTGCCCAGGGTTCCAGTCGGATAGCCGTGCGCACCTGCGGCATTACCGCCCTCATAGTTCACCAGCGAGGAATCCAGCTGGTAGTACAGCGCGTCGGAGCTTGTGTACTCCTGCTCGTCAAATGTAATGGTGTCACTCACGTCCATATAGAGCGGATACGTCGTTCCGCTCATGGTCATCTGGTTGGTGCCGGATTCGTTGTCCACCAAGCTATGCGTATAGTTCGACGCGATACTGTACGTCGATGCCGTGTTCTGGTTCCCATCTTTAGAATTATCGGGGCGCAGCTTGTAGTTAATGCGCGTGTTGAGATCACTGTTTCCAAACGCCGTGGCGGTCCAGCCGTTCACGCCAACCGAGCCGTTCGGCGTACGAACAACAAGATAGAAGTCCTCGGACTTTGGCTTCTCATTAGGGGCGCTCAGCGTAAAGGTCTGTTTGTTGGCATCGGTATCAGCTTTGGTCTTGGGGCGGTAATACGTACCGCCGACCTTGGCGGTGGCCTCGGTAACGTTGGCGGCCACAACCCACGTACCGGTTTCAGACACCGTCACGCCAAACGTCTCGCTCAGCCACGGCTCGACGTACTTCACGCCGACAGCATCCTCAAAGTCGGTCAGCTTGACCGAAGTCGCCCCACCGTCAGGCACGGTGTAGTGGTACTCCTTGTTGTTGTTCGCCTTGTCTACCAGCGTGAGTTGCGTGCCCTTGGGCAACGTACCCTTCCCTTTATCGCCCTTGAACGTAACCTCCTTCTGCAGGGGCTTCATAGCGCCGCCGCTCGCCAGGTAGGTATTCCAGCCATACTCAGTGGGGGTTCCATATGCCTGGTTATATGTCCAGGTCAGAAGGCCCGTCATACTCTCGCCGCTACTGATAAGCACGTGCGCATCTTTGCCGCGCTCAGAGTAGTTGGCAGCCTTGAAGTTGGAACCCTCGATGTAGGTGGCAGTGAAGTCGGTTTCGAGCATACGTTTGACGATGATGGGCACCTGGACCTTGTAGCTCTGTCCCGCCTCGGTAAAGGTGACGGTCAGAAGGGTGAAGCGGCCCTTCTCGTTGTCCCAATCGGTACCACTCACGCTGAAGCTCATGGCAGATGTGCCGTTGCCCCGCACGGAAATCGTCGGCGTGGCGGTCGTGTCCTTGACGAAGCGCTTACTCGCGTCGAGCGTGAACACCTCGGTTGTGGCGGTCACATGCTCGGCACCGCTCTTGGTGGCGGGGTTCAGGCGCTTCGCATCCGAATAGCCACCGTTTGTCACAATGTTGAGATAGCTCTCCACCGTCGTGGTATCGCCGCCGGAAAGGACAAGAGTGTCGAAGTCCCTGTCATCAGCAACCCGTTTTGACCCGTCACTGTTGTTGGAGTTGAACTTTCCGATTGACGTTTTCGCGTTGAAGCTGTCCGCAGTGCTCCGATATTCGCCGGCGTCATTTCTGCCGCCAATGTTGTTGTAGGTGTAGCGACCTGCGATGTTGGTACCTGCCAGCGTTTTGATAGTCGCCGCCGTGCCGACGTTTGCGCCGTCGCCGAAGAGATAGCGATCGGTTACATCATTGGCGGATGAACGCACCGCGATGCTACTCACCGGTCTCGTGGTCACGTAGGGAGAGGCATCCTCGGCCGTCTTTTGACTTCCGTCCTCATTCACCTCGTCGCTGTAGAGCGTTGTGTCCGGCGCAGTAAGCGTGTCGTTGTAATCAGCAAATGCGATGTAGGACTTCTTGTTTACGTCCTCAACTTTATTGTTCCAATCAACATTCATCAAAGCGGGGAGATCTTTGTTTGATTTCCCTTCTCCCGGCTTCACGTCCAAACCCGCCGCATAGAGCGCATACATGGTATTTGTCGCCGTGTCGCCAAAAAGCACGCCTTGTTTGTTGGATGCATTGAATTTATTGCTGTCAATAAGGACATTCACTAGTTTGTAAATACCCTTACCGTCACCGGATATGCCACCGGAATGTTGACCCGAAATAGTATTCTCGGCGATTACGGAGTTGGTGATTTCAATCGATGATGGAGAGGTGATCTGATACTGCAAGTTGCCGAATATGCCACCAGAGTAATTTCCGTTAAGGGTCAGGCCTCGCAGCTCGACCCCATTGCAAATCAATCGCTTGGAAGCAACTTTCAGCTGTCCAACAATGCCGCCAGAGCACCCTTTTGATCTCAGATCGATATTCTTAACCTTGCAAGCATCGAACTTGAACACATCTCCGCCCGTAACGAACCCAGCGATTCCTCCGATCGATTCAAGGCCAGCCGCACCGATCGTCGTTTTTGAAGTGGAGGAATCGGACCCCGACACACAAAGCCCGTGCGCATACACGCTGTTTTCGACCTTGCCGATAAGACCGCCAACGCCCTCTGAACTGACCGCGGTAATTTTTACATTTTTGATAGTTGCAATTCCGTCAGCATTGACCTCTTTGTTCTTTGAATCTGGATTGACGTTGACACAGAACAGGTCGCCGTTAACGCCGAGCACTCCACCGGTTCGGGCGCTCGAACCCGTTGATGAAATCACCGAATCCTTGGCGATATCCATGTCTCTCGTTGTCCATACGCCGCCCTGTGAGTTGCTATTAAGTTTGCCAACAAAACCGCCGACGTTCTTGATTCCCAAAACGGTCATGCCGCTATACGAGCAGTCGTATAGCTTGACCGGAGATGGCTGCTTCGTCGTTTGGTCCACCATGAAGGTTGTGTCATTCTTGTCGGTCTTGCGGCTTCCGTAGCCGGAGGCTCCCAGCAGGCCACCGACATTGTTGGGCCCTTCCACTTTGCTGTTAGTCATGACGACGGTGCCGTATTTGCCATAGCTCTCAAGCGAGCTCGAGTTTGCCGTAGTGCCTGCAAGTAGGCCGACACCGACCTCACTAGCGGTGTTCGGCGGAGTCACTGCGGTATTGTTGTCGCCGGTAGCGATTTCGCTATATTTCTTGTAGCTCAACGAAATATTGCAGTCGTCAAATTTTAGGTTCTGGACTGTGTAGCCGCTATTGCCTGTGGCAGCAGCGCTGTCCGTTGCCTGGGTGCCGATGCTCCCCGATACTTTTTCCGAAGTGTACGTTACCGTGCCGAAGAGGGCTCCCACTCCGGTGAGTTTGTAGTCGTCGTCGGCGTATTCCTTGATATCGTATGGCTTCTTCTCGCCGCCATCGCTACCGTTGCTGCCAACCCTTATGGTCGCTCCGTTGCCGTTGATGGTCGCGATGAGCGGCACGATGCGGTCGCGGTCGGCGCCCTTATTGGATGCGCACGCGTTGGAGTAATAGCGGCCCGAAAGGCCCGTGTAACCCGTGCCGTAAGGCGTCATGTCATAGTCAATTTTCTTATTAGCTGTGTCCACTAATTGCAAATCCATGCCCGACGCCTGCGCGGCGCAGATGTTGCCCGTCTGCCACGTGGCGTATTTCGACACTAGATAGGGAGAGTTTACCTTGGAGCCATCGGTCTGGTCGAGCGCGCCAGTGTCTTGGCTGCCCGGGCTCAGCGAGTCGTCCTTAGTTGCAATGGCAAAATCCCTCGCCGCGCTCGCCGGCTGGCCGACATTCTTATAACTCGCATTACGCACCTTGCCGTAATTCTGGTTGCCAAACTGATATTTGGTTTTTGTCGACGTACTGCCGCCCAGATATGCGAACGACCCAGCATACGTACCGTATGAATCGTTGGTTGTTTTCGTATTCGCCGAACCACCAGCCGCGCCGCTGCTGATGATGGCCGAGAGCACGAGCAGGCCCTGCGAGTCCTTGACCTTCGTGGTTATGGCGAGGTTGTTCGCGGTTCCGTCGCCCCTATAACGACCCTGTGTATCACCCGTCTCGATGCATTTCGTATCCTTAGTGTCCAGATTGTTCACCTTGTAATTGCGGCCAGTGTTGTCCAGGTCCTGAGCCCCTTTTGCAAGCTCGCTGAACGCATAGCCGTCGATTACACGGCCAACATATGGGTTGTCGTAGAGAGAAGCGCCGGCGTTATGCCACTTGTTGAGCGCGCCGCTCACGTTCGAGGAGTTGCGGAAGATAACACCGCCACCCGCAATGGCACCCACATATCCGCCAACGGGCACAAGGTGTGCGCCTTTATCGCCAGCCGTACCCGCAACGCTAAAGCCACCGCTCGCGCTCACCGACACGCCATCGATGATATTGTCGCCGCCCATGATACAGCCGATCACGCCGCCAAAGAACGCACCCGGCACACCGGAGGCATCTACTTTCTCATGCGCAATAGAGGCTGCCTTGCCCGAGTATTCAATGTTCAGGCTACTCACAACGCTACCGTAGCTATACCGAATCAAGCCCGCAAGCTTGCTCGTTTCTTTAGCGTTGTTAATCTTGATGGTCGCTTGCGCAGTCGCCTGCGACGAGCCCCTCAGATTGCCAACGATAACGCCGCGGAACGGGTAACCCTTATTACCCAAACCCTGGAAATCGGCAGTGTCGAGCTCTAGCGTGTCGATGCTTTCTCCCTTATCATTCACCGGCTCGATGCTGTAGTAGGCGCTCTGGAGATAGCTATGCATCGTCGCGTCATCAAGCGTGTCCTTGGGGTCGGTGGTGTTATTCCCCGTCTTCTTCTCCCAAGTTTTTTTCGCCTGATTATAGACGTAGGTGATTTCGTTATCGGTGCTACCGCCATTGCGACGCTGGCACAGCTGCTCCTGGTCTTTGGCAATTGTAACTTCCCAGCCGTCTCCTGCATTCTGGGTATTGATGTACCTGGCAACCGTGTTGAGCTCGGAAGCCTTGGTTATAGCATAGGGATCACCATAGGTGCCGCAGCCCACTGTGAGTTTGGGCACACGCTGGTTTACCTTAATCTCGTGATACTGGACGTTGTCTTCGTTTGCCTTGCCCTTTTTCACATACGGAAGATAGTCGCCGAACTGCGGAGCCTTGCCTGTCTTATCCGCTATCTTGTTGTCAACGGTCACCAGGTTGTCATCGGTCCCATAGCCGTTCTCATCGTAGTACCAGAGCTGCTTGCCGGGGTACTCACCCTCCGAGTCAATCTCGCTACCGAACGTGACCTTGTTTTTACTCTGATCAGTATTCTGATCTGCCTTAAAAAACGTATAGACCGCGGAGCCCGTCTTGCCCTCGCCGTAGCCGAAACTCTCGAGCAAGCTTGCACGAGTAAAAATGGTATTGTTCGATGCGCTCGGCACACTAATTTGATTGAATGTTGCTGTCACCTGATCCGCCGCGCTGCCCACGCCAAGTTTGCCAAATAGCGATGTCGCCGCCTTGGTGTTGCTTGCGTATCCGGTGGTCGTGATGTTCTTCGCACTCAGGTCCACGTAGGTTTGCATCTCATTTATGAGCAAAGGCATATAAGCATTAGCACCCGTGGCCTCGCTAGCACCGTCGACGGTCAAATTGTTGAGCGTAAGACCGTCGATCGAAATCTTTCTAATTGTGGTGGTCGTGCCGTTGCTAGACCCATACACGTAGCGACACACCAGCGCACCCGAAGAGCTTCCGCCCGCGGCGGTAATATCATTATTGCTTTTCTCGTCATTGACAACAGGCCCAATAGTGCCACTCAAAGTGACAGTATTCACCGTAAGATCGCCGTTTGCTACAGTTCGAAAAAGACCGCAGTGCATGTTCTCGTGCTGGGTAGCCTTCGAGTTGGACTTGTTGCCGTTCTGCTCGGCCTTGATGTTGGAGTAATGGAAGGTGATGGTCGCATTATTAACCGTCACCTTTCCGTTCGGCTGGGTGGGATAGTAGCTATAGCCCACCAAATTAATATCGACGCTTTTGCCGCTTCCGCCGCCGATGGTTACGGCGTCTTTGAACGCTTGTGGCACAATCATCGGGCGAATTGCGGCTGGCGCATAACGGTAAGCAGACCATAAGAGCAGCTTTCCCGCCGTATCAATTTGAGAGATGGCGGAGCCACCTTGTCCAACCTCCGTATAGGCCCTGTCTAGATTGTAGTAATAACGGGTCTTGCCGTTAGCGTTGTGACTTAGACCGAAAGTCGAGCGGTTTTGATAACTGTTATCGTTTTCGGAAGCGCCGCTCATGTCTAGCGTATCGGCCTCGGTGTGTAGCGAGACGACCGTATTCCACTCGGCGTCCATGAGCTTGCTGCCGGGCTTTACACCATTGCCGACCCATTCGTCGAAGGTCTTCACATTGGAAGCATTAATGTTAATGCCTTCAACCTTATAGGCAGTCTTCCACGGGGACTTGTCCTCCAAGTACAGGCCTGCGTACTTCTCGACTCCATACGTTGAAGTGTTGTCCACCTTGCAGCCACGACCAACAAGTACGCCGAGCGTCGTGGCGGCGCCAGCCTTGATGGTCGTACCCGAAAGGTCAATGGCATGGCCGCCGATAATCCAGTGGCCGCTTGCGGCATATACGAGGCCGCCGAGCTCTTCAGCATTATTTGCGGTGATCTTCGCATTGTTTGTCTTCAAGGCATACGTATCGTCGCTGTTGCTCTTGGCGGTATCGCCAATTGTGACATTCGCATTGCCCCAGCTGTAGCCCAGAAGGCCACCCGCACCTTTCCTCTTGTCTCCATTCTGGCCCACGGTCATTTCAAATGAGTCAAACGAGAGCCCTGTGATGTTGACGGTTTTCACGTTGATCTTCTTTTCAACGTTTCCCTGCTTGCCCTGCGCGATACAGCCGATAAACCCACCGACCTGGGCAATCTTTTTGCTTGACGCACTTTCCCCAGCCGCAATCGAGCTGCCAACCGTGATGCCCGACGCGTTGATTGTTACGGCTGTGTCGCCCACATAACCGACGACCCCACCGATTCGAGCGCTGCCTTTAAGGGTATTATTGCCCGTGCTAATTGGCGCCTTTGCCTGGGTGTTGTTCGTAAACTCGACCGTGCCGGCGCCTGTTATGCTACCTGCAATACCGCCAATGTTGACATTGTTGCCGAACGTGTCGCCGCAGGTAATCTTTGACACACATGTAACGCCACTGAGCGTTACAGTGCCCTTGATGGTCGCCGCAAGCGAGCCGGCGTCAACGGCCAGACCGTTATCGAAGTTCATAACGCCATTGATGGTGAGGTTGTTTACCTTCGCGCCGCCACCAATGGCATCGAAAAGGCCCATGCGGCTGTGGCGATAGATCTTGCCATTGCCTTCAGACGAATCGCTTGCGCCGAGATCAACGTCATTGCGTGTACCGTAAGGTTCGCCAATCGCCAAGGTAACGGTTTGCTGGTTTCCTTCGACAGTACCTCCAAAGGTATTAACCTGACTGGCCCCATCGCATGAAAGGCCCTCAAGACCCGTACCCCGCAGGTCAATGTTGGAAGCAATTGAGAAAGTATTCCTGCTACTACCATACCAATTTTTAAGGCTGTTGCCTGTGCCGATACCGAATACCCCGCCAAAGTAGCCGTGTGTTTGAACCGTCATGGCAACGCATGCAAATGTGTCCGCATCTTTAATAACGTATGTACCCGACTTCCCGTCACCATCTTGGGACCGAAGTTGATGACCCCAAGAATAGCCCGCATAGTCGCCAGCATCTGGAGCATCTTTCAGGTTGCACAACGGCTGATAAAAGGTGTCCTTATCAAGTTTAATAAGATCCTTGCTGAGCTTGCCCTTCTCTCCGGTTAGACGAATGACCTGGTTATAGGTCAGGTCATCGATCTTCGCCGCGGCGGGGCGCTTGTAAAGCCAATAATTATTGTTCGTCGTCTCAGCATCCGAGCCTGAACCCAAAGCAAATACCAATGGGGCGCATCCATCCAGGGATCTAAGAATTTGGTTGGTATTACCGTTGGTGTCGAGCTTGCACTCAGTCAAATTTGTAGTCCCACGCAAACGCAAAACACCGTTCCATGCCGAGCCCACAATTCCAGCACCACATACGATTGATTTATCGGTTGTAACGCGAACGTCCCCGCAATCCAAAACTCCAAAACGCGAGCGTCCGCCCACGCTATAGCCGCTATCCAGGGCGCCAACAACACCGCCAAAGCCGCAGTTCTTTCCAGTAGTATTCGGAGAATGACATGTGACACCTGCGCCGTCAACGATTACAACGCCTCCAGTGTTGGCGCTCTTTGCCACCCAGCCGACCAGGCCTCCTGCCAGTCGTGGCGCGACACCGCACGTAGCATCGACCGAGCAACGTTCGCCCGCATCATTCGTCTTTATATGAAGAGTATTGTTCGACGTGCTGGTGCTGGTCATATCTTGAACTCTACCGACCAGACCGCCATAGATGGAGTTGGAGCCCTCCACCAGCTTGCTGGTATACGAGCCACCCGATATTGTGACATCGCCGTTCGTTGTATCCAGAAGACCAAACACACCACCTGCTGCGCCTGCGTCATCGCTTTGACCAAGATTCACGCCCGCGCCCGTATCGATTTGGTCGTTGTTGGCAAACTCAACCGAACTTGCAAAACTTACATCGCCGATGAAACCGCCGGAGCTTTGACTGCTCGTATTGCCGACGTTGGCAGGACAGGTGAACTTCTTGTTGTCCGTGCCGAGCGTGAGCTTGGTCGCCTTACCGATGAGGCCGCCGCTGGCAGCTTTGCCGATGACGGTGAATTTAGAGAGGTCAATCTGGTTGCTGAGGGAAACCGTCACACCATCCTTGCAGAGGCCGATGATGCCACCGGCACTGGACTTGGCATCGGTCGTCTTGATGGTCGGCGTGCCCTCATAAGTTGCCGGAAGGCCCTCAAGCTTGTTGATGGTAAAAGAGCCCGACGCAACGGTATTCACAAGCAGGCCAATGTTGCCCTTGTCAGAACAGATGTTCACCGCGAGGGGCTTATTGCCATCGGTCGCATACGTCGCGTCGAGCGTAAGGTCCCCCGAGACCTCACCAAGCAGCGGGGAGGCGAGTGTCATAGTGTTCGCGCTGGAATTCGTGCTGCCGACCGTGACGTTCGCCTTCAGCGTTTGTCCGCCGCCTGCGATCTTCGCTGCCACGATGGGCTGGGCGTCCGCGCCCTTCCATGTCACCGCGACGGTGCTATTGGCACCAGTGAGCACAATGTTGTTGAAGAGAGTCCTCTCTACCGAAAGCGTGCTGCCATTAAGCTCAAGCGAACCCTTGAACGGAGCACTATCGGCTCCGAATCCCTGAAAATCATTGGAACCGCTCAAATCAAAGCTTGCGCCCGACAAGCCGCCCCTTGTAATAACCGCGTTCTGATAAACAGAGGGATTGGTCTGCGAAATCTTGATGAGATCGCTGCTTTCGTTGAACTCGATCTTCGTAACGGAGCCGTCTTCCCCAGTAGTAATGCCCGTGACACCGCCTTCCCTCAGATCCTCAACCGTATTGTACTTATACTTGACATCCGCCTGGGCATCAACATCTGCGTCCGCGTCATCCGCCTGCTCCTCATCAGTGGCGCTGTCACCGACAGTCGCACCGTCTTGAGACGCATCACCCTCCGTTGAGACATCGCCACTGATGGCTCCGTCGGTCGTGGAATCCTGCGATCCGTCGGCGTTGGTAGAACCGTTGCCGCCCTCGGTAGCACCCGCATCGGCGCCCGGAGTCGTCGCGGCATCATCAGATGTAGCCTGGTCGGCATTTTCCAAAGCGGTGGCCACGGCATCCTGTACGGAGCGTGCCGTGTGGCCCGCGGCGCGCGCGGCGGAGACGGACGCCTCCATCACGGCGTCGAGCTCTTGCGCGAACACCTCTGTGGAGGGCGCGAGCGCCTGGAAAATCATGATCGCAGTCAGGCATGCGGTTGTTATGCGCTTTGCCGTTCTCATCTGGTCCTACCTCGTTCTATCTCATGCCCCGTGCGGGGCTCAAAATCTATGTTTGCGGCTCGTTTCGGCTAGTTCTTCGCGGGCGAACACGAAACGCCAATGCCTCCAAAGCTGGTCGGCTTCGAATTGTCCTTCCGGTAAAAGGTAATGATTTCCGAGCCGGGAGATGCGTCGTATTCGACCGAGTATGTGCCCGAGTTGCTGCTGATGGTCGCCTGCTTGTCACCGTTTTTGTGGTTCGTCGTAAAGAACGGATCGAGCTCGACTCCGTCTCGCCACGTGAGCTCTACCTTGGTCGTAGCGCCCGTAACGGTCACGCGATAGTTGTAGGCATCGAATTTGTCGACATTCGTATCATCCGAATTCTTATCGACCCACTCGCCCGAAACGCCCGAAGCCGTAACTTCCGCTCGCTCGGCCGGCGCGATATTGGCCGCGAGCAGCTTAAGATTAGTGCCAGGACTATTGGCGCCGACCCTGGCCTTAACAAGGAAGGACGCCTTATTGAGGTCCGTCTTGGCAAACGTAACCGTGTAGGTATACATCGTCGCCTTGTTGGCGGGAAAGGGAAGATCGACTGTGCCGCCCGTCTTCAGCTCGGGCTCACCGCTTATGCTCCAATTGTCCGTCCCCTTCGCCGTCACGCTCAGCGTCGCGTTGACATCCTTGTCGTTAACCTTGTTCTTGTCACCCAACAGATGGTTGTAAATGCGGAAGGTAAAGGAGCAGGTATCCTTACTCGTGTCGACAATGATGGTGTTCGTGGCGATTTCCCCATCCGCCACCTCATTCGTATAGCCCGTAAGCATGTCCGAGGCAAACAGCGTCTGCGACGTACCCGAAACAACAACCGACTTAAGGAAGTCGCCGCCCAAAAACGCCGTGTAGGTAAGGTAGGTGCCCATCGCCATCACAACGATGCACAGCAGAACCGCAACTGCCCACAGGCGCTTGTGCGCTTTGGATCCCAGGCAAAACGGATGTTTACGGCAGGAGGGTTCGGCGGAGGGCACCTGTTCGGGCGCGGCCGTCCGATCCGACTGGTCGCAAACCAAGTCCTCGGCATTGTCGAGCTGCTTGTTCTTGTCCTCTGTCATGTGACGTCCTCCCTTCCTGCGTTAATTGCCGCTTGTGCCGCGAGCGATTAGGTAAACCATGTCGGTCTCTTTAATGTTTGAGACCTTGGTGTTGCCTTCGGTCACAACGCCCGGGTTCCACGTGCATTCGATAATGAAGTTCGTGGCGTCGTTGGCCCTTTTGGTCGCTTCGCTGTAACCGTCGAGTTCGCTCTTATCGAACTTGTAGTACCGATACAGCGGAAGAGCGTTTTTCTGAACGTTCTTGTACTTCTGATAGGTGGGGTCGTTTTCTTCGAGGTCCTTGGCTAGCGAGGCATCCGTCTGATCCGCATTGATCAGGTTAAAAGGCGTTACCTCTGCAGCCTTGGTCCACGCATACCTATTACCAGCGCCATCCAGACCGGCAACATCGCCTTTGCCCGACTCCGTCGTATCGTTTACCTTGTACACCTTAATATCGAGGCCCTTGATATTGGTGGTATTTGCCACCTGCAGCTCAAATGCCTGGCCACCGTCATTGCTCTCGTCGTTGTTACTCTTTACGCAAAACGCGCGACGAATGGCCACGGT
This sequence comes from Treponemataceae bacterium, assembly GCA_963602825.1. Classification (GTDB taxonomy): domain Bacteria; phylum Actinomycetota; class Coriobacteriia; order Coriobacteriales; family Coriobacteriaceae; genus Collinsella. The sequence continues at coordinate 1,544 of CAVCKO010000036.1, read as the reverse complement.
ACCGTTGGAGTTTTTCACATCGCCCCGTGACTCGTCATACGAAATCTCGATGGGCTCGATGCTCGTCTGGTTGGGACCCATGATCTTAAGCTGTGCGGGCGTTTGAATCTTGCCCACCGTAGACAGACTTTTGCTGCTTACGAACCATGTCATGGTAAGGCCGATGATAAAAATGATGGCCGCGAGCAGCACCAAAACCGCAAGTGTCTGTGCACGGTGGTTCTCGACCCAATCGTGGACGGCAGTCATATGTGCGCGGATGTTATCCATTGGTGGTACCCTCCTGCGCGGTTATTCTGAGTTGGATGGAAATGACCTCGTTGCCGATCTTCTCGTCCGCGTTGTTGTAGAGCGCGGAGTAGGCGTCCACGTTGGCGTAGGGATCCACGTTGTCGTGAGGGTCAGAGGCAGCGGTGCTGTTCGACGGGTCGTAGAAGTAGGTTGCTTTGTTTTTGTTCACGTCTGTTTTCAGGGCACGATAGTCTTCGTCCTCTGCCGCAAACAGATTCTTATAGTAATTCGTGTTGCCCGTAAGGACGAAGTTCTGGAAGTACTCCGGCCATACCCAATACAGCGTGATGGGGACGGGCTTGAGCACACCTTCGCCTTCGTGGAAACTTTCCTTTGGAATCTTAATTTGGCCCTTCTCCACGCGGCCCGAGTAATACCCGTTCTTACAGCTCGTAAAGAACAGCAGATGGCCTTTTACCAGGCTGAGCAGCGTACTCGCATCATTCGACAGAGTGCCATCGGCTTCCTTGTAGATATTTTCCTTGGCCTTAAGTACGCGGGATAGGTTGATCGTGATATCGCCGAGGTCATCCGTGTGCGGCGTCACCGTAAACATGATCTTGCCGCGAGCACCCGGGTACAGGGAGCCCGCGGTCTCGTTGTTGAGGTTGGAGCCGAGCGTCACCGTCATGGCGTCGGCCGTATCTAGATCGGCGATAGTTTGCTTTTCCTCGGGCGTGCGCTCGGAGCGTTCGTAATAGCCCACGTGTGCGTCGGACTCACCCTCGCCCTCGGCGGTCAGGGTGTACCGCGGGCCCTTCGCCCCAATCGTACTCCCCGTGGCACTCACTCGATTGTTCGCGGCAAACCAGGCCAGGCATGCAAAGATGGCAACGATGGCAGCCAGCACAAATAGACCGCTCACTAGAAAATCCTTCCAAAAATCCTTGAGAGTCCGCACGTGCTCGTCGGCAGCCTGGCGGTACTCGGCCGCCGTCTTATGCTGCTGGAGCTCGCTATGTCGGTCCATGCCATTCATCGCTTACGTTTGCCCTGCTTGCGGGCGTGCCATCCTTTCCGCTTGGTCGCGTTTATCTGTTGTTCGCAGGTAGAGAATCCAAGCAGAATACAACACCGTACGATAAGGTAAAAGAATAGCATTGACCTGCACTGATAATTGTTCTCGGGGGAAGCGGGCACTGCGGGGCGCGGCAACGGCGCGCGATTTCCGCGTCGCAGCGCTACCCTGATGCTGAATGCCGGGACGATGACCCACTGACCTGCTGACGCCTCTTCGGCCGTCCTCAAATCCG
>CAVCKO010000035.1:0-26421 GCA_963602825.1 Treponemataceae bacterium | reverse complement strand
GTCGTGCCGAAATGTCGCGAAGCGCGCGGTTGACAAAACTATAGAGACACGTCCCAAATTAGCTACTTGGGACGGGGTGTAGGAATCACTTAGCCCAGGACGTGGGCCATGCGTGCCTTGAATTCTGCCAGGAAGCGCGGGGCATCAACGGTCAGGGCAACAAGGGCGCTCTTGTCCGGATCGGACAGGCGGTGCTCGTCGCAGATGGTGCGGCCGCGATACTCGCCGAGCAGGTCGACGCGCAGGTTGCAGCCGAGCGCTCCCACGAGCGTGGGATCAATCGCCACGGCAACGGCCAACGGGTCGTGCAGCGCGCAGCCGCCCAGGTAGGGGGCGTTCATCTCGTACGAGCCAATGTAGTGCTCGACCATACCCGCAAACGCGCAACCCGCCATAGTGCCCGAACCCGTCCAGCCAGCGATATCGCGACGCGTAAGCACCACGCGATGCGTCACGTCCAGACCAACCATGGTGAGTTTGCGGCCCGAGCGCAGCACGGCGTCGGCCGCCTCGGGGTCGCTTGCCATGTTGGCCTCGGCGCCCGCGCTCACGTTGCCGGGCACGGTAAGGGCGCCGCCCATAACGACCACGCGGCCAATAGACATCATCGCCGCCGCGTCGCGCTCAAGGGCGAGCGCCAAGTTAGAGAGCGGACCGGTCGCCACATAGACCAGGTCGGGTCCATAAGTGCGTGCGGCATCGATCAGATAGTCGACCGCCGCATTGCCTTCGGCTGTCGTCGCGCCCACCGGCTCGTACGGCGACGCGGGCACGCTCGCGCCGCCAATGCCGTTTTTGCCGTGGATGAGCGTGGTGGACGCCGGCGGCGTATAGGGCTCGTTCGACTTGATAGGACGATCGGCGCCCAGGTACACCGGCACCTCGGGACGACCCAGCAGGTCGAGCACCGCCAGGCAGTTATGTGCCGACTGCTCAACACGCACGTTGCCAAAGCACGTGGTAATGCCCACGAGCTCCACCTCGGGGCTCGCGATGGCATAGGCGAGCGCCATCGCGTCGTCCACGCCCATATCCAAATCAAGGATCAGCTTCTTGGTTGCCATTGTTCTACTCCGCTTCTCCGTCTTTATCGTTTAACCAAACCAATGTTCAACTTCGGCGCGCGTGGGAATCGATTGCTGCGCGCCCAGGCGCGACACCGTCACCGCCGAGGCGCGGGCGCCCGCGATCATGCACTCAAAGAGCGGCAGCCCCTCCAGACGAGCAGCTGCAAGTGCGCCGATAAACGTATCGCCGGCGGCCGTGGTGTCGACCACCTCGCTCGAAAGCGCCGGCATGCGCAGCAGTTCGCCGTCGTCGCCGAGCGTAACCGAGCCGGCGCCGCCCAGCGTGATGACCGCGGCACCGGCGCCCTTAGCGAGCAGGGCGTTGAGTGCGGCGACGCAACTCTCGTCGTCTGCGGGCAGAATACCTGTCAGCACCTGGCATTCGGTCTCGTTGGGACAGACCAAGTCGACCGCGGGCCACGCTCCCTCCGGCAGATTGCAGGCGGGCGCCGGGTTAAAGACCGTATAGAACCCCAGCCCATGGGCGCAAGAGAGCGCCGCAGCCGTTGCCATCAGGTCGCATTCGCCCTGGGCGACAAAGACGCTGCCGGCCGCCGGGGCAAGCTCGCAGACATCGCCATCGAGCTCGTCGGCCACCAGGCTGTGCAGCGCGCAGGCCACGTCCTCGCCCGCAAGCGCATGGTTAGCGCCCGGCGACAGCACGATGCGATTGTCGCCCTCGCAACGAATGATGGTCGCGGTGCCGGTCTCCACGTCGTCGCGACGCGCCACAAACTCAACGCCCACGCCGGCATCTTGGAGGCCCGCCACGAGCGTATCGCCAAACGGGTCGCACCCGACGGCACCGATCATGCACGTGCGCGCACCCATGCGTGCGGTGGCTACGGCCTGGTTGGCGCCCTTGCCGCCGGCATTGGTGATAAAACCGCTGCCACCGACCGTCTCACCCGCGCGCGGCATGCGCTCGCACGCCACCGAAAGGTCCATGTTCATGCTGCCGAACACCGCAACGATGCCGCAATCTGCCATGGAAACCTCCTCATCTGCGGGCTTTATGCCCACCGTCGACCGTCAATTGTGCGGTCTCGCACCTCTATAACTTTAGTTCACTTTGATGTGAACGCGCGCTTGAGGTTGCGCCAGCAGCAAGCATTCACAGGAGCAGGCGGCTACAATGAATACGTGCTGATTATTCTCGTCATTGGATGATGTTTTATGGAACAATTCTCGCAATCGAGCCCACGCGGCCCGCGCCGCGCGCCCGATAATCAGGCGCCGCACGAACGCCCGCGCGCCGACCGCCGCACCGGCGAGCCGCGCCGCGCCCCGAGCCCGCACCGAGCGCCCACCAACAAGAACGCCCATGCAGCCAAGACCAACACCGACGCCACGCGCTCGTCCGCTACCGACCAGCAGGCGACTGCTCGCCCCAAATCCCGTTACATTCCCGCGCTCGACGGCCTGCGCACGCTCGCCGTCGTCGCGGTGGTGCTCTATCACCTTAACCTCACGTGGGCTCAGGGCGGACTGCTCGGCGTCACGATCTTCTTTGTGCTTTCGGGCTATCTAATCACGCGCCTGCTGCTCAACGAAGTCGCCAAGACCGGACGCATCGACCTCAAGAGCTTCTGGATCCGCCGTATCCGCCGCCTGGTCCCCGCCGTGGTAACGGTAGTGTTCGTGACTTGCGCGCTGTGCACGATCTTTAACCACGTAATGCTCACCAAGATGCGTCCCGACATCCTGCCGTCGCTGCTGTTCTTTAACAACTGGTGGCAGATTGCGCAGGACGTCTCGTACTTCAACGCCTTGGGCGATCCCTCGCCGCTCACGCACTTTTGGTCGCTCGCCATCGAGGAACAGTTCTACCTCATCTGGCCGCCGCTGCTGTTTGCAATGGTATCCATGCATGTGAGCAAGCCCAACACGCGCCGCGTGGTTCTGGGCCTTGCCGCGGCCTCCGCCCTCGCCATGATGGTGCTCTACAACCCCGCCGCCGATCCCAGCCGCGTGTACTACGGCACCGACACCCGCGTGTTCTCGCTGTTGCTTGGTGCCTGGATGGCCTTTATCCCCGATCGCGACCTGGCGCCGGTGCGCCTCGCCCATCGCTTGGGACTCAATCGCCTGGCTGGCGCCGCCAAGCGTGGCAAGAATGCCGAGGGCAAGCCTGGCGAGAAGACCGATGAAGCCGCCAAGACCGCCTCTGTACAGCCGAGCGCCCTCGTGCGTTTTTGGTCCTCGCCCGCATCCATCGATGTGTTTGGCATCGTGGGCCTGGTTGGCCTTGCCGCCATGGTCGCGCTCACCAATGGCTACACCGCGTTCCAGTATCGCGGCGGCACGCTGCTGTGTTCCATCCTCACGCTCATGGTTATCGCTGCCTGCGTGCAGCCCCAGGGAATGGTTGCCCGCGCGCTATCCGCCGAGCCACTCGTATGGGTTGGCAAGCGCTCCTACAGCATCTACCTGTGGCACTATCCGCTGCTGCTGCTCATGAACCCGGTCGCCAACATCAACGACACGCCCTGGTGGCAGTACATTTTGCAGGTGTTGCTGGTGGTAGCCGTAGCCGAATGCTCCTATCGCTTTATCGAGACGCCGTTTAGGAAGGGCGCTTTTGGCCGCACCGTGTCCGAGTTCCGCGATGGCACCACCACGCCCGCCAACTGGGTACGCGCGCATATTCCTGCGTGTGCCACTTGCGGCATCGTGCTTGTCATCGCGCTGGGCGGTCTGGTCTTTGTGCCGGAAACCTCCGCGCTGAGTGGCGAGGGCGCCGAAGTCCTCAACAAGGAAGCTAAAAACGCTGCGCCCACGGACCAACAGGCAGCCGACGACACCGACAAGGACAACGATGGCTTCCCCGATGGCTCCTACGACCTGCTCATGATCGGCGACTCCGTGTCGCTACGTGCCGTGGACGCCTTTGATGGCGTGTTCCCGCACAGCCACATCGATGCCGAAAAGGGCCGCCAATTCGATGCGGGCCGCGCGACATTTGAGGGTTATATCCAGCAGAACCTTGCCGGCAAAATCGTGGTCTTTGCCCTGGGCACCAACGGCTTGGTGACTGATGACCAGATCGATGCCATCATGGCCGATGCGGGAGACAAGCGCATTGTCGTGTTTGTGAACACGCGCAGCCCGCAGCCGTGGGTGGGATCGACCAACCAGGCCATCGCCAATGCTGCCACGCGCTACAAGAATGTGCGCGTTATCGACTGGTACGGATACAGCGCCAACCGAAATGACCTGTTCGATGGCGACGGCACGCACCTGTCGACCACCGGCGTGACCGAATACCTCAACTTGATTCACGACGCGGTCAAGAAGGACCTGCCCGTACACCCCGAGGACCACGTCAACGACCCGCAGCCGGCGGCGGTGAAGTCCGCCACCGACGCGCTCGTCAATGCCCTCGCCTTCAAGCCGCACAAGCTGGGCACCGACAAGTAATCCGGCAGCTAGGGACGTTCCTTTTATGCCGGCACCTTGGGACACTCCCGCGACAAGCGAAAGCCGCCCCTGGGCTGTCAATTCCAGTCCAGGGGCGGCTTTTTACCTCGTGTCGAAGGACCGTGGGCAAAAAAGGGCAAATATGAGTACTGTTACCATTTTAGTAGCAGGCTAAATTGCCCAAAACAACGTCTAAGCGCCCCCTACAAACCCCTAGAGCGGCCAACCTGGCTGGTTCAAGGCCTGTTGAGGCGAATTTTAATGAACGAACTATGACTTATGTCCATTATCTTCCTAGTCGTAAATGCTATCGTCTTAGCAACAGTACTCATATTTGACGTTTTTTGCCCACTACCATATAACTAACCCCCTGCAGCAGGCAAAAAACAGGCCACAGCTCATCGCTGCGGCCTGCTCGGAAGCTAAAAGGAGCGCTAAGCGCTGTAACCCATCGCTTGCAACACAAACATGACAACCGTCAGCACCGTGATCACGCCGATGGTCGCCCACGTAAGCACGTTCCATACGCGGCCGTTGCGGTTGACACCCATAATGTGGCGATCGGCGGCGATAACCACCTGAAACACCAGAACCACAGGCAGTAGCACACCGTTAATGACCTGCGAGGTCATCATAATCTGGAACAGATCGACGCCGGGCATAAGCACCAGCACGGCAGAGATACCGATGATGGCCGTAATGATGCCGCGGTAGACCGGAGCCTCATCCCAGCTGCGATCGGCGCCGCGCTCCCAGCCAAATGCCTCGCAGATGGCGCTGGACGTAACACCCGGCAGCACGCAGGCGGCCAAGAAGCTCGCGGCGACCAGGCCCGAGGCGAACAGCACCGTCGACCACTGGCCGGCAATAGGCTCCAACGCGCGAGCGGCGTCGGCAGCATCGCTAATCTGAATACCCGCCGGGAACAGCACCGTACCGGTCGTGATAATGATGAAGCCGGCGATTATATCGGCAGCAATCGAGCCGCTTACGGTATCGATACGCTGCAGCACGATGTCGTCCTCGCCCGCGTTCTTGTCGACCACGTTGTTCTGCGCCAAAAAGATCATCCACGGGGCGATGGTGGTACCGATCGTTGCGACCACCAGTGACACGTAGTTAGGATCGTTTTGAATGTTGGGCACGACCAGGTCGACCGCAACCTCACCCCAGTTGGGGCCAGCCATAAACGCGGCGACGATATAGGTCACAAACACGCAGCTCACCAGCAGCAAGATCTTCTCGATGCGCTGGAAACTGCCCGACATGGTAAGCATCCACACCAGCAGCGCCACAAGCGGCACCGAGATGCTCGCCGGGACGCCAAAAAGAGCAAGGCCGCTCGCGATACCCGCGAACTCCGAGATGGTTACGGCGGTGTTGGCGATCAACAGCGCCGCCATGGCCAGCACGCTCTTGCGCACGCCAAAGCGTTCGCGGATGAGCGATGCCAGACCCTTACCCGTGACGCAACCGCAGCGTGCCGCGGTCTCCTGCGTCACGATAAGCAGCACGGTCATGACGGGAAGCATCCAGAGCATCTTGTAGCCATAGCTGGCGCCCGCACTGGAATACGTGGCGATGCCGCCGGCGTCATTACCAGAAAGCGCCGCCAGCAGACCGGGTCCCATAGCGCCAAAGATGGCCGCAATGGTCAACTTTTGCTTGGTGCCCGTCTTTTGCTTCGTGTTTTGCACGCGATCACCTAGCCCATGACCGACATGGCAAGCAGTACTGCGGCGACGCAGTACACCACGCACGAGATCATGACGGCAATGACGTTCATGGCGGTACCCGACGTATTGAGGTCGTGCTCATCGCGCCAGAACAGCACCATCAGATAAATCACGGCGCTCATGTTGCTAACCAGGCAGATGACGGCCGCAAGGTTAAAGCACCCGGTAAAGAGCTGCTCCTCGAACATGGGGGCATCGGGGAACGCGGCAGTGCGCACCAACTGCGCGCACAGGTAGGTCACGAGTGACAGAATCAGGCCCATGCCCGTGCTCTGGAAGAAGAACCCCAGATACGGCTTGGGCTCGTCGTCGTGACCGTCATACTCCAGGAAGTAGTTCTTGACGAACGACACCATGCGCGAGGCCGCCAGCAGCACGAGCGGCATGGCGCACATGGGGAACACCACCAGATGCGCGGAGCCGAGCGCCGTTCCCAGCACGGTCGCCATGATGCACGATGCGATGCCCCATACAACAACCCAGTACTGACGATGCACGAACCAGCTGAGCACGTTCGTCGAGTCGTCCGACGCGCTGTCGCCCGAGCCGATGCCGGCGATCTGCAGGTCCTCCTGATGCTCCTCGGCGATAACGTCCATGGCGTCGTCGAAGGTCACGATACCAAGGATATGACGATTCTCGTCGCAGACGGGGATGGCGACCAGGTCGTACTTGGTCATCTCGTCCGTTACGTCTTCCTGGTCGTCGTCGGGCGACACGTAGACCAGGTCGCGATAGGCCAGCTGGCCCAGCGTGGCGTCGCGATCGGCCACGATCAGCGTGCGCAGCGAAAGCACGCCAGTCAGCATGCCGCTCGGATCCTCGGTATAGACGTAGTAGACGCTCTCGAAGTCCTCGTCGAGCTCGCGAATCGCCTCGATGGCATCACCGACCGTTGCCGTGGCGGGCAGGGAGACAAACTCCGAGGTCATGATGCGGCCGGCGGTGTTGTCCTCATACCCCAGCAGGTTACGAATCGCCTTCTCCTCCTTGACGCCCATCAGGCGCAGGAGTTTCTCGGCCTTCTCGTAATCAAGCTCATCGATCAGGTCGGCTGCATCGTCCGGGTCCATCATGGCCAGCATCGACGATGCGTCGGTGTCGGACAGGCCCTCGAGCATCTCGGTCATAAGCTCGTCGTCATCGAACTCCGAGATAGCTTCGGCTGCCTGGGCAGTATCGAGCTGCGCAAACACCTGCGCACGCAAGCGCGGGTCGAGCTGCTCGATAATGTCGGCGATGTCGGCAGGGTGCAGCTCGCCGAGCGTCTTGTGCGACACCGAGAGTTGAATGTTCTTGGTCGAGCGGTCGAGCAGGTCCATGTAGGACCAGGCGATAATGTCCTCGCTGAGCGGCTTGCCCAGGTGCTTCATAAAGCCCTCGACGACGTGCTCGAGCGCGGGGCTGATGGCGCGTAGCAGACCGCGGGCACCGACCTCGGCGCCCAGCAGGCGCAGCTGATTTTCGCCCGACATGGAAAACTTGATGTCGTTGACGCGCACGACCTTCATGCCCTGCGTGTCGACAATCTGCTTATTGAGAACATCGCGCGCCAGCAGGAGCTCGGTCGGCTGCAGGTACGAGAAGCGAATGTTGGTGGCAGACGTATTGAGGTACACGCCCGTCTCGTCGATACGGTCGACCCATTTGCGCCAGCTGATCATGAACGGCGTCTTGCCGGGACCGCGGAACGCGAGCGACGTCACGTGCGGAAAAACTTCGCCGGTTGCAATGCCAAAATCGTTGACCACGCCGAGCTTTTCGCCGTCGACGTCCAAGACCGGCAATTTGAGCATCTCACTCAGATAATTCAATGGTGCTCCCCATCATTATTCCTCCGGACGCGGCCGCGCGTGCGGCGTCCGGGGGCTTCTGGATATGTATACGCATGCGCGGGCGGCACGCCGCTCGACGCTTACACCCCGTGCATGCGCAAAAAAGCACCTGCATGGGGTCATCGACTGTATGGTCGAGGTTTGGATTTCACCTGTAACCTTTCTCTTGACCCTCATTAACCGCAGTAACTATAGCATCAGCATCGCCCTGCGGCATCGATTTTATGCGCTGCACATTGCAGGCATACCAAACGCTGACGTATCCGTGACATAGCCATTGGGGACGTTCTTAAACGACTACCCAATGACTACTCTGTGGTGTCATCGTCCTCGGCAAGTTGGGGGAACACGGCGTCCTTGGGCATGGTGACCTTCGTCAGCGAGGTGAGCTTTTTGCTCAGCGACGTGTCCGTCTTGACCAGGTCGCTGAGCGTCACGATCTTGTAGCCGTCGGCGACAAGACCGTCGATAATCTGCGGCAGCGCCTCGAGCGTCTGCTCGGCGCATTCGTCTCTATCGGTGAGCAGCACGATATTGCCCGGCGTCACCGAATCGAGCACCGTTGAGACCTGCTCGTCGGCACCGTTGAGCAGCCAGTCGCCCGAGTCAATATTCCACGAGACCACGGCGGAGACCAGGTCCATCGCATCAATCCAGTTTTGCTCGTCAAAGGCAGCGTAGGGAGCACGCAGCAGCATCGTCTTCACGCCGGTCGCCGACTTAATCGCATCGGTGCCTTTCGTGATCTGTTCGCGTACCGCCTCACGGTCCTGACCCTTGAGCGAATCGTCGCTGTAGCTGTTGGATCCGACCTCGCAGCCGGCATCGACAATCGCCTTGGCCGTGGCGGGCGAGGCCTCGGCTGCATCGCCCGAAAGGAAGAACGTCGCGGTGACGCCCTTTTCCTTGAGCACCTGCAAGATCTGCTTGGTTGCTCCGCTCGGGCCCTCATCAAACGTCAGCGCCACGTACTTTTCGTTGCCCTTGGGCGCCACGCTCGCGCACTCGACCACGCAATCGGTGGCGGGCACGACCTCGCCGCGGTCCTGCGTCTTGCCCGACTGCTCGCCGACCCACACCTCAGAGCGACCCTGGATACCCCACGTCTTAACGTACTCGATGGCACCCGTGCCCTCGACCTTGAGCTTGGGCTCGATAACCGTCGCCTGGACCTCATGCTTCTCATACGTGTCGCGGCCGTCTTTGACCGTCACCTTCTCGCCGCCCGTAAGCTCGTGGCTTTTCCACTTGCCCTGTTTTATGCGCCTGCCGTCCACCTTTACCGACAGCTTTTCGCCGCCATGGCGGGTCAGCACGCTGTCGTCAACAGCCAACAGATCCCCGGCGCCGTAGGTATCGGTCAGCTCCTGGTCGTCGATGAGGTTTTGTAACGTAGAGCCGACGCGCACCGCAGTCTCCTGGCCATTGAGGACGACATCCACGCTGCGGTTGACGTAGCCCACGACGGCAGCGATAAACAACACGAGCGCACAACCCACGGCAATAAGCGCATAGGGCAGGCGAGACGAACGACGGGGCGTGCGGCTGTTGCCGATGCGAGCGCTGCGGTCGCTAAAGCCGCGGCTATGGTTGAGATACATCGCGCCGGGCTTACGGTGACGCTTGCGCTGACCGCTGGGCAGCTGCCCCAGGTCGCGGCGCGCCGTCGGACGCGCACCCGAGCGCCTGTTTAAGTTAGATCCGTTTTGGCGCATGTGCCCTCCCCCATAAACACAGCGAGCCGGAGCAACATGTCTCCGGCTCGCCTCCCATCATTTGGTACGTCGCTATTTGCTAGCTTTTGACGAGCCCCCGCTCGCCTTTTGATATTCGTCCTTAAAGGCCTTGAACATACCGCGCGTCTTGCCGAGCTGCTTGCCCAGTGCGCGGCTGCCCTTGTCCACGGCGACCGAGCCCTTGTCATCGAGCACCTTGGCGCCCTTCTTGACCTTATCGCCCACCACGACGCTTGCCTCGGCAGCCTTTGCGGCGGCGCCGCCCGAATACCCGAGCGACTTGACCTCGTCCGAAACGATCATCGCGCCGTCCGCATAGCCGCGCAGCATCGTCGGCGGCATCTGCGTGTCGCCCACCAGCACACTCGAGGCGGTGCCGGCGGTCACGTAGAACGTCTGCACGACACCCGAACGCGGCTTGAACTCCACATCCGAGCAATAGCCCACGACATCGCCCGACTCCGTGCGCACGTCCATGCCAACCCAGATAATGCAATCGTCCAGGTTGATGTCGAGGCGCTTGGCCGCAGCGGCATCGTAGGTGCCCTTGACGTCGTCGGCCGCGATGGCGCCCTCGTAGACGCCAATGGCATCGAGCGCCACAAATCGGTCGGGGCGCTCGATCATACCCGCGATATCGGACTGGCGAACCATAAAGCCCACCACGCGCGTACCGCCCGGGGTAAAGACCGGAAAGTGAATCTTGCCGAGCTTTTTAGGGCTGCGCGGCGTGCCGTCTTTTTTGGTGCGCTTATCCTCGGTAGGCTTGCGATAGATCTTAGCGCCGACAAAATCCCCGGCGCGCATTATGCCTCGGTCGAAGGCTCCGCGGCCTCGGCGTCGGCCTCGACGGCGTTTTCGACCACGACATCGGCGGCGGGCGTCACGTTGCCGCCCGAGATAGCGTCGTTGAGCTGCTCTCGCAGCTGGTCCATGCGCTCGCGGGCAAGGTCAACCTTGGCACGCAGGTCATCGGTCTTGGCGTCGACCATCGGGCCAAAATCGTTGACCGCGGCGCGGGCCTCCTCGGCGCCGTGCTCGTAGGTGTCGCGCATGTTATCCCAGGCGTCGTTGGCGATATCGGCAGCCATGGCGCGGGTCTCGGCGCCCGAGCGCGGAGCCAGGGCGACGCCGATGATGGCGCCGGCGGCAGCACCGAAGAGCGCACCCGAGATAAAGTTGAAAGTCTTACCCATGTTCATTCCTCTCCTGCGGGCACCTCAGCGCCCACCGTTTGAATGCTGTCCATTATACCCGCAGCACAGCACTTGCCGTCTCGCTCATCTGCGTACGGTAAAGGCGCAGGTACATGATGGTGATAAGCGAGTGAGCCTACTCCTGCGGCACGGCCGGCATGGCCACCGTGGCGGCCGGGTCCTCGCCGGCGCCGTCAACGAGCGGCAGCGTTCCCTCGTGCGCGGGGGCAACCGGAGCCGTCGCCGCGCCACCGTAGACGGCAGCGGGGGCCTCGTGGCTTTCGGCGGTCGCGCCCTCGGTATCGATTGCCTCCTGAGGCTCGTCGTCAAAGCTCGGGACGCCCTGGGGCTCCGCGGACTCGGGCTCGGAAGCCGCCTCGGCAGGCGCCTCGTCGTCAGAATCGGCGGCAGTCTCGGCAGGCACCTCGTCCTCGGTCGCGTCCCCAGCCTCGCCCTCGGCGTTCGCGGCGGCGACGGCCTCGTGCGGGTCCTTGCCCTCGGCCTCGGCACGCATGCCCAGCACCAGGTTGCGCAGCCCCGCGACCGTGCCGTCCACATCGGGAGCGGGCTGGTCGGCATGCAGATAGGCCCAATCCATCATAAAGGTCGCCGAAGACAGCGCACCGATGGCCAGCGCGTCGTCGGGACACGAAAGCTCAACCTCAAAGACACGCTCATCGTGCTCGCTTACGCGGGTGCGGCCACACGAAATGCTGCCAGCAAGACCGGTCTCGTTCATGAGCTCGACCGTCACGTGCTCCAGCAGATGGCAAAGCTCGGTCTGGCCCATGCAGTCCTGGAACTCGCGGCCGGAATCGCCCAGGCACAGGTGCTTGGCAATCGCGGGTACCAGGTAGTACACGCGCGCCGTGGCCTCGATATCCTCCGAGGTCATGAGCGGCATGCCGGGGTTCACCAGCACATGCGCGCAGATCTTGTCCTCGCTGACGGTGACCTTAAGGATGTTGAACAGGCCTGCCATAACTCTCCCCTACTCTTCCTTGCCCTACTCGTCGCCGTCGTGCGGATCCACAGAGCCCGCACCCGACGCCGCCGGCTTCTCTGCCGAAGACTCGGAATCCTTCTTATCGGTTTCGGCCGGAGCGATCACGCGAATAAGCGAGATGCGCTGGCCACGCATCGACTGCACCTTAAACTTGTACCCCGCAACCTCAAACACCTCTCCGATGTCGGGCACCGAGTCGCAAAGCTCCAAAATCCAGCCGGCGATGGTCTCATAATCATCGCTTTCCTCGAGCGGCCAACCAAGCTCAATCGCGTCATCGCACGAAAAACGCCCATCGACGAGCCACTCGCGGCGTGAGAGGCGCGTGAGGTACTTGTTGTCGGGGTCGAACTCGTCCTCGATCTCACCGACGATCTCCTCGACGATGTCCTCGATGGTGATGATGCCGGCCGTGCCGCCGTACTCGTCCACGACCACTACGATCTGGTCGTGCGAGGTCTGCATCTCGGACAGCAGCGGCAGGATGTCCTTGGTGTCGGGCACAAAGGCGGCGTCGCGCAAAAAGTCGGCGATGGGCTTGTCGCCCTTGCCGTCGAGCGCGGGCTGAATCAGGTCCTTGATGTGCGCGATGCCCGCGACGTTGTCAGGATCCTCATGATAGACGGGGATGCGGCTAAAGCCGGTCTGGCGCATGGTGGACAGCACGTCGGCGACCGTCTCGTCGTCCTCGCACATGGTGGTGTCCACGCGCGGCACCATGACCTCGCGGGCAACGGTGTCGCCCAGGTCGAAGATCTCGTGGATCATGCGCTTTTCCTCATCGAGCAGGTCGTCCTGCTCCGAGACCATGTACTTGATCTCTTCCTCCGAGACGTTTTGGCGGTCGTCGGCACTCTTGATGCGCAGGATGCGGGCCAGGCCGTCGGAGCAGGCGCCGGTCAGCCACACGAGCGGGCGGGCAATCTTTTGGAACACAGAGAGCGGTCCTACGACCTGCTTGGATACGCCCTCGGCGTTAGCGAGGCCGATGCGCTTGGGCACGAGCTCGCCGATCACGATGGACACGAAGGCGACCGCGACGGTGATGATGACCGGCGCCAGGCCGCGCGCGATGGCGGAAAGCGGCGCGATGCCAAAGCTCATGAGCCACGTGGCAAGCGGGTCGGACAGGCTCGTCGAGGCCACGGCAGACGAGGCGAAGCCCACGAGCGTGATGGCGACCTGAATGGTGGCCAGCAGCTGGTCGGAGTCGGCGGCGAGCTTAATGGCGCGCTCGGCGCGCTTGTCGCCCTCCTCGGCCTCGTGCTCCAGCACGGCGCGCTTGGCCGTGGTGAGGGCCATCTCGGACATAGAGAAGTAGCCGTTGATGAGGGTCAAAACGAGTGTGGTGATAAGGGAGATGGTTATGTCCATCGGGAGTTTCTCGAACCTCCAAGATTCGGGACGTCAGTGGTAGGCGTAGATGGCGGATAAGGCAGTTGCGCCCGACGGCCACCTGGGTGGACCCGCGCGCAGGCTCGGTCGTTAGATTACGAAGAGGATCACCGCCATGAACTGGAAGATGCTGCCGGCGAGCACCCACAGGTGAAACACGCTGTGCAGGTAGCGCACGTTTTTGGCGATGTAGAACGGCACGCCCACGGTATAGCACACGCCGCCGACGGCGAGCAGCGCCAACGCGACGGGATTCAGCAACGCCACGAGCGCGGGCAGCTTAAAGACAACGAGCCAGCCCATTAGCAGGTAGACCAGGCCGCTTACCCAGTGCGGCTGACGCTCGCGCAAAAAGCACTCGAGCGCGATGCCAATAATGGCGATGGCCCATACGGCAAAGAACAGCGCGGCACCGCCGTCGTCTGCCAACGTGATAAGGCAAAACGGCGTATAGCTGCCCGCAATGAGCAGGTAGATGCAGCTGTGGTCGATGATGCGGAATACGCGCTTGGCGCGCTCGGGCTGAATCGCGTGATAGAGCGTAGAGGCCAGGTATTCGAGGATGATGCTGACGCCGTAGACGATCGCCGCGGCCATGTGGGCCGGGCCGCCGCCGCGCAGGGCGGCGAATACGATCAGAAGCACCAGGCCTGCGATGCCCAGCAGGCAGCCGACACCATGGGTGACGGAGTTCATGATCTCCTCGCCCACCGTGTACTGCGGAACGGTCGCGGCCTTAGGTCGCGGCTTGGAACTGTCGCTCGAATCGGACATGCCGGTTACATCCTCCAACATAAATAGTTCTCAACACTATATCAAAGCGTCTGGGTACGTGCGAAATTTGCACCTTACGTGACCCTTTGTTTACCCATTCTTTGCTTGTTGACGCATCAACGGTGAACATCCATAATGCGCTTGCATTAAATGTTGACATATAAACATCTTATAGGAGAGCGATTTATGGCTCAAAATACACGCCCCCACCGAGGGCTCAAGATCGGTCTGGCCGTTGCCGTGGCGCTTGTTGTCGCGCTGCTCGGATTTGCCGGCAACTTCCTGTTCGACTTTGCCCTGAACCCCCAGGCGCCATACACCATGAAGATGATGCAGGACAGCAAGAACGCCGAAAAGGGCGAGCAGATGGATGCCGAGGAGACCGAAGCGCGGGCTTGGTTTAAGCAGAACCGCGAGAGCAGCAGCCTCACTGCGGCTGATGGGACCGAGCTTGCCGCCTGGTATTTTGCCGCACCGGAAAGCACCCATGACTACGCCGTCTGCCTGCACGGATATACGAACGAGCCCATCGGTATGGCCCGATACGTCAAGCGCTTCCACGACCGCGGCATGAACGTGCTCGCGCCCGCCGCGCGTGCCCATGAGCGCTCCGGCGGCGACTACATCGGCATGGGCTGGCCCGAGCGACTCGATGTCGTCGCGTGGATCGGGCGGATTGTTGCGGCAGACCCCAAGGCGCGCATCCTGGTCTTTGGCGAGTCGATGGGCGCGGCAACCGCTATGAACGCGGCGGGGGAATCTCTACCGGCAAACGTAAAGTGCATTATCGAGGACTGCGGCTACACGAGCGTTTGGGACGAGTTCTCCCTGCAGCTCAAGGATGTATTTGGCTTGCCCAGTTTTCCGCTGCTCGACGTGGCCAATCTGGTATGCAACGTACGTGCAGGCTACGATTTTCATGAGGCGAGCAGCGTGGAACAGCTCAAGCGCGCAACGGTTCCCATGCTCTTTATCCACGGCGACCAGGACACCTTTGTGCCGTACAGCATGCTCGACCAAAACTACGACGCGTGCGCCAGCAAGGTTAAGCAAAAGCTCACCGTCCACGGCGCCGCCCACGCCAAGAGCGCACAGGTCGACCCCGAGCTCTACTGGAACACAGTCAACGACTTCCTCGACGCTAACTTTTAGGCAAAAAGCGGCGTCTGCGGCCTTTCCTGGGCCCCATGATTTCGGAAGTGCGGGGAAAATCTCGGGAAGCTCGACCAGACCGCTGTTTTACCAACAATTTATCAGGGGTTTTGTTGTCAAAAATGGGCTTGTGGTCGGCGGTATTCGATTTTTCCCCGCACTTCCGAAAAACCGCCCGTGAGCGCTGCGCTCACGGGCGGTTTTAGTTTACGTTACGCAATAAAAGCGCGTGATTTGTCCAATAGTCTAGCGCTACTTGACCTCGATGAGCTCGTACTCGCTCGTGCCCAGGCCGATCTTCTCGGCGTGCGCGATGCACGCACGCCAGTCGGTGTCGGGGTGCGTGATGCAGAAGGGGTCGTGTGCCTGCTCGCCCTCCAGATGCTCGTGGTTATGTTCCATCTTGGCGGCGCTGTCGGTGAGCTCGGTGTTGGGCAGCGGCTCGGATGCCATGACGGCATCGGCGCAGGCCTGGTCGATGGCAACCGGGTCGAAGCTCGCGAACATGCCGATGTCGTTGACGATGGGCGTGTCGTTCTCGGGATGGCAATCGCAGTTGGGGCTAATGTCCATGGCGAGCGAAATATGGAAGCTCGGGCGACCGTCGACGATGGCCTTGGTGTACTCGGCGATCTTGTAGTTGAGCACGTCGGCCGCAGCGTCATAGTCGGGCTTGATGCAGTCTTGGTTGCACGCCGCAATGCAGCGTCCGCAGCCCACGCAGCGATCGTGATCGATAGCGGCAACGCGAACCGTGCGGGTGCTACCGTTGGCAAGCTCGCGCTCACGCGTGTCGTCAAACGAGATGGCATTGTGCGCGCAGATACGCTCGCAGGCACGGCAGCCCACGCAGTTGGTGGTATCGACGCTCGGCTTGCCAGCGGCGTGCTGCTCCATCTTGCCGGCGCGGCTGCCGCCGCCCATGCCCAGGTTCTTCATGGCGCCGCCAAAGCCGGCCTGCTCATGGCCCTTAAAGTGGGTGAGGCTGATCACGATATCGGCATCCATGAGCGCTTGGCCGATCTTGGCCTCGTGCACGTACTCGCCGCCCTCGACCGGGACGAGCGCCTCGTCGGTGCCCTTAAGGCCGTCGGCGATGATGATCTGGCAGCCCGTGGCGTACGGAGTAAAGCCGTTCTGGTAAGCGGTGTCGATGTGCTCGAGCGCGTTTTTGCGGCTACCGACGTAGAGCGTGTTGCAGTCGGTAAGGAAGGGCTTGCCGCCCAGCTCCTTCACGACGTCTGCAACGGCGCGGGCGTAGTTGGGGCGCAAAAAGCTCAGGTTGCCCAGCTCGCCAAAGTGAATCTTGATGGCGACGAACTTGTTCTCAAAGTCGATTTGCTCGATACCGGCGCGACGGATGAGGCGCTTGAGTTTGTCGAGCTGGCTCTCGCGAGCATGCGTGCGCAGGTTGGTAAAGTACACCTTGGCGGGCGCGGCGGGTGCAGTTGCGGTCATAGATCTATCCCCTCGGTCTATATGGCGTTACAGACATAAGAGGATGGTACCAGTTAAAGCAGAGTTAAAGTCAAGCGCGACACCTTGTCATTGGGGACGTTCTTAAATGACTACTCTTGGACTTTGAGGGCTTCGGCCAGGCTGACGCGCTTGATGGAACGCGTGTGCAGCAGCGCCACGACCAGGTAGGTCGCAAAGCCGATGCCGACGCATGCAGCCATGGACCAAGCGGGCACGTAGATCTCGATATTGCCGTTGTAGGCGAGCAGCATCGAGCGGAAGATGGCCGTGAGCGAGCCAATAATGACCGGCAGGCTCAGCACGAGCGACGCCGCCACGCGCAGCGTGATCGAGCGGATGTACAGATGCGAGATCTCGCTATCGCGATAGCCAAAGACTTTCATGTAGCTGATCGAACGGGCGCTGTGGTCGATTACCGCCTTGGTCAGCAGGTACATAAACAGCAGGAAGATAAACACCGCGAGCCCGACCATCATGCCGATCATTTTGCCCATCATGCCGATGAACTGGTCGCCCACGGCGCGCATGTCGTCGGGCGTGGTGTCGCCGGCAAAGTAGCGCGCGTCGAGGTCGAGCTTCTCGTCGCTCACATAGCCGTTAAAGTAGGCGGCATCGTTGCCGAACAGCTCGTTAAAGTCGTCGATACTCATATAGATATTCATGTCCGACTTGGAGCCCCAGGCGCAGTCCTTGCCCGCGTACTCAAGGGAATAATGCTCGCCCTCGTACTTGTCGCTGAGCGTGACCTTCTGACCCTCGCTCCAGCCAAACTTATCGAGCAGACCGCCGCCAAAGACGACGCGCCCATCGCCGACGTCGAGGTCTTTCCAATAACGCGAATCGGATGAAATGCCGTAGACAGAAATCGTCTCCTCGCCATTACCATCACCACGGTCGTATTGCAGCTGGTAAACGGCGTATTTCTCGGCCTGCGCGATTGCGCCCGCGCCGTTGTCGGTCGTATTGACCGGGTGGATATCGTCGTTGTCAGTGTCGATCTTAGAGGCCTTGTCGATCAGGTCGATAGCCTCGTCGCGGTCGCAGCCAAGGGCATCGGCAAGCTTATCGAGGCACGCATAGAGCGCATCCTTCTTGTCCTGGACCTTGGCGAGCGCATCCTGCGCTGCGGTCAGGCTCTCGGCAGACGGAGATGCGGTCGCGGCATCGGCTGCCGCCTGCGCGGCATCGGCCGCGTCATCGAACTCGTCACTGGCGTCCTGGGCGGCGGAAAGCAGCGCGCCGTCCACCGACTGCAAGCGCTCGAGCGCCGCCCACTGCCCGCGCTCCTCGGCGGTGCCCTCAAGCTCGAGCGGAGCCTTGAGCGTGTACTGATGCTCGGCGACCAGGCTCGTCTCGAGGTTGTCGGCGTAGTGCGTCATCGTAGGCAGAATCGCCAGGCCAAAGAGCAGCAGCAGCGAGGCAAACGCAATGCCCACGAAGAGCGTGGCGAAGTTGCCCAGGTTGCGCAGGAAGACGCGCAGGCGGAAGCGCGAGACAAAGCCCATGCGCTCCGGCAGCTGCAGGCCGCGCTTGGTGCCCGATTTGCCGCTCGCCTCGTGACGGAGAAACTGCAACGGCGTCTTGCCCATCTTGTGAAGCAGGCCCACCAGCGTGATGAGGATGAGCGCGGCGGCGGGAACCACGGCGCACTTCACAAAGATTTCCCAGCTCCAGTACACCTGGAAGGGCGGCAGGCTGTACGAACCGTAATAGAGGCTTCGCATGGGCTCGGTAAAGAACACAACGCCAAGCGCAGTGCCCAAAAGTGCCGCGAGCACACCCACGATGGCGGGAAGCGCCAGGTAGTGCAGCACGATCTCGCGACGGCGATAGCCGCTGGCGAGCAGCGTGCCGATGATGGCGCTCTCTTCCTCGATGGTGGCGTCAGTGAGCACCACAAAGACAAATGCCATGATCACGATGATGATGTCGAGCAACGTCATCCACATCATGGAGTCGCCGTCCACGTCGTCGCGCGCATAGCCAATGCCCTGGTTGGAATCGGCATCGATCAGATCGTCCACGCGCGCATCGGCATCGGTCAGCGCCTCGACCATATCCTGCTCCGCATCGATGCGATCCGCGGTGGGGAGGTCGCGATCGGCAAAGGTGAAGGAGTAGGTGTAGGCAGGCGCGCCGCCGGCATCCTCGAGCGCGGCAAAGCCGGCATCGGTGACCTCGGCCACGCCGTACGTGATGGTGTTCACCGTAAAGTCCGAATTGTTGAGGAACAGCGCCTGGCTATCGGGCTGGGTCATGATGCCGCAGATGGTGTAGGTGCGGCCCTCAAGCTCAACCTTATCGCCCACGACAAGGTCGTTGTTGGTGGCAAAAACGCGGTCGATAGCCACCTCATCGTCCGTCTTGGGCTGCCTGCCCTCACAGTAGGACGCGATATCGACCTTGGTGCGGTGCGCATAGGTGCGCAGCGTGCGCTTGATGCCGTCGTCGCCGGCGGTCTTTTTGATGATGGCGTCGATGGAGAAATTCTTGTAGAGCGTGACGCCGCCGACGTCGTCGGCTGCATCCTCAGCAGCCTTGAGCTGGTCTTTGGTGGCCTCGAAGGAGGTGGTCACGCGGCCGTCCTCGATTGTGTACGCATCGCGCATGTCGTCGATAAGGCAACCGATGGAATGCGCCGCGAGCAAAAAGCCCGACGTGAGGGCGATGCTTCCGCACATAAGCAAAAAGATGCCCAGGTACTTGCCGATATTGCGGCGCAGCTCGCGCGGGAGACGTTTTGCGAGAGGTGTCATGGCGCCGCCTACCAATCGAGCTCGGCGGCCGCGACGGGCGACTCGTTGAGCTCGTCCTCGACGATGCGCCCGTCGCGCAGGCGCAGCACGCGATTTGCCATGCGCGCGATGGCGGCATTGTGGGTGACAATGATGATGGTGCAGCCGTAGGTGCGGTTGACGTCCTCCATGAGCTGCAAGATTTCCTTGGACGTCTTGTAGTCAAGCGCGCCCGTGGGCTCGTCGCACAGCAGCAGGCCCGGGTTTTTGACGAGCGCACGACCGATGGCGCAACGCTGCTGCTGGCCGCCCGAAACCTGGCGCGGGAACTTGTTGCGGTGCTCGTAGAGGCCCAGCGAACGCAGCAGGTCGTCGACATTGAGCGGGTTTTTGGACAGGTGCGCCGTGACCTCGATGTTCTCCTTGATGGTGAGATCGGGCACCAGGTTGTAGAACTGGAAGACAAAACCCAGCTCACGGCGGCGATACTCGCCCAGGTCGGTAGGCTTGAGCACCGTGAGGTCGCAGCCGTCCACCAGAATAGAGCCGGCGTCGGCATCCTCCAGGCCGCCGATCAGGTTGAGAAAGGTCGACTTGCCCGAACCCGAGGGCCCCAGCATGACGCAGATCTCGCCGCGGTTGATGGACGTGTTGATGCCGTCGAGCACCGTAAGGCGCGCATCACCGTCGCCATAGTGCTTTTTGAGATCCTTAACCTGGACGTAGGCTTTCTGCGCTGCCATAGTATCCCCCATTGTTAGCCTGTTGCTACTTTAATAGGATAATAGTAAACCCAGGTGAACTATTATTTGGGCGAGAGTGGGAATTTGTTTCAAGACTAGTCGTTGGAGACGTTCTTAAACGACCAGCTGTTGGGGACACTCTTTCGCCACCCGGCAGTTGGGGGTACTCATTGGGGACAGACTGAAATGACTGAAACCACTCATTGGGGACGGACTTAAATGAGTGCCTCGCCACCCAGCAGCTGGGGACGTTCCTTTTCTGCCGGCAGTTGGGGACAGTCCTTGCCGGCGCGGCCGGCGAGCCGGCGAATCGGCAAAGACTGTCCCCGATGACCAGTCGTTTAAGAACGTCCCCAATGACTGGGTAGCTAGGCGCGGGATTTGGTGCGCGAGAGCGCGAGGCCTGCGGCGGCGATGGCCACGGCAAAGAGTGCCGTGACGCCTAGGTCGCAGGCGATGTCGCCCAGCACGGCAGACGTCAAATCCGAGGTAAGCGCCTTGCCGATCGCGTCGTTCACCCAAAACGTCGGCACAAAATGCGCCACGGTCTGCACGGCCGAACCCATGAGCGACAGCGGCATCCAGGCGCCGCCCAAAAACGTCATGAGCATGCCAAGCAGGTTGCCCACACCGTTGAGCAGCTCCTCGCGCGCACCCAGACTCGACAACGCAAAGCCAACGGCCAGCGGCGTGCACGCCAGGGCAAACGTCGCCGCCAGCGCCAGGCACACACGACCCACGCCGACCTCGGCAACCGCGCCGGCAAAGCCCACGACGCCCATCATGCTCGACACAAACCAGATGCAGACGGTGATCACAGTGGCGGCCGCAAACACGGCGAGCGAACGCTGGCGCTCGGAGATTGGGCCGGCATCCATACGACGCACGCGCTCGGGCTCGTTCATGCCCGAGAACACCAGCCCCACCGACACGATGACCGACGAGATGATCGCGTACGCGCCAAAGTTGAAGTACGACTCGAGCGTGGCGGCGGCCGTCGAGTCGACCTTGACCTGCTCGATCTGGACCTCGGCGCGCTTGGCGGCCGCATGCTCGGCAGCCTTGGCGACGCTGCCGTTAGAGGCGGCGGGCTCTAGGGCCGCCGCAGCACCCGCGAGCGAGATCCAGCGCGAGGCCTCGGCAGACGAAAGCGCCGCTGCCATGGTGCCGGCGCCGTAGGTCACATCGAGCTTGGGCAGAGACTCCCCCGCGCGGGCGGCTGTAACAAGGTCGCCCTCAAACCCCTCCGGGATAAAGAACACGCAGTCGGCGCTACCCTTGGCGCTGTTGCTCTTGGAGAGCGCGTCCGCAAGGTCGTATGTGTCGTCGCCAACGCCCGTGACCAGCTCGAAGCGCGACCCCAGGTGCTTGGTAAGCGCACGCGAAAGGTCGCTATTGTCGCGGTCGACCACGATCACGTTGGTGTCGTAGGGCTCGTACTCGGTAAGCTGCGACGAGTTCCAGCTCACCGAGGCCGCGATGAATACGCCCATGAGCGAGATGAACACCGTATAGATGAGCAGGTAGAACGGGTGTGCCAGCGCCATGCGAAGCGCGGTCTTAAAGGTGCTCATAGCGGCTCCTTCCAAAGATCAGCGTGGCGGCGGCGACAAACACCAGGGCCATCAGGACGAGCGCGCCCGCGCGCACGGCAAAGGGACCCAGGTCCTCAAAGAAATACAGGCGGTTGAACATGTCGCAGATAAGCTTGACGGGATTGAGCCAGCACTCGGCCGGGCAGGCGCGGGCGACGTCGTCGGCAAGCGCCATCGCCGGCTCGCCGTAAAGGCCGGCGAACAGGGCACACGTGGTGGCAAAGCCCGTGAGGATGCCCGACTTGGACGCCTTGCCACCCTTAACGGGCAGCGTGCCCACAAAGAGCCCCAGACCCGTCGCCGCAAGAGCGGAGGCGGCGCCGCCCACTAGGCAGAGCCCCTCGCGTCCGCCAAAGTCGACACCCACGACCAAACGCACGTAGCCGATCGCGACCGCCATCGAAGCAAAGGAGACAAGCCACGAGCCGATAAAGATACCGGCCAGCGACGCCGTCTTGGAAAGACCGCCCACACAACGACGGGCCCCTAAGCCCGACAGATTGGGCTGCAAGTCGACGACGCTCAAGGCGGCAAACTCGGCAGACATCATCGCGACCAGACCAAAGAGCGCGTAGTAGTAGATGACCGTGCCATCGGGCGTGGTGCGTGTCAGGCTTACGCGGCGGGTGCCGCCCTCGAGCGACAGGGCGCGCGCAACCGCCTCCGGGTCGGCGAGCGCCGCCGGGTTGTTTTGAGCAATCTGGGACATGAGCTCGGCATTTTGCGTATACGAGCTTGCCACCGTCTCAAGGATGCTGCGGTCGGTGAGCACCGACGAGGCACGCGAGCCGTCGTAGCTCGAAAGCAGCGTGAGCTTGGGCGTGCCCGCGGCATCGACCGTGTAGATGCCCGCGACTTCGCCGGCCTTGAGCGCACGGTTCGCATCGGCTGCGTCGTCGCACTCGTGGATCTCGAGCAGCTGGTCGTCGCCCTCCTTGGCAAGCGACGTCGCCACATCCTTAAAGGTCGAGGCGTCCCAATCCTCATCCGCCACGACGGCCACCGGCACCGGGTCGACCGTGCCGTCGGAGCTCAGATTCGCAAACATAAACATGAACATCGTGGAAAGCGCGATGGGAAAGAGAGCGCCCCAAACCCACGTGCTCGGCCGGCGCAGCAGCGTCTTGACCGTAATGATAATGGTGTTGAACATAGCTGCCCCCTAGTCGCGCAGCTCGCGGCCGGTGATCTCGAGGAACACGTCGTTGAGGGTCGGCGGCTCGCTCCACACGCGGCCGAGCGCCACGTCGGCGGCGCGCAGCGTGTCGAGGATGTCCACCAGGTTGTGCGGGCTCGCCTCGCAGGTGCAGACGAGCTCGCCGCCGGACAGCTCGACGCTGAGCACGTGCTCGTGGGCGCGCAGGCGCTCGACTGTGGCGGCCTCGACGGCGCCGACCTCGACAGTCACGCGCTCGCCCATCTGAATCATGCGCTTGAGCTCGTCGTTGGTGCCCTGCGCCAGCACGCGTCCGCCGTCCATGATCATGATGCGGCTGCAGATCTGCTCGACTTCCTCCATGTAATGGCTGGTATACACCACCGTGGCGCCCTCGTCGCGCAGACGGCAGATGCCCTCCAGGATGGCGTTGCGGCTCTGCGGGTCGACCGCCACCGTAGGCTCGTCAAAAAAGATCAGCTCGGGCTTGTGCGCGATGCCGCAGGCGATGTTGAGGCGACGCGCCAGGCCACCCGAAAGCTTGCCGGGGCGGAACTTGGCAAAGTCGCCCAGGCCGACAAAGTCGATCGCCTCGTCCACCAGCGCGCGGCGGCGCTTGCGGTCGTTGACGTAAAGGCTGCAGAAATAGTCGATGTTCTCACGCACCGTGAGCTCGTCAAACACCGCCACCTGCTGCGGCACCACGCCGATGCGACGCTTAAGGTCATAGCGGGCGGGCGTCATGGGCTCGCCGAACAGCTCGATGGTGCCTTTGTCGTAGGCAAGCAGCTGCAGGATACAGTTAATGGACGTGGTCTTGCCCGAGCCATTGGGGCCGAGCAGGCCAAAGATCTCGCCGGGGGCGATGTGCAGGTTAAAGTGGTCGAGCGCGATAAGGTCGTCATAACGCTTGACGAGGTTTTCGACGCGAACGATGTCAGTCATGAGGCGGCCCTTCCGTTGGTTGCAGCCCAGTACGATTGCATCATCGCAGGAGCGGGCGGGCCGCACCAGTGAGCTTTGTCACGAGTACGGGGGCCGGCGTCACGCAAGGAGGGTTTTACACGGTTGCGGGCGCAGCCATATCCCCCGTCGATAGGTCTATCTATCATTTTTGATAGCTGTATCTAGCAAAAATGATAGATACAGCTATCAAAAATGCTCAAGTGAAATGATTGTCGGCGAGATATAGTCGCGGTCCCCCTTGCTGGGACAAATGTCACGGTTGCCCCGGGTGGCGCCTCCCCCGCGCGCGGCATCGCGTACAATACCCGTATGAACAGGCTTTTCGACAAATCGATCGTGCTGGCGTGCTGCATCGCAGCCGCCTTGGGCCTTGCTGTGGATGCCCGCTTGGTTGCGGCATTTTGCCTTGGCGTCATCATTGCCGCGATGGCCGAAGTCGCGCAGACAGAACGCGCCCGGCGCGCGAGCGAGATTGCGAGCTATGCCTACGTTATCGCAGCCATCTTCGTGCCGGCGTTTGTACCGTTTGCGCCCCTTGCCATCTATGACATTGCCCGGCGCGTCCGGCGTGAGCACGCTTGGCCGGCGCTGGGCCTCGGCGCGATTTTTGCCTGCGCGCTTGTCGCGCACGCCCATGCCGGCACGCTCCCCACGCGCTCTCTGTTGCTGACGGCCATACTTTCGGTCGCCGCCACCCTGTTGTCGCTGCGCACCGCCCAGCTGGAACGCGAGCAGGAGCGCATGCGTCGCATCCGCGACGAGCTACAAGAACGGACCCTGACGCTCGAGGCGCGCAACCGCGACCTCGCCGACCGTCAGGACTACGAGGTCGAGCTCGCGACGCTCGCCGAGCGCGCACGCATCGCGCGCGAGATCCACGATAACGTGGGCCACCAGCTCACGCGTGCCTCACTGCAAACCGAAGCCCTACGTGTGGTCCACGCCAACGAGCCCGGCGTCGCCGCCGACTTCGCCGACGTCAAGCGCACGGTCGACGAGGCGCTTCAGCTCGTGCGCACCAGCGTCCACGCACTCAACGACAACGCGGCCAATCTCTCCGTGCAGCTCGAGCGCATCGCGGAAGGCGCGCACTCGGACGGCGGGCCGCAGATTGAGCTTGAGGTTTTGGCCGAGCATGCACCTGCCAACGTCGCCAACTGCTTTGCGGCGATCCTGCGCGAGGCACTCTCCAACACCATACGCCACGCCCGTGCTCAAAACGTTACCGTGCGATGCATGGAGCATCCGTCGTTTTACCAGCTCATCGTTACCGACGATGGCGTGGGCGCGGCCCAGGAGGGCGGTCGCAACGTCGCCGAGGGCATGGGGCTCGGCTCCATGCGCGAACGCGTCGAGGCACTGGGCGGCACCTTCACCGCCGGCCCGCGTGCCGGCACACCCGGCTGGCGCGTGTTCGCCACCGTTCCCAAACAGCAAGGAGATGACACCCGATGAGGCTCATAGTTGTCGACGATGACCGCTTGGTGGTCGATTCACTCAAGATTATCCTGGGCGCCCAGCCGCAAATCGAGGTAGTGGGCACCGGCGCCGACGGCAACGATGCGGTGGCGCTCTACACCGAGCACGCGCCCGATATCGCACTGCTCGACATCCAGATGCCGGGGCGTGACGGCCTTTCGGCGGCGCGCGAGATCCTCGAGCGCGACCCCGCAGCACGCGTGGTGTTCCTGACCACGTTTTCGGATGACGAGTACATTGTGTCGGCACTCAAGCTGGGCGCCCGCGGCTACCTGATCAAGACCGATGTCGCCGCCATCCCGCCGGCGCTTGTGCAGGTCATGGACGGCAAACGCGTACTCGAGGGCAAGGCAATCGAGGACGTCGATTTTGATGGGACGGACGCCGAGGCCGGCACGCCCCGCCGGCCCGCAGCCTTTGCCGGCCTGACCGACCGCGAGTTCGAGGTCGCCGAGCTCATTGCCCGCGGCCTCGATAACAAGGAAATTGCCGCCACGGCCTATATGGGCGAAGGCACCGTGCGAAACCACATCAGCTCGATCCTGGCCAAAATGGGCCTACGCAACCGCACCCAAATCGCCATCGCCTACCTGCGCGGATAACCGCCAGCCCAGCAGCCCGATGGGACAAAATAATCAGATTAATTTGTCCCAAATCTTAAGAAAGTGGGACAAACACTTCTGATTAATTTGTCCCACCGCTGCTACTGATTCGATGTCATTTCAAAACTATGCCGGCTTACGGGGCTAAACTCCGGGACCCCATCCATACTCGCGTTTTCCGCAAAACGGCAGCCCGTCTACCTGCACTGATAATTGTTCTCGGGGGAAGCGGGCACTGCGGGGCGCGGCAACGGCGCGCGATTTCCGCGTCGCAGCGCTACCCTGATGCTGAATGCCGGGACGATGACCCACTGACCTGCTGACGCCTCTTCGGCCGTCCTCAAATCCG
>CAVCKO010000034.1:0-27009 GCA_963602825.1 Treponemataceae bacterium | reverse complement strand
TGGAGAGAACGCTCCCGCAAACTGCCTCTTGACAACTTATAGGAGCGTCGGTTTTCTTTTTGCGTTGTTCGCTGTGGTTGGGGGTAGTGGCTTAAACGTAGTAGATGGGCGCTTTTCGTGGCAGATGCATTGCGCAGGTATCCTCGGAGAGCCAAAATGATCCGTTTTCCTCCGTCCCCGGGGGATCATTGGGGGGGGGTTAGAGCTCCAGGGCTAGGGTGACGGGGCAGTGGTCGCTGCCGAAGATGTCGCCGCGGATGCCGGTGTCGCGTACGTTGCCGGCGATTGCGTCGCTTACCAGGAAGTAGTCGATGCGCCAGCCTGCGTTGTTCTTACGGGCATTAAAGCGGTAGCTCCACCAGCTGTAGACGCCCTCGACGTCCGGATTGGCCGCGCGCCAGGTGTCGGTAAAACCGGCGTCGAGCAGCTCGGTAAACTTGCCGCGCTCCTCGTCCGAAAAGCCGGCGTTGCCGCGGTTGGACTTGGGGTTCTTAAGGTCGATCTCCTCGTGAGCCACGTTAAAGTCGCCGCAGGTTACGACGGGCTTGCCGGTTTCGCGCTCAAGCGCGTTCAAAAAGCGGCGGTAGGCATCGTCCCAAGCCATGCGTACATCGATGCGCGCGAGCTCGTTTTGGGCGTTGGGCGTATAGACGTCCACGAACCAAAACTTGTCGAACTCGAGCGCGCAGACGCGGCCCTCGGTTGCGGCTTGGGCGACGAGCTCGGCCGCCTCGCCCTCGTCGGCGTAGGGCAGTAGTGCATCGGCGCGCAGTACGCGCAGCGGTTCCTTGCGGCTAAAGACCGCGGTGCCCGAGTAGCCCTTGCGCTCGGCGTAGCTCCAGGTTTGGTGATAGCCGGGCAGGTCGATATCGACCTGGCCCTCCTGCAGCTTGGTCTCTTGCAGCGCTAGGATATCGACATTGAGCCCCTGCGCGATCTGAATAAAGCTCGGGTCCTTTTTGAGCACGGCGCGCAGGCCGTTGACGTTCCACGAGGCGAAAGTGTAAGTCTGAGGCATGGTGTCCTTTCGACGGGGTTGGCAGGCTTAAGATTAACGCAACAAGAGCGGGGCGGAGTCCGCGAGTGATAGTGCGAACGCCGCCGTCCCGGAGACACGGACGGAGGACATATATGACGCAGGCAATATCGGACCCCAAACAGGCCTCCGCCGCGCTGGCGGAGCTGTTCGAAACCCATAGCCACGTGGTCTTCTTTGGAGGCGCGGGCGTTTCCACGGCAAGCGGCATCCCCGATTTCCGCAGCGTGGACGGCCTGTATCACCAGCGGTTTTCCTACCCGCCCGAGATTATGCTTTCGCACAGCTTCTACGAAGCGCATCCGGCGGAGTTTTTCGACTTCTACCGGACCAAGATGATCGCCCCTAACGCCAAGCCTAACCACTGCCACGCCAAGCTGGCGGAGCTGGAGCGCGCCGGCAAGCTCGACGCCGTGGTGACGCAAAATATCGACGGCCTGCACCAGATGGCCGGCTCGCAGCGCGTGTTCGAACTGCACGGCTCGGTCCACCGCAATATCTGCCAGACGTGCGGCGCGGTCTACAGCGCCGAATGGATTTGCGCGCGCGAGCACGAGGATGCCGCGGACGTGCCCGTGTGCCCTGCGTGCGGCGGTCGCATCAAGCCCGATGTGGTGCTCTACGAGGAGCCGCTCGACGAGCATGTGCTTACCGGCGCCGTTGCTGCCATCGCCGCGGCCGACGCCCTCATCGTGGGCGGAACCTCGCTCGTGGTGTATCCGGCGGCGGGCCTTACGCGATACTTTACCGGCGATACGCTGGCCATTTGCAATTTGGCGCCTACCGATCAGGATGCAAATGCCGACCTGCTGATTTCTTGCGACATCGCGGCCGCGTTTGCGTTCTAGCCCGCGCGCGCGGATACAATAGAAAGACTGATTGCAAAGCGACCCCGCCGCCAGCGCCCGAGCGCGGCGGCGTGGGCATTTTAGGAGGATGTTCATGGCGAACGACAGCAAGACATGGCGGTGCGGAAAGTACGAGCTCAGCTTTGACCGTCCGCGCATCATGGGCGTCCTCAACGTGACGCCCGATTCGTTTAGCGACGGCGGTGAGCACTTTGACCAGGATGCCGCTATCGAGTACGGCCTGGCGATGCTCGATGCCGGCGCCGACATCATCGACGTGGGCGGCGAGTCCACGCGCCCCGGCTTTACCCCGGTCAACCCCGACGAGGAAGCGCGTCGCGTGCTGCCCGTCGTGCGCGCGCTCGCCAAAGAGGGCGCCATCGTCTCGATCGATACACGTCATGTGGCGGTTGCCAAGGCGGCTGTGCGCTGCGGTGCTTCGATTGTCAACGACGTGACGGGCTTCACCGATCCCAAAATGGTTGAGTTCGTTAAGACGAGCACCTGCGGCGTCATCGTAATGCACGCCGGCGAGGTCGCCGCACCCGCACGCACGCACGCGACGGTGCAGCTTGATACCTCGGCTGCGGCGTTTGTTGCCGAGAAGGCACGCGAAGCGGCTGCCGAGGCCGCGCGCGAGGCCGAGAAGCCGGCCCGCCGCCGTCGCGGCAAGTTGCTGGGCGAGTCCAAGGTTGAGGCCAAGCTTCCGGGCGGTGTGGTACAGCCCTCGCTGCCGTTTGGCGAACCGGAGCCCGCGCCCGAGCCTGTTGACGAGCCAGAGACGCCGACTGCCGAGCAGGCTGCCCCTGCCGCCGCTGCGCCCGAGACCGTGCCCGCCGCTACCGAAGCCGCACCAGAGCCCAGCGACCACCTGGCCGCCATGATGCGCCGCAGTGCCCGCCGTGAGGAAGCCTACGTGCCCACCTCGCAGCTCCGCCGCTTTACCCTGCCCGATTCTGCGCCCATCATGCGCCGCGTCATGGGCTTTCTGTCCGACCAGGCCCGCACGCTCATCCATGCCGGCGTGTCGCGCGACCGTATCTGCATCGATCCCGGCCCGGGCTTTGGCAAGACGGCCAACGAGGATGTCGTCATCCAGCGCGAGACCGCCAAGATGGCGTCGCTGGGCTATCCGCTCATGTGCGCCGTGTCGCGCAAACGTTTTGTGGGAGCCGTTTCGGGCGTGACCGAAGCCGCCGCGCGCGATGCCGCCACGTTTGGCGTGTGCCTGGGCGCCATCCAGGCCGGCGCCAACATCGTGCGTGTGCATGACGTTGCGGGCTTTGCGCAGTTCCTGAACGGTTACTGGGCCGTTGCCAAGCCGCAGCCGCGCCGCGCGTTTGTGGCCGTGGGTTCCAACCTGGGGCATCGCTGCGACAACATCCGTGCTGCGCGCGACATGATTGCCGAGATCCCGCTTACCTGCGTGTCCAACTGCTCGCGCATCTACGAGAGCGAGCCGGCCTACGAGACGCGCCAGGACGCATTTGCCAACGCCGTCATAGAGATCAAGACCGAGCTGGCGCCGTTGGTGCTGCTCGACGAGCTCATGAAGATCGAGGCCGAGCTGGGGCGCGACCGCTCCAAGAAGGCCAAGGTCAACGGCCCGCGCACCATCGACCTGGACCTGCTGTGGATGGACGGCGAGACCCACGGCGGCAAAAAGCTGCGCCTGCCGCATCCGCTCATTGGTGAGCGCGACTTTGTGCTGGTGCCGCTCGAGGACCTGATGCACGACCCGGCGCGGTTCTTCCGCTACAACGGCGTCGAGGTCAAGGAGCCCGAGGACCGCGTGGGCCATATCGTGGGCGAATTGGGGCGTATGTAGATGATTGAGATGAATGCTGTAGCCGCCGGTATCGAGCTTGACGCCGCGCGCGACGCAGGCCGCGAGGGTGCGTCCGCGGGCTGGTGCGCTTGGAGTGCGGGTGAGGCGTCGTTGACGTTTTCGCTGATCGTGCGCCCGGACGTGAGCATGCATGCCTTCCACGGCCTGCCGTTTGTGGCGGCGATGGGTATGATGGATGCGCTTGTGGGCACAGCGTCGACGCCGGGTCTGGGCCTTGCCGGCAAGGTGGGCATTGAGTGGCCGAGCAATATCGTGTACGGCGCGCCCGCGTTTGAGACGTCGTTCGCGCGCGTCGCCGTCAACGGCGGTGCCGGCGCCGCGGGCATGTTCGGTGCCGTAACGGTGGATATTGAGCGCGCGGCGCTGAGCGAGCTTGGCGTGGATATGGCCGACGAAGTGCTGGTCGAGGCATTGGCCGCCGCCGTGCTTGTCCGCGTGGATGCCTGGGCTGCCGTCGCGAACACCCCGCAGGGCGCTGCCGGCCCGCTGGCTCCCGTGCTGGGCGAGTATTTCGATATGGTGCCGCTGCTGGGTCGCCAAGTTGCAGCGGTGTCGCCCAACGGCCTGCCGCTTGCGGTCGGTGTGTTTGCGGGCCTGGACATCTGGGGCCGCGCGACCATCAAGACCGATGCCGGCGAGCAGGAGTTTCCGCCCGAGGCCGTACGGATTCGCGGTCTGTAGCGCGAGGCACTCGCGTTCAAAGATAACGATGACGACAGAAGCCCTCCTCGGCTTGCACCGGGGAGGGCTTCTGCGTGACTGCAGGGCGGCATCTCGATCCTATTCCTCAAAACTGAATAATATTCGTTTTTGAGGAATAGGATTAAGCCAGCTCGGCCTTTCGCGAGGTATATTCGTTACAGAGCCTATTCCTCAAAACTGAAAATTTTTCAGTTTTGAGGAATAGCGATAAAAGACCGCGAGGGGGCCCAATGAAACTCATCAATAGAACGTCATATATGGACACGTTGACGAGCCTTATTGGCGTACCGGACATCAAGGTCATAACGGGCATTCGCCGTAGCGGTAAGTCAAAATTGCTCGAGGCCCTCCGCGATTACGTGGAGGCAAATCTGTCCAATTCGAATGTCATCCATATCAATTACAACCTCGACGAGTTCGAGGGCCTGCTCGAATATCATGCCCTGCTCGCCTATGTGAAAGAGCATCGAGTGTCCGACAAGCAAAACTTCCTGCTTATCGACGAGGTTCAGATGTGCGACGGCTTTGAACGCGCGATTAACAGCCTCCATGCATCCGAGCAGTACGACATCTTCACCACCGGATCGAACGCCTTTTTGCTGTCGAGCGATCTGTCGACGCTCTTTACGGGGCGCACGTTCGAGATCGAGGTTTTCCCATTCTCGTTTGAGGAGTATCGCTTCTATAGTGACGAGGGCGAGGTCGATCACGACTTCGATGAGTACGCGAGAACCGGCGGTATGTCCGGCTCTTACCCTTATCCACTGCAGGAGCAGCGCTACCAATATCTTTCCAATGTCTTCAAAACGCTCATCGTGAGGGATATCGTGCAGCGGCATAACGTGAGAAACGAATCGGCACTGCTGCGCATTGCCGATTACATGATGGACAACGTCTCCAACATAACGTCGGCACGCAGCATTACAGATGTTTTGAATGCGGATGGGCTAAAGATTACGAACAAGACGGTCGGCACGTACATGGGGTACCTGTGCGATGCGTTTGCCTTCTATAAAGTTCGTCGGTACGACATTCGCGGCAAAAAATACCTTAAGAGCGGCGAGAAGTATTACCTGGCAGACCACGCGTTCAAATACGCACTGCTTGGTACACGTGATATGGATTGGGGGCGCGTATACGAGAACATGGTGGCCATCGAGCTGCTGCGGCGCGGATACGAGGTATACGTCGGCGTGCTCTATAAAAAGGAAATAGACTTTGTAGCAATCAAACGGAGCGAGAAGCTCTATATCCAGGTGAGCGACGACATTAGCTCGGATAAGACGTTTGAACGCGAGATTTCGCCACTGCTGAGCATTGGCGATGCGTATCCCAAGATGATTCTTGCTCGCACGCATCACGAGGCCACGGATCGCGATGGGGTGCAGATCGTGGACCTGGCGAGGTGGTTGTGCGGCGAGGCTTAGCAAAAGGTCCTATTCCTCAAAATCGAAAAAATTTCGATTTTGAGGAATAGGACCGATGCGTTGCCTAGTTCGCCGCTCGCGCTCGACTTAAACCCCGCCTTACCCCAGCTTCTGCATGCGGCGGTAGATTTCGCAGATGCCCTTAATGGTGAGCTGGCCGTCGACTATGTCGAAGGCATCAGTCGAATCGGCAACGATGCTGGCGAGGCCGCCCGTGGCGATAACGGTGGCGTCTTCGCGCCCCAGCTCGCGCTTCATGCGCGCGACCAGGCCCTCGGCCATGGCGGCGGCGCCCGTTACGGCGCCGACCTTGATGCACTCCTCGGTATCGCGGCCGATGGCGTGCTCGGGCGCCTCGAGCGGAACGCTAGCGAGCTTGGCGGCTCGGGCGGCGAGCGCGTCCATCGAAATGCGGATGCCCGGCGCAATCGCTCCGCCAATGTAATAGCCGTCCTCGTCGATAACGTCGATATTGGTTGCGGTGCCAAAGTCCACCACGATCGCCGGAGCGCCGTAGAAGGTCTCGGCAGCGACGGCGTTGGCGATGCGGTCGGCACCAACGGCCTGGGGACGCGCCGCCCGCAGCTTGGTCACGGCCGCCGTCTGCTGCCCAATGACGATGGCGTCTGCCGCGATGCGGTTGGCCACGGCGTGCCACTCGCGCGAGAGCTGCGGCACCACGCCGGCAAAGGCGATCGCGTCGACCGCGCCGAGCGAGAGGTCGTACATCTTAAAGAAGCCCATCAGGCGCACGTGGATCTCGTCGGCGGTATAGGAGCGGTCGGTGGGCATGCGCCACGACTGCACCAGCTCGTCTCCGTCAAACAGGCCCATGGCCGTCTGCGTGTTTCCCATATCGATAGCGAGCAGCATGTCTACTCCCGGTGTCGGCGTAAAAGGACGCGCACCATTGTATACGCGCCGCCGGCGGCGCTCGGCTGCGATTCGTTCACGGTGATAGGGGCTGAGGAGTTCTAAATATGAAGGAATTATGCTCTACGAGATTTTCCTTGCCGCTTACCGAACTCCCGCGTAATATTCTTTCTTGCGCACATGAGGCGCCCAGACATTGCGGGGTGGAGCAGTCTGGTAGCTCGCCGGGCTCATAACCCGGAGGTCGTAGGTTCAAATCCTGCCCCCGCGACCAAGACTTTTAGCAGCCCAGAGGCATTGTTCCTCTGGGCTGTTTTATTTTATCTTGACAATGCAGCGAGGACTCCTGAGCGGAATATGAGCAGATTGCAACGACCGCCAGGACAAAAGGGATACCAATAAAACTAAAACCAGCTAAAAAGAAGTGAAGAACCCGTAGAATCTTTCTCAGTGGAAAAGGCTATCAAGTGAGGGTCCGTATGCCGGGAAAGAAAGCCGATGCAGAAGCTTTTGCAAGCAGGTGGGCGAACAAGGGAAATGAGAACCAGGACACGCAGCGGTTCTGGATTGACTTCTATCAGAACGTCCTTGGTGTGGAGGATGCCGTCTCGAGACTTGAGTTCGAGAAACCCGTTTCCACCGACGCAAGCACGCACGATGGGTATATCGACGTCTTCATACCGTCGGCCAAAACCCTTGTCGAGCAGAAGTCGCTGGGAATCGATCTTGCCAAGGAGGAGACACGCCAGGGACGCAAGGTGACGCCTGCGAAGCAAGGTAACGCTTACGCTCAGGGCATGCCCCTCTCGCAACAGCCGCGCTATATCATCGCCTGCAACTTCTCGGATTTCTGGGTCTTCGACCGTGAGAGGGATTCGCTCTGCCGGGAGCCTCTCTTCAAGTTGCCGCTTGCCGAGCTCCCCAAGAACCTCGCCGCCATCCAGTTCCTCAAGGGCGGCGCGGAGGCCCCGGCCACGATCTCCCGTGCCGTTTCCGTCGAGGCCGGCAAGATCATGTCGAAGCTCCATGAGCAGGTGGCCGAGGCGTTCGATGACCCCGACACGCCCGAGAACCACCACGCGCTTTCCGTGCTCATGACGCGTCTCATGTTTCTCATGTTCTGTGAGGACTCGGGGCTCATTGCCCCCAACGCCTTTCGCGACTACGTCTCGCACTTCTCGGCGGACGACCTTAGGCACGGCCTCAAGGACCTATTCGTCTGGCTCGACACCAAGGACGAGAAGCGCGACAAATACGCCGGGTCTTGGTTGAAGAAGCTGCCCTATATGAACGGCGGCCTTTTCCGCGAGAAGACGGAGATACCGCCCCTGTCCGAGAACTTCCGCCATACGCTCATCGTCGAGGGGTGCCAGGAGTTCGACTGGTCGGGCGTGAGCCCCACGGTTTTTGGCTCCATTTTCGAGGGTGCGCTGTCGCACGATCACCGCCGCGCCAACGGCCAGCACTTCACGAGTCCCGAGAATATCCACAAGGTCATAGACCCGCTCTTCCTCGACGGCCTCAAGGCTGAGTTCGACGGGGCCTGCGCCAAGCCCGTCGCGGGTGGCGCGAGGACCCGTGCTCTCAAAGAATTGCACGAGAAGATCGGCGGCATTTCCATCCTCGATCCCGCCGCCGGATCGGGCAACTTCCTCACGGAAAGCTATCTGTGCCTGAGGCAGCTGGAAAACCGCATTCTCTTCGAGCTCCAGGGTGAGCAGACGTCGTTTAGCTTTGAGGATTCCGGCGATCGCGACGTGCTGGTAAGCTTGAAGAACTTCCATGGTATTGAGCTGGAGGACTTCGCCTGCTGTGTCGCCCGAACAGCGCTCTGGATCGCCGAGAAACAGGCGGACACTGACACCGCAAAGGTGACGCAGCGTGTCTATCAGGAACTTCCGCTCACGGACTATGAGGGCATCGTTAACGCGAATGCCCTTCGTATCGACTGGAATGACGTCGTATCAGCGGATGAGGTTGATTATGTGCTCGGAAATCCTCCTTTTATAGGCAGTTCGCGCCTTGAAGACGCTCAAAAGGAAGATAGGAAGGCGATTTTTGGCAAATCCGCTGGTTTGCTCGACTATGTTGCATGCTGGCATAAGAAAGCGGCTGAATATATGGATGGGCATCGTGTTCGATGTGCATTCGTTTCAACTAACTCTATCTGTCAGGGACAGCAGGTTGAGCCCCTGTGGAAGCCCCTGTTCGACAATGGCGTTCATATCGATTTCGCCTATAAAACGTTCGTTTGGGATTCCCAAGCATCTGATAAAGCGAATGTCCATGTTGTCATTGTCGGATTTTCTAAAAGTCCCGATATGCAACCTCTACTGTTTAGCTCAACGGGTGCAACAAAAGCGGACAACATCAACGGCTACCTCTCGAATGCTCCGGACGTCTTTGTCGAAAAGCGAAGGCAGCCTCTCTGCTCTGTTCCGAAGATGTCGCGAGGTGGCGGCGCTGGTGATTGGGGATTTTTAACCCTCGATGAGGCTGAGGCACATCGTTTACTGACTTCATATCCTGCTCTCGAACAGTACATTAGGCCATTTTCAATGGGATCTGAGTTTATCAAGGGCATTAACAGGTATTGCTTGTGGTTTGCTGGACTATCGGGAGCCGAGCTATCCAAACTTCCCAAAGAAATAAGGGATCGGTTCGATGAAATCCGCAAGCTAAGGTTGGCTTCTCCGCGTTCTGGCACGCAAAAGAGAGCCTGTGCCCCGTGGGAGTTCGATGAGGTTAAAGCGCCTGCCGATGGCGCATTCCTGGCCGTTCCACAGGTGTCTTCCGGACGGAGGAAATACATTCCGGTCGGATTCATAACCAACGGCACTATTCCTGGAAACAAGCTCTTTTTTGTCGAAGAGGCGGATTTGTATGATTTTGGAATCATCTCAAGTCAGTTTCACAACGCATGGATGAGGCAGGTTGCTGGACGCTTAAAGAGCGATTATCAATACTCGAACACTATCGTCTATAACAATTTTGTCTGGCCTTCTCCATCTGCGAGTCAGAAGGATGAGATACGCCAGTGTGCTAGGGATGTGCTTGAGGCGAGAAACGCTCAACGCGGGGCAACTCTTGCCGACATGTATAGCCCCGATAAAGCCCTCTTCTTTTCCGATCTCATGAAGGCTCATGCACGGCTCGATGCTGCTGTCGAATCTGCCTATGGCGTTGATTTTGGCGGAGATGAAGAGAGGGTTGTTTCGCATCTATTCAAGCTTTATGCCGAGAAGGTCGGTGAGTAGCGTGAAGGGGAACGTCATAAAGCCGAAGGGGGAGACGATACCATCCGAACCCGATTCCGTGAAGGAGAGCATTGGAGATCTAAGGGCCGAGGCCGATCGACAGGAGGAGGAAGCCCAAAGATATGCCATCGCCTTCCTCAAGAAGGTTATGAGGCTGAAAGGAGTGGCAATCGAGCGCGACCATTTCCTCCGCTCAGAGTTCCGGAAACGGGGCGTTGCGGACGAGCGGGTAGAGCTCGCGATTTCAACGAGCCCAGCCGCCGCCGGGATGGATTCCGACCTTGTCGATTCCATCGCGAGGGACGTCATTGATTTCGAAACGAAGAAATCGACCGTCCTTTCGTTCTCCGCGGGATTGCCCGGAGGACTCGCGATGCTCGGGACGATCCCGGCGGACGTGACGCAGTACTATGTCCACGCCTTTCGAATCATGCAGAAACTGGCGTATCTCTACGGCTGGCAGTCCTTCATCGACGATTGCGACGAAATGGACGATGAGACCTTGGCGGCCTTCGCCCTTCTCCTGGCCGTGATGGCCGGGGTGAGCGGTGCCAACTCCGCCTTGACGGCGTTTTCCAAAACGGTTCAGGCCAATGTGGCCAAGAAGGTCGCCAACAAGGCGCTTATGCAGACAAGTTACTACCCGATCATCAAAAAGGTCCTTGCCGGGATCGGCGTCAAGATCACCAAAAGCAGTTTCGGCGACGCGGTGAGCAAAGTCGTTCCGGTCGTCGGTGGGTTCATCTCGGGAGGCCTCACGTTCGTCAGCCTCAAGGGCGGGTCCAGGAGACTTGCAGGGGAGCTCAGGTCATTGCCACAGGCGACAGGCCCCTTGACCGCAGTGGCGGTTGAGCCTTTTACTGATTTTGCTGAAATGAAGGGGATGATGAGCGATGACGATGCCCAAATGGCATGAGA
Organism: Treponemataceae bacterium; assembly: GCA_963602825.1. Classification (GTDB taxonomy): domain Bacteria; phylum Actinomycetota; class Coriobacteriia; order Coriobacteriales; family Coriobacteriaceae; genus Collinsella. The sequence goes on along the minus strand of CAVCKO010000034.1, from coordinate 16,099 downwards.
CCATGCGGCCCGTCCTTGAAGCGCTGGCGCATGTCGATGGATATCTGGCAGGCACCGACCTCCAGGATGCCGTGGCGATCGAATTCGACATGACCGATGATGAACGGGCCGAGCGTCTCAAGAGCGGCCAGCCGAGACTCTACAACCGCGTGTACTGGGGTATCACCGATTTGGAGAAGGCTAAGCTTTTGGAATACGGCGAGAAGAAGGGAACCTACCGTATCACCGATGCCGGCAGGACGTACCTCTCTGATTATCCCGGACCCATTACAGCCAAGGGTCTCTATGAGAACTGCACGGCATTCAAGAAGTGGAAAGACGGCTATCAGGCCGCAAGCAAGGCCAAAAACGCTTCAGAGCCCGAGGGCGTTTCGACACTGGAGGACCAGGAGTCCCCTCAGGAGGCGATGGAGTCTGCCTATGGCGAGATTCGCGACGCGCTCGCCGACGACCTCATTTCGATCATCATGGGAAAAGATCCGTATTTCTTCGAGCACCTGGTCGGAAAGCTGCTCGTGGCGATGGGTTACGGCGAGAGCCTGGACTCCCGTGCCGACGTCACCAAAAAGAGTGGTGACGAGGGGATAGACGGCGTCGTCCGTGAGGACCGACTCGGATTTGGAACCATCTGCTACCAGGCTAAGCGGTGGGATCCGCAAAGGAAGGTCGGACGGCCGGAGGTTCAGGCATTCGTCGGGGCGCTTTCCGGAAAGGGCGTATCGAAGGGCCTTTTCATCACCACGGCTCGCTTCTCCAAGGATGCCCGCAAATATGCTGAGGGCCTCTTGGGGCAGACGGTCGTGCTCGTCGACGGCCCCGCGCTCGCCGGCCTCATGATCGACTACGGCGTCGGCGTGAGCACGAGACAGGTCTACGAGATCAAGGCCGTTGACACCGATTTCTTCGACGAATAGCGCGTGTCTGCAACGCGCCGCTACCGCGAGCCCTTCCGCCCGTTGCATTTCGAGCAGAGCACCTGCAGGTTGGATGGAACGGTCTTGCCGCCCTTCGCGACCGGCACGATATGGTCGACGTGCAGGCCCACGCCGTCCGGCATGTATTTCCCGCATATCTGGCAGGTGTAGTTGTCCCGGCGGGCGATCTGCTCGCGCAGCTGCTTCGTCATCAGCCTTCGCTGGTTCTTGGCGTGATAGTCCCTGAGCGTCGCCTCGTCGTTGATAGCGGCGAGGCGGATGCGGCGCTCGACGATCCACTCCCAGTTCACGTCAAGCTCGGAATCATCCATCGACACCTTGTAGGACGTCTTCACGTAGTTGGCCTGCTTGTACCTCGTCTGGTCGCGGCAGGTGATGAACCTAAAGGCCCTGTCATCGTCGACCGCCTCGGCGTACTGACGCTCGCGCCGGCTGCGGAGCCGGCAGGTTTTCAGATACTCTTCTTGCTCGTGCTTCCAGTTCTGGATGTATGCCCTATGTGCGACGATGGCGTCCCAACCGGCCGGGTCCATCAGGTGACGGTCGATGTAGTCCTCGATCCTCACGTTGCGCCTGCCAGACACATCGAAGCGGGCCACATAGTAGGGATACCTAAAGGGGCTCGCCAGAATCCTGCGAACCAGGACCGCGATTGCACAGACCAGGGCTATGACCAGCACGCCGAGAACGAAATAGGGCGTCAGGTCGACTATATTGTGGTACCCGTCTATCTCATAGAGCTGAGTCATGGCATTCTTCCTCCCCCAAGGATGGCAAAATGATACCAAGACGCGGGTCTTCCGGATCGCGGGCGCTTTCCACGCGATACATCCATGCCCCTCCGTCCGGACACCGCACACCGAACCCCCACACCACGTTCGCTTTACAATCAAGAACATTCGTTCGACAATGAAGCCCGTGAGATACAAACGGATGTTCGGGGGTACGCGCATGATCATGAAAAAGCACTCGCTTGCGGGAACCTGCGGCATACCCACCGATGCACAGCGCATCTACATCCCCGTGGACGCCAACGGCGCGGACGACCCCGACCACGGCCCGTCCGATCCCGTCACCATCCACTGGCCGGACGGCCGCAGTTGGAAGGTTGAGAGCATCTACGCCCGCCAGGAGTTCGGCCGCGCCATCTTCGGTAACCTCTGTGTGCGTTACGACGTCTGCATCGCGAGGCAGCGCAAAACGGTCTGGTGGGAGCACGGCGACTGGTTCGTCGAGCGCGGTGGCGGCATGGCGGTGATGCCCGAGTGATGGGCCACACAAAGGACTTCGGCGGCGGCATCACCGTTCGCGCCAACGGCGACAAGCCCGGCAGACGCGTCCATAAGCAGTACGTAGACGTCTACGCCCGCACTAACGCCGACGGAACGACGGTGCCTGTCCGCGTCTGCTGGCCGGACGGCCGCGGCTTCACGATCGACCAAATCATTCGAATAGACCCCTTCGGCGCGGTCATCCACGACGCGCAGACGGCGGTCTACACGGTGCGCTTCGGCGGCTGGACCACTCAGCTCATGCTGGAGCACTACCACAGGGAGGACCCCATTCACGGGGCAGATGACCGCCTGCGATGGTGGGTCTGGGCGTTCGAGAACACCCGCTCGAAGAACGACGTTTCCGCACCGCCTGCCGCGAGCAGTTCGTAGTCCGCGATCCTGATCCCGATCGACATGGCCTCGGCGAGGACTTCAATCCTTCTGCCATAATCCTCGATCTCGGAGAATACTCCGATACCGTCCATGAGCCGCTGGGCGGCTTCGCTCGTCCCGTCCCCCGTCGTGACGTGACGTTCTTCCATGCCGAAACAATCCTCTCTATGCGAGAAGGGCGATGATAGCAGGTGCTGTCCGGGCCAGCGTAAACAGCGTTTTACGTTTTACGGCATCCGCCGACGGCGGCCACGGCTCCGTGGCCGGGTGATGCCTCCGCTGCGCCCTGTAAAGGCCGCTCCATGAGGCCCCGCACAAACCTCCGCCCCGCTCCGGTTGGTGGAGGCCGTCATGGAGGACCTTGACAGGCCTTCGCTCCGGCATGGCTTTGCAGGGAGCAAAGCCGACGACGACGCGCGGCGTCGCCATTCGGCTTTGCCCGCAGGGGCGAGATGTTGGGGGCAGGGTGCCCGGAACGGAGGAAGACATGCAGCAGCTGATGACCGAGGAAATCGCCAAGACGGTGCCGAGGCTCTACGAGCAGGACGGGGCGGAGGACCCCACGGTCTACGCCCACTACTTCTCGTGCGTGAACGGATGGGACTGGTGGCTGCTCGAGTTCGATGGCACGGACGAGGCGTTCGGCCTCGTCGAGGGCTACGACGACGAGCTCGGCTACTTCAGCATCAAGGAGATGGCCGAGCTGAACCGCCAGATGGGGTTCGCCGCCGTCGAGCGTGACGAGCACTTCTCCCCGAAGCCGCTCAGCGCCGTCAGGAGGAGGTAGCCGCATGGTCACGGTCGAGTTCGACTTCATGGGCGAGGCGGTCCGCCTCGCCCTCGTGGCCGGGGAGTACGTGGGCGGCGGCCTGGCCGTCCTCCTCCTCGACGCCACGGACCCGCGCTCCGAGGGCTACATGGCCGAGTGGGGCGTGCTCACGGCGAACGTGCCGGCGGCGGCAGAGTGGTGCCGCGGACGCGGCAACATCGCCATCGACGCCACTGCGCCCGCGGCGCTCCTCGAGCCACTGGAGGCCGCCGGAGTGGTTCGGATGGCCGCCCGCTCGGCGGCGTCCGGGATGGCCCGCTACCCGCTGGCCACGGTCGCCGGGCGCGCCCTCGAGAGCATGGGCGGCCTGACCGAGACCCTCGAGGAGGCGTTCGGCTCGACGGTCGTCGTCGAGTACGAGTCGGGCGGCGACGGCGGCGCGTTCGAGGTGGGGACCGCGCCGGCGGGCTCAGCCGAGCTCGAGCGCCTCATCGCCGCCGCGAGGTCCGAGGCCGACGCGCTGTCGTGCGCCGGCGGATGGGTTGCTGTCCGGATCGGTTTCGGGGATGCCGAGACCATCGACTGCGAGACGGGCCGAACGGTCTACATGGCCGGGGCGGAATAGCCGCGGCCGCCACCCGCACGGGCATGCCGGCGACGGCGTGCCCCTCGCGGCGTTTCCCGGGGATGGACCGCGCCATCCCCGGACCCCTGCGCGCCAAAGGGCCGAGGCCCCTTGGAACCCGTGTGACGGGCATGACGGGAATGACGGCACGGCGGACGCATGCCTTCGGGCGTCACCTCATCCCACCGGATCGGCCTTTCGGCCGATGCGTACCCGCCGGGATGCGGGGACGCCCGCGCCGCGTTCCGCGCCGCTCTCGCTGCGGCTCCCTGGCAACGCTCCCCGGGGTCGCGTTTCGTACGCCTCCGCTCACGCCGGCCCCGGACGGTGAACGGCTGCATTCGATGGCTCCCAGAGGTCGCCATCATTCCGCCGTGGTCACCGGCCGTGGCCTCTCGCCCCGGGTCGCCGTGCGTACGGGAGATGCTCCCCAGGGTCGCGTCCCCCTGCGCTCGGCTCAGCCGGGACTCACCTCGACGCAGCCTCGTCGGGCGGGGCCGACATGCGGTTGCCGGTCGATGCAAGATGTGTATTCGTGCGTACGCGCCGTCCTGTGGCCGCCGCGTACGCACGAATATCTTGCCCTGCGGGGCCGTCCCCCGGGCTTGCGGGACGCCTGTTGCGTCCCGGTCCCGGGAGACGAGAAGAGGGGCATTGGCCCCTCTTCGAGATGTGCGCGCGGCACGTCCTATGCGTATCACATCTCGTCTTCCCGACCGTCGTCCATCGCCCGCTCCATCATGCGGTAGGCTGCCATGCCGATCCCGAGCGCGTGCTGTATGCCGCCCCTCGTGAAGCCACGACCGAGCTTTCGCCCGCTGATCGCCGCCTTCCTGAGGGCGCGCCCGTGCGCGTCTCTTCGATCGTATGTCGGTCGGTACTCGAAGACCAGGTCCCTTTCCTTGAGATTCCGGTCACGGCTGAGGCGCATATGAACACCCCTCCGCTCAAGCGACTCGTTGAGGGCGCGCATTTTGTTCGACGCGTCTGATGAGGCGACCTCGCGGACGCTTTCGCGAACGGCCCGGCGAACGTGGTCCTGGTCGGTTTCGAAGCCCGGGTCGGCCTTCGAGCCGATCTCGCGGGCCCGCTGCTCGCCCCTCGACTCCTGCCGGGCGTGGACGCGACTGTTGCGCGTCCCGCGCTCAAGCTGGGAGAGCCCCCAGCGCCCGTCCATCTCGCGCATCCTCGCCGCGTGGAGGGTCCTCTGGCGGGACGCCCTGCCGTCGTTGAGGCGCTTTCCGGTCGAGAGGTCAGTCCGGTTGATGGCGATATGCACGGCGTAACGGTCGCTCCCGTCCCTCGAGTGCTCCAGGTGGAGTGCCCACGCCGCCTCCTGGTTCGGGTAGTAGCGCTCGACCCACTCGCGTGCGAACTCCATGCAGTCGCCCTCGGACATCCTTCCCCCGTTGACGTCGCACTCGTCGGGGTTGAACGCGATGATCTGGTGATAGCAGTAGGTGCATTTCGAGCCCTTTCGCCCGGGCTCGTTGTGCCCGTAGGCCGCGCGCGTGCGCTCCATCTCGCGGGACCAGTTCGCCGGGTCGCCGATGTTCCGGGAGTCGAAGTCGAGCACGTCATGTTTGCCGTTCGTGCTGTCCAGATAACCCGATAAGCTCTTCATATGCTGCGTGCCCGTGACCGCCACCTGCTTGATTGCAGTCATGTCCATCCACTTCCTATTCGTCCCAGGCCGCCCACTCGTCCATGAACGCCGCGTTGTCCTCGTCGGCCTTGGCGGGATCGTCCGGGGCGGTCTCTTCTTCACCGGATGCGTCGCCGTCGGCGTCGAACTCGGGGCACCACGGGGCGGGGGCTTCATATGCGTTGCCTTCTGCGGCGGCTCTCGCGCGGGCGTAGTACGCGGCCCGTTTCTCGCGCTCGGCCTCCTCGTCCCCGAGCCCGAAGAACGGGCCGGCGGGCGTCCTGTTGGCGTAGTCGAGCGGGAATTCGAAGACGCCCTCACGCCCGGGCTTCGAGTTCTCCCCGCCCTTGATCGCGATGAGGCCGTCGCGGATGGGGATGCGGTTCTGCCACTCCCATTCGTTTATCAGGGAAACGGCCGCCTCGTTGTAGCTCGTGCCAGATGAGGAACGCCCTGCGCCTTTCTGGCTAGACGTTCCCATCGAGCGAACGGTCCGCTTTCCGGCGAGCGCCGTGAAGAACTTGAAGTCTTCGGGCTCGGAGAGGGACAGGGCGACCTTGGTGCCGATGGAGCCGATCAGCTTGTCTCGCCCGGCCCCTCCGTCGCCTGGTTCGTTATAGGCATTCAACTGTTTCAGGTTCTGGACGAACAGGTGTTCGTTAATTTTCATGCTCCTCCCGAGCGTGGCGATGGCAGACAGGCACGCAACCCTGACATTCAGGTTGCCGATCTCGTCGAGCACGAGCGCCGTCTCGTGCGGCATGCGGCCGCCGTTCTCCTTGCAGACCTGCTGCGCTACCTGCCACCACTGGTTGAGGAAGCAGGTGTAGACGACCCCGTACGGGTCGCCCTCGTCGAGCATCTCGATGTACAGAACCGCCTTTTTCTCGATGAGGTCTCGGATGGGGACGGTGCTCTCGGACGTGACCGCGCGAAGAGCGCCGTCCGAGAAGATGCTCAGGGCCTCCTTGAGCGTGGAGACGACGTTCTTGCCGGCGGTCGTCGCACCGCCGTCTCCGAGGAGGTCGGATGCCGGCGAGAATGCCGGGTGCGTCGGCCCGAGGCCGCGGATGTAGTCCTTGAGAGGGGCCGAGGGGTCCTTCGGGTCGTCGCCGGCGGTCCCGCGCTCCACAAGCGCGGCGACGCTCGCGAGGTTCTTCTGCCTGCGGGGGATGTCGGCCGTGCAGACGACGAGGATGCAGGCGGCGAGCATGTTGCGCGCTGCCTTGGGGAAATACGTGTTCTTCTCCCCGCCGATTGGGATGAGGTCGACGGCAACCTGCCGGGCCGTCCTCACGGCCCCGTCAATGTCGCCCGCCTCGACGGCGTCGGCGACAAGTCCGATGGGGTTGTACGAGCTGGCACCGGGATAGCCGGTCAGGTCGAGGACGATGGTCTCGTAGCCGAGCTCCCTCGCCTTGTCGGCGGTGAGCTCAAGGATCTCGGGCTTTCCGGTGGAGACGACGTTCCAACCGGCTGCCAGGAACATATGCATATCTTCCAGGACTTGGAATTGTGACTTACCAGACCCCGTTTTTCCAATGCTGATCGCGTGCGGAACGGACGAGTCGAACCAGTATCCGCCCTTGGTCGCGCCGAGCACGAAACCCGCTCTGGCCGGCGCGCCGGACCCGTCCCAGAAATCGTTGCGGCGGTTGAGTTCCGCTGCGCCCCGGACGACGTGGGCGTCGCCGTAGATACCTTCGTCGACGTTCCGGTTGCGTTCGGCGTCCTTTGCGACCGTATAGCCGAGGAGAACGAGAAACAGGAGACAGAACGCTGCGAACATGAACGGAATGTGACCGAGCCATGCCCCGGAAAGCCAGAAGACTGACCACATGTCGAAACCGATGGCGTCGAGCCAGGCCACCCAATTGACGGGAAGCGAAGCGGCGATGCATCCGACAACGGGCGCTGCGAGGGGATAGCAGGCGACGGTAAGTACGGTGGCGAACGCGGCCGATAGAATTGCGTTGAACTTGAGATTGTTCACGGTTGCGCCCTCCCTAAACGTTTCGGGCGTCGGCAAGGAAGGACGAGACGGCCTCCGCGGCGCTTCCGACCCTTGTGAGCGCGGCGTTGAGGAACGGGGAGATTCGGCCGGGGTCATGCGTGATGTGGACCTCATGCGTTAACTGATTCAGGTTCGATCCGGCAAGTCGGAGGTCCCGGTACAGGAGTTTCAACGTTTCGGGATCGGTGGAGATAACGGGGCGATCACCATCGACAAGAGCACGTCGACGCAGATAATCGCTCATGTTCAGGCCCGCGGCGGCGGCGCGCCGCTCGATGGCGGCGCGCTCCTGCGAGGAGACCCTGACATAGATGCGTCCCGAACGCTGGGGGCTACTCATCATCCGCCTTTCCATTAGGGATGAAAGCGTGGGAGATGCCGACGCGATGGGCGCTCCCCGTGCTGTCGCAGAGGGCGAAAGCGAACGCGAACGGTGCCTCGGCGTAGGGCGTGGCGGAACGGGCGTCGAACATAAGGGCTTGAAGGTCGAGATAGGAGGCTTCAAGCTCCGTAAGGCGCTCGCGCGTCACGGGGACGCCGCGGTACGAAACGATGGGGAGATCGGGGTCGTCGCAGTGGTATGCGAAGAGCGTGCCGGGGACCTCCTCCTGGATGACGGAGTCGAGCGAGGGGATATCGGGATAGGCTTCCGGCGAAAACGGCCAGACGAAGAAAACGTGGCTCCTCTTGCCGGCCTCCTCGGGGTTGAGCTCGATGGTGAACTTCGGGGCGATCTCGAATCGGTTGCCCGACAGCTTGAGGGACTTGAACTCCATGAGGGTTCCTTTCGATGGGATGATGGGACCGGACGGTCGGTCCCATCGGTCAGTTAGTTTTGGTTGTGGGCGTGGGTGAGGGTTATCAGGCGTGCCGTTGCCGTACGGCGGAAGCCATATTCGACGCCGCGCTCGGCAAGGAAGGTGCGGTGCTCGTTAAGCCGCTTTGCGAGTACCGCGGGGGTGGCGTCGTCGAGCGCCGCGTCCGCGATGAGCTGTGTCGCGGTGCCCTCCCATGCTCCGGGCCTCGTTGCCATGAAATCGAGGACGGACATGACGCAGCTCGGGACCTCGCGCTCGCGCAACTCCTCGCGGCTGGTTTGCTCAACAAGTTGCCATCGACAGTCGTTGAACGCGAGTTTATATTCGGCTAGGTCGACGTCGCGTCCAGTGATGGAGAGGGTCGCTTTTCCGTCGAACATCGCGTCTTTAGATAGCAACAGACATTCATCTGCTGCTCCGAGGATGCCGTTCGAGCCGCTGATCGTATTGAAGATGTTAGCCTCGTCGCCCATTTTGCGAGTGTGATGAACAAGCAAGATGCACAGGCCGTTTTTGTCTGCAAAGGCCTTGAGCAGGCCTATATCCTGATAGTCGGATGCATACACGCTGTCTCCGGTTGCAACCCTGACCTTTTGCAGCGTATCGATGATGACGAGCCGTGTCGTCGGCTGGGCGGAAACGAAGCGCTCCAGCTGAACGGTAAGTCCGTTGTTGAGTTTGTCGGCTACGATGGCGAATTTTAGGTCGTCGTTGGCGACGTCAACGAGGTGGAATAAGCGGTTTTGGATGCGCCCGAAGGTATCCTCAAGGCAGAGATAGAGCACCCCTGCGCGCTCGGTGGCGTGATCGAGGAATGCCCGTCCAGTACTGACGCAGATGGCCAGCCAAAGGCAGAACCAGCTCTTACCGACTTTGGGGGTGCCGGCGAGCACCACGAGACCGGTCGGGATGAGCTCCTCAACGAGCCAGGTTACGCTTGCAAGGGGGCTTTCGAGGAGGTCCTGCGCGCTGCGCACCTCGAGCTCACCGGGCATCTAGACCGCCTCCGCGCGGATGACGCGACAGCGGCCGCGATAGTCGGTGACGATCTCGACGCCGAGGGCTGTGCAGAGCGCGTCGATGCGGTCCGCCTGTTCGATAGCGAATCCGAGAATGTCCTCATCGGTAGGATTGCGCGGGAGACCGTGGGCCTCCAGCGTGCGCGCTACGCGCTCGGCGTGCGCAAAGTAGGCGGAATAGTCCATTTGTGCTCCTTGTAGATATGGGTCGCATGGAGCATGTAATATGGACCATGCGGTTTATGGGCCGCGGACGGGTGCTTCTTCTTGGCGGTAGAGCACCCGTTTTTCTTTTTCAGGCTAGCCAACGCCGGCTATCTCCTTTCGGTCGTCGGGCTCTTTTAGCCCGAGCTCGCGGTAGAGCGCGGAGCGGGCGATGTACCACGTCTTTCCGAGCTTGCGAAACGGAAGCTCACCGGCCTTGGCGAGCTTCTGGGCCTTGGAATAGCTCACATTCATAATCTCGCTTGCCTCAGCGAGAGACAGAAGCTTGTCCATATATACCTCCTCTCTTTTCGTTAATTCCATTGTACACTCTTAACAAAGAGAAACAAAGAAAAATAAAAATCAAATTGAAATGAGATATAGATAAAGGCTAAAGTTGAAACCAACATCGCTATAAAGCTTTATTTAGAAAGTTGATTAAGTAATGGCTAGAAAAGTATTCATCGCGAGGAACCGAAGCACCGGATTCCACTCCCTGGTCGAGGTGGTTCGTGGGGTTGAGGCGGCGGAGAAGTCGGCTCCAATGGACTTCGAACTTGCAGAGCGCCTCATGCGCTGGGGCACTCTCGACGAGCTCGTCGCGGCCATTTCGGAGTCTGGTCCCCTCATCGACCGCAGCATCTATAAAGAGGAGAATAGGCGGTTGTCTATCGACGAGGCCATCGAGGTCGTGGAGGAGTCCGTCGGCGGCGAGCGTGGTTTCACCCGTTGTGACGAAGACTTCCTCTATCTCCAGCTGTGCCTTGAGGGGATGTCTACGACGGGCAGCGCTTCGTCACTCTATCCCTCTCAGGCCTCCATTGCTCGCGACCTCAATCGTCATGGACTTATTGAGTCCAACGGTCTTGACGAGTTGAAGAAATGGCGGGAAGAAGATCCCGGCTGCGTCGTTGTGATTGAACCTTTGAGGGACGTCGTCCTATGCCGAAATCTCGGTTCGGTTCTGCTCAGGTTGATCGCAAACATCATGTCGGGGCATGAGAACGTCCTTGAGAAAAGCGGGTTCAAGCGTTTCGAAAAGAAACGTCGCTGGTGGATTACTGGGGAGCTCAAGGACTCCTATTACGTTCTGCCGTTCCAGCACAATTCCTCCTTCGATATGACTCTCAACTACTCGACCAAGTGGTTCAAGAACGTCTTTTCCTATATGGTCATTAATCCGCTTGAGACGCGCATCCTCGATCTTAGGCCGAGAAAGAGTAAGGTTCTTTTCGGATCGGTTCCCAACGCGGTTTTGATAACCGCGCAGATAAAGACCGGCGAGGGCGCACCGTTTTTCGACATTGGCTGGAAGCCGGAGGTCGAGAAGACCCAGCTGTATCTCGGTATCGATGACGGGGGTACCCAGAGAGACGAGGCCATTGCCTTCGTGGAGTCCGTTGCCAAAATGCTGGCCGGGCTGACGACGAAGGACGGCGATCGACTTGGGTGGTCTGTAGGCGGGCCTTCGATCTTCGATGATGTGCCGGTGCCCAGATACCATTTCCACTCGACGGCGGCGGCGATGTTCGGGGCTATCTTCTACCGATACGGCTGTGTCCCCACGACGTGCAAAAATTGCGGAAACGGCATTTTGGTCAAAACCAGGGGGAAGAGGCGCGAGTTCTGTTCCCCGTCGTGCAGGACGCAGTATTCGAATCGAAAGGCGGGGCTCTAGATGAATCCGTTTATCATCGCGGGCGCGGTGTGGCTGGCGGTCGCCACCGCAACCTTGCTGTATCAAGTGGTCCGCAGGAAGCTCGGGGATCGGGGCTCGATGGTCGAGGCGTCTTGGCGCGACTTGGCTATGTCGTCGATCGGTTTCGGGCTTCTGTTCGCGGCGCTCGCGTTTGCCGTCGCCGGCGTGGCAACTATTTTTATTCAATAGGGGGCCTGTTGGCATGGCGACGGTGCCTCGTAACAAGGGAAGCTACGCATCTAGGGCGGGCGGCAACTCCTGGCAGGTAAAGTATCCGCTCGGCTGGAATGAGCGCAAGAAGCGTTACGACGAATATCGCGAAGAGGTCGCTTCGGAGGCCGAGGCCATCGCGCTGATCAAGGCCATCAACGACTATGTTTATCATGGAGGCCTTCCCCAAGATGTGCCCGAGTGGAGACGCAGGGCAAAAGGGCATTCCGAGGGCGACGCCCTCACGCTTGAAGGATTCGCCGTGTCCTATATCGATAAACGGGAGAAACGGAAAAAGGTCCAGGGGAGGACCATCGAGAGCAACCGCGAGGCCTGGGCGAGACTCCGGCCGTACCTCGGCGATTTGCCGCTGAGGCGGGTGACCCCTTTCGTCATCGATGAGGCATACGCCTGCATGGGGAGTCCAGGGGACGATAACCTTGCCGGTAGGGTCTACTCCGGAACGACGATTGAGAAAAGCCATGCGTTTCTGCGTCAGCTGCTCAAGGACGCCGTCGAGCGGGGCTACATCGACAAAAACCCCTGTGATTCGATTGACGCTCCCAAGAGGGATACCAAGGAGAAGGCCGCACTCACTCTATTTCAAGCCCAGGCGCTATTTAACTACATAACGAGTCGTCCTCCGGAGGCGCATGCCATTGGCGTGCTACTCGCGCTGAACTGCGGGCTTAGGCTTTCGGAGATGCTCGCATTGACCTGGCAAGATTATGAAGGCGGCGTACTGTCTGTAACTAAAGCGCTGAACAAAGAGAAGCAGACGTACAAGACGACGAAGAACGAAGACAGCAGGAGGGTCCCTGTCCCGATGCCGCTCATGCCGGTCCTCGATGAGTGGCAGAAGATCCAAAGGCGCATTTACTCGGACAACCTCGGTCTTCGCTGGAGCGAAGACGCGCCCATTGTGAACAGCAGAAATGCAAAGCATATCCTTCAGCGGTCTTTCACACGTTGGTTCGATTCGGCAAGGCTCGAGTATCCGATACCCGACGACTTCAAGTTTCATGGGTTCAGGCATACATACGTGACACTGTTGAGCCGTGACTGCGGAGTGGACAGGCGGACCGCGAAGAGCATGAGCGGTCACAAGAACGACCAGGCCTTCGATATCTACACTCATACAAACGATGAGTGGCAGCGAAGGGCGGCTAACGAGCTCGGTGACATCTTGCAGCCTAATGACGGCGCTAGAAAATGCTACAACTGCGCTTACTGGGGCGTATCTCCTCTAGACGCCGATCGTGGTGCCTGCTGGAACAACCCTGCCGGGCTAATCGAAGCAAAAGCGGGCGACTCGTGTGGCAAGGGCCTGTTCATCGCCAAAACCTCGAAATCGTGACGGCGGCAGGCGTATCCCATTGAAACTGTCATTTCCGTCATAGGTGTCATTTGCAGACTTGAGTATTGGTTGTTTGTTAATCATCAGGGGTGATATTAAATATGTTCAAATATGGCGGCGGAATCTGATCAGAATATGCTCAGAATGATGATATGAGCAGATAATGAGCAGATAAAAATGCCCGATAATAAATGCATGATACAGCTATTTACCTGCGTAAACGAATAATAGGTTCTATAGAGAAAGGGCCGCCCCGCCCTCATAACCCGGAGGTCGTAGGTTCAAATCCTGCCCCCGCGACCAAGAACTTGCAGCTCGTCGGCCTGGCCGGCGAGCTTTTTTGTTATTCCAGGAACGTTTTTTCGGCCCAATCCTCAACTTCCCAAACAACAATCTCGATCTGTAACAGGTAGACCCAATTTGGGTCGCTATCTGTTACAGATCTAGATTGTTGAGGATGGGTCGAGGGGTTTGTCTCGATCTGTAACAGTAAGACCCGGTTTTGGCCGGTAGATGTTACAGATCGAGACATTTGGACAGGGAGGGCCCCGTTTGTCTCGATCTGTAACAGTAAGGGGCCAAAAGTCGGTCTAGATGTTACAGATTTAGATTGTTGAGGATGGGTCGAGAGGAATGTCTCGATCTGTAACAGTAAGACCCGGCTTTGCTGGGTAGCTGTTACAGATCGAGACAAACCGGCAGCCGGTCCCGCCCCATCCAGCTGCCGCTACCTGCTATCCGCCGATTTTCGTTGTGCTGCTGTGCTCCCATGTCATATCCTTTAGACAACTACGCGGCAACATCGCCGCCGCGCCTACAAGAGAGGAATGTCCATGACCGCACCTGCATCCAAGCTGCTCCAGCCCATTACGGTTGGCCCCCTTGAGCTCAAGAACCGCATTATGTTCCCGCCGCTGACCACCGGCTATGAGGAGCGCGACGGCTCCATTGGCGAGCGCAGCCTGGCCTTTTACGAGCGCCTGGCCCGTGGCGGCGTGAGCTACATCGTCATCGGCGACGTCGCTCCCGTTATGACCGCGAGCCCCACGCCCAAGCTGGCGACCGACGCCCAGATCCCCACGTTTAAGGCGCTGGCCGACACCGTTCACAAACACGGCGCCAAGGTCGCGCTGCAGCTGTTCCACCCCGAGTACGACGTGCCCGGTGTCGGCCGCATGGTCATGGGCTCCATGGCCGCCGCCAAGGCCGCGCAGGAGGCCAAGGCCGCCGGCGACGAGGAGACCTTTGCCGCCAAGATGGCCGAGTCCAACGAGATTCGCAATCAGGCCTACGCCAAGCTGCACCACGACATGCAGCACTTTGTGAACGAGGCCAGCGTGGAGCAGCTCACCCAGATCAAGGAGGCCATCGCCGCCTCGGCCGCCCGCGCGCAGCAGGCCGGCATCGACGCCATCGAGGTCCACGGCGACCGCCTGGTGGGTTCGTTGTGCTCGGCTATCCTCAACCAGCGCACCGACGAGTACGGCGGCTCGTTCGAGAACCGCGTCCGCTACGCGCTCGAGGTCGTCGCTGCCATTAAGGAAGCCGCGCCGCAGCTGATGGTGGAGTACAAGCTCCCCGTGATCATGGAGAACCCCGACGGCACGCCGCGCGGCAAGGGCGGCCTGCAGCCCGACGAGGCCTGCGAGTTTGCCAAGCTGCTTGAGGGCGCGGGCATCGATATGATCCAGGTCGCACAGGCCAACCACACCGGCAACATGGGCGACACCATTCCGCCCATGGGCGCCATGCCCTACAACTGGACGCTGCCCGTGGCCGAGCGCGTTAAGGCCCTGGTCTCCGTGCCGGTGGCAACCGTCGGCCGCGTGGTCTCGGTCGAGGCCGGCGAGAAGATTCTGGAAGACGGCGCCGCCGACATCATCGCCTACGGCCGCTCGCTCATGTGCGACCCCGACATTGCGCTGAAGGCCGCGACCGGCGAGCCCATCCGCGAGTGCCTCAACTGCAACAAGGGTTGCGTCGATGCGATTCAAAACCGCAAGTACATCTCGTGCGTGCTTAACGCCGAGAACGGCGACGAGGCGACCATCGCCATCAAGCCGGGCGAGGGCGACAAGAAGATCGCCGTGGTGGGCGGCGGTATTGCCGGCCTGGAGGCCGCACGCGTGGCGGCCAAGCGCGGCTACGATGTGACCGTCTATGAGGCGAGCGATCATCTGGGCGGCCAGATTGTGCTGGCGGCCGCGCCTCCGCGCAAGGACGAGATCATGCGCTCGGTCGAGTACTACGAGAAGGTTCTGCCTGGCCTGGGTGTGAAGGTCGAGCTCAACCATGCCGCTACCGCTGAGGACCTCAACGTCGCCGACGCCGCGATTGTGGCCGTGGGCGCACACGACGTGGTCATTCCCGTTCCGGGTGCCGATTCGGACAAGGTCGTCTCGAGCTGGGACGTGCTGGCCGGCAAGGTGGAGCTTACGGGCCGCGTCGCCGTCATTGGCGGTGGCCTGGTGGGCACCGAGACTGCCGAGTACCTGCTGCAGCACGGCTGCGAGGTGGCGATCGTGGAGATGCTCGACAAGATTGCCGCGGGCGAATCCGAGACCATTCTGCCGCTGATCATGAGCGACTTTGCAGAGCACAACGTGGAGCAGCACGTGAAGACCCGCCTGACCGCCATTACCGACGAGGGCGTGGAGGCCATTCGCACCACCGAGGACGGCGCCGAGGAGCCGGTGAAGATCGCCTGCGATTACGTAGTGATGGCCGTGGGCTCCAAGGCCAACGCGTTTGACCTTGACGGCGTGACGGTGCCCGTGACCTGCGTGGGCGACTGCTCGGGCGAGCGCACCGCCGACATTGCGAGCGCCATCCGCACGGCATATCACGCGGCCAACGAGCTGTAGTTAACTTCGCGGCCAGGCGGGGCGGTAGCACGGATCCGCCTCGCCCGACTGCGTCCCAACGAACATAGGCCATCGACCGGGGTGGGGGCTGCAAGAACAGCAGCCCCCACCCCGGTTTTTGTGCGAGAGGGCAGGCGAGCTTGCACCAAGTCCTTGGCATATGGACGAGGCCGCTATTCGTAATCTTTAAGACATCATTAAGGCTTGCGTTGTGGAGCAAACCGACGCTCCTATAAGTTGTCAAGAGGCAGTTTGCGGGAGCGTTCTCTCCAA
>CAVCKO010000033.1:27087-27931 GCA_963602825.1 Treponemataceae bacterium | reverse complement strand
CTTGAGCTGGTTCACTGATTATTGATACTAAAATAATATGTGAATTAGATATGATAAAATACGAAAAAAGACGACGGCAAAATCTACCGTCGTCTTTGGCCGTTATGTAGCACTCTCAACACGAACCACATACGGTTCGTATGCCTTTTCGATAAGCGCTTCGATATCCTCGCTTGTGATCTGGTTTGCCATAATAACTTCCTTTCTCCCATTTTAACGTCCTGGGCCTGGACATTTTCACAGAGGTGACTCTATGATAAAATAATAATATACATTTGTCACATGCAGCATAGACCTCAATAACCCTCAAAAAACATTAGTTTAAGAAAGGGGTGAGCTATATGAACAATGGTGCTAGTAGCGCCGATTTTTACATCGACGCGGTCACCAATAATAGCTTCGAAGCGAGCTATGTGGAAGACACCCTATTGAACGTATTCCACAATTCATATGGGTTCCTCGATAATGCACAGAAACATGCGATAGGTCTGTCGCGCTCTAACTTTCTCATATCAGATTTGATTAGAGCAAGAGCGGAGCCGGGAAAACTTAAAATTCAGGTTTCTCGTGATTTGATAGACCCTGCATTAAGAGAGGAATACCGGCAAAGTAAATTCTATAGACGCGTATTGAGCCTGAACGAAATCGCATACAATCAGGACATATTCGCTAGAATGCCCATTGTGTATATAGATGGTATCATGATTACCCAGTATACAATACGGGCATTCTTTGACAAGACTTTCATATACATCAAAGACACTCTGGAGATTCGCAAGCACAAAGAAATTACAGTTTTCTTCGTGATGAATGACGGAATGGCTGTTGGTTATGTGAACCAAAA
>CAVCKO010000033.1:3432-27077 GCA_963602825.1 Treponemataceae bacterium | reverse complement strand
ATTGCCTTCTGATAGATTTACGCGAACTGGCGTTTGGGAAACCCCATTTACATCAATTGTGACCGGAGATAACATATTTGGTTCATCATCGAATATGTCAATTTCCGATGGGGATACTGTCGACATTGAGTTCAGCGACAACGCCAATCTGGTATTAGGGGAAAGCGGTACAGCACTTGTGACGATACTCCGCAGTAAATATCTGCATATTTACCCCGGTGGAAAATCGCAGATAAGTACATACTGGGCCACCAACGACGACAATGGTAATCCCATATATTCCCCAACGCCATTTGTCTTAACCGACTCAGATGGTGATGCATTCAAGATGCCAATACCTATCGAGAATATCATTGTGTTTAAACAGGATCTCTCGAGAGGTAATGATTACTACTTGGATAACAGCGTTACGATTAAACGTTACTATCCAAACGTCTATGTTATAGAGGACGCTAATGCGACTGAATATTCATCATATCGTGTTGCGTATTTCTATTATCCAATGGACGGCCATTATCACTACACGAACTATCTTTCCAATGTTTGGAAACTCGCGCTTGCTACATTCGATGGGTATTCCCAGGAAGACATCGTAAGAAACCTTCTCGGCGGACCAGATAATTTCGATAGCGAAGCAGAATACAATAAATGGTCGATCCTCATACCGTACGTACCGCCAGACTTCGAGTATACTGTACCCGATTTTCTTAAAGACAAGAATAAGTTTCCGTTCGATTATAAAATCGAAAAAATGTGCGAAGCGATACGAAAAGACCCATGGGTTCTCCATGAGTACGTAAAAGCTCAGAGCCATTGCAACTACGGATATGAACTCGACGTATCGAGAATACGGGATGGGCTCGAGTCAAGACGACGTATGGACAGCGAAGGTGAGGCCAGATTCACAGAGCACAAAAAGAACTTTGATGTACCCTGCTATGTATTCAATTTCAATATCGGTGCAAAGATTAACTTCGAGTTAACCTTCTTCGTCAATGGTTTGTATGTAGAGCCCGTGTATGTATTTGAGGAGTTCTTCACAAAATACATATACATCCCATGCGGCGTGGTTGATGAGAGCAGCATCATCGATGTTGAAGAAAATGATGCCTATGTTTATGAAGAAGATATAGACGTCACAAAAGGCGATGAACATCGTGTGCGTGTAAAAATCCCGGGGGGAAGCAACATCCATCCCCTGATGAAAAATATCAAGATGCGCGATGAGTCTGGGTATACGCTGCTGAAGTCAGAGGTTCAAGAGAACTTCGAATTCCGAAAGCGGGATGGGGCTCTCGAATTTCCGATTACAGATAAAGAGTATACACCTATAACGGCATTCACAGTCAGACACACTCCCACCAGCAAAGATGTTTCGACATCTACACGGTTTACAATTATCGTCGATAGAAGCAACACAATATGCGACTATACGTCCGATGAGGACCCAATTCTCGTCACGATGATGCCTAGAACATTCTGGGACGATCCTGAACGAGTGCGGGTGTTTGTGAATGGAAAACTGATGGACCGGTCTGCCGTACTTTTAACGTACTACGATACTGAGCATAGCATACTGCTAGTTAAAAAGCCTTTAAAATTTGGTGATACGGTGAATGTACTTCTTTCGCCGAATTACTATGAAGAGGTCTTTACAGCAGATTCCATACCTGAAAATGGTATCGTGAATTTAGCCCATGAGCTCAATAAGCCCGTCAATCTAACATACTACGACTTCTATCTCAACGGCACAAAATTAACATCCCGTGAGATAGTTCAGCTATCTCCGGCAATCATTCAGATACATGACGTAAAATCAATGCGTCATTTATCCATATACGAAAAAGACAGGGATCCGATAGAGTATTTCGGAAAGGCTTCCGGATATAGTGACCATTACGAAGACATTCAAACCATCGAGGATATCATATTAAACCCAAATGGGATATGGTATGAGAATCGTATTGATTTGATTAAAATATTATGGTCCGCTGCCGGGTATGAGTACCCTGAACTCGGGGTGATGCTATTCGAAAAAGAAGGCGACTTTATAGGTAATCTCATCTCGGATGAAACTGCCGACATGATTATCTACATCTTCAAGACGTTCTTCTGCTTGAGCAGAATAAACCCAGACAACAAACAAATCGATGGTCGTCACGTTGAAGACCATTACGATACGATGCATTACTGGCTGGCGTCTGATTCAAGCGCCTCAGCTGGTGACGAGAATGTGTTCAGAATTGACCCTGATATTATAGTTGCGGGCACCGAGGTGGTTCAACCAATATCTGGTGATAAGTTCTATACACAATACAAGATAGATTACGAAAAGAAAGAGTAGGTGAAACGACAATGATACCTCCTAAGCTTCGTTTCAGCCAAACATTGCTCTCGTACGCAAACCGCACTCTTGCGGTAAACGACGAGTTGATGATTGACAAGGGGAACGGTAATCTTTACTATAAGAAACCGGACGGAACCATCATAGCATGTAGCGGTTCGACATATGCAGAAAATATATCCGCATTTGAATCGATATACTCGCTTGGCCTCGTCCGTGGAGACATATGGACCGGCATGTGCAATACCGGTCTCTACATAGTATCTCAAACCAACCTATCAGAACTTCATGCATTGGAGCCTTGCACTATAGGCGACCGCTCCTTTCTGGTAGACACACACTCAAACTATCTCTTCGTTAACTTAAGAACGAGAGATGAGGATAAACACTATGCGGCACTGCTCACAGCATTGCGGAATGCCAAGATGGCAATTCCAGATGAAAACAACGCTGTGATATATTTTGACATAGACATCGTTCAGAATATCGAAACTCCAACCGGAGAGGTTGACGAAAACGGCGACGATATAACTGAAATGGTGCCTACTGTGATAGATAGCATTGACTACGACGCGCCTGTCGTAATGAACCGCATGTCAAAGGTTCAGGTGCCGTATGATACGTTGTGGAAACGCGATGCATACAAAGCATATATCGCCGGGCCTAACACAGAAGAAGACGGCACCAAGCTGTCAATGAGCAGATTCATGGCATTGGATGATTCTAAGATAGGTGAGCTTTCTGGACTTCAGAAAACTTCATATATCGAGGAATTCCGTAATAATAACCTATATCTGGAGTTTAAGGTTCAGGAAATCCGTGCTACGATAGAGTACAGCGACAACCTCGAGGAACTCAGGAAGAGCGATCTTTTTGACACATCAATCCCACCGGATGGAAAAATCAGATACTTCAGACTGACCGCGGCATATTTCACGCACAGCTATGAGACCGTATTCATCGATTCCGATACAACCATCATTACGGTTATGGATGTCCATAGTGCTCTTGACTCATTTGAGACGGGGGATATTCGCGGATACATTGACTACACAATCCTTCCGATTATCAGGCGTCTGTATAATGCTGGCTTAAACAACAGCTCGCAGTATCTTCTTGATTTCAAGAAGGATGATTGGAAGTTCGACGAGAAGTCTCAGCTGTACAAGCTATATGCACCATCCACTACTCATAAGCTGAAAAAAGAGATAATCGCAGATATCTACTTCCTATCCAATGGACTTTACCGCACTCAATTCGGCGTGTGGGATGAAATCAACTACCAGATATATCTTACTCCCGATAACGATATCACGGTTACAACGGAAGAGCCATTCGACGGAAGACTCATTTGTAGGAACTTCTCCGCAATGGGCACGACCGAAGAAGACTGGAAGGATATCCCGACAACAGGGTTCGGCTTCGACGACATCAGTGGGTACGGTTCCGCGTCTGATATGGATATCGAGAACATGTTTGAGGAGAACTCTAAGCTCCTTGATGATTCTATCTCTGGTGAGGATTCCAGTGATGAAGATATCCAGAAGATGTTCGACCTTAATACAGAGCTCTATGAGAACGCCGAAATCACAATCGACGACGAATCCGATGCAGAACTTCTCAAAATGTTTGAGGAGAATTCTGATAAATACGCAGATACCGAAGCTCCTGATGCAGATGGTATAATCGATGATGTTGAACAGGTATTCATCGACAATACACAGAAGCTCGAAGACGAGGACAAGACATAAACAAAAGTATAACCTGTAAGCAAAGGAGGAATTCATATGAAGATTAGCGCTGGAACAATTGCTCGTACTATCGTTCTCGCTCTGGCCCTGGTTAACCAGGTGCTGGTTGCACTCGGCATCTCCCCCATTGAGATCGGCGACGAGACAATCACGACAGTTGTGTCACTCATATTCACCATTGTAGCTGCTGTAGCAGCATGGTGGAAGAATAACTCATTCACCGCAAAGGCGATTGCTGCAGATCAGTACAAGCGGAGTAATACCGCTGAAGATTCAACCGATCAGCTCGATACGTCTGATGACGATGGTGAGGACGAACAGGCTCCGTAACAGGACAGAACCCCGTATGGTTTAAACCATACGGGGTTTAAATTTGCAAATGAAAGTGTGCATGGGTTCTGCCCATGCACACCTCATCAGGAAGTATATAGATCACTTGAGGAAGTTGAAGTTGTCGAGAACATCATTGCCGGACTCAGCCATATAGGTTCCTGCGTTGACCTCGTTAACTGCGTCTATAGCAGATTCCATGATATCAAGGAATGTGTCAACATCGTATGAGTCGGTGTCTGTACCAACGCACTCCGAAATGCACTGCTGGTCCTCCTCTGACAGCTGAGTGAACTCATAGTAGAGTTTCTCAGTACGCTGAGCCTGGCAGAACTGCTTCTGCTGGTCCTCAGTCAGCTTCTTGAAGTCATCGTAGACCTTCTTGGTATCCTCGTCGAGGTCGAGACCGCCGTCATCGTCGGAATCGCCGGTATCCTTTGCGGTGTCGTCGTCATCCTTGTCGTCATCATCGTCGTCCTTGGACTCGAAGATAGACTGGAGTTTCTTAAAAGTATCAGCATCGCATTCGCCGTGCTCCATCAGGTAGCCTTCGAATGCAGTCTGCAAACTTGATTTAGCCATATGAATGACCCTCCTTTGTAAAGTTAGGTTGGCTCTAGTCGAGCCGCACTCGCGACGAATGTCGCAGGTGATATTTAATTAATAGTATGTTTAATCAAGGAAAAAAGAAGCTCGCATAAACAAGTAGCGAACTTCTTTAAATACGTATACTTTAGCCGTGTAGCCAATTCATAAGGCTCTGGCTCGGCTTGCATGAACGACGAGGAGGGCGGGAGAGGCGACTAAGCCGTCTGGAATGCGCGCTGGTATCTATTGGCTCAGGTACCTCTTCATTTGGTATACCCCAATGAACTGCTGGTTTCCGACATATTGCCGATTTTCTATAGCAATACCCAGGCGTTAATCCGCATCTCCTTTCAACCTCTTGCATCGCTGTGCGATACAGTTGCTTGTTGCCGAACAGCACGAACAATTGTCCGGCATTATATATGAAGAAATCGTGGTCTACTATATCACGCTTCACAGCCCATTCGAGCTGTGATATATTCCATGCCCGGCTGCGAGTATGGGAGAAGATAACAGCCATAAATTCCAGGTACTCATCATCCGGATCCCATAAGTGCCAGTACCAATGTCCGAGATGTGTCGGCCCGGCATAGATTTCGCACTGACCACGAAGGGCCTGATTCACATACTTGCGTTTAGGCTCCTTCTCATGGAAAGTTGACTCAGGCGCGGCATGCTTTGGCATTGTCCCTCGCTTACATATAGTGTCTGCATCTTCTATCGAGGTGCAGTCCGTGCATACGTCCTCCGGACGATAGAAACCAGATACAACCTTACTGTATGATCTTTTCATAGTAACATTCTCCTTCTCCCCTTGACCTTTACAGGGGTAGGTCCATGTTTGTGCTCTATGCGCGGATACTACACATTTCAACCAATCCGCTGGAGCTCAGGCGGATACGCCACTCGATCCGGTAATCCAAACTGCCATGAACCGGCAAGACTTCTGGCATTGCTAAACGTCAACAAGCCTTCGCGGTGAGCTTCCACCACAATGCTCCAAAGATCCGCAATTTCACAATCAGTTGCGTGCTGGTGATACCCATTCACCAACTCTATCTGCCGCGCGATGGATATATGACCTCTGAGCTCTTCGATGGCCGGGGCGTAAGCTTCGGAAGGCAGATACGGAGTCTCAATTAGGCTCTTATGGACTAAGTCCATAATCGACCTCGGCACGACGAAGAACATCCTGTTGTGCCAAAAGCCATTCTCGAGGATTCTCCACTTCTCGTACGAGAAGTGGAGACCCCTGATGAACGAGACGTTGTGGCGTCTTGCCCAGACGCCTTCACTGGTAATGTGAAGGTGCTCGTCGCATACGAGTGCTGCTTGTTCGGCGACCTCGCCCCAGTTGTCTGGAGCATAGTCGTCACTGACTCCGCGGAGCCATATATTCATAGCCCACGCACTCGCTTCATTTTCGGCAGCGAGCACTAAACCCGTTCCAATATTGGAAAGATTTTTGTATACTTCTTTCATAATATTCTCCTTCTCCCCTTAACCTATACAGGGGTAGGTATAATGCTCGGTTTATTTTATAAGTGAACGTGAGCTGGTTCACTATTTATTACACGAAAATAATATACATGCAAAATAGAAGGATGGATTCCATATATGTGCAACTAAGAAAAAAGAAGCTCGCATAAACAAGTAGCGAGTTTCGTTGTAGTGCTCAGATTCTCCGGAAGCCCCAGGATTCCTGGAGCTCAGGGGGATATGCCACTCGCTCTGAGGCTCCCCACTGCCATGAGCCTGCAAGGCTCCTGGCCCCGTTGAATGTTAACAGGCCTTCGCGGTGCGCGTCTACCGCAATAGCCCAAAGTTCTGCAGTTTCGTGATCAACCCGGAGCTGGCGATACGTGTTAATCAGCCCAGTCAGTCGATACTCACATACGAATCTTTTGAGCTCTTTGATAACTTCGCCGTAAGCATCAAAAGGCATGTATATGCATTCTGTCAGGCCGATATTGGCTAGGTCCATAATCGGCCTTGGTACAATGAATAATACTCTATCGTGCCAAAAGCCTTTTTCAAGAATTCTCCACTTTTCGTACGAAAAGTGGAGACTCCTGATGACTGAGGCATCGTGACGCCTCGCCCAGATGTCAGCATTCTTTAAGTGGAGGTATTCGTCACATACGAGTACCGCCTGTTCAGCCACCTCACTCCAGTTATCTGGTGCATCTTTGCTGGACCCGTGGAGCCATATATTCATAGCCCACGCACTCGCCTCGCTTTCGCGAACAATCATTAATCCAGTAGCAATTGAAACGAGGTTCTTGTATATATCCTCCATGTTTAGCTCCTTCTCCCCTTAACCTATACAGGGGTAGGTAACAGACTCAGTTTATTTTATAAGTGAACTTGAGCTGGTTCACTGATTATTGATACTAAAATAATATGTGAATTAGATATGATGAAATACGAAAAAAAATGAGGATGGGTGCGCCCGTTTGCGCACCCATCATAAATCAAATTCGTTATTTCTTCTTTTTCGGAATCTTCAGAGGGATATTGGACATCGCATCGTCAATGAACCACTGATGAGCATTGAAGCCATCACCCATCCAGGTGAATCCTCCATGCTCGTCCATTGCATATGAATTGTATTCATCACGAATGAGAGCTTCCAGTATTGTACCGAGCTTCTTAACGATGCGTTTATTGTCAAGGGACACGAGTATCTCAACACGCTTATCCAGATTCCGTGTCAGAAGGTCTGCCGATGAAATGAACCAAGATTCATCACCACCATTGTGAAAGTAGTATACTCTGCTATGTTCGAGGAACCGCCCTACGACAGATTTTATACGCAGGTTTTTCCGCGGAACGATGGAGCATACACCCCTACATATAATGGTTATATCAACCCCTGAGTCGGCGGCTTCATACAGTTTTTCCACCATAAGCTCATCCGATATTGAGTTGACCTTAATGACGATTCTCGCGTCCTTACCCTTCTTCGCCGCTGAAATTTCCTTATCAATCTGCTTTACGAGCTTGGATCTCAGATTGATAGGGGAGTAGTAAACTTTGTTGAGTTTACCATCAGGATCAGACAAACCGGAGAGAATGTTGAAGACGTTGACAAGGTCATACCCTATCTTCTGACGAGACGTAAAGTATGAAATGTCTGTATATATTTTTGCCGTCTTCTCGTTGTAGTTTCCTGTTGCAATGTGAGAATATATCCTAACACCACTATCCTCCTGACGTGCAACGATGCAGAATTTGCAATGTGTCTTAAGATACTCCTCTCCAAGAATCACATTGACCCCGGCATACTTTAACCGGTTAACGATATCAATGTTCATGCTTTCATTAAAGCGAGCTTTAATCTCAACAAGAACTGATACCTGTTTTCCGTTCTGTACTGCACGGATTAACGACTGGATTATTGGAGAATCGATAGACGATACTCTGTATAACGTCATCTTGATTGCGAGGACATTCCTGTCGTCAGCCGCATGGTCTATGAACTTAAGTACAGTATCATACGAATCATACGGGTGATGGAGTAAGATATCCCTGTCTTCAAGCTCGGAGAACAATGAGAACTGTTCTCCGAGAGCCTCATACTGTGCGGGGGTAAATGGTTTGTCAGAGAATTCCTCGGGAAGCAACGGCTTCATAAACCTGGTGTAATCCAGAGCGTATCCGACATGAACAGCGCTCTTCTGTAAGTCGAATACTGCCATCAGCGCATTCCTGATTTTCTTCGGTATCGTCGAGGAAATCTCCATGAACAGGGGTTTGCTGAACTTGCGCTTGAGAAGCGTGTCGCTCATTCTATCAAGAATGAACTTGCTCTTATCATGATTGAGAAGGATATTAGCATCCTTTATCACACGGAAATATCCGAGAGAATCGATGTCCTTCTTTATGAACAGTTTGTTCACATATTTCAGGATAACGTTCTCTACGAATATAATGCGGTTTCCAAACGTGTACATCTTGGGAATGCTCGGAGGAATCGGGACAAGGTTAATCACTTCACCGTCCGGCTCCTTAACAGTGACTACGATGTATGTCTGTCCACTAATCAAATTAGGAAGGTCGTTTGCATTTCCTATATTGATGGGAGTGAGCAGAGGGAACATATCGCGGTCAAACATCTCTTTGAGTTTGCCCTTCTCGTCCTTGTTAAGCTTCTCAATGTTGGATATTTTCAATCCCTCATCTTCAAGCTCGGTCAACAGCTGACAGTACGTTTCTTCCTGGGCATCGATAAAGCTCTTTATCTCGTCGAGCACCTTTTTCCGGATTTCGTCGCTATCCTCCGTGATGAGAGACGAATATCTCACAGAGATAAACTCGTCGAGATTGGATGAGGTTATTCCGAGAAACTTGAGCTTTTCGTTGAGCGGAATCCCGACTCTATAACAGCAGTGAAGAACGCGCTTATTAAACTCAAGCCACGATTCTTCACGCTGAATGAAGTTTGATTCGTCTATCATTCGGCAGACCCACTTTCTTCAAAGCACCCAAGGGGATCTGAGATTATCAGGTCGGATTTTATGCGCTTTGCGATTTCCTCTACCGCCTCTGTAGCAAGTTTCTTTTCCGAATCGATGCTTATATAGAACGACGCAACATTAGGATCGCTTGCGTATACGATGCTAATAAGCACCGACGCCGTGTACGGGTATTTACCGTAATCAGGGGAATCGCTAGCCCTCTTATCGGAAGTTGCAATGACCTGGCATTTATCCCCCATGGAGTGCAGCGTATTGCGGTCGATCGTCATGTCAAATTCCTGCAGGCACGCGTGGTCGACTCGTATGCGAATAAACTTGCAGTGGTGAGTTGCCTGAATTGTCTGTATGGCAACCGTGCTTTCAGCTGAAAGCACCAGCGCCAGGGGCCTTGGGAATTTACCCATTCCGCTGTTATCTACGTCAATATCGGTGTATTCCGCCCTGCTATAGGCCCTCAACCAGGTGTCGAACACGCTCTTATCATTCATCTTCGTACTCCTCCTCATCTTCATCGCATTCGTCGCCATCCGGCACGAACGTCCTCGTATTCGTCGCCGAATCGTAGATTATCTTTCCCCCTATCGGGAGCGGTGTAGGTCCGGCGTCCTCGATTATTATCTTGAACTTGAAGTTCATAAGGTCTGCCCATACCTGCCAGTTTGTAATTGTCATCTTCGTAGTGCCAACAAGTCCTGAACGAAGATTGGTTATCTTGTACTTCTTGTCGACCCGAGACTTGTATGAATTGATATCCACATGCTTGCGGAGTATCACTTCCTTAATCATTGCCTTCATCGGGTCGTCGTTCGCCTCATCGATTACAGGGATAAACACAGACTGCGATGCGTACATATCCGCAATCTCAGCCTCGTTGTACAGCTGCACACCTTCAGGCGTCTGCTCGTCAATTTTCTTGACAGAGCAATCGCTAAACCCCGCAGAGTCCACCCTATACAGATGCTTCGGCGTACGATCTTCCAGGTACTGAAGTTCTCCGTTCTCGTCGAACCAGAACCTCGGAACTGCGCTGTATCTCATCATGTTTTCATCAGGGGCCTTTGCCGAGAAGATATAGATGTTACCATCATCTCTTATATACCCCTTTGAACGGATATAATCCGTTTTTCCAGGTTCTATATTTCCCAGTATAGGAAATACGTGACCTCCACCATTGCCTGAATCGTCAATGATGTAAACTGAATCTTTCATTGCTTTTTCATTCCTTTCATAATAATGAGCTAGTGATGACCGCAAAATAATATATCCTCGAGGGATTAAATCGGCGCGAGATTTGACCTCGCGCCGTATATTATTTCAGATCAGGAACCGGGTTTTCACCCGTGGGTTTACGCAAATGCTTATCGACAATCGGTTCAATTTCGACAGGCAGTGTTTCAGGACGCACAAGCGTCCGTGTCTCAACGTTCTTCAGATGCATAGCTGAATTCAACAAGCTCAATGAGAGTGAATTCATGTCTGTGTTTCTCAATAAGTCGAGTAAATAACCAGCCTCATCCAGCGTCATTGCGGCAAAGTTTGCCGTTGTATTAATGAGGAATCCAAGCCCTTCATATTGCTCGTTTCCATCGTTAATAACCATCGGGCACATTGCCACATACTTACCGACCTTGAGACTTGTTTTAAATAAGCACCGTCGTGATGCCACTTCCTTATTGATATAGAGCAATCCATCACGATAGAAGAATAGATCCTCTGTGGACATCGATTCAATTGCTCGTTCTATCATTCGGCATACGTTTATCACATACGGTCTCGTTAATGCAACCGAATTGTTCGGGTCGTACTCGTCATCAGATTTTCTGCGTCGTCCGCCGATATCAATAGAAATCCACGGGTGCGGGGTGATATTCAAATACGTATTACCCCGCATTGTGAATTTATTGATGGTGCGGATATGGGACTTATCGTCGTCTTCATCCAATATAATATTGAACTTAACGACCATCTGAGAATTGATACGACCTAACTCGATAGCTGCTTTAAACACTATCGATACCTCCTGTCGTATTTAATTAAGCCGTTTCTCCCAGGGAATCATCGAACCGGTCAGAAGGATCTGTCGGCGACGGTCCCGCGCCGGTGCCGTTGTCGATTACTATTGTATACTTTTCAGCTGAAGAACCATATGCCCTGATGTTATCCTGGCCGAAGTCTTCAATCTGTTTAAGCACCGTGTAGAAGTCGGTCTTATTACCAACCGTAATATCGATGTAATCGACACCCTGCTGTTCCATGAGACGCTTGATGTCTTCGCGGAAGTTGTACCGGAAATCGTTCGGTTCGGTTTCGTCGTTGAAGTACATGCTGTCGAGCTTTGTAAACGGGCTTATGACTCCGGACATACCCGGGTCTGAGTTACCCGACACGATAATGTCGATGTATCCCAGGAACGACGGATATATTGCTCTCTGACTGATTGCGATGTTGTTGGAGTTCTTTCCACCAACCGAATGCGGACCCTTAGAGCTCCAGCGGAACTTACTAAAGAAGTCCATATCGTTGATGTTCTCATCGAACCGCAGTATGCCGGAACGATGCATTGCCGAGATAAGGATGTCTCCTGAGAATTTGAAAATCTCCTTGTAAGATTCCAAATCAGCCTTGTTGCCCTTTGAGATTACACGCATCATTCTCGCAGAAAATTCCTTAGTGAGAAGTGACGCAATGTACTCATTGCAACGCAGCCTCTTGTTCATGAGGCTAAGATTATCCTTGTGCCTCAGTTCATTGAAGTTCATCATTATCCACCGGCTCAAAGCATAGATGTCCTTCTTGTCATTGTCCTCGAGACGAAGAACCTTCTTAGTGGTTTCGTCCAGGAGACGCGCGAAAGATATCTTTAAGCTCTCACCCTTTCCAGAATTCATGCCGCCAAGCTTCTTCAGCCAGTAGTCGGTATCATTAATAAGGTCCATAGTGAGACGGTTCGAGCATACGTTGAGCGTCATGGCGGTAATCGCCTTGACGTAAGTATACTTGTTAAACATATCCCTATTGACCTTCAGAAGAACACTGCTACTTATTCTGAAATATATATTGACGGTGTCTGACTCGATAGCTGACATGTCGGCAGTTTCTGAGTTGACAAATTCCATGATGTTATACACATCAAGAAACTGGAATGCGGAGTCGAATCCTGCCGTCGCATAGAACAGCAGTACGTTAATCTCCTTACGGAAGACAAAGATATTGTACATCGGGAGTTTATACTCATTTCCGTGAATATCTGTCTCGGTGCTGGTAACACGCTTCAGTGATATCGGCATGAGAGACTTTACAGTCACGCACTGCGCCGTAGAGTAAAGCGACTTATCCACCAGCTGGTAAATCATCAGGTACTTCTTTCCCTTGATTGTGTAATAGCCGTCGTCGTCTTTTATCGGAACGAGCATCTTTACAGGGAATTCAGTCTGACGAAGAACGGGCATGCCGTCCTTAGTCGAAGGTTCCTCAACGGTGATACGAACGTATGCCGTCAAGCAACCATAACGTTCATCCGTAATGAACTTATAGTTCACACGGTCCTTCTTCGGCTTCTTCTTCATACGCTTGATGATGAAGTCATTTATGTCTATCTGTGACTCATCCTCAGTGTAGTCGAAACCGAGAATCTTAATCTGCTCCATAACCTCGAGCGATTTGAAGCTGTCCTTGAGATACTCCACCAACGGTGCATCATAATCCTTATTCATCAGATGAATGTTGGTAGCCTTCTCAAATTCGGACGTGTACTGGCTTAAGTACTTCTTCATTTTATATGTCCTCCTTCGCCATCCATGGTTGTATTGGATGTTATAACCCTGTAACCAGGGGCATTAAAAAGTACCCGATGAGTTTTACTCATCGGGTACCCTTAAGTGCGGAGTATAATATATTATCGAAAAGGAGCTAACATCAATTACGGGTTATCGCGGTATTTCTTCTTCTGGCGAATTGCCTGAAGGTCGTTCAGCATACGGCTGTTCTTCACTTCTTCTTTCTTCATGCTGATTACATCTGGGTTGCTGTTAAACGACCGAACGGCAGAATCATACTTGGCCTGCTTGTGGTCCGCGGCGGCGTTATGCGCTCTGAGCTGGGCATGGTACCACTTATTCTTGAACCAGTCAATGGGATTGCCAGTTTTCGTAGTGCGAGCGATATTGTACTTATCCATCGTAATGTCAATCACAGTTTTGTTGATAGACTTGCGTATAGCTTCAGTGGTACGTTCGAGATTCTTCGTAGCTGCGATATTCGCGTTCTGAATAGCACGAACGCGACGTTCCTGGTCTTTCTCCATATCAGCTACAATCTTCTTTGCTTCGTCAGGGCTCTTTCCTTTTGTCTGGGCTTTGACCATTCCGTCCGTTTTTATGCGAGAGGCGGCATCCTGAACAGCGCCCTGGAGAGTCTTACCGCTAGCCTTGAGATAAATCATGGTTCCAGCGGCTGCCGCTCCTGCAACACCAAGCGGTATGAGAACTGCCTTCGGATTGAAGTTTGACTTGAGATCCTTCTGATACTGTTCCTCGGCCTTCTTCTGCTCCGCGGCAATCCAATCAGCGTCTTTTCCGCTCCTGATAATCTTGTCCATGGTGGCCATGTATTTTTCAAGGGCCTTCTGCTGTTTCTTATAGTCCGGGCTGTTGATATCGACGTTAGTCTGCTCTCCGAGCTTCTGGATGTCCTTGCACTTGTCCTCAGTCTTGTCGTCCCTGAATATACCAGCAATGGCATCCATTACTGACTTGATAAGGTCGATGATCGCATTGAATATGGTGGCAATAATGCCCTGTTTCTTTTCTCCTTCTGCAACGTCCTCATAGAGAAGTTCTCTCTGGTAGTCATCTATGGTAGACTCCATGAATGCCAAGTCGATCTCAGCCATGTGAATAGCATCACTGCGGCATGCTTCGTGATATTCATGAAAGGCCTTGTTTATTTTCAGGTTGCATTCCTGATAAAGAATGCTGTTGTCCATTAATATCATTCCTTTCTATAGGCGTTATTGTATTAAACATGTGTTCTCATGGCAAAAAAAGTGGAGAGCCGCAGAACGGCTCTCCATAAATCAAATGATTAAAATTGAGATGGCTTTTGAGCGGAGGTGTAAACGCTCGTTCTCAGGGGACACATGCCAACTAATGTGGCGTGGATGGTTGTCGTTAGTCAGTGCTCATGCCGTCGTCCTTGGTTGTCTTCTTGGTGTAGATGCAGGTCGGATACTCGATTATTTCCGTTGCATCGTCGGCCTCAGATACCATGACCTTGAATATGCCGGCTACGTCGATTGTGTAGCTTGTAGCGCCCACATCAACTCTCTTCAGCTTGATGTAGCTGATGAGATTTTCGTGGAATGTGCAGAATATCGGCATGACGACTTCCTTCGCCGCAATGTGTATTGCCAGCTTATCGGAAAGGTTCCGCAGAACCATAGTGGATATCTCAGATAATACATCGGGCTGTTCGGAGATATGTGAAGAGTTCCACGCAGCGCAGAGTGCGATGCTCTTACCCTCATCGATTCCCGTATCGGGAATGGGTCCATCGCTTATCTGCTGGATAAAGGGTGCGAAGTTGCCCAGCTTTTCAGACTCATCGTCTTCCAGGTTGTTATACGATACGGAAATCATGTTGCAGATATTTATCTGGAACATCTGCATCTTCTTCTCCTGCTGCTTCTTCAGGTATTCGAGGATGGTCTCGAACGTAAGGCAGTAAATCGCAATCGCTGCCTCGGTCGAAAGCTTAATTCTGAATTTTTCGTGCAGCTCTCTGACAGCCATTCCGCCTACGTTCATCATGTCGTCGATGTCGTTAACGACAAATTCCTCTACCCATGATTCAGCAAATGTTTTCTTTTCTCCCATTGTTATTGGTCCTCCTTGTGTTTTCTTTTGGGATGTATTACAGTCATGTCGCGCAGGAAATATGTTTTCATACGCGACATGATAATATACCACTATCTACCGGATTCGTCGGGATGTCCCCACCGGTTACGTATATACTCTGCCGCGTCATCAAACGCTACGACAGGTATTCCGTTCGCTTTAGCTTTCGCTATCTTGTTCGATGTTCCACCGTCTGTTGACGGAACAATAAGCATGCTTGTGTCCTTGGAAAGGTGATCGGTCTCAGTGCCGCCGAGCGATTCTATCAGTGAAATCAAGCTTCCTTCGTTATCACGAATCTTACTGAATGCAACCGTGAACTTAGGCGCACTGTCATCGTGGTACACATCAACATGCTTACTCAGAGCTCTGATAGTCTTCCTGTTTGCCCGGAGTCCATCAAAGACCTTTTTCGCCTTCGCCGGACCAATGCCGTTTATGCCGGTAAGGATATCAATATCCTTATCTTCAATCGCGTCCATCAAATCATTCGGTCTGACATTGTCGAAGATTACCTTGAAGGTTTCCTTTGCGATACCTTCGATTCCAAGAGCTCCAAACAATTCATAATCCCTAACCGTAGAACGGTCCTGAATAGACTGAATGATACGGTTGACTTTCACGGCTCCCATCGTCGGTATCTGCATGATGCCACTCATATGAGACTCGATCTTGTAAAGGTCCTTGATTGTATCAAGGAACCCGAACCTGTGAAGGAGCTCAACCGTGGCATAGGATATATTCTTTATCTTCATCTTTGTAATGAAGTTCAGAATACGCCCAGTAGCTTTGGATGGGCAATCGGGGTTCGGGCATTTAACGATTGCATCGTCCGGGCCATAATCGAGATGTTCGCCACATATAGGGCACTCAGACACAAATTCAATCGGCTGACGATTGGCCTTCATGCACGTCGGGCTTACCGTAATATACGGAATGATATCGTAATGGAGTATAACATCATCACCCTTCGCAAGAGAAAGCGTATCGAATCTTGCCTTGGAGCCGATGCTTGCACGACTAACGGTGTTGCCCTTTATCTTAACAGGCTTTAACACCGCCACCGGAGTTATTCGGCCAAAGTTCTTGACGGAGAATTCAATGCGCTTTAACTGTGTCATCGCTGTTTCTTCCGTAAACTTAAAGGCTACTTCGAAGTTGTTCTTCTCGTTGCTCCGCCCCAGAATATCCTGAAGTTTCGGATTTATGATATAGATTACAGCGCCGTCCGTACGATATTTTCCATTCACGTAACGATTGTTTTCTGCAAATTCCCGTATCTTATCCCGGTCTCTCAGTTTGCATTTGATATAGGGATAAGTGAACACCGCAGGATGAAGTATCTCGCGGTTAGAACCTTCCTCCACATATCTCAGAGGGATTGGGCATAACAGTTCATCACGTTCGTCGCAGTCCGCAGAGTTTATGATAGACGAGACGATTGACCTGGTTGATTTGTAGTCGGTCTTGTACTTTTCATTGTATGCATCAAGACCGTTGTTTTCCATCATGATTTCATACTTAACGCCGTGTGGGCGCTCTGTCTGAATTCCTGACGTCGGAACAGTGACCGCCAGATGTTTTGTGATATCGTACCCAATATTTCGTTCGGTGTCTCCTCTTGTCAGACCGAGCACCATAGTACCATCAGCGTTGCATTCCTGAATACCTGATACACCGTCCCACTTCGGGAATACGTAAATATCCTCGTCATTCAGGTCGATGTGCCGCCCTGTCGAATCGGCTATTGTCTTTTCAGCGCTCTCGATCCATTCATCGAGATATTTCCTAGACGGGTTCGTTCTTTTCTCGTCCCGTGTAAGGTAATATGTCTTCTTCAGGGTACCTCTGAGCATCGGGTACTTATGCTCATGGGCATCTCCGACGTCGGCCATCTGATAACCGACAACATCGGCCCCGCCGCCGTTTATCATCATCTCATACAATCGGTCATATTCCGTATCGGATATAGGCGGCTCAACACCAGAGTCGTTATATACGAACTGGAGCACCTCAATGATTGCATGGATGAGCTGGATATCCTCGTCAGCCAACGGAGCGGGATTATACGCTTCCGCATGGAGATAGGTGCGGATAGTACCTATCAACTCTTTCGTGTTGTTGATTGTATCGACCGCTTCAGCAGATGTCATATGTCCGCTAATCAAATCTCCAAGCATCTTTTCATACGTAGTTAATACGTCCATGTTTCAACCTCCTTGTGGTTTATTAAGATGTGGTCGTTGCCACTCTGATAATATATCACCAAGCCGTTATTTTACAAGCAAAAAACAGTCCCTTAAAGGAGTTGACGCACTATGATGAGTTTCACATACTCAATCGCCAAATTATCCGATACCACATATTGCTATAACGTGGAGCGGATACCAACACCAACAGGAGGAAGCATCGTTAAGATGTATTGCCCAATGTTAATGCCGTCGATGTCCCATGGACCTTCAGGTTCGTCGGCATCGATAAATACAAATAGAATCTTCATAAACGATTCTTCATGTAAGCCGTCGGTTCCAGCAACAGTTTCATTGCAGAACTACATACAGTTTACGTGCCAATATAATTCATCATTCACCCATTTGGAAGATGTTACCCACCATATACCCGCAATGACGAGGTTTCAGTGCCGAATAACAAACGGCTTGCCCATCATTCGGACATTCTCGACCAATATATAAAGAAGGTGACATAAATCATGTATGACCACACGCACATGCTTAACTCGATTGCGGATTCTCGTGAAGCTGAAATATGTGCTAAGAACCTATCCGCACTTGCGACCATCTACGACAAAGCCAGTGGAGAAACCATTAGAATTCCATATTCATCGTTGCTGAACAAATACCGCGATTTTCTATCTTCCTCAGTTGTGCTAACCGCATTAACCGATGGTGAGCTGAGGTTATACCAGTTCAGCCCAAAACGGCTGTCCAGTAAGCTTTACGGAACCACGGAATTGTGGAGCGACTTGTTACAGCTAAATGGTATGATATCGCTGCTGGAATTCAATAGGCCGGTTATCAAGATATATAGCCCCAGCGCAATAAATGACCTCTTAAATGAAATACTCATCATGGAGGGCA
Organism: Treponemataceae bacterium; assembly: GCA_963602825.1. Taxonomy (GTDB): domain Bacteria; phylum Actinomycetota; class Coriobacteriia; order Coriobacteriales; family Coriobacteriaceae; genus Collinsella. Next base: position 8,591 of record CAVCKO010000033.1, on the reverse strand, counting down.
AAATAAGTTAAGAAGGAGATGAGTTAAGTTGGACTTTATCGAATACATACTCGAGAGTTCCAATGTGGATTTATTCGAGGAAGCCTCAGAATCCACCAGTAAGATAATCGTCGATACCTTATATCCGACGGTTAATAAAGTACTATCCACACCGGAAGGCGACCGCAAATTTAAAGCGATTATCGGTAGTTTTATCGATAGAAACGGTCCTAAACTTCATACGGCCGGTCCTCAGTACAACATCCCGTTTACAGAAAAAGACAAGGCGGATTATCTTAATCTGTTCGGGTTTTCTATGCAGGACCTTAAACTGACAATTAAACAGGCGCTTGCCGCAGTAAACAATAAGGCGAGCTTCCAGATTGTTAATGGCAACCCGATATACGCTGTGTTTTACTGCGTAATCCGGTTCTATGCAATCAAGAAAGATGGTAAATCCCTGAACCTTGCACTCGCTGCGTTTGCGTTATCCATGTACCCAATGGTATTCTGGAAATACTTCAAGTATGGTGCAAATGAAGCTACGATGCAGTACACCATCGACCACCTCTCCAACAAGTTCAACATCAAAAAGACCAACCATATATTCGGGTTACTGATGGGAACAATTCAGCAGTGTTTCAAATTCCATGAAAAGTTCATCATCACCGGTACCGACGTATCATTCGTAAATTTCACAATGCGCGTTAAAAACGCATTCAATTCGGCGTTAAAGAAAATCGCCAGTGAGTTCTACAATAACTACAGTAAGGGACTGGCAGTTCATGTAACGTCTGACGAATTCGAAGACAACGCGGTAGTAGATGTGGACAACGATTCTAATAAAGTTGAAGGGGTGACTGATAAAATCGTCAGCAACCTTTTGACAGTTGGACTTGATTTGAAACTTGCAGAGATGGCTGCTAAGGGTTGCGGATGTTCCATATCCGATACACGCACCTATCTGAATAAGATACTGACCACTGAGAATCCTCAGATTATACGCTCGTTCATAGAGTCGATAATCTTTGTATTCATGTATCAAAGTCACAAAAGTGCATATGAAATAAACAGTAAGGCGTTCCTTGAGTTTTGTCTGGCCTTATACAAAAAGACAAATTCTGCAGACAAAAATATCGGGAATATAAAAAAGATTCTTGATAAATGGTCTGACGTAGTTGGTCTCACCAAGAGCTTCTCTAACCTTGGAACGCTGAATAACTATCGCCGTGCGATTTATATGTTTTTCGTACTTGCGATACAGAAATACAATTAAAAAAGTCCCGTGCAGTTTTCTGCACGGGAATCGTATTTTCGGTATTGAATTCGATGACTAACATTTAGTCATCGATAGTATTCTCATTCAGCATCTTCAGATTATCTCTGAATGCTTCGAGTACGGCCAGGAACATTTTCTGGTATTCATAGTGTCGCATCATCGCATCTATCTCAGTAGAATATGACCGCCCAATATCGGGAAGATTTTCTTCAATCCATTCGTGGTCAATCGATACACACACCGGAATCCACCCTTCATCTGCTATATGCTCATACGAGTTCTGGTCGGCAAAGCCGTTCCACATAACCTGTGAATCCGGAGGTACATTAACCTCGGCATATTCGGGATAATTACCACGTGAGATGAGCTCTCTCATTGATTCCAGATAGAGTTTATAGTTTTCCGGAATCTTGAAATACTCCGAATCGGCATCCGTAATGCCTTTCGGCATTAAAGCGAATGCGATATAAGGGACAGATGGATATCCTGCCGAAAGTTCCTCATTCCAGTGGCCTGAGCAGGAGTGCAGAGTTACCACCGTAAAGGGAAACTCCGACGCGCTGTTTGTTTCAGCTTCCTTAGCAAAATCCAGAATGGCGCTTATGATCGGAATCATATCGTCGTCAATATCGTAGACATATCCACTACAGCTGGAATCGGGGCAATATTTTCTCACAGGGTACCATTCAGGATTTCGTTCCGCTTTAAAAGAATCCCACTCAAGATCAAAGATTCTACGGCATTTAAAACAGTAATACATATTTTAACCTCCTTATGTATTTGCCAAAATAATATACCTCTATACAAAATAATATCCAGTGAAGGGAATTTCCCTTCACTGGATTATACTCACATAGTAAATGTTTTCGCAAGTTCGCCATAGTAATGACTCATTCCGGGGCACTCTTTGATTATATCGGCGAGTGAATTCTGCGCAACGATAAAGCTTCCAAGAACCACATTGTTTATTGTAAACAGTAGATACGGAAGATAATCCATTGCCAGTGTAGCCGGGGCATGGTACATCGATATCCATCTCTCAATGAAATACTTCGTATTGAGGTTTTTCATTCTAGGAGAGTACGCTGCCAGGAATTCAATTAACCCAGAAACATCAGAGACGTTTGCATCCGAATATTCTCTGGTGATGTCGGCAACAGCAGTGTCCGGAAGATTAATACAACCAGCAGATGCATATGATATAACCGCATCTCTGTTTGTAAGACCCCAAACCTTCTCGAGGAAGAATCTGGATATGCAGTATTTCACCTTGTCACAGAGCGGGCGGTCCATACTCAACGCATATTCTTTAATAAGAATCTTCATATACATCTGGGTATAGATGTACATGCAAATCTTACATACGGTTGTATTTCTCATCAGCTTTGTTGGGTAAAGCTGAATCTGTCTCGCGAGATACGCGGATTCCATTATCGCATACAGGTTTTTCGTGGGAATATTGAGCATCCCATTCTGAATGCCTGAGAATGCTTTAATGAAAATCGTTGCAATCGGAGTTCCGTTGGCACCGCGACGAACGATGAAAGGTATTGGCGATGGCATACGCACGGTTGATTCCGGGGCATAACGAATTTCAATATCGCCATTGTCATAGTCGGCAAGAACCGCCCTCGAAAGAGGGGATACCGAACTTCTCTTTATCTGTCTATACTGGTCCTCAATGCCCTCTGCGGTAATTACATCAGACCGTTTTATATTCTCAACCATCTTCGACATTATCGAATTTGAGGTATTGAACATCTTGTACACATACGAATCTTCCATTGATTCAGTAGTGTATGCAACTTCATTTTCCATTGTAAACACCCCTTATTAAGTATTAATAAAGTGTTTTGGGGCAGAAGAAATCCCGGAGACGATGTCTCCGGGATTCTCCGTTGGGCCCTGGCTTTCCCTCCGACTCACGTCGGTAGTCAGCCGCACTTCGCCCCTATTCATAACTAGCGGTAACCACTATATCTCGAGGGTATCGGCGTCTCGCTGTCGGCAGCCATCGCTCCGAATCCGCATGCCATAACTCCTCATCGGCTCGCCATAATAAGCAGTCCAGTGGTATTCCGTATATCTAACCCCGCTCATTCGTCAGCGCGTACGCCTTATTCTCGGCGGGGCCCCTCGCATGCACTGTCTGGCAGTGCAAGAAAACGGAGCGATTTCGGGCAATGATGGAATATGCGATAATCATCCGCGTTCACCAAGTAACCCAAACGCCAATCCGCTATCTTTAAGGTGTGACCCTCATGCGATTACATAACTGTTGCGTCGAAATTATTTTTTATCAGAACTCTCTATGCTCGAGTCCCTTTGCAATAAACCTGCATGGTTCCGCGCATTTCTGCATCATGCACTTAGTTACACCGCGCTGTGGTAGATTGTAGTCAGCACAGAACTCGCGATATTCAGAAGATTGTCTGAATAGCGCCTGATGTATTTCAGCGACTGTCTTATAGGTCTCAAACTGAGCCCTGCCGCAACAACGCTCCATCATAATCTGACGGAAGTCTTCAAACGTAGTCGTCATCTTAAACGCGATTTTTGTGGCAATCGGCAACGTCTGATGTCTAGCTACGAGGTTCATATCACTATTCCACTCTTTATATACATACTCCATGCCGCAAAGAACTGTAGGACAAAAGTATGTCATGCGTCGGTCATAGTCGTAACAATCCGCTGTGCGGAAAATTGCGCCACCCTCGTGAACCACACTCATCGTGAAGCGTGATGTGCGGTGCCTCTGAAGTTGAGCCATTGCAGCGAAGCTTGCCTTATACCTCACGACGATATTATCATCAAGCACATCCACCGTGGGATATTCAAGCAGCATATCCGCTGTACTCTTTAACCTTCCATATATACTCGAATAGTTGTCAATCATAGTATCGATTTTGCGACCCTTACGATTGATTAATCCGGGTATGATAAGACCGGCGTCTTCGATGCACTGACTGAATTTTTCGAATTCGTCCTTGAGATTGCTGCAGTATGAAACCATACCTATGTCATCGTGAGAATGCTTCAATTGATAATCCAGTCTCGGGATTGCCTCTCGCATCCACTGTGCAAGATAATTCCATTGAGAAAGGCTGCAGGTATAGCACATGCTGACAATCGGGGAAAAAATATCGAGAACGTACCGTGCGTTTTCCTTTGCCAACTTGTCTATTACCTGTTCGGGGTTTTCATTTTTTGAAAACGTCATTGAATCCGCACGACTCATAAGTACGTCGTATAACCGTCTGTACCAGGTATCGTACCGGCGTTTCTCATCTTGGTATACCGACGTCGACATGTCGGTATATCGCCCGCTTTTCTCGGATGTGCAGTATATCCGCTGATTGTTGAGTATCATTGCAAGTACCTTACTTATACCAGTAATGATAACCTCAACATGAGCATGCTCTGCGATGCTGTGATGATGAGTCGCAACAACTTTTGAAAAGCGCAATGCCGCACCCTCATTGTTTGCGAGAATTTTGCCGAAATCATCCTTGAGATAACACATTGCGGCGCTTTTACCGGAAATCTTAATCTCTTCTGTACGGATGAAATCCTTGATGTTTTCGCCGGTGGGATGCTCTTCAGACATTAAGGTCTTGAGCTCTGCACTTATCGCATATATGTCAAATGTCATTGTTTCCTCCAAAAAAATGACCGGCTTCATTAATGAAGCCGGTTGTCATGTACTTAGCAATCGTCAAACCGGTTCTGACGACGCTGTCCTACGATTGCCCGAAATGCTTATGACTCTGCGTTCGCCGCATTCGGGATCTATCTCCGTTATTGATGCCACACTCCCGGACGGGAGCAACCGCATCAATTGTTCAGCGACGCTGTCAGGGTCGTAATGCCCATCGATCAGCAACGCGGAATCTGCAGAGAA
>CAVCKO010000033.1:0-3422 GCA_963602825.1 Treponemataceae bacterium | reverse complement strand
TTTCATTAGCAAACCAGTCGCTAATACGTCCGATGAGACTTCTTTTGGGTGGGTATATTTTCTCTACGCTCAGCGATACCGCACCCTGGAGCGCTGTTATTCGCCCCATCATTTTCTTCAGCTTTTCCTCCGATTTCACAGAGAATTTGCTAGTGATGGTTTTCATCTTACCACCTCCTTATCTTATAAAATAATATATAATCTCAGCGCGATGTCGCCAGTGCCTTAAGAATCTCGAACTCAATCGTTTTGATTGCTTTGAGGTCCTTCACCATCGTAACGAGTAAGTCATGATCGGTCATGGCGTCGTAATCGATTGGGCTTGCGTCTTCATCAGGCATTTCGGGATCTTCGTCGCCAGCCGTTCGGAATGTCATGATACATTCGTCATCGTTAATCGTTTCGCTTATCAGGATGGTCGCCATGTCAACGATAGCGGCTGTGCGATCATTGATGTCATTCTCATAGGCCTCTTTGCCGGTCTCATCCATGACGCCGCTTGTATTGTAGTATGCCTCCTTGGATATGTCTGATGAGATTATGTCGTAACTTTCGTCCTGTAATAGACGTGACATTACGAAAGCTCCGCAAATTACACATTGTTTCTCGTCGTCATTAGTAAATGTGCCCAGCTTGCAGGCGTCGCTCTCAGCGTAATTCATAATCAGAGCGCCAAGTTCTGCGCACTCCATATCCCCGCAAGTTCTGAGGGCTTCTCCAGCCTTGTTATTATTGATGCTCTCTTCGTACATCGCAAGCTCTTCATAGTATCGAGCTACCTCTTCGGGATCGTTGAGCTGTGCCCCAGGTATTAGCCCGTCAAACGCGTCTGTACGAACAATTCTTTCCTTTACTGTCATTTATATGACCTCCTTCGTGGTTTTGAGATTATATGCCAGTTGTAACCTAAATATAAATTCACCTGAAAGGAGAAACTAATAATGAGCAAACGAATTGGATTAGTGATTGCAGACCTCCATATCGGAGCGCTCACAGCGACCAACATGTGGTCACAATTCAAGAATTCTTTTTTATCGTATGCAAACTCTTTAAGCAGGCTCGACTTCATAGTAATTGCAGGGGACTTTTTCGATTACAAGTTATACCTAAATTCACCATATTCGGAAATCGCCGTTACGATAATGACCGCAATATGCGATTTAGCTAAACGGTTTTCTGCAAAAGTGCGTATAGTTTACGGCACAGAGTCGCACGAGAGTAATCAATACAGAATATTCGATAATCTCACAAAAGATGAGACACTCGACTTTAAGATAATAAATACCGCAAGTGAGGAGCAACTGTTCGACGACACCAAAGTTCTTTATCTTCCAGAAGAATTCGTGATGGATAAGCACGAATACTACAAGGACTTTTTCGATAAAGAAAAAGAATATGACTACATATTCGGTCATGGTGTAATACAGGAAGTCATGACAAATGCGGTACGCCATTCCGATAAGAAATCAAACCGCGCTAAACCCGCGGTTTTTACAACAGCTGAACTGGAAAAAATGTGTAGTGGTATGTGCTTTTTTGGGCACTATCATATACACGTCAATATATCCGAACATATTGTGTATGTAGGCTCATTCAGTAGATGGAAATTCGGAGAAGAACCCGATAAAGGATTTTTTATGACCGAGAAGAAAGACCGCAAGGTTACTTCGAAATTCATCGTAAACCCATATGCTGAAGAGTATACCACGAAGTCGTACGGATATAGTCACAGAGCATTTACATCCGAAGACGAATTTATCAAGGAGATGGACGCTGTATCCACTGAACTACGGCTCAATATCGATAAGCACATTCGGATTCTCGTAAATATACCCGAGGACCTTCCGTGGGCATCATTCATCATGGAGTACCTAAAAACGAGGTTTTCCAATAATGAGTATAGCCACCGAATAAAGGTGAATATAGTCAATGGATATATCGAGAAACGAGAGCAGGCTGACAAAGAGCAGATTGCTGAGATCCTCGATAAGTATGACTTCATATTCAATCGAGATTTAAAGCTCGAGGACAAATGCGTTCAATTCATCAAAATCAAATTTGGTAGAGATGTTACTATCGAACGTATGCGGGAAATTTTATATAAGGAGATTGGATCATGACGACCGCCGAATATCCTAATTTTTCTACACTACAGCTGTGGTTCGCAATCAGGAAGCTGTTCAAAAACATCAAACGCGAGCATCACGAAGGAGGGGAGTATGACGAATCGTTCGCGTTGCCGAATAATTACAGGTTGCAAATAACTAGAACCGGCAACTCATCATGTTTGAGTCCAAAGTTCTTCGTCCGATACACTGATATTAGCCGGCACAGATACACCGCATCCATCATCGACGTGCATGGCAATGTAATAAATCAAGTTGTGTGCATGGGAAACACGGCTAGCCCGTGGAAAATGGCACTAATCTTATCGAATCCTCCTGATTACATTTAAAGAAAGCATCCCTGCAATTTTGCAGGGATGCTTTAATCCAAATAATTAGAATTTCACGATATCCGAAAACCTAGTTTCCGTCGTCTGGGAATTGTCGCAGACGTCATCGAGACCGTCGGCAATCGTTTTATCTATTTCATCTCTGAATGCAGACGTCATCACTCTCGCGCTGACATCACCATCATAGTCATCGCCGAATGGTACTACCAGCTCCGGCTCGTACGCTGTGCCCGTCTGATTAGCTACGCGATAATACGTTGCAGATGTGGGTGGTTTCTCAGGAAATGCATGTGAGGTACCGGAATCATCATAGTTTACAGTTACATTCTCAGGCGTTTCACCGTCGAAATATAGGGTGCTTTTAAGGGAACCATCAATTTCGCCAGGTAATGCGTCGGAATAGATATCTCCAACGACTTCCGCTATATCATGAGCACGGCTGGGGTGAGTTCTTAAGAAATCGGCAAACATATGCATATTGTACTCGGGGAATATCTCAAGGAATGCATGAACCGATGCTACACTTGATACCATGTCCATGTATATGGACGACAAACAGTGTATTTTTTTCGTCTTACCACCAATGTCAAATACAACGCTCCTAGTAGGATTGTATTTAATACTTTCAAGCACAACCGTGTCTGCACCACTACCCATCTGAACTCCGGCCCGATATGCGGCTCGCAAACCATGGAGATCCGTCCATACGTGAAATGTCGGAGATGTGTATATAATAGGTTTACCCTGTCGGTCCACCTCATACATTGCGTATACAGCAAGTGCTTCCTGTGTGCCATTATTATACTTCATAAATTATTTCATCCTTTCATATTTTAATGCCAGTTGGTTAATATCGAGTTAAATGAGCCATTGAAATAAATCTGGTGGTGAATGATATCTTAGGATGGGCTCTACAGAAAATTAAATCCCTTTAGGGGAATTAAATAGATAAAGGTGGACATAACAC
>CAVCKO010000032.1:5451-29667 GCA_963602825.1 Treponemataceae bacterium | reverse complement strand
ATAGCCATGCAACGGAAAAGAGCCGCCCTTTCGGACGACTCAAACTGTAATGGGGCAGGAATGGGTGCGCTATCGCTTAAATGCTCGTTCGAGTTCAAGTGGAAGGTGGTGGGTGGGCGGAGGGCGCGTCCGCGCTGGGCTCGACCGCGAACGCGTATCGGGGTACTACCAGTGATTGCGTTCTTGGCGTCCCGAGGTTTCGTTTGGTTCCTGACTGAGAAGTTATCAATATTATTGTTACTACGTTGGTACTCCCTATTCGGCGGGACTGTCTGAATCAACCTGTTTATATCCGAATGGCTATCGTTGCTGGGATGGCTATTAAGGTATGAACTGTACAGGCCTTGTTGCACATGCTTGATCGAAGTACGGTGGCAATCTGGCAGCGGTTGCAGCTAATAATTATCTTTCGTCTTGGTTCGGTGGTCCTGGAAGAATGGAAGCTTTGCCAATGGTTGCGCGTTTATGGGTGCGCATTAGATTCCGGTGCTCGGTTTATAAAAATTCGACTGCGCGTAGCATGCTCTCCGGCGGTCTTGCGCGAAGGGGAGACTTTTTCTTCTGGACTTCTTCAAATGTTGATTGCCGCATTGGCTTCTTTTGGGGTGATAGTCTTTCAGACAATAAAATATGGCAAAGCGGTGCGGACGATTTCCTGGACCGCCTAGGCGCATCCAGGCTTCCTTCGGTGCTCCATCGGGCTGAGCCACCCGAGGGACTTCTTTATCCGCTCTTCCATATAGTACGCGAGGTAGGCCTCGAACCTCCCCATGAACTGCTCCGCGGTGACACCCGTCCAGTCTCTGTTGTGGAAGAACTCGCTCTTCGTCCTGCCGAAGAAGCCCTCACAGACCGAGTTGTCGGGGCTGCAGTCCTTAGCGGACATGCTCCCGGCCACGCGGTTCTCCCGGCAGATCTCGATCCAGCCCGGCCGGCGGTGGTGCCCGCCCCGGTCGGAGTTGATCAGGGTCCTGGCGCCCGCGGGCCTCGCAGCGCAGGCCTTTAGCAAGCTCGAGGTGGCCAGCTCCGCGCCCGGGCGCGGCCCGACCGACCAGGCTACGGGCATGTTGCCGAAGCAATCGATCAGGGGGCTGAGATGGACCTTCACGCCCGTCGGGAGCCTGAATTTGGTGATGTTGTCGTCGCTGACGTGTCAATGTCCCACTGCGCCTGCAGTTCGAGAGGCCTTTTGAAGGGGGCTCGTCAACTAGCTCAGCATCGTTTCAGCGTCCCTTCGGCAATTCATAGAGGGCTCAGGGATGTGTCGACCATGCACTTTGCGGTATAACAGCAATTTCTAATTATCTAACAGTTTTTAGGTAACAGGTGACGCCGCACCCACCCCAAGCTGCGGTAAGTCGCGTCGGCCATCAGGGTATGGCGCCCCATCCTTGCGGTCGGGCCCCATCTGTCCCTGGCCTGGTTGACTCGGAAGAGGTGGACCCACCAGTCGAGGTAGGCCTGCAGGTTTCTGGGCGACATCCCCGCGAAGCGCCACAGGTAGCGCTTGGGCCAGGAGCACAGGTCGTTCACTATCTCCATCCGCTCCAGGTAGACCGGGTCGTTCACATCAGCTCCTGTGCGCCTCGATCTCGAGCCCGCCGTCCCTGACCAGCGCGTTGTGCGCCCTCTCGAGGTCGCGGATGTGTGGCGACCCGGGCGCTATCCTGCCGCCCATGGCCTTCCTCACGCGCACCGAGCTGGGCTTTCCGTGACCCCAGGCGACCGCGACGGGGTCCTTGTGGATGTCTATGGCGACGCAGATGCACAGCTTCTGGCGGGACGGGCCGCGCTTCCTGGCCTGCCCGTAGCCCTTGGAGAGGTCGGTGTCGTTGATGTAGGTCTCGTCCACCCAGACGGTGTCGCGCGGCACGATCCGGTCCTGGTAGCCGGATACCGTGGCGAGCACGCGGTGCCGCCACTCGAGGGCCGTCTTGTGGGTGACACCGCACAGCTCGGCCGTGCACTCGACGGGGACGCTGTGGCGCATGGGCCTGATGAAGGAGACTCAGGTGGCGTGCGGCTTGCGGCAGTGCTCGAGGACGGTGCCCGTGAGGGAGGTGAACCTCCTGCCGCAGCAGCGGCAGCGCCACCTCGGGACGCCGGCCGCGGTGGACCCGTCCCTCCAGGTGCCGCGGGCGCCGCATCCCGGGCATCCCGGGTCGGGCCGGCAGGCCGCGGCGGCCTCGGCGAGCGTGCCGACGCCGACCTCGTCGCTGCAGCGCCTCTCGTCGACGGCCTCTCTGAGCAGCAGGAGCTCGTTGGCGGTCAGGCCCGCCACGAGCGCTCCGAAGGGGTTCGCTCTTCCCATATCGATCTGTCCCATCCGCCCGAACGCCCACCCGGAGGGATTGTCGCCAAACAAAGATCCGGGTGGGCGCTCGGCCAAATTCTCTGTTTGGCTGGAAAGAGCATGGCATTCGGGGGCCTTGCGGCCCCCGAATCATCACCTGTTATCTAAACTGTTAGAATGATTTTTAATAAACCATATCTTTAGTGAAATCTAATGATATAAAGTTTTGGACTGATAGGAGCGGCGTATGGATGGTTTGAGTCTAGCGCATTTAAATACGGACATTATTGTTTCAAATATCGTGGATTTTCTGGAAAACTGTCAAAATATCGGAGATTCATTGGGGCTGCCGATGGATGTAGTAAGCACCGTTTTAGATGATGCGTTAGACGGCATTTCACTCTTTAAGTCCGTCAAAGCGATGGCTTCAATCCCTGATCAGCTCTTTTTTAATAAGGTTGAACGCTTTCTTGTCGGACTGGATTCTGTCGATGGCGAACAGCGCCGTTCGTTCTTTGCTAAGAACGAGGGGAAGTTGATCGAGAATTTTGAAACGACCTTGAATTTAATCAATAAAGTTGAAGATAGACGAAAGGTGGATTATCTAAGTAAGCTGTTCTCTGCTTTCATTGAGGAAAGCATAGGATACAACGAGTATTTGAGGCTTGCTGGTTTGGTTGCAAATACTCCTTCTACTGATTTGCAGGCGCTTTGCTCTTTAGATTTACGTGGTGACATACATCTCAATGATGTCGAGAAAGAATCTCTCGCGCAGAACGGCTGGCTGATATACGCCGGGCAAGAAGTTCTTGAATTTGATTCATTAAGCGAGAATGACCTTCAGAAATCTGATGATCAGCTATATAAGGCCAGCAAATCTGCTGTCAGTTTTGTGAACCTGATGCGCAGCAAGACTGATAAGGGTCCTATTTAGACCTCAATTTCCTTCAGGCCCGTGCGTAGCTTGCTTTAGAGGCTTGAGTTGTAGATGATACTTTTTAGCCTTGCTCCGTGTGGCGGCACGTAAAAGCTGTACTGTCTTTGCCAGGCAAAAGTCCAAGACGGTTAGATATCCGAGAGGATATTGAGCCCGCGCCGGGGACTTTAAATCCGGCGACAATTAGGTTTCCGTGAGGATACCGCGGCCGATAGCCAGCAGAAAACTGCCTTATACGCCCCTTTCGCGCGCCCCTGCTCAAACGATTTGCGCCGAATTGCCTGTTGCTATGGCCTGTCCGTGCGTTTTGCTGGGCGGGCCTTTTTTTACCGCGGACACGGAGAGCATGTTTATAGGCAACGTTGCGTGTTGCGAGCTAGGCGTTTAGGGCGTTGACTGGGTGTGGATCGATGCCGGTCATCTGGAACTCAAAGGTTATACGGATGAGGCCATTGGCGCCGAAGGTGACCTTGTGGTTAACCGTTCGGCGCACCATGGCTTGGCTCGCGTCCCCCCAATCTAGTAGACTCTAAACCGTTGCTAGATTAGGGGGATTTTCCATGAGACGCTCCATGAAACGAGTTTCCGGGGCCGCGGCCGCGCTCGCGCTCGCGGCCGCCCTGGCCCTGTGCGGGCCCGCGGCCTACGCCGCCCCCGCCGCGGCGGGGGCGGCGTAGCCGCTCCCCGGCGAGGCGCAGACCGCCGACGCGGGGTCCGGTGGGGAGTCCGGCGCCCAGGCCGAGCCGGCTCAGGCCGACGGGGGCCAGGCGGAGCCCGCCCGGGCCGAGGAGGCCGCGCCCGTCTCGCTCTCGTACTCGGCCCACGTCTCCAATATCGGCTGGATGGGCGCTGTCGCCGGCGGCGGGGTCGCCGGCACGACCGGCAGGGGGCTCCCCCTCGAGGCGCTGCGCCTCGTCCTGTCCGACGCGTCGACCGGCGAGCCCCTCGGCGCCGATGCCATATCCGTCGAGGCCCACGTCTCCAACGTCGGCTGGCAGGCCGCCGTCGGCAACGGCGGCACCGCCGGCACCACCGGCCGGTCCCGCGCCGTCGAGGCCCTGAGGGTCAGGCTGTCCGCGGACCTGTCGGCCCGCTACACCGTCTGGTACCGCGTCCACTCCGCCGAGTTCGGATGGCTCGGCTGGGCGTGCGACGGCGCCGACGCCGGCTCGGCGGGCTACGGCCGCGCCGTCCAGGCCGTCCAGGTCGCGGTCCTGCCCAAGGGCGACCCCGCCCCGGGCGACACGTCCACGCCCTTCGTCGACAGGTCCTCCGAGCCCCCCTCGGTCTCCTACCGCGCCCACGTCGCCGGCATCGGCTGGCAGGGCGCCGTCTCGGACGGCGCCGCGGCCGGCACCACCGGGCAGGGCCGCGCTCTCGAGGCCCTCTCGGGCTCCGTGTCCTGGTACGGGCACGGCTCCTCCTCCCTCGAGGTGAGGGCCCACGTCTCGAACGTCGGCTGGCAGGGCTGGACCTCGGGCGCCGCCGGCACCACCGGGCGCTCCCTGGCGGTCGAGGCGCTCCAGTTCAGGCTCTCCGGCGAGGCCGCCTCGTCCTACGATGTCTGGTACCGCGTGCACTGCTCCGACTACGGCTGGCTCGGCTGGGCCAAGGACGGCGCGTCCGCGGGCACGGTGGGCCTGTCGAAGGCCGTCCAGGCCGTCCAGGTCGTGCTCGTCCCCAAGGGCGGCGCCGCGCCGGGCCCGGTCGGCGGTGCCTTCCGCGGCGCCGGCGAGCGCCTGTCCGGCTCGGCCCTCTCCGTCTCCGGCTCGCCGGCGGGCTCGTCGTTCTCCGGCGGGGTCCTGACGCTCGGCTCCGAGAAGGGGCCCGTGCTGGGCTCCGTCGCCGCCGTTGTCGACAACCTCGAGTCCGACGGGTCGGTCGGCTACCGCGGCCTCCTGCTCGGCTCCGGCTGCCAGGGGGAGTCCAGCTCCGACGGGGCGCAGCTCGTCGCCACGGGCGGCGGGTTCCAGCTCAAGGCCGTCCGCTTCGAGCTGTCCGGCGGCCTCGCCGAGCGCTACGACGTCTGGTACCGTTCCTGCGACTCCGCGCGCGGCTGGACCGGCTGGGCGAGCTCCGGCGAGCCCTCCGGCGTCGAGTCGGGCGCCTCGGGCCTCATCGCAGTCCAGGTCGCCCTCGTCGCGAAGGGCGGCGCCGCCCCCGGCCCGACCGAGGGGGCCTTCGTCTCCGGCGCCGCCTCCGGCCCGGCGCTCGTCCTGCAGGGCCATGTCGCGGAGCGCGGCTGGCTGCAGGCGGTGGGCGGCGGCGAGGACGTCGGCACGACTGGCAGGGGCCTCGCGCTCCAGGCGGTGCGCGCCTCCCTCGAGGGGGCGGGCGAGGGGAGCTCCGTCTCCGTCGCGGCCCATGTGGCCGGCATCGGCTGGCAGGACGCCGCCTCCGCCCCCTCCTACGCCGGCACGGTGGGGCAGGGCCGCGCCGTCCAGGCCGTGAGGGTGTCCCTCTCCGGCCCCGTCTCTGATTCCTATGACGTCTGGTACCGCGTCCACGCGGCGGGCTACGGCTGGCTCGGCTGGGCCAAGGACGGCGAGGCCGCGGGCACCGAGGGCCTCGCTGTCCAGGCCGAGGCGCTCCAGGTCGTCCTCGTCGAGAAGGGCGGCGACGCCCCATCGTCGGGCGCCCCCGCCGAGCTCTCCGTCCCCTCGCTCAGCCTCAGGGCCCACGTCTCGGGCGTCGGCTGGCAGGCCGCCGTCGGCAACGGCGGCACCGCCGGCACCACCGGCCAGGCCCGCGCCGTAGAGGCGATCTCGGCCGAGGTCTCCTTGCCGGTCTCCGGCGGCCTGTCCTACAGCGCCCACGTCTCCGGCATCGGCTGGCAGGACGAGGTCTCTGACGGCGCCGTGGCCGGCACCACCGGGCAGGGCAGGGCGGTCGAGTGCGTCAAGATGCGCCTGACCGGCGGCCTCTCCGAGTACTACGACGTGTGGTACCGCGCCTACGTGCAGGACTACGGCTGGCTCGGGTGGGCCAGCGACGGGGCCCGCGCCGGCACGACCGGCATCGGCTACCGCGTCGAGGCGCTCCAGGTCCGCATCGTCGCGAAGGGCTCGGCGGCGCCGGGTCCCACGGAGGGCGCGTACAGGGATCGCCCCTTGCATCCGAATTCGGTTGTCCTCAACGTTCCTTGCACAATGCAGAATCCCGAGCTTCCCACTGGTTGCGAGTCCGTTGCATTGACCAATGCGCTCAACTATTACGGATTTGGGCTGGGTAAAACCGTCATTGCAGATGCGTATATGCCTAAGAGCAGCTGGGATTTTGTTACGGCGTTTTGGGGTAATCCGCATAGCGCTTCGAACGGAAACTGTATATCCGCTCCTGGATTGACCAACACGGCTAATTCTTTTTTGATCAGTCGTGGAAGCAGCTTGCGGGCGTATGACGTCACGGGCACTGGTTTCTATGATCTTTATTCCTATTTGGAAGCCGGACATCCCGTTATCATCTGGTCGACGATAGGCATGCAGAATTTGGGTCGATGCTATGCGACTCAGGCATATGGCGGAAGGGTTTATCGAACGTATACCAACTCTCATACCGTTGTTTTAAGAGGCTTTAATCGGTCCCTAGGCACCGTTTACATTGCGGATTCGCTCTCTGGCTATGTCTCTAACTCTGCTGAACGCATTGCTTCGCTATACTCGCAACGAGGAGCCCAAGCGGTTGTCCTTAAGTAGGTTCGTTGATAGATGAAGGAAGGTGGAATCGTGAGACGTCTCTTTGATGTGTCCGTTTCTGTTCTCATGGCTGCTGTGTTGCTCGTGAGTCAATCATGGGCTGTGAACGCTGCATATGCTGATTATTCAATTAGCGAATCTGCTGGCTCAAATGACTCCGTCCTTGAAGGTTCGGCTGCCGCGCAAGTCGGCTCGGTGTCCGAGGAACAAAAATCAGATGGTACTCTCAAGAATAGCGAGTCCCAAGACGCGCAGTTGGCTTCCTCCGAAGAGGCTGGTGAAGCTGCTGCTGCCGATTCGGCCGAAACCAATCAGCTGACCGTCAAAAACGTAAGCGTTTCTGCCCATGTGCAGAATATCGGCTGGATGAATCCGGTTGGTTCGGGCAAGATTGCCGGAACGACGGGCAGAGGCTTGAATCTTGAGGCACTGAGAATCTCGCTCGAAGTGGATGGGGCATCCTCTCAAGAGCAGGTTGCAAATGCCATATCCGTCGAGGCCCACGTCTCCAACGTCGGCTGGCAGGCCGCCGTCGGCAACGGCGGCACCGCCGGCACCACCGGCCGGTCCCGCGCCGTCGAGGCCCTGAGGGTCAGGCTGTCCGCGGACCTGTCGGCCCGCTACACCGTCTGGTACCGCGTCCACTCCGCCGAGTTCGGATGGCTCGGCTGGGCGTGCGACGGCGCCGACGCCGGCTCGGCGGGCTACGGCCGCGCCGTCCAGGCCGTCCAGGTCGCGGTCCTGCCCAAGGGCGACCCCGCCCCGGGCGACACTACCTGTCCTTTTAAGAACCATAGTGATGACCCTGCATCGATTTCCGTCCGTTCGCATTCATCGAATATTGGATGGATGTCGCCCGTGGGAAGCGGGTCTGTTGCGGGTACAACTGGCAGAGGGCTCCCCATGGAGGCCCTCGAAGCTCAGCTTGATTGGTATGGCCATTCGGGTTCTATTCAGCTCAGGGGCCATGTGTCGAATATTGGATGGCAACAGTGGTCTGCGGGGCGCTGCGGCACGACTGGTAAGGCGCAGCGGCTTGAGGCCGTCCAGATTCGCTTGACCGGTGAAGCGGCCGAGAAATATGACATTTGGTATTGCGCTCATGTGTCAGGTATAGGCTGGCTCGATTGGGCCTGCAATGGTGCTGCCGCTGGTTCTGCCGGTAAGGGCAGGGCGATCGAAGCCGTTAAAGTGGTTCTCGTAGAGAAAGGCGGAGCGGCGCCCGGCTCTTCGGCCAAGGTCTTTATCGGCGATCCAGATGCTGTTACGGTTTCTGGATCGGCCGTTTCTGGGGAGAGCCTTGGTTCCTCTTCCGGTCAAAAGGCCACGATCGGAGGCAAGGGCGCTAAGCTGCTGAACTCGATTGCCCTGAGCGTTGCCGGTCAAACTGATAACGGGTCTATTTCTTATTCCGTTATGGATGGGTATTCAGGTTGGGGCGCTTGGTCAACGGATGGTGGTGCTGCCAAAGCAGTATCAGGAGCTCCTGTTAAAGCGATTAAGTTGTCGCTGAGCGGCCAGCTCGCTGCTAATTACGACATTTGGTATCGAGCATGCGATTCCGGTAATGGTTGGACGGGCTGGACGTCAAATGGTCAGGCATGTGGCGTTTCTGGTGGTTCTTCCGGTTTATGCTGCATTGAAATTGCACTTGTAAGTAAGGGTCAGCCTTCGCCTGGCTCCACTGCCAATGCGTTTATCGAAACGCCTGGAATCGGTCTTGTTTCTCAGGCGCACGTTGCTTCTGCGGGCTGGTTGGCTCCTGTTGGCAACGGTGAAACTGCCGGCCAGACGGGCAAGTCTCGCTCCCTGCAGGCGCTGTATGTTGCAACTCAGGGCATCGATGCCTCCGTCGAAGTGTCGGCACATGTTGCGAATATCGGCTGGCAGCCATACGTTTCGGGTGCCGACTATGCTGGCACTGTTGGCAGGGGTCTCGCAATTCAGGCGGTTAAATTAAGACTGACCGGCAACGACGCCTCAAAATACGATATCTACTACCGTATTCATGCGGCGGATTATGGTTGGCTTGGTTGGGCTAAAAATGATGCCGCAGCTGGCACCGTTGGGCTGTCTAAGCAGGCTGAAGCAATTCAAGTTAAGTTGGTTGCTAAAGGTTCATCCGATGCTCCCGCTCAGGATCATGCTGCGTTGATTCAGCTTCCTGGTTTTTCGGCTAAGGCGAACTGTTCCGGTCTTGGCTGGAAAGCGGCCGTTGGCAGCGGCGAGATCGCTGGTACCGTTGGACAGAGCCGCGCCATGGAAGCCATGCAGCTGTCGCTCTCCGATAGTTCCATGAGCGGCGGTATTTCGTATTCCGCTCATGTATCTAATATCGGTTGGCAATCTGCTGTTTCAGATGGGGCTACATCGGGAACCGTTGGCCAAGGACAGCAAATCCAGGCCGTCAAGATTAACTTGATTGGCGAGGTTTCTAATTACTTTGATGTCTGGTATCGCGTTCATGTGTCAAATTATGGTTGGCTTGGCTGGACCAAAAATGGATCACCGGCGGGTACCACGAAGCTTGGCATTCCTGTTCAGGCCTTACAAGTAAAGATTGTCCCCAAGGGCGCTTTCGCACCGGGCTCTACGTTTGATTCGTATTTTGAGACCTATCGATATATGGGATATCAGACCCCCGGCTCTTATCCAAAGGTTAATTGCAACAGCGTGCAGCTTCCTTCGTATTGCACCGGATACTTTACGTACGTCACGCCTTCCCGTATTCCTTATAACGCTTCGCGCCAGGACTGCATTAATGCATTTATCCAGCGTGCTCGTGAATATATTGGAACTCGTTATATCGAGCCTTGGTCTTCTTGGCCGGGAGATGCGGTTGATTGTTCAGGCTTGGTACTGCAATGTCTGTATGCGACTGGCATGGATATGGGTTGGTATAACCCCTATAACCATCGTTGGTTGCCCGAGCAAACCTATAACTCCATGAATTGGTATCGCAACAACACATTTATGCCGGTTAGCACCTCTGCCATGCAGAGGGGAGATGTGGTCTACTACCAGGGTCATATTGGAATCTATATCGGAAACGGTCGAATTATCGATTCGTGGCCGGGAATTGGAGTCACCGAGCGTTCGGTCTATGCTCCTGGTCGTGTAATCGGTGCCGCAAGGCCTTTTGCATAGAGCTATTTGAGGCGTTCCCTAACGGGAGCGCCTCTTTTTTGTATGAATGCTACCGTTGCGTCTTAAGCCTTAAATGCTTGTTTAGAAGTGCGGTAATATAACTAGGTGTCTTCGAAAGTAGTCAATATCTCGGGGGATATATATGAATCGTCTCAAAGCGTCTGCAGCTTTGGTTTGCACGCTATTAATAGCTTGGTCGCAAATCATTCAGCCTTACTGTGCATACGCGTTGTCTGCCCAATCCGTCGCTTCTTCACAGTCGGTGCAGCAATCATCGAACGACTGCGGATTTCAAGGTGAAAGTTCTCAGGATGGGCAGGGCGACGACTCGGGTTCTCAGGGTGTAACCGAATGGTATGGTGACGATGCGGACGCTGCTCGTCCAGATGGGGACTCAGGCTCAGTTTCTGATGATCAGTCTGGAATCGGGACTGATGAGTCGGACGTTGACGATTCTGCTGGCGAGGCCTCGGCGGATGATTCCATACAGGCCGATTCTCCTGAAGCTGATTCTTTAGAGCCGAATTCCTGGCGTTATGAGAACGGCTTGCTTATTGATGCTGTCTCCGATGGCATCGATGCGCAGTCTTTGGCTGACGAAGCTTTGCCCAATGGCGCCGTTGCGCGTGGTGTCGATGTCAGCAACTTTCAGGGGACGATTGACTGGAATCAGGTTAAAGCCGCTGGAATAGAATTTGCCATTCTCAAGGTCGGCCCTGTTTACGGCAAACCTGATTCAACGTTTGAACGAAACGCTACCGAATGCGAACGTCTCGGGATTCCTTATGGTGTCTACTACTACTCCTATGCTCGTTCTGTAGCGGATGCAAATAAAGAAGCCGATCGAACACTTGCTTGGCTCGGTGGCCATCATCCGTCGCTTCCCGTTTATTACGATCTTGAGGATAACTATATCTTGCAGGATCCGAATTTCAGCAAAGATAAGCTCGCTCAGATTGCGCAGACTTTTTGTAACCGTATGGAGGCCGTTGGCTTTAAGTCGGGTATCTATGCGAACCTTAACTGGCTCAACAACTACTTGGATAGTCCGTCACTGAACGGTTATGACCATTGGGTCGCTCAGTACAATTGGCGCTGTGACTATGCCGGTAGCTATAGTTTCTGGCAGTACTCAAGCAGCGGCAATGTTCCGGGCGTTAACGGACGCTGCGATATGAATTACTGCTTTAATGGGTCTTTTCTCAACGTTGATGACGGTAAGATGCACATCCAATATGAAGCACATGTTTCTAATATAGGCTGGATGAGCAGTAAAAGAGATGGATCAACTGCGGGCACAACGGGACAGTCGAAAGCCGTGGAAGATCTTAAAGTCAGTATTCTGAATCCCGTGGAAGATGGTTCTGTCCAGATCGACGCCCATGTCTCGGGCATCGGCTGGCAGGGATGGGACACCCCCTCGGCGTCCGAGGGCGGCACCACCGGACAGGGCCGCGCCGTCGAGGCCGTGCGCCTGAGGCTCACGGGCTCCCTCGCTAAGGACTACGATGTCTACTACCGCGTCCACGCCTCCAACATCGGCTGGATGGCCTGGGCCAAGGACGGCGAGGAGGCCGGCACCACCGGCTTCGGCAGGAGCGTCGAGGCCGTCCAGGTCAGGCTCGTCAAGAAGGGCGATGCAGCCCCCTCTTCCGACGGCGCCAACGTCGACTACGCCTTCAAGAAGAAGCCCATGTCCCTGACCTACCGGGCCCACGTCTCCAACGTCGGCTGGCAGGGCGCCGTGACGGACGGGGCGACCGCAGGCACCACCGGCCGCGGCCTCGCGCTCGAGGACCTCAAGGTCTCGATCGACAGCTCCGACTACTCGGACGGGTCGGCCGTCCAGATCGACGCCCATGTCTCGGGCATCGGCTGGCAGGGATGGGACACCCCCTCGGCGTCCGAGGGCGGCACCACCGGACAGGGCCGCGCCGTCGAGGCCGTGCGCCTGAGGCTCACGGGCTCCCTCGCTAAGGACTACGATGTCTACTACCGCGTCCACGCCTCCAACATCGGCTGGATGGCCTGGGCCAAGGACGGCGAGGAGGCCGGCACCACCGGAATGTCTTGTTCCCTTGAGGCGGTTCAGATTAAGCTTATTAAGAAGGGTGCGTCCCATCCTGATACGACTGGCTATTCTCATCTTGAAATACCAACGTTGACGTACTCATCCCAGGCGAAGGGCGCTTGGCAGAATCCTGTTTCTGCAGGAGAGGTGTCCGGTACGACTGGTAAGGGCATTTCCATTACCGGGTTCTCGGCCAAGATCACTTCGTTCGTTGCCGGTGGAATTAATTATCAGCTGCACCTTTCAAATGTAGGCTGGACTTCTGTCAAGTCAAACGGGGATCAACTGTCGTCTGCTACTGAATCCAATGCGGTCGAAGCAATAAAAGTCTCCCTATCGGGTGACTTGGCAACTTATTTCGATGTTTGGTATAGGGTCCATGTCGATAACGTCGGCTGGCTCGGTTGGACAAAAAATGGAGTCGTCGCCGGTAGCACCGGCTATGGGACGCATGTTCAGGCCGTTCAGGTAAGAATTACGAGAAAGGGCGCTGCTGCTCCGGGGAGCACTATCTCCCCGATGCTTCTTGGCGAACCCTTTGCTCTTGCTAATCCAATGCAGAAGAAGATTGTAGATCTGTCAAGGCAGGTTCCCTCTCCTGGTCCTGGGTTGTGCTCAGAATGGATTGCTCAGGTCTATGAGCGGGCTGGATTCAGAAATGTCCATACGGACGCCTGTGACTATTATTGGGATTTCTGCAAATATACTGATTATTCGCAGCTGAAGGTCGGAATGGTCATTGCTGTTCCTTCGCATATGCATAACTATATGGGTCGTATATACGGTCACGTTTGTATCTATATTGGCAACAACCAAGTTATGGATAATGTTGGTCACATAAGGACTCTGGATATGGGTTATTGGCTGGATTACTATTCCACTACGTATAAGCCAAAATGGGGCTGGTACGACAACATCCCGCTTGCATAGCGAGGGCGTAAGATATTCTAGGTCGAGTTTGGCCTGATTCTTTGATTTAGAACGAACGGTTCGCTTTTGTTGCGCTCCGTTCGTTTCTTTTTATGCACCATTCGCGTTATACGTATTTGAGTAACTGATGAATCAGTTAATAATAAATCCAAGGTTGGCTAATCGATGGGGAGTCAAAATGAAGCATGGAAGGACTGCGGTCGTTATTAGTATGGCCTGGCTCATGTGCGCGATGCCGGCACTTCAGCCGATTGCCGTTTACGCCGAATCTGTTCAGGACTCGTCCGTTTCGTTAGCTCAGGAATCTACCGTTCAAGCTTCCCCGACAGGTGATGCGCTTGCTGGGACAGTTGGAACCGATGCCGATCAGGCGGGCGAGAGCAATGATATCGGCGTGCTTGATGGTGCTACTTCCGATGCCTCGGACAATGCGACCGAGAATGGGTCTCCGTCGGAGTCTGAAATCAAAGCCAATTCCGCTTCTGTTTTGGATGTTGATGCGACCGACGGTCAGGTGGATGTGTCCGACGATAAATCTGAATCTGCGCCCGTTCTTACCTATCAGGCACATGTGCAAGATTACGGGTGGATGACGTCGGTCTCCGCGGGTGAGCTTGCGGGCACTACCGGCAAGTCGAAGCGTATGGAAGCGCTGAAGCTTTCCGTTAAAGATGCCGAGGGCAACGAGATTTCCGATGCACTTTCCATCAAAGCCCACGTGTCAAACATCGGCTGGATGGACCCGGTGGGCAACGATGCCATTGTCGGTACTGTGGGACAGTCTCGGCAGCTTGAGGCCATCGCAATCCAGCTCTCCGCCGAGCTTTCTCAAACCTACAGTGTTTGGTACCGAGTCCACTCGTCCAACTTTGGTTGGCTGGATTGGACGTGCGACGGTGCCAATGCGGGCACCGAGGGTTATGGCTATTCCGTTGAGGCTGTCGAAATCGTTATATTGGCCAAGGATGTTGCTGCCCCGGGTGGTACGGACGTTCCCTTCAAGAGCAAAGCTGACGAGCCTGCGATTGTAACGTATTCGACCCATGTTTCGAACGTTGGTTGGATGTCCGTCGTGAGCAACGGGGCCACCGCGGGTGCTCCGGGCGCGGAGTGCGTAGAGTCCCTCGATACGCGGATAACCTGGTTTGGTGGAAGTGCTGGCATCCAAGTTCGCTCGCACGTTCAAGATCAAGGATGGGGCTCCTGGTATTTTGGACGTACGGGTACAACGGGCTTGTCTCGCCGCATCGAGGCGCTTCAAATGCGCCTCACGGGCGATGCCGCGAATGCGTACGACATTTGGTATCGAGTCTATTCTGCTCGGTATAACGCGTGGCTTGGCTGGGCAGCTAACGGTGCGGCGGCCGGAACCGTGGGTATGAGCTCGGGCGTTCAAGCCGTGCAGATTGTGCTTGTTAAGAAGGGGCAGGAAGCTCCCGGCTCTACGGAGGGCGCCTTCAAAGGCTCCGAGCATGCCGTCTTGCAAGGAGCAGGGCTTCGTCTGGACGGTTCGACCGTTGGGGCGGGATCTGACTCGACCGTTGTGATTGGCTCGGAGGATAGTACGAAACCGCTCAAGAGCTTTGCGCTTAACGTTAACAACCAGGCGTGCGACGGTTCGATTCTGTACCAGTCTGGTAGTCAGTACGGCTCCATGCCCGAGGGCGTTGATACTGTGGACGGTGGCTGGACAACCACGCTGTCAGACGGTTTGGCCATGCGTTGCGTGAGGATTAGTCTCTCGGGCACGCTATCAACAACCTACGACGTCTGGTACCAGGTGTTTGACGGCAATACGGGTAAGTGGACCGGCTGGGCTTCAAATGGATTGCCTGCCGGTAGCGCTTCCAACAATGCCGCCATCTGCGCTGTGCGCGTGTGCCTCCTTGAGAAGGACGCTGCTGCGCCTGGTTCTACCGATGGTGCCTATGTAGAGTCGGACTCCACCGATGAGGTTCTTTCTGCCCAGGGCCATGTTGCCGAGATTGGCTGGCAGACCGCCTCGCTGGGTACCGATGTAACCGTGGGCACCACGGGCCGCGCTCTATCTCTTCAAGCTCTTCGTGTCGGCGCCGCTGGTTCAATTGCCGGTTCCGTTTCCGTTGCAGCTCATGTTGAGGAAGAAGGCTGGCAGAATGCTTTCGTTGCCCCAGGTTTTGCCGGGACGACGGGAAAGAGTCGTGCTGTCCAGGCGGTGAGGATGAATCTCACCGATGAATTGGCCGAGCAATACGATATTTACTACCGCGTACACGTTGCGGGCTACGGCTGGCTTTCGTGGACCCGTAACGGTGCCGATGCCGGCACTACGGGGCTGGGTGTTCAGGCCGAGGCGGTTCAGATTAGGCTCGTAAAGAAGGGCGAGACTGCTCCCGCTACAGGCGCGAATGCATGCATCTCCATGCCTGTTTTGAGTTATTCCGCCCATGTTTCCAACATTGGTTGGATGGGCGCTGTTTCCAATAACGGATTCGCGGGCACCCAGGGTCGCTCGCTTAAGGTTGAGGATCTTAGACTCTCTGTGAGCTCGAGCATATCGGGCGGTATCAAATATTCCGCCCATGTTCAGGATTACGGTTGGCGTGGTTGGGCTTCGAACGGCGCGAGTTGCGGTACCACGGGGCAGAATAAGAGGCTTGAGGCAATCAAGATCCAGTTATCGGGAGACCTCTCGAAGTACTTTGACGTTTGGTATCGCGCGTATGTGCAGGATTACGGTTGGCTCGGTTGGGCTGCAAACGGTGCACAGGCGGGCACTGTAAATATCGGTTATCGCCTCGAGGGTATCCAGATCCAGATTCTTCCCAAGGGTGCCGCTGCGCCTGGCTCGACGTATCGACCGTTCACGGATATCCCCGTTATGCCGGCAGACCAGTTTGCAATGTGGCAGAAGGCGAATCGCTATGCGAGTTCGACCAATTGGTTGCTCCTTGTGGATACGTCTCGTTGCCGGGTGGGCGTGTACAACGGCAATTCGTACAATTGGAACCAGGTGTTCTACTGGCAGTGCTCGCCCGGCGCATGGAGCACGCCCACCGTTTTGGGTGAGTTTACCGTCTATGGCAAGGGCTATAGCTTCGGACACGGTTATACGTGCTACTACTACACGCAATTCTACGGTGATTATCTGTTCCACTCGGTACCGTACGACCAGGGAACGTTCAACATTCAGGACGGTAGACTTGGTCAGAATGTTTCTCAAGGTTGTGTAAGGCTTGACATCCAAAACGCCAAGTGGATTTACGATAATATTCCGTATGGCACTAAGGTTGTTACGTATCGCTAGGGCGTAGCAAATTTGAACTGGAGCAGTGGCTGCCAAGTTCGTTTTCGCCGTTTTCCTTTCCGCATCGCTGGAGGGGGAGATATGTTGAAAACGAGGTTGGTGGTCACTGTCTTTTTGGCGGGCGTAATTGACTGGGTTCCGGTAATGCAGCCAATCGTTGCCTGCGCCTAGTCCACCCTCGCCACCCCTGGTGGTGGACAGTCCGAAGATGTGACGTGAGCATAGCTAAAACTAGGGAGCCGTCGGAATTGCGATTGCCGACGGCTCCTTTTATCGGGCAAGCGATCAGACGCCTACTTGCTTTCGAGTCTCATCTCGATTGCTTCAATGGGTAGTCCACGACCAGTGGTACCAGCAGCCTCGCCGTTCCTAACCCAGGGCATCCAGCCTATGTTGGAAACGTGCACGCGATATACAACGTCATAGTGCTCGGCAAGTTCTCCTGTAAGTTTCACCTCAAGGGCTTCAATATGGCGAGCTTTGCCCGTGGTGCCGGTCTTATGCCCGTTCGATGTCCAAGTCTTCTCCCAACCTTGGTCGGCAACGTGGGAACGGTATGTAATGCCACCGTCGAATGGAGCTCCTGCGACGGAGAGCTTTAGGGCCTCAATGCCGAGCGCCTGACCAGTTGTACCGGCGAATGTGGCACCGTGCACGGTGGTCTGCCATCCGATGCTCGATACGTGTGCGGTTGCGGTGGGCAGGCCGATGACGGATGCGCGCGCAGTGCTTCCTGGCGCGGCTTCACCCTTCTCAATGAGCTTGACCTCGATAGCCTCCACGCGCCTGCCAAAGCCCGTGGTGCCCGCAATCTCGCCGTTCTTGGTCCAGCCAAGCCATCCTTCGTTCTGTACATGGGCTCGATAGTAAATATCGTAGTGCTCGGCGAGCTCGTTGGTAAGCCTCATTTGGATAGCTTCGATTTGGCGTGATTCGCCAACGGTGCCCGCGACTTCACCTTCGTTCTTCCAGCCTTGCCAGCCAAGGTTTGCGCAGTGGGCTTGGTATTGCACCGTGCCGGAGTAGGGGAGGGCTGCCATGTCGACCTTGAACGCCTCGAGTGCCTGGGACTTTCCCGTGGTGCCAGCTGTCTTGCCCTCCTTGACCGAGGAGATCCAACCCGTGCCAGAAACGTGGGCAGAGGTCATAAGGGTCGAACCTTTGGTCTTCGTGCGAATCAGCCTGTACGTTCCATCGGCAAGCTTCTTGTAGTACGTGAGCGTGGACGTGTTGCCAGAGAAAACCGCAATGTCGTAATCGGCGGACTTCAGAATCATATCGGAGAATTCAACGAGGTAGCACGTGTCGCCCTTGGGGCAGAGGGCTTGGATAGCCGTATCTGAAGAAGATGAGATGGACGAGGCGAACCAATCCATAATGCTGTAGTCGACCGTGCTCGACGGACTGAGGGCCGCGGCTTTCGTCATGTTGAACACGCCGCATCCCGCGTCGCTGGAGGCAGAGTTATACGTGCTCGATCCATAGCCCGAGAGCGCAACCTCGGGGTTGAAGAACAGGATGAGCTCCGCTGCAACAGAAGAATCAATGTCGGTGATGCCTAGAGTGTCCAACTGAGTTTGCTTTGAGGGCCACAAGCCCGTTGGCGTGTTGGGGTGCCCCTTGTAATAATAGGCGTAGTCATCGCCGTAGTAAGTCATGGTGAGCTTGGCGTAGTCCTCGAACGACTGCTCCAGGTTCACATAGGTTCCAAGAAGGACCATGGGTTTCTTGCCCTCGGCCTCGGCTGCGGCAAAGTAGCCGTCGTTAAAGTTGTAGAGGGCCTTGAATGCAGCTACGGTGGAATCTCCGCGTTGCTGCAGCGCGCTAAGCATGTTCGCGACGTTCTTCTTCTTTACGCCGGGATCGGTGGCAATGGTGTTGGCGAACGCGTTATCGTCGGCGCTCTGGAACAGGTTCGTGCGCGTCATCCACCATTCCGTATTGGGCTCGCACTTAAGAACGGCGTACATGGAATCCCAGTGGGCGTGCCAACCGTAGTCGGAACTCGCCATTCCAGTCCTGTAGGCGGAGTCTTTCGCGGCAAGCCAGCTTTGTTCAAGCTGTGTCTCCTTAGCGGCGGGATCCACTCCTTCGGCGTTGAAGGCCTCGTTCATGAAGTTGTACGTCGCCGTTCCGTCCGAAAGCAGGAAAATCTTATAGTTGTCCTGGGGAATTTGGTTGGCATATATGATCGAGTGGATAAGCGAGCAGGTAATGTCGTTAATGAACAGGTTAAACTTGGAGTCTGGCTTAAGGCGCCTGAGCTCTTTGACGTAGTCGGCGAATGCAGTGTAATTGCTGGAGCCCTTAATATCTTCGGTTGTCATGAAGGGCATGGCGTACATGCCGGAGGGGAGCGCGTCCCAATTAAACGCCGAGGGGCGGTCGAGCATGGCAATGGACGGCACCGAGGCCCCGGTCGAAGACGTTGTGTGGTCCCAATAGGAAATGGAATAGAGCACAACAGGGAAGGTCGCAGAAAGCGGTGCGAGGTTATACTCGCTCGCGGTCACCCCAAAATCTTGGACGGTGGTCCCAACTACGTGGTCGCCCTTGAGGTACTCGACCTTTGCGGTAAATGGTCCATAGGTTCCAACGTTTAGCGCCATACCGGCGGCATCGATGGATGCGAGCGAGGTGGAGTCGGTCACATTGCGCGTTACAGCGTCGCCGTAGCGCATAGTGGCGGTCACACGCATGTCTGTGGCGACGCCATCGGCGCGGAGGAGCGCGAGAGAGTCTGGTCGAACGCGCACTGTGGTCGACTCGCCCTCCTGAATAATGGATGTCTGGTAGCACGAGGGAATGTAAGCGTTCGCTGTAGAGGACGGTGCATCTTCCCCGCGCTTCACCAGGCGAATCTCAATCGCTTCAGCTCGGTAGTTCCATCCGGTTGTGCCGGCAATCTCTCCGTTCCTGGCCCAGCCAAGCCAACCGAAGTGTTGGGCGTGGACACGGTAGTACACGTTGTACTCGTTTGCGATGTTGCCAGTAAGTTCTATCTTGATGGCTTGCATGGAGTAAGCCTTGCCGGTTGTGCCCGCAATAGCCCCATTGGAAACCCAGTCCTGCCATCCAACGTTGGTGCAGTGCGCCATGTAGCGAATGCCACCGTCAGCG
Source organism: Treponemataceae bacterium (assembly GCA_963602825.1). Classification (GTDB taxonomy): domain Bacteria; phylum Actinomycetota; class Coriobacteriia; order Coriobacteriales; family Coriobacteriaceae; genus Collinsella. Next base: position 10,188 of record CAVCKO010000032.1, on the reverse strand, counting down.
TTGGCGAGTGAGATCTTAAGGGCCTCTATGGCTCTCGCCTTGCCCTCGGTTCCAGCCGTAGCGCCGTCCTTGCTGGGGAAGCTGTCCCATCCTTGGTCGCTTACGTGAGCATAGTATTGGACGGAAGGTGCGGTATTGGCTTGGGGAGAGGCGGGCGCCGCGCCTATTTGGGGATTGCTTGTTGGGGTCGCGTTGCCCAGTAAGGGGCTGTTTGCCGAGGGGGCTTCTGCATCATTGGTTGATTCGGTATCCGTTTTGGAGTCGGTGCCCTCCTCCATCGGTTGGCTCGTGCTCGGTTCCTTGGCGGGTTTCACGGTTGAGTCGCTGTTCTCTTGTCCAGAGATGTTCGCCTGCGTGTTCTGAACGACATCCGTTGCTACTGTGGGATCCGCGCCTTCTGCGAATGCCGGAATCGACAAGGCCGATGCGGCGAGTAGGGTTGAGCAGAGTAAGGGGACGATTGCTTTTGTGCGCCATCGTTTCATATTGGCTCCTTCTAACAGGTGCAATACACCATTAGATGCTAGCAGTATTAAGCAACGTTGGACGCGTAGTTCCCGAGTGGCTTCGTGAGCGGTTGTGCGAGGGCGCCGGAGTGTGTAAGCGCCTAATCGTTACAGCGCGGGTTGTTGTGTTCGGTGTTTGGTGGGTGGCAGCTCAAGACTACTGCACGTGGATCTCCTTTGCTGGGCATTCGCTATCCGAAGCTGACCAGTTCGTTTTGCTTCGGATGGTACAGGGTATATAGTCGACATTAAGGGTGTGCTGACCAATTGGGATCAAATTGAGGATGGTGCAAAGATGGGGTTATCTTGGCTGTTGAATGATTTCATCTGTAATGACCTGTATGCTCCGTTTGTTGTCAAACTGGACAACGATTACTATCCCCACCTTATGGAGAAATACAACACTGTGCTCAACCAGGCGGAAAAGGCCGGTGCGGATGATGGCAGTCTGGCAATAATACAGAGATATCGAAAAAAAATTCTCGAAGCCCTGCGTAGTTACTACAAGGCCGATATTGCAAAAAGCAACACAATCATCAGGAATTTGGTTTCAGAAGTTCGTTCCGATCCTTTAGCGGTTGCAAAGCTAGGTGAGAGTTGGGCCTTTCCGGGGAACAGGAGCCAAGAGATACAATTCTTCCGGTCGAGAACGGGGAGTCCCTCTAACGCCTATGCGGCAAAAGAAATGTTGCATTTGCCGAAGAGCCTGAGATCTAAGACCGGAAGCTACAGGTTTAGTATCCCCGGTAGTCCGGCCTATTATCTTGCAAATTCTTCGTATGGATGCTGGGTAGAGACGGAATTTCCGCCGGAAATCGATTTCAACGTCTCACCGGTAGTTTTAGACGGCACGCAGAAAATACTTAACTTGGCAATCAATGTGAGAGATTTCGGCGGCTTGGACGGTCTCGGCGAGGGGCGCGTCCATTGCTGGCTTAAACTGTTCATGCTCATGATAGCGACCTCGTACAGAATCAACGAAGCCGACAGAGCGTTCAAGTCTGAGTACATCGTCTCCCAGGCAATAATGATGGCGTGTAAGAGGCTAGGACTTGACGGGGTCGCCTATTATTCCCGGCGCGTGGAAGAAGACGTATTCGCGCGCTGCGCCGTCAACCTCGCTCTATTTGTTAATTATGATCAGCACAAGGACTACGCTCCACTCATTAAACATATGAAAATAGACGATTCCTTTAACTATGCCCTGTACAAACAGCTTTTTCCGTCGCTGAGATGTAGGGACTATGAACTGAGGTCTGTCGACCATGCGTATATAACGAATATTGGCAGCTACGACAGGCAGCACCCCTATAGAGAAACAGAGTTCTTCGAGTTCGACAGATACCTGTTCGCAACGTGGCAGGGAAAGACGAACGGGAGGGGAAAAGACGATCTTCCTTGGGGCGTGTCCGTTGATTAGTGTTCAGAAGCCGTGGTGATCATTGTGATCATTGTGAGAAATCAACTGGACATGAAATGAAGATGGATCGCGTGACATGCGCTAGAATGATCGCATTCTAGGTGATTCTCGGTTCCTCGGGCAGCCTGCGGCTGCCCTCGAGGACCGTGCCCTACACCGACACTGGGCGACACTACCTAGTTTCGGTAATGAGCAGATTTTTTCGGATGTGACCATGTAAATTATTCGGATATGGTCACGCCGATGTCCTGGTCTTTTTCCCCGCATGGCTGCACTGCGGCGGAATGGATAGGTAAGGTGCAGGCTTGTTATTCTTGCTGATTGAAAGTTGCGTGATGCTGGGGATTAGCGGGTATCCTATATCGAGCTTTCAATATGGATAAAGGAGCTCGATGGATACAGTTAAGGTTTGTGTGATGCTCTCTTCGTACAATGGAGAGAAATACATCAGGGAGCAGATTGACAGCATCCTGGCTCAAGAACTGCCGGAGCAATGTGACCTTTCTTTAATCGTTCGTGATGATGGGTCCACTGATAGCACGATTGACATCCTGGTGGAGTACGAAGGCCGCGGGCTTCTTACCTTGATTCAAGGGGAAAACCTTGGCGTAACAGGTTCTTTTTTCGCATTACTTAATCATACAGCTGGAAAATATGACTACTATTCGTTTAGCGATCAAGACGATCGCTGGCATGAAGACAAGATGTTTCGCGCGTTGTCCGTGTTGAGCCGAAAGGACAAGAATATCCCGCATCTTTATTGCAGCGAATACTATTACTGCGATGAAAACCTTGGGAGCCCCGTGCCTTCCGCGCACAACAAAATAGACCCGCGAGTTTCGCTGCTTTTATTTGAGAATACGATATCCGGGAATACAATTGTTTTCAACGATGCCCTTGCCTCATGCGTAATCCAGGCTGGTTGTAATGGGATATACTGCCACGACTGGTGGGTGGCTCTTGTAGCGTCCGCTGTTGGAGATATTGAATACGATGACCAGTTTTATTCGCTTGATTATCGTCGGGATGGCAGGAACGTAAGCCCTACCGGGTCCGGGCAGTTGCGGTTGTTGCGATATCGTATTAAGCATTTTATCGCAGGTGATGAGTTGAGTATCATTGGCAAACAAATCACTAAGTTTGCTAGTGCATACCGTGGCAAGCTATCCAAACATGACGTAAAAATTCTGGATGTATGTACGAGCAATTCAAGAATTAAGAAAGCATTTCTGCCTGTACGGTTGCGGCAAACGATTAGCGGAGAGTTCATGCTCAGGATGCTTTTCTTGACCGGGAAGTTATAGCTCGTTGAGCCATGCGCGCTGTTAGGGGCAGTGTATATAAGTGAGGACGTGTGCCATGAATGGGTCGCCCAGGGTTACAGTTGTGGTGCCCGTGTATAACGCGGGCGCTGAGATTGAGCGTTGTTTTAGGAGCTTGGAAAATCAGACTTCGGAAGATTTTGAAGTCGTTTTCGTTGACGATGGGTCTACGGACGACTCTCCGGAAAGATTGAATTCCTTTTTCCGGAAACATCCCGAGTGGGTGAGGGTTGTAACTCAGCAAAATTCGGGTGTGTGCGAAGCGCGGCATCGCGGCGTTCTCGAGGCCCGTGCTGAGTACATCTGTTTTATGGATAACGATGATTTTATCGATGAGGATTATATTGAAGTCCTTTTGAATGCAGCGGAAAAAAGTGGAAACGACATTGTTATTTGTGGCTATAGGCGTGTAGATGATGAGCGCGTGCTATTTGAAATCCCGGTGTTTAAGAACCGTGAGTTCACAAAATATAATTTTATTATGCCCTGGGGGAAAATAATCCGAAAGAGTTTAATTGCTGATAATGATATTCGCTTTTTAGACTGCGTAATTGGAGAGGACGATTATTTTAGTTATATATGCTATCTGCATACGGACAAAGTGGGACAGGTATCCTATATAGGTTACAACTGGTATATGAATCGAGGAAGCGTATCGAACGCCCGTCAATATGGCTTGCCGAGAAATTGTGACTTGCTTTACACCCTTAATAAAATAAATGAGCAATATGTTGCCGCAGGTAGGCGTTCCGCTCTTTATGATTATGCGATTTATAGAAGGGGTGTTTGGCATCTGCTTTGGTCTGGTGCTGGGGCAAGTCCAGAGAGGTTTCTTGAGGAGCAAAAGCGGTTCGATAACTGGTTCTCTTCTAATGGATTTATGCTAAAGATGCATTTCTTCGATCGTCGACTTTGGGGCGGTGAGGCTGTTTGGAAGAGAATGGCTATAGAGACTTTCTCGCTGATTTCGAAATTTGGCCTCATGGGCATTTTTTCTAAGGTTTACTGTCATGGACGTTAAGAAAAAATCCAGTATGACATATCGGACAGCGTCCGCAACCGACGTGCTTTGGAATTCGTTAGGTTCGCTTGTATACCTCGGGTGTACTTGGTTAACTACGGTGCTCGTCGTTTTGCTTTCGGACGATTATCGGGCTTCTGGTAGTTTGGCGATAGCCATGGCAGTTGGAAACGTTTTTTCTACCATTGCCCTTTTTCGAGTACGAACGGTTCAAATATCCGATGTTAGGCATTCGTTCTCAACGGGGGAGTATGTGGCCGCTCGTCGGTTTACCATCTTGATTGGTTTTGTTGCTACCTCTATATACGCTTTGTTTACGGTGGATTCTAGCGCGTATGCCGTTGCGGCTCTCTATGTCCTTTACAAGGCGATTGAGTCATACGTCGACGTCTTCCATGGAGTTGATCAATGCCATTTTCGTTTTGACGTCATTGGGAAGTCACAGATATATCGTGGTGCTGCGTCTCT
>CAVCKO010000032.1:1001-5441 GCA_963602825.1 Treponemataceae bacterium | reverse complement strand
TAACTGGATTGGTTCTGTGCTTGTTTGATTGTAGACGCGCCAGGGATCTGGAAGAGATTGAGGTTAAGTGGTCGGTATCCGCAATTGCACGCTTGCTGTCATCCTGCGTTCCCGGCTTCATAGCAATGCTTTGTGTTACGTTGGTTGTGAGCCTGACGCGCCAAAGATATGGGCTTCTGTATGGTCAGAATGCGTTAGGGGTCTATGCTGCCATTGCTGCCCCTACTGTAATCGTGCAAGCGCTCGCAAGTTATATATATGCTCCCTTGGTAGTTCCGCTTGCGGAGGCATACCATGCTGGTAAATCGGATGTAGTATTATATACAATTGGCAAATTTTTACTTGCTCTTGGAGTGCTCATTGCAGTGTTCGAGATTTGTTGCTGGCTATTTGGATTTAGCGTGCTGAATGTTTTGCTAGGTGGAATTAGTAGGGATGCAGTTGACTTGGCGTATCCGCTTCTTATTTGTACGGGCGCAACTGCACTTTTGTACTTTCTTCAAGACATACTGATTGTTATGAACATGCGTCTAGGTAATATCCTTTGCGGGGCAATTGCTTTAGTGGGTTCCCTTGTTGCTTCTGATAGCTTATTTGGCGCATTTGGGGCGAATGGCATAACCTATTCAATCTTGGTAGGTTACGGACTGAACATTCTGATATCCCTTTTGCTTGTTGCGCGCGCCTGCGGCAATCGACGTCACGAGATTTAGAGCCTTGTCTGTTTTTACTCGATAATGATGCCGTTTGTCTTGCCAAGGAGGGCATTGTTCATGTTAAGCGCATGATGCCCTGTTCGGTCTGAGGTGCTCTTGTGGTTGATGTTTAATGGGGATGGTCGCCCTGCGTTAAACTAGGCTAGTTGAACGTGAGACCCTTTTGAAGATACGATAAGAAGGATGTTGCTTTGATAACAGCCGATTCGTTAATTAAGCTGAGTGTGATTGTTCCTTGCTACAAGGTGGAGAAGTACCTCCCGGCATGTCTCGACTCCCTTATTAACCAAACGCTAGATGATATTGAAATCATCTGTATCAACGACGGTTCGCCGGACGGCTGCATCGATATCCTCCGTTCCTATGAGGCTGCAAATCCCGGTAAAGTCGTCGTTATTGACAAGAAGAACGAGGGTGTATGGCGCGGTCGTTTTGACGGTATCCGAATTGCCAAGGGTGAGTACATTGGGTTTGTAGACAGTGACGACACGGTTGCTCCTAATTTTGCCGAGGTCCTGTACCGTTCGGCGAAGGAGAGCGATGCCGACATTTCAGTGTGTGGTTTTAAGCGGATTGATCTCGACACCAATAAGGTGTTGTCCGTTGAGATGTGCAGCCCTCGCGAGGACTTCGTAATTAGCGAGGAGCCGGGTCGACTCATTGAGCTTAATGGCGCTCCTTGGAATAAGGCGTTCCGGTCAAGAATTCTCAAGTCCATGAACGACCTTGAGGAGCCGCCGACTGTATTAGATGACTTGGCTTTCCATTTGCTCGTATATCTCGAGGCTCGCGGCAAGGTCGTTTTCTCCGATGTGCCGTTGATCAACTATATGGTTCGCGCAGATTCGATCATTAACACTGTTCGCAAAGAACAGGTTGATTCGATTTATCGAACTTTTGACTTCATACGTTCCTTGTATCTTGAACGCGGCGTTTCAGGGGACATGCTTAATGCCTTGGACGGTATAGCGTTCCTTCATCTGGGTGTATCCCTGCTGTTTAGGTTGTTTAACGATCCGACCTGCAATGTTTCTGCCTACATTTCGAGGTGCACTTCGTTCTTGGATGACAAGTTCTCGACGTGGCGTAAGTCGAACTGTATGTCTCTTTCGTATGCGCTTAAGCAAAAGGGCCCGTTTATCAAGCTTTGGATTGCACGCCTGTTCTATAAAGCGCACCTCATGAGGCCGTTTTTGTCTGCTTATCGCTTTGCGATTACCAAACTGAGGATTGATATCAAGTGGTAGTACGCAATTTTTCGCCACTGTCTGAAAGGCATTTGTCTCATGTCCAATAAGCGCCTTTTGGTGATTATCCCAGCCTACAATGAGGAAGAATCCATTTCTTCAACCGTTGACGAACTGACTTCGACGCTGCCTGGTGTCGATTACGTTGTGGTGAACGATGGTTCAAAGGACGGTACAGAGCGTATCTGCCTCGAGCATGGTTATAACTACGTGTCGTTGCCGGTTAATTCCGGCCTCACAGTCGGTTTCCAAACTGGTATGAAGTACGCACTTCGTAACGGCTATGATTACGCCCTTCAGTTTGATGCGGACGGCCAGCACAGGCCTGAGTATATTTCCAAGATGCTTGATCTCGCGGTTGCTGAGGACGCCGACATTGTTATTGGCTCACGCTTTGTAAACAAGTGCAAAGAGCTTTCTGCGCGCATGCTCGGCTCGCGCATCATTACGGTTGCGATTAAGCTCGCTACCGGCAAGCGAGTCGCAGACCCGACTTCTGGCATGCGCATGTTTAACAGGAAGATGATCGAGCGTTTTGCAAACGACGACTCTTTGAACCCAGAGCCCGAGTCTATTTCTTACCTTATAAAGAAGGGCGCGAAGGTTCGCGAGGTCCAGGTTGAAATGCGCGAGAGGCAGGCGGGGGAGAGCTACTTGAACATCCCCAAATCGATTGTCTATATGGCGCGCGCTTGTATTTCCATTCTCTTCGTTCAGTGGTTTAGGTGATTGAGCTATGTCTATTGTTCTTAGAGCCGCCCTCCTGCTCGGAGCGCTTTTGGTATTGTACTTCGTTGTCCGAAAATTGAGGAAGGCGCAGATCGAGGTACTGGACTCCGTGTTCTGGCTTTTCTTTGCCTTCAGCTTCGTTGTGCTGGCTGTTTTTCCCCAGGTAGCCTTTTGGTTATCTTCTCTTCTGGGATTTGAAAGTCCAGCGAACTTCGTGTTCCTCTACGTGATCGTATTGCTCCTGTATCGAGAGTTCAGTAACACGGTGAGCATTTCGAAACTGCGTCGGAGGATCAACCAGCTTGTTGAGGAGCAGGCGCTTCGTTAGATTTGTCATTTTTATTATTCGCTTGCCCCTTGAAAGGAGAGACCGTGTCTCTTCCTCGCATTGTTGCGATTGCGTTTGCCCTTGCAGTTTTAATTTCCACTCTGTACCTATTTTACAGGAATTGTCTTGATGAGATTGAAGTGCATCTTCGCCCTCAAGTGATACGAAGCCGTGCTCGCAGCTTGGTCATGTTTGCGATCACCTTTTCTGTGATTGGGGAGTTCCTGACCTTGGTGGGAATGAGAACGGCTTCACCGCTATGCATCTCCGACTGGAGCTTTCGCCGCATAGCCGTTCTATTTATTTTTGGTCTGTTGATTTACGCCACATTCTGGGCTGTTGTGCCCGCGCGCTTTGCAGCGGTTGACGATGCTGAGCCTGAGCGTTCTGTCGATACCCGAATGCGCGTGAGCTTGCTTGTCATTTCGTGCGGGTCGGCAGCGATGGTGTTGGCCGATGCCCTCTTCTATTACTGCTTTGCGCTCGTAGCTCCGATTCAGATGATTGCACTGAATTGTGCCATCTGCATAGTCTGCTTTATTGTTCTATTTCGATGTGACGGTCTGTCTGCAGTGTCCGTGTTTGCTTTGTCGGCCTTGAGCGTCGGCCTTTTTTTCTCTCTATGTGTTCCACCAGCAATGGGGTTCTCCTACGATGATGAAACTCATTTTGATCGCAGTCTCGGCATTTCGTTCATCGGCGGTTCGGAACTAACCGATGCAGAGGTGGAGATGGTCGCGAAGCCGTGGAATACTACGGGTTCCGTTGACCGTTCTATTTTGGAAAGCTCGCTCACGCGGCTCGACAGTGAATATCAAAATGCTACAAATGTTGGTGCCATCCGGAAGCATCCCGGGTGGACTTCTCCAGTGCTTGGGCAAGATTTGATTTCAATATCGATGGTCGGAAATATACCGTCCGCTATTGGAATCTGGTTTGGAAGACTGCTGCATCTTCCCTTGACTGGTCTGATAGTTGCGGGTAGGCTGGCTAACTTGTTGTCATATGTCGTGGTTGTCAGCTTTGCAATCAGGCTGGCCCCATCAAAGAAGTGGTGTTTTGCGTGCGTCGGCCTATTTCCGACCTCCTTATTTATGGCCTCAAGTTTTTCGTACGATCCGTGGATAGTGTCGGTCGTCATGCTTGCTGCGGCGATGATGATGAAGTTTATTGCGTCAGAACAGAAGGCGACGGTTCGAAATATTATTCCGTGTTTAATCGTGCTCGCCCTTGGCCTTGCTTCTAAGGCCATCTATTTCCCATTGGTCGGTCTCCTTCTTTTTGTTTCAAAGGATAGGTTTGATTCCCCTCTTGAGCGCCGACGATACTACGCGGCAATCCTCTTATTTGTCTGTGCAATGGTTGTTTCATTTGTTCTGCCGCTTTTGTTTACGCAGGGTGGCCAAGCGGGCGACTCGCG
>CAVCKO010000032.1:0-991 GCA_963602825.1 Treponemataceae bacterium | reverse complement strand
GTTCTATAGGGCAGATTAGGTATTTCTTCTCTAACCCGATTGGCTTTATATCAACCTTGTGTGTGTTCGTGTCTAGTTATGTTTCACCCTTTTCCGCTGGAGGCTATACGCTGGCAACAGCATATTTAGGTTCTGTTGAGACCTTCATTCCGAATTTATCGGTGGTGGCTATTCTTTGCTTCGCTTTGGCCGCAACTTTCGATCCCGATGATCCCGGTGGCCATCATTTCGGGTTGGTCGTGAGGATTGGCGTTGTTGCGCTAGTTGTGGCTACAGTGTTTCTCGTTGTTGCCTCACTGTATGTTTCTTATACTCCCGTTGCATATGGCACGGTGAACGGGTGTCAGCCTAGATATCTTTTACCGTTGCTCGCTCCACTGTCTCTTGCTGTTAGCATTAAGTGGCAGCCTGACAGGGCTTTCGTTCTTGCGATTGCTCGTGCAGTTACAATGTGCGTTTGGTTGCTAGGTTTCGTTGTCTGCGCATACGTTGCGCCACAGCTCTAATTATGGTTTTTTATTAGGTAGGTTGGTACATGTCGAAGATAGATACAGCAAAGACTCTGCTTGGACTTGCGAAGAAGAATCCTAACAGCTATGTTCGGGCAGCAAAGTATGCTGTTAAGTACGGTCTCGTCGGCCTGCGTGATCGTTTCCATGATGAAATCGTGATGGATGACGTTGCGCTTCCGTCCGAGGGTCTTGAACCGGGAAGTTCTACGGGCGGCATTTGCTTCTCTATCGTAATGCCCGTTTACAACGTGGACATCAAATGGCTTGATTTGGCAATTCGATCGATTGAAGCCCAGACATATGATAATTGGGAAGTATGCATTGCCGACGATGCATCGACTGACTCACGCGTGCGCGAATACTTGCAGGGGAAACAATCCGAAAAAATCAAAGTTGTTTACTTGGAGGCTAACCAGGGTATTTCGGGTGCGACTAATGCTGCCGCTTCGCTCGCGAAAGGCGACTTCATTGCTCTTATG
>CAVCKO010000031.1:13529-30041 GCA_963602825.1 Treponemataceae bacterium | reverse complement strand
GCCCAACACCGACCCCGTTACCGATAACGGTACCGTCGTTGAGTTCGTCAAGTCCCGCGCTGCCGAGGTCGGCCACTGCCGCGTCTATCCTTCTGGCGCCATGACCCGCGGTCTTAAGGGCGAGGCTATGTCCGAGATGGGCGATATGGTTGCCCACGGCGCCGTCGCCTTCACCGACGACGGTCGCGGCGTGCAGGGTGCGGGCATGCTCCGTCGCTGCATGGACTACGGCAAGATGTTCGGCAAGGTCTTTATGAGCCATTGCCAGGACGAGGACCTGGTCGGTCACGGTCAGATCAACGAGGGCAAGGTCTCTACCCGTCTGGCCCTCGAGGGCTGGCCGGCGGCAGGCGAGGAGCTGCAGATCGCTCGCGATATCGAGATCGCCAAGCTGACCGGTGCCAAGTTGCACATCCAGCATATCTCCACCGCCCATGGCCTGGAGCTCGTGCGTGCCGGTAAGGCCGCTGGCGTGCAGGTCACCTGCGAGGCCACCCCGCACCACATGTTCCTGACCGAGAACGACCTGGACGAGACCTACAACACCTCGCTCAAGGTCAACCCGCCGCTGCGCACCGACGAGGACGCCGAGGCAATCCGTCAGGGCGTCATCGACGGCACCGTCGACGCCATCGTCACCGACCACGCTCCCCATACTCCGTGGGAGAAGGCCCGCGAGTTCGAGCTTGCGCCCTTTGGCATGATCGGCCTCGAGACTTCGCTGCCGCTTGTGCTCACCGAGCTGGTCAACACGGGCAAGATGAGCATGGGCCGCATGGTCGAGCTCATGGCCATCAAGCCGCGTGAGATCTTGGGTCTGGACCAGGTTCAAGTCAAGGCGGGCTCCGTTGCCGACCTGACCGTGTTCGATCCCGCTGCTACCTGGACGGTCGGCGAGGACGGTTACGAGTCGCGTGCCGAGAACTCCGGTTTTGCCGGCCGCACGCTCACCGGTCGTGCCACCGATGTGTTTGTCGGCGGTAAGCAGACGCTTGCCGACGGCTGCATCTGCTAGCATAGCCTTATCGCTTTTGTGCGCGGCGCCCTTGCGGTGCCGCGCTTTCTGTTCGCCTGAACCATGCAACCGCATGGGGGATTGGAGCGTCTATGCCCACACCTTCCACTGCACGCATGCACGACTTCGAGGTCGTCTCGAACCAGGAGATCGCCGACGGCATCTTCTCGCTCGTTATCTCGGCCCCCAAGCTTGCAAGTGCGCTCAAGCCCGGTCAGTTCGTGAATATCGCCGTGCCGGGCGATGCTTCCTCGCTGCTTCGCGTGCCCTTGAGCTTCTATCGTGCCGACGCCGAGGCCGGCACCGTCGAGTTGTGGTACGCCGTCGTGGGCGATGATACCCGTCGTCTGTCGCAGATGGCCCCTGGCTCCACCTCCAACTTGCTGGGCCCCGGCGGCCGCGGCTGGCTTGTGCCCGAGGGCACCAGGAAGGCACTGCTCGTGGCGGGCGGCATCGGTGTTCCGCCCGTGCTCTGCCTGGCTGACTTGCTTGCCGAGCAGGGTGTGACCGTCGACGTGTGCCTGGGCTTTGGCACCGCGTCCAAGGCCGTGGGCGTCGATGAGTTCCGCGCGCTGGGAGCCACGGTTAACGTGTGCACCGACGATGGATCACTGGGCACGCACGGCTTCTGCACCGATCCTGCCGCCGAGCTGCTCGGCGAGGGCGGTTACGACTACGTCGCCAGCTGTGGTCCCGCCGTCATGATGAAGAAGGTCGCCGCCGCTGCCGCCGAGGCCGGCGCGTACTGCGAGGTGTCGCTCGAGCGCATGATGAGCTGCGGCTTTGGTGCCTGCAACACCTGCAATGTCGAGACGGTCGACGGTATGAAGGGCGCCTGCATGTGCGGCCCCGTGTTCGATGCTTCCAAGGTGGTGGTCTTCTAGTGGGTACCGTGAACATGGCCGTCGATTTCGGCGGCGTTAAGATGCAGAACCCCATCAACACCGCAGCCGGTACCTTTGGCTACGGTTGGCAGTTCCAGAACTTCTTTGATGTCTCCCAGCTGGGTGCCATCACCACCAAGGGTTGCGCTGCCGAGCCCTGGCCCGGCAATCCCGCACCCCGCATGGCCGAGATCCCCGGTGGCATGATCAATTCCGTGGGCCTGCAGAACCCCGGTGTGGCCGCTTTCGCCCGCGAGTCCGGTCCGTGGCTCGAGCAGCTCTCCAAGGACGGTTGCCAGGTCATCTGCCAGGTTGCCGGTCATTCCGTGGACGAGTTTGTCCGTGCGCTCGAGATGTATGTCGAGCTGTGCCCCTGGGCTGCCGGCTATGAGATCAACGTGAGCTGCCCCAACATTGCTGCCGGCGGTGCCGCCATGGGCTCCACGCCCGAGGGCGCCTCTGCCGTCATGGCCGCGTGCCGCAAGGTGACCGACAAGCCGCTGTTTGTGAAGATGGCCCCGGTCAACGTTGCCGAGATTGCCAAGGCTCTCGAGGCCGCCGGTGCCGATGGTCTTTCGGTCATCAACTCCATCCAGGGTATGGCCATCGACGTCCACACCCGCAAGTCGCGTGTGGCCAAGCCCAAGGGCGGCCTTTCGGGCCCGCTGTGCCACCACATCGCCGTGCGCATGGTCTGGGAGGTTGCCCAGGCCGTCGATATCCCCATCAATGGCGTCGGCGGCGTCATGACCGGAGAGGACGCGGCCGAGTTTATCCTGGCTGGCGCTACCTGCGTGTCGGTCGGCATGGCCAACTTCGTCGATCCGTGCGCTTCGCTCAGGATCGCGCACGAGCTCGAGGCCTGGGCCGAGTCCCAGGGCGTAAAGGACATCAACGAGCTGGTAGGTGCTTTCGAATGCTAGAGACCGATGCCCGCGACCGCGTTATCGTCGCCCTTGACTGCGACCGTGAGCGTGCGCTCGAGCTCGCCCATGAGCTTTCGGGCCATGCCGCCTGGCTTAAAGTGGGCATGACGCTCTATTACGCCGAGGGTCCCGAGATCGTCAAGACGTTTAAGGATCTGGGCTTTAAGGTCTTCCTCGACCTTAAGTTCCATGACATTCCGCATCAGGTGCGCGGTGCCGCTCGCTCGGCCTCGCTTGCCGGTGCCGACTTGCTTTCGGTTCACGGCTTGGGTTCGGGTGCTATGCTCGCCGCCTGCCGCGAGGGTGCTGAGGAGGCGCGCGAGGATCGAGCCAAGCTCGTCGCCATTACCGTGCTTACGAGCATGAATCAGGATGCGTTGAGCGAGATCGGCGTCGAGTCGCCCGTTGCCGAGGAGGCCGCCCGTCTGGCAAAACTCGCCCAGGCCAACGGTATCGACGGCATCGTGTGCTCGCCGATGGAGGCTCATGACATGCGTGAGCTGCTGGGCCCCGATGCGCTGATTGTGACCCCGGGCGTGCGTCCGGTTGGTGCTGCGCTGGGCGATCAGTCCCGCGTGGCCACGCCTTCCCAGGCTATCGAGCGCGGCGCGAGCCATATCGTGGTGGGCCGCCCCATTACCGGCGCCGACGATCCGGTTGCCGCGTTTGACGCCATCGTTGCCGAGCTGGTCGAAAACGTCGCGTAAAAGATTCCCTCAAGTCACCACTTTTGGGTCTCATTAGCACAAATTAGCCCCTGTGCCTGCGAAAACTTTCCCATCCTTTGTGTGGAATCGCAGGTCAGGGACTCATCTTTTAGCGCGATATATTGCACTTTTTGCGGGTATCGTCTAACCTATGGAGCCGCGATTGGGCATTTTGTACGTTTTACGTGCTAAAATGCCAAATATTGAATCAGATATAACCCAACTATTTGGAGGTACGAATGGCACTCCCTCAGCTTACCGATGAGCAGCGCAAGCAGGCTCTTGAGAAGGCTGCCGCCGCACGTCACGCTCGCGCAGAGCTCCGTGAGCAGATCAAGAAGGGCGAGAAGTCCCTCGAGTCCGTGCTCAACTCCGATGACCCCATTGCTTCCCGCATGAAGGTTTCCACCCTCATCGAGTCTCTCCCCGGTTATGGCAAGGCCAAGGCCGCCAAGATCATGGAGGAGCTCGGCATCTCCGCTACCCGTCGCGTCCAGGGCCTTGGCGTCCGTCAGCGCGAGCAGCTCCTCGAGCAGCTGACCAAATAAGTGAGCGCTCAGGATTCAAAGCTCTTTGTGATTTCTGGACCGTCAGGCGCGGGCAAGGGCACGCTCGTCACTCGTGTGCGCGAGCGTCGCTCTAACCTGGGCCTGACGGTTTCGGCTACCACGCGAGCCCCACGCAAAGGCGAGGTCGATGGCGTCAATTACTTTTTCCTGACGCGCGAGGAGTTCGACCGCCGCGTGGCAAACGGTGAGTTTGTTGAGTGGGCCGAGGTCCACGGTAACTGCTACGGCACGTTGGTGAGCGAGGTTCAGTCCAAGCTCGCCTCTGGTTCGTCTCTCATCTTGGAGATCGATGTCCAGGGTGCCCTGCAGGTTAAGGAGCGTTTCCCCGAGGCCGTGCTGATCTTTATCAAGCCACCCTCGCTCGAGGTGCTCCGCGAGCGTCTGGTCGGTCGCGGTACCGAGACGCCCGAGACGATTGAGCTGCGTATGGCAAACGCCGCCCATGAGCTTGCCCTTGCCGACCGCTACGACGACGTCGTGGTGAATGACGATCTCGACCGCGCGACCGACGAGCTCGTTCGCGTTCTCGATATGCATGAAAGGATCTGAGGTCCGTGTCCGTTGTAAAGCCTTGCATTGACGATCTTTTGGAGAAGACCGATCACAACCGCTTCCTGCTCGCTTCGCTTGCCTCCAAGCGTGCCTGCGACATCAATAGCATGCTGCGTGGCCAGCATAACCGCGTGCTTGCCGTTCAGGATGTCGACGACATCACCATCGCGCTCTCCGGCGCCGATACCATCTCGATGGCTATGGACGAGATCGTCGACGGCGATATCTCCTACGACGAGGCCCGTTACGAGAAGGCGCTCGGCCACAAGGTTGCTGAAGCCTAAATGGCAGCTCGCGTCTGCCTGGTCCACTATCACGAGGTTGGACTGAAGGGCAAGAACCGCGCACATTTTGAGCATATCCTCATGGATAACATTAAGGCGGCTTTGGCCGCCTTTTCCGTGAACGCCGTGTCTCGAATTTCCGGTTATATCCTCGTGACCTTTAACGAGCATCAGGCCGACGAGGCGGCGCGTGTCATCCGCACCGTCCCCGGCGTTGCCCGTGTGTCCCTGGCGTACCACACCAACCGCGACCCGCAGGAGTACTGCGCCGCCGCCGTCAAGGCGCTGCGCGAGTTTGGCCCCTTCGATTCGTTTAAGGTTCACGCCAAACGCTCCAATACCGACTATGAGCTCACCTCGATTGATATCAATCGTCAGGTGGGCGAGGTGCTGTGCGAGGCCTTCCCCAATAAAAAGGTTCAAATGCACGACCCCGATGCGATGGTGCACGTACTGGTGGTCCAGGGTAGCGTTTACGTGTACGCGCGCTCCGAGCGCGGTGTGGGCGGTCTGCCGGTGGGTTCTGCCGGCAAGGTCGTGACGCTCCTGTCGTCGGGTATCGATTCTCCGGTGGCGACCTGGATGCTCGCGCGTCGCGGCGCGGTGTGCGTGCCGGTACATTTCTCCGGTCGTCCGCAGACGCCCGATACGAGCGAGTATTTGGTGCAGGACATCATCCGTGCGCTTGAGCCGGGTGTCCAGATCGGCCGCCTGTACGTGGTGCCGTTTGGCGATTGTCAGCGTGAGATTTCCGTCGCCTGTCCCAGCAACCTGCGCGTGATCATGTATCGCCGCATCATGTATTCGGTTGCCGAGCGCATTGCGCATGTCGAGGGCGCCAAGGCCATCGTGACCGGCGAGTCGCTCGGTCAGGTTGCCTCCCAGACGCTCGAAAACATCATGGCCGTCAACGAGGCCGTGAAGATTCCCGTGTTCCGTCCGCTCATCGGGTCCGATAAGCAGGAGATCATTGCGCGCGCTCAGGAGATCGGCACATTTGATATTTCCACTGAGGCGGCGCCCGACTGCTGCACGCTGTTTATGCCGCGTCGTCCCGAGACGCACGCCAAACTCGATGCCGTGCATGAGGCGTGGGAGCTGTTCGATCACGAGGAGATGATCGAGCGCCTGCTTAAACAGACCGAGTACATCGACTTCTCCAGCAACACGTATAAGGCCCCTAAGACCTTAAAACGCAAACATTCGGAGCTTGCTCCGCGTGAGATTTACCAAGATCACGAGTAATTGCCTGCATAGACCGACGATGCGCCCGTATCGTCGGTCTTTTGCTATCTGGGCAAATGATGCCAAGATGTTCATTCGCTGACGTGTGGCTGAATAAATGGACACTTTTCCGCAAGGTTTTTGTCAGATTTTGGTTTGACCGCGATAACCAGTGTGGACGTGCGGAGGCTTCGGCGCTCGTTTCCTGACACGATGGTGTTGGGAGGTGTTTGCTATGGCGCAGCGCGAACATCACGAACGGGTTAAACGTATGGACCGCTGGGCAGAAAAGCTGCTCGGGCATAAAGCGGTGGTGGTGGCGATTTTGGTTGTCATTGCCGCCGCGAGCGGCTTGGCGATGGCAAGTTTTAGTAGCCGCTCCAGCGGCGTGTCGTTTGAGCATAGTGATGAGGCGAGCGCCTCGGATGTGCGCGGGTCCGGGGATGCGTCTCCTGATGATGAGTCTTCGGCCAAGAGTTCCTCTGCTGCGGAGGTGTACGTCGATGTGGATGGCGCCGTTGTGAGGCCTGGCGTGTATCGGCTCAAAGAAGGAGCACGGGTATCCCAAGCGCTCGATGCCGCCGGAGGGCTTACGGTCGAGGCGGATGTGACAGGGCTTAACCGTGCATCCAAGATCACAGATGGCCAAAAGATCTATGTTCCGACGGTGGGGGAGCAGCAGGCGGTTGCCGCGGACGGTGGAGCCGATGGCGGAGCTGTCTTGGCTTCGGGCGCGAATGATGTAGCGGGGCTCGTCAACATCAATACGGCGAGCGCGGCGGAACTGCAGACGCTCTCGGGCATTGGACCTTCTATGGCGCAGTCGATAATCGACGAGCGGACAAAGAACGGGGCCTTTGCCTCAGTCGATGACCTGATGCGTGTATCTGGGATCGGTGAGAAGAAGCTCGCCAAAATCAAAGATTGTATCTGCGTATGAGCGCGCCCAAGCGCGAGCATGTGATGCCTCCGCGGCCCCTCATGCCATGGACGATGGCCTTGTGTGCCGGCCTGTGCGTTAGTTGTGTCTTGGTGCTCAACGTGGCCGCCGATGCGATATTGGGGGAGCAGACATCGGCGGTCGGACCGCTATGGACCATTCCCGTTGTGGCGGCGGTATTCGTTGTGCTGGCTCAATCATGTGCGCGGCTTGCCCCCTTGAGGCGGTGGCTGTATGCCGCGTCCGTCGGTCTCGTTGCGGGAGCGGTCGTCTCGGCGTGGTGGGCTGCGGGTGCGCTAAGTGCCACGAAGGCGCTTGATGGTCGAGCGGCAAGCAGTCTCGAGTTTGTCGTGCAGGGTGATCCATCCATAAACGACGACGCGTATTCCTATTCTTGTGAGGCTCGCGCGGACGGTAAGAACTTGGCAACGGTTCGTCTATCGTGCGACCGCGAGCTTGGTGCCGGGTCTCATGTGCGTGTTATCGGCCGCGTTTCGCGCCTTGAGAACGATGCGTATGGGCGCTCGCGCGTACTCCGAGGCGAGGTGCGCAAGGTTAAAGCCGTTCGGATAGTGTCGGTCGATGAGGGCTCTTCGGGGCCGCTGCTTCGGCTGCGAAATGGGCTGCTTGCGTTCATCGCGCCTGCGACCGACCCGGCGCGTTCGCTCATTGCCGGCATTGTCTGTGGACGCTCGGCCGAGTTGCGCACCCAGCCAGCGGGCGACTGGTTTTCGGTGACGGGAACGGCGCATCTTATCGCCGTCTCGGGCAGCCATTTGGCTATTGTGGGGTTTGTAATCGAGGGTGTATTGCAAAAGATTCGGTGTTCACGTGGTCTTCAACGGGCGATATTGGCGATAACGCTTGTGGTTTACGCTGCCTTTACGGGTGCCTCTCCCTCGGCCGTGCGCGCGTGCTGCATGGTGTTCGCGACGCTTGTCGTAAACGGTGCGGGGCGTCGCCGGCACGGCCTTTCGGCACTCTTTGTAACCATGTCCATCTTTGTGCTGCTGCGGCCGACGGTGCTGTACGAGATGGGCTTTCAGCTTTCATGTGCCAGCGTCTTTGCCATCCTGTGCTTTTTCCCGTACGCCACCTACGCTTTGGGAGAGCTGGGTGTGCCGACGGGCATTGCCAGCATGCTTTCCGTTACGCTGTGCTCGCAGTTGGCGACGCTTCCCATCACCATTCCTGCCTTTGGTACGTTCTCGCTCATTGCTCCGCTGGCGAATGCGGTCATCGGTCCGGTGGTGAGTCTCCTGCTTGCTGTTTCGATCGTGCTGGTTCCCTTTTCGCTCCTGGCACCGTTGCATGCCTGGGCGCTCGTCGTACCCATGATTGCTGCTCGGTGCGCACTGTTTTTCGAGCAGCTGTTTGCCGCCGTGCCGGGTGCATCCGTGAGCGTGCCGCCCGATAGCATGTGGATTTATCTAGTGCCGTGTTTTCTTGCGGTTCTGCTGGTCTGGTGGCCGCGTCCCCGTGCACGTCCTGTGGCGGTGGGGCTGCTGTGTTTGATGCTTGCAGCGGCCGTTCCGTATGTCTATTGGGATCGATTCGCTCCGCCTTCGGTGACGGTGCTCGATGTGGGGCAGGCCGATGCGATTCTGGTTCGTCAGGGTGGCGCCGTGGCGCTCGTGGACTGTGGGCTCGATGAGCGCGTGGTGTCGGCGTTGGTTCGCAATAACGTCCACCATATCGACGCCGTCTTCGTGACACATTGGGACGAAGACCATTGGGGTGGTCTTCCCGATGTGCTCGATCAGTTTTCGGTTGGAACCATTGTGGTCGCGGCCGATGCGCTTGACGGCGCGCCTGCTGAGGTCCTGAATCGCCCCGGCGTAACGTATCGGCAGGTGGCTTGCGGAGACACGGTCGATATCGGCGCGTTTCGGACACGTGTGATGTGGCCGTTTGACACGGTGGATGGCGAGGGCAATGAGGACTCGCTTGTCTTGCTGCTCTCCTATGCTCAGGAAGGCAAGAGCCTGCGCGTGCTCCTCACTGGTGATGCCGAGCTCGATCAAGAGCGCGAGTTTGTACAGGAGGTGGGTGATATCGATGTGCTCAAGCTAGGGCATCACGGCTCAAAAGTTTCCGTCGACACAGCCCTGCTGGGCACGCTTAAGCCCGAGCTCTCTATCGCGAGTGCCGGCGAGGGGAATCGTTACGGTCATCCGTCGGATGCCTGCATCGATGCCGTTAAGGAAGCGGATGGTGCGTTCGCATGCACCATCGAACACGGCGACATTACCGTCACGCCGACTGCAAAGGGCTTTGCGATGCGATGCCAGCGACCGTGATGCTGCCGTTGGCGCAGGAACAACCCCTGGGCTAAAATGGCACAGTACGAATTCGAGTGTCTGCGAGAGGGGAGCGCGATGTCCGAAACCGGTCTGCTGCCGGCATATCTGATCGTCGGTACCGATGGGGTCAAGCGCGACCACGCCGTCTCGCGTATGAAAGCTCGCTTGGAAAAGTCGGGTATGGTTGAGTTCAATCTCGATGAACGCGACATGACGAAAGATCCCGATATCGAGTCGATCATCGGCTCGCTCAATACCTTTCCCATGGGTAGCGAGTTTCGCCTGGTGATCCTCGACGGCTGCTCCAAGCTCGCCAAGGCGGTCTCGGAACCGCTTGTCGAGTACCTCGCAAGTCCCAGCCCCACGACGGTCTGTCTCATTATCGCCGACTCACTTGCCAAGAATACGCGCCTGTATAAGGCAATCGCCAAGATCGACAAGAAGGCTATCGTCGATTGCTCGGGTACCAAGCGCTGGGAACTGCCGCGCCGCGTCCAGCAGATGGCGACGCAGCACGGTAAGTCCATCTCGACGGCTGCTGCCGAGGAGCTCGTCTCGCGCTCTGGCGAAAACACGCGCATGCTCGATAACGACCTGGCAAAGCTCGCCCAGATGGTCGAGGCGCCCCAGATTGAGCTTGCCGACGTGGAGCGTTGGATCGTGCGTACGGCTGAGGTTCAGCCCTGGGACTTCCTCAACGCCGTCTCGGCTCGCGATATGCGGCGTTCGCTCGAGCTCTTTAAGCTTCTGCCCTCCAAGAGCTACGTGTGGACCTACACGCTGCTATGCGGTCGTATCCGTGAGCTGATCGTCGCCAAGGCGCTCGATGGGCGTGGGCAGGGGCGTGAGCTCGCCGCGACGCTCAAGCTTCAGGCCTGGCAGGTCAAGAATCACCTTACCTGGGCACGTCGTTTTTCGATGGCAGAGCTCGTTGCCGCGCTCGAGGGTGCCGTCGATGTGGAGCTCGCTCTCAAGGGTTCGGCCGATTCTCAGACCGCGCTTTTGCTCTGGATTACGAACATCTTGAGAAAATCGTGATGATACCTGCCTATTTGACAAATTCGTTCTATCCCTTTGGGGGGGAGCGTGCTATAGTAGGCGCTTGCATGACCTCACCGTGTCTCAGAGGTGTCATACATTTTTTGCAAGGAACTCGAAAGGAACTCCAGAAGTGGCAAACATCAAGTCTCAGAAGAAGCGTATCCGCACCAATGAGGCAGCTCGCATGCGTAATAAGGCTGTCAAGTCCGAGCTCAAGACGCTGACCAAGCACGTCCAGTCCGCCGTCGCCGAGGGCGACGCCGAGAAGGCCCAGGCTGCCCTCAAGACCGTCACCAAGCGTCTCGACATGGCTGCCGCTAAGCATGTCATCCACAAGAACCAGGCTTCCAACCGCAAGTCCGGTCTTGCCAAGCTCGTGAACAGCATCAACGCCTAAGTTGTAAATTTCACACCACACTGATTACGCGCATAAATGGAGCCTGTTTTATGGAACAGGCTCCATTTTTTGTACCGCTCGGGTAAGATAGTCCGCATGAATACTTCAATTGACATTTCCCACATCCGCAACTTTTCGATCGTTGCGCACATCGACCATGGCAAGTCCACGATCAGTGACCGCATCCTCGAGCTCACCCATACCGTCGACGAGCGCGACATGGAGTCGCAGCTGCTTGACACGATGGACATCGAGCGCGAGCGCGGCATCACGATCAAGTCCAATGCCGTCCGCGTGTCCTATGACGCCGACGACGGCGAGACGTATCAGTTCAATCTGATCGATACGCCGGGCCACGTGGACTTCACCTACGAGGTCTCGCGTTCGCTGGCCGCTTGCGAGGGTGCGGTACTCGTCGTGGACGCCACTCAGGGCGTCGAGGCGCAGACCGTTTCCAATGCGACGCTCGCCATGAACGCCAACTTGGACATTGTTCCGGCCATCAACAAGATTGACCTTCCCTCGGCGCACCCCGACGAGGTCAAGACCGAGATCGAAGACGATCTGGCCATTCCCGCCGACGATGCCGTGTGCGTGTCGGGCAAGACCGGCGAGGGCATCCACGATCTGCTGGAGTCCATCGTCTTTTTGATCTCGCCTCCCAAGGGCGATGCAAATGCCCCTCTCAAGGCACTTATTCTGGATTCGTACTTCGATGAGTACCGCGGCGTCGTCGCCACGGTGCGCGTCTTTGACGGTTCCATCAAAAAGAGCGATACCCTGCGCATGATGCAGGCCAAGGGTGACTTCTTGGTCGACGGCGTGGGCGTCAAGCGCCCTGCCGAGACGCCGGTCGATGCTCTGACCGTCGGCGAGGTTGGCTATGTGGTTACAGGTCTGAAGGACCCCGAGGCCGTGCGCGTGGGCGATACCCTTACGTGGGCTTCGAACCCCTGCCCCGAGCCGCTGCCGGGCTACCGCGAGGCCAAGCCCATGGTCTACACGGGCCTGTTCCCCATCGACAACAAGGACTACGAGAACCTGCGCGACGCGCTCGATAAGCTGCACGTCAACGATCCGTCGTTAGTGTGGGAGCCTGAGACGTCGGTGGCGCTGGGCTTTGGCTTCCGCGTGGGCTTCCTGGGCCTGCTGCACATGGAGGTCGTCAAGGAGCGCCTGGAGCGCGAGTTCAATCTGGACCTGATCGCCACGAGCCCCTCGGTCGACTACCATGTGTACAAGACCGACGGCGAGATGATCGATGTCCGCAGCCCACAGGATCTGCCCGAGGCCACACGCATCGATCGCATCGAAGAGCCCTACCTCAAGGCAAAGATCATCTGCCCGCCTGAGTATACGGGTGCCGTCATGCAGCTCGCCATCGAGCACCGTGGCGTTACGACCGATATGATCCACCTGACGAGCAAATCGGTCGAGATGCGCTTTGATATGCCGCTTGCCGAGCTCATCTTGGACTTCTTCGATCAGCTCAAGAGCCGCACCAAGGGTTACGCCTCGCTCGACTACGAGTTTAACGAATATCGCCCCTCCGAGCTCGTCAAGCTCGACATCCTGCTTTCGGGCGACGAGGTGGACGCGCTGTCGTTTATCGTGCACAAGGATAAGGCTTATGGCCTGGCCCGCGGCCTGTGCGACAAGCTCAAGGAGATCATCCCGCGACAGCTGTTCGAGGTGCCTATCCAGGGTGCCATCGGCAACAAGATCATCGCCCGCTCCACCGTTAAGGCGCGCCGCAAGGACGTGCTGGCCAAGTGCTACGGCGGCGATATCTCGCGAAAGCGCAAGCTGCTCGAGAAGCAGAAAGAGGGCAAGAAGCGCATGAAGGCCATCGGCTCGGTCGAGGTTCCGCAGGAGGCCTTTATGGCGATTCTCAAGGTGGACGAGTAGGTCCATGGCGCTTTCTGAATACAGCAAGCGGCTGCTGGGCGCCTATGCCGAGCAGCCGTTCCTTATGGCTCCCATGGCGGGCGTAACCGACCCCGCCTATCGCATCATGTGTCGCCGCCGCGGCGCCAACTTTGCCTACAGCGAGATGGTGAGCGTTGCAGGCCTCGCCTATGCCAGCAACAAGACGTGGCGCCTGGTGCTGCCGGCCGACGAGGAACAGCAGATTTGCGTGCAGCTCTTTGGTTCCAAGCCCGATCAGTTTGCGAGTGCCGTCGCTGCCGTCGAGGAACGCGTGGGCGATCGCCTGTCATTGATTGATATCAACATGGCCTGTCCGGCTCGCAAGGTCGTTACCAAGGGCGAGGGGTCGGCGCTTATGCGCACGCCCGATCTGGCCGAGAAGATTGTCGAGGCAACGGTGGGCGCGGCGCATGTTCCCGTGACCGTGAAGATCCGCAAGGGTTTTTATGCCGAGGATCGCAACGCCGCAACGTTTGCCCAGATGCTTGAAGGGGCGGGCGCCTCTGCAGTTGCCGTGCACGGCCGTTGTGCCACGCAGCTCTATACGGGCCAGGCCGATTGGTCTGTCGTCGATGAGGTTGCCGAGGCTGTCGAGATTCCCGTGATTGGTTCGGGCGATGTGTTCTCGGCCGAGGACGCTGCTGAGCATCTGCACGGCTCGGGTGCCAGCGCGGTGTTTATCGCGCGCGGTATCTACGGCAATCCGTGGGTGTTCGGCGATGCCCGAGCCCTTGCACTCGATGACACGCCGGTTCCTTCTCGCTCCTCGGTCGAGCGCCTGGAGGCTTTGCGTGAGCACCTGACGTTGACGCACGAGCTTTTGCCGCTTATGTCGCGCGCCCGTACGTATGCAAGCTGGTACTTAAAGGGCATGCCCCATGCCGCCGCCTGGCGCGCTCAGGTGGTGCGCTGCTCCACGTACGAGGAGTTTATGGCGCTGGTCGATGATATCGAGCGCGACGTGGTGGCCTGCGAGGCCGCCCTTGCCGCCGGCGAATCGGTGCCCGCTCATCCGCTGGAGGCCTAACGGTGGCCGTTACCGCGCTGTATGTGCACGTGCCGTTTTGCGCTCAAAAATGCCGCTATTGCGACTTTGACTCGCAAAGCGTGGCCCCGTGCGACCTGGATGCTGCGCTTGATGCCTATTTTGAGCACCTGTATACGCGGCTCGATGCCTTTGGCAACGCTGGGGCACTCAGGCAGATCCGCACTGTCTACGTAGGCGGCGGCACGCCGTCGCTGGCAGGGGAGCGCCTCGTGAAACTTGCCCGTCGTATCTCCATGTGGTGCAAGCCCGTTGAGTTTACTTGTGAAGCCAATCCAGAATCGCTGACGGCTGGGCTCGCCACCGCGCTTGACGAGGCAGGTGTCACGCGCATCTCTCTGGGCGTGCAGACGCTGGACAATACCGAGTTGGCTGTCATTGGCCGTATCCATGATGCCGAACGGGCGCTTGAGGCTATCGCGACGGTGAAGGATGTTGGGCTCGATGTGTCGTGCGACCTTATGTGCGGGCTTCCCGGACAGACTATGGCGAGCTGGCGATACACGCTTGATGGCGTGCTTGCGGCAGCCCCGCACCATGTGTCGGTCTATCCGCTCACGCTCGAGGAGGGCACGCCGCTTTACCGCATGGCGTGCCGTGACGAGTCGCTTGAGCCCGATGAGGATTTCCAAGCCGCATGCATGGACGTTGCGCGCGAGCGGCTGAGTTCGGCGGGCTATCACCCGTATGAGGTGGCGAGCTACGCGCTCGATGGGCATGAATGTGCTCATAATATCGCCTACTGGACTGGTCGGGGCTATCTGGGTTTGGGTCGTTCTGCCGCGGGTATGCTCGACGACGAGGATTTCGACCGCCTGGCTGGACTGTTTCCCGGCGTGGCCCCCCGTGGTGACTTTCACCGCGTGCGTCTGGTCCAGCGCGACGATGCCGCGACGATGTTTGATGCCGAGTATCTGTCGCGGCGCGAGGCGGCGGCCGAGGACCTGATGCTCGCTTGTCGCATGACGCGCGGTGTTGCTTCCGACCTGTTGGTTCGCGCGTCTCGTGTCATCCCTGCCGATGAACTGGCAGCGGCTTGTGATCGCGCTCTTGAGCTTGGGCTTGCCACTTGGGTACCCGAGCACGGTGATACCCATGCGGGGCCCATCGCCTCTGTCGATGTCATCGACGGCCGCGCCTGTGCCCGCCTGGCGCCGACTCACCTGGGCTGGCTCGATGGAAATGTGCTGTTCGAGCTGTTTTGGGGTCTAGCTTAGGCCGCTCGGGTAGAATTACCGCAATATATACGCTGCTGTGAGCAGGAGGTTGCCGCGCATGGCGACGATGAACGAAAAAGATTACTACGAGATTTTGGGTGTCTCCAAGGACGCCACCTCGCGTGATATTCAAAAGGCTTTCCAGCAAAAGGCCCGTAAGCTCCATCCGGACGTCAATAAAGAGCCGGATGCCGAGGAGAAGTTTAAAGAGGTTTCCGAGGCCTACGCCGTGCTCTCGGACGAGCAGAAGCGTGCGCGTTACGACGCCATGCGGTCGGGCAATCCCTTTGCCGGTGCACCGACGGCTTCGCCCTATGGCGGCGGTTATGCCGGCAGCGCCGGTTACGGCAATCCCTTTGACGGCGGTTTCCCCTTCGGGGGCGCCTGGGGCCAGCCCCGTCGCGGCCAGGCGGCCTACAACCCCGAGAGTGGCGCCAACGTGGTCGTCGATATCAAGCTCGACGCCAAGGAGGCCAAGAGCGGTGCCCATAAGACCGTTCGCTACACCCGTTTTGACACCTGCGGACATTGTGGCGGATCGGGCTCCGTTTCGTCAGGGCATGCCCACACCTGTCCGAGCTGCGGTGGTCGCGGCCATATCGATGTCGACCTGTCCTTCCTGTTTGGTGCGGGCACGTTCCAGACGGTTTGTCCTGAGTGCGGCGGTTCCGGCAAGGTCGTTGCCGACCCGTGCCCCGATTGCGGTGGCAGCGGCCGTATCCGTGTGACCTCCGAGCAGACGATTGAGTTTCCCGCCGGCACGCATGATGGCGGTGAGGTGCGCATCCCCAACATGGGACACGCCGGCACGAACGGCGCTTCGGGCGGTGACCTGGTCGGTCGCGCGCACGTTGAGGCCGAGCGCCTGGAGGGCAAGGCTCGCACCGGCTTCTACCTCATGGGTATCATCGCACCGTTTTTGGTACTGTCGGCCATCTCGGGCGTGTTCTCCGCCTTTGCCATGATGTGCTTCATTCCGTTTGCCATGGGCTTGTTCATGGTGCTGTCGGACGGCGTGCTTCATCGCAGTCTGCTGTGGTGGAAGCGCGGTGCGATACAGTTTGCCAATGGATTTGCCAACGGTTTTATGTTCGCGCTCGTGTCGGTTTGGTTCGCGAGCTGCTCACAGCGGGCCGTGCTTTCGCCGTACGGAGCTCAATAGCATCAAACCCTCTGTTTGCGCCCGGCCCAGCTTGGGTATAGGACGCACTGTGACAATAATGAAAGTTGGAAGGATTCGGTCGTGTCGGAAAATAGGGATTACTACGAGGTACTTGGCGTTGACAAGGATGCCGATGCGCGGACGATTAAGCGCGCGTTTCTAAAGAAAGCCCGTACGGTACACCCGGATGTTTCGGACGACCCCGAGGCCGAGGCTAAGTTCAAAGAGCTCAACGAGGCCTATTCCGTTCTTTCCGACGAGCAGAAGCGTGCCAACTACGACCGTTACGGCACCGCGGACGGCCCTGGCGGCTCTGG
>CAVCKO010000031.1:0-13519 GCA_963602825.1 Treponemataceae bacterium | reverse complement strand
GCCCCGGTGGCTCTGGCTATGTCGACATCAACGATATCTTTGGTGGCATGGGCATGGACGACCTGTTCTCGTCGTTCTTTGGCGGTGGCGCCAGTGGTGGCGGTCGCAGCCGTCGCGAGCGCCGTCGCGGTCGCGATATGGCCATTTCTCTTTCGGTGACGCTCGAGGAGGCGGCGCTCGGCTGCAAAAAGACGATCAGCTACGACCGTCTTGCCCCTTGCGAGGGCTGCAATGGTACCGGCAAGGCCGAGGGCGCGACTGAAAAGCAGTGCAGCCGCTGCCACGGCACGGGCTATGTGACGACGGTCCAGCGTTCTTTCCTGGGCCAGGTTCAGTCCTCTTCGCCCTGTCCCGACTGCCACGGCGAAGGTACGGTCATCGATCATCCCTGCGAGACCTGTGATGGCCAGGGCCGCACGCCTTCTCACGAGAAGATTGACATCGATATTCCCGCCGGTGTTTCGACCGGTCGCCAGCTACGCGTGAGTGGTTTTGGCGAGGCCGGCCTTCGTGGCGAGCCGTCGGGCGACTTGATCGTCAACGTGCGTGTCGCCGACCACGAGCGTTTTAAGCGTAATGGCGATGACCTGTATCTGGTGAGCGATATCTCGATTGCGCAGGCCGCGCTCGGTTGCGAGATTGAGGTCGAGGGCATTATGCCTGACGAGGTCGTCAAGGTGTGCGTCCCCGCCGGCACACAGTACGGTGACACCGTGAGCGTCAACAATTACGGCATGCCGCGTATCGGCGGTGGCGGTTCGCGCGGTCGTCTGGTCGTGCAGCTGCGCGTGGTCGTTCCCACCAATCTCTCCAACAAGCAGCGCGAGCTGCTTCGCGCCTTTGCCGACGAGATGGGCGATGACGTCGCATCCGGTAAGAAGTCGGTGACCGACCGTATCAAGAGTGCCCTCGACGACATCCTCGATTAAGGAGCCCGTGTGCTCGCACCCCATATTTCCGTCGTCAACCTCGGTTGTCGTGTCAACCGGGTTGAGTCCGACCGTATCACTGCCGATCTTATGCGCCTGGGCTTTGCGATGGTGGAGCCCCGGGACGCCGAACTGATCGTTATCAATACCTGTGCCGTGACGGGGGAGGCCGAGGCCAAGACCCGCAAGGCCGTCCGTCACGCCCTGGCCTATCCCGGCGAGCCTTACGTGGTCGTAACCGGCTGCGTCGTCAACCTGCATCCCGAGGAGCTGCTGGAGCTTTCCGATCGCGTGATCGCCGAACCGTCCAAGATTGACGTCGCCGAGCGCGTCTGCGAGGTGCTGGGCGTCGAATCCGATAGCGTGCCCGCCTGCAGCGATGGCGACGTGGTCGATGCGCTCGGTCGTTCGCGGCTGGGCGTGAAGATCCAGGATGGCTGCAACCACCGCTGTACCTATTGCATCGTGTGGAAGGCCCGCGGCCCCGAGCGTTCCGTGCCCGTCGAGTCCGTGCTCGAACAGGTGCGTGAAGCCCAGGAGGCCGGCGTGCCCGAGGTCGTGCTGACCGGCGTGAATCTGGGTGCCTATGACGGCAAGAGCGCGACCGATGAACATGTCGAGATCGATGAGTTGCTTCAGGCCATCATGGAGCGCACCGAGATCGCCCACGTGCGCATTTCCTCGGTGGAACCCATGGATATTTCCGAGCGCTTGCTCAAGGTGATGGCTCGCTATCCGAAGCGTATCGCCCCGTTTTTGCATCTGCCCGTGCAGTCTGGCTGCACGGCGACGCTGCATCGCATGGGCCGTCCCTATAGTGCCGAGGCCTTTGAGGATACGGTGCGCATGATTCGCGCTAACCTGCCACAGGTTGCGCTTTCGTGCGACGTTATCGTCGGTTTTCCTGGCGAGACGGACGAGGAGTTCGAGGAGTCGCTCGCGCTGTGCCGTCGCGTGGGCTTTTCGCGCATGCACGTGTTCCGCTATAGCAAGCGTCCCGGCACCCTCGCCGCCGACATGCCCGACCAGGTACCCCCTGAGGTCATGGCCGAGCGCAGCCGTCGCATGCGTGGCGCAGCACAGGAGCTTGCGATCGCCGATGCCCGCCGCCGCGTGGGCACGGTCGAGCGTGCGGTGCTCGAGTATGGCGACAATTTGACGCTCGGCTCGTTCCATCATGCCCGTCTTGATGATACCTGTGGACTCACAGCCCCGTGCCTGCTCGATGTTGCTATCATCGGAGTCGATGATTCCGGCTTGGTCCATGCACGCAGGGAGGTTCATGGAAGCCTCGAAGATTAGACTTACCGTTCCCGAGGGAATTGACCCCTCGCGCGTCTTGGGCGCCGGCGACGACGTCCTTCGTGCACTCGAGAACTTGGTGCGCGCCCATGTGGTTGCCCGCGGTGACAGCGTTGCCGTGAGCGGCGATCCGGACGAGGTTGAGCTGGTCGCGCGCTTTTTCGAACATGCCTTTCGTGAAGCTGCTGCCGGGCGCACGCTTTCTGCCGATGATGTCTCGCGCTGTCTGACCGTTCTGCGCGACGGCGAGCATGCTGCCTCGTCGTTGCGCGATGACGTGCTGCTATCGTATCGCGGGCGCGTCATCCGCCCCAAGACGCTCGGTCAAAAGCGCTATGTGGATGCCATCCGGTCTTCTACCATCACGTTTGGCCTCGGCCCCGCCGGTACCGGTAAAACCTATCTGGCCATGGCGCTCGCCGTTGCCGCGCTCAAGCGCCATGAGGTGGGCCGCCTGATTCTGACGCGCCCAGTTGTCGAGGCGGGGGAGAACCTGGGCTTTTTGCCCGGCACCCTCGAGGAAAAGATCGACCCGTATATGCGCCCGCTCTATGATGCCCTCTTTGACATGATGGATCGCGAACGCATCGATGAGCTTATGGAGCGTGGCGTGATTGAGATCGCCCCGCTCGCCTACATGCGCGGCCGAACGCTGAGTGATGCCTTTGTGGTGCTCGATGAGGCACAAAACACGACGCCCGAGCAGATGAAGATGTTCTTGACGCGTCTGGGCTTTAATTCCAAGTTCGTGATTACCGGCGACCTGAGCCAGCGTGACCTGGTGGGTCGTCGCGGCGGTCTTTCCGATGTCGAGCAGATTTTGGGTCGCGTCGACGACGTGGCGTTTTCTCACCTGGAGCGCGCCGATGTGGTGCGCCATGCCCTGGTGGGCCGTATCGTTGAGGCCTATGATGCATACGATGATGCGCGCGAGCAGCGCGCACACGATCGAAAGGAGTCCCGTTGAGTGTATTGATCAGCAACGATGCCGAGCTCGATACGCTGCTCGACGCGCAGGAGGTGGAACACATCTGCTCAGTTGTGCTTTACGCCGAGGGTGTTGAGCGTGAGGTCGAGATTTCCCTTTCGTATGTCGATGAGGACGAGATGCATGAACTCAACCACGAGTGGCGTGGCATCGATCGCACGACCGACGTGCTCTCGTTTGAATGCGACTCGGCCTTTGACGAGGACATTCCCGCCGACGAGACGCTCGAGCTCGGCGATATTATCCTGGCGCCGCAGGTTATTGCCCGCCAGGCCCCCGGCTTTGGCAACAGCCCCGCCGATGAGTGCCGACTGATGCTCGTGCACGGAATGCTGCACCTGCTGGGTTACGACCACATCGAGGACGATGAGGCCGAGGTCATGGAGGCACGCGAGGATGCCATCCTGCGCGACCTGGCGCTTGAGCGCGGCGAGGACCCCAAACTCGTCCACGTCGGCCCCATAACCAATCATGCCCACGACTAGGAGCCGTCTATGATTCCCGGATCGAACAAGGACCATCCGTCCTTTTTAAAGTCGTTCTCATACGCGATGGAGGGCTTCGTCACTGCCGTCAAGACCGAGCGCAATATCAAGGTCATGCTCGCGGCGGGCGTGTGCACCGTCATTGCCGGCTGCATCGTGGGGCTCGATATTGCCGAGTGGGCTACGGTCATCATCTGCTGCGGCCTGGTGATTCACGGCGAGTTGTGCAATACCGCCATGGAGGCGATTGTCGACCTGGCGACCCAGGAGCTGCATCCACTGGCCAAGCGCGCGAAGGATATCGCCGCTGCCTCTGTATACGTTCTTTCCATTACCGCCGCGATCGTGGGCTTGCTTGTCTTTGCCCACGCGCTCGACTTTATTTAGAAAGGGATTCCCATGTCCGACAATATGCAGCATACCGATGAAGTTTTGGATGACGAGGTCCTGGACGAGGCCGAAGGTGCCGATTCGTTTGACGAGGTCGAGGAGTTCGACCCGTTTGAGGATATGAGCGACGAGGAACTCGATGCCCTGTGCGACGAGGATGAGAGCCTCGCGGGCTTTGGCGACGTGGAGCCCGGTTTCCGCAGCGGCTTTGTGGCCCTGGTCGGTCGCCCCAACGCCGGCAAGTCCACGCTGCTCAACGCCTGTTATGGCAAGAAGGTCGCCATCACCTCTCCGGTAGCCCAGACGACCCGCCGCCGTATGCGTGCCGTAGTCAACCGCCCCGGCTACCAGCTGGTCTTCGTCGATACCCCGGGTATCCATAAGCCCAAGGACGGCCTGGGCTCCGAGCTTAATAAGAGTGCCCTGTTTGAGCTCAATGACGTAGACGTCGTCGCGTTTCTGATCGACGCCACCAAACCCATCGGCAGGGGAGACGCTTGGGTCGCCGAGCGCGTCAAGAATGCCCGCTCCAAAAAGGTCCTGGTGCTCACGAAGGCCGATGAGGCCGATCCTGCCCAGGTTATGGAACAGCTCAAGGCCGCTCACGAGCTTATGGAATACGACGATGAGATCGTGACGTCGTCGGTTAAGAACTTTAACGTCGATGCGTTTATCGAGACCGTCGCTCACTTTTTGCCCGAGGGCCCGCGCTGGTTCCCCGAGGACATGGGCACCGACGCGTCCGACGAGACCCTCGTGGCCGAGTTTGTACGCGAGAAGGTCCTGCGTCGCACCCGCGACGAGATCCCTCACTCCGTGGGCGTCATCTGTGACGCGCTCGAGCAGACTAAGAAGGTCCTGCGCGTGCACGCCACGATTTACGTCGAGCGCGAGGGGCAGAAGGGCATCATCATCGGCAAGGGCGGCGAGATGATCAAGCATATCGGTATCGATGCCCGTCGTGACCTTGAGCGCATCTTTGGCACTCAGGTCTTTTTGGAGCTCGACGTGAAGGTCAAGGCCGGCTGGCGCGATGACGAGGCGCAGATCCGCCGCTTTGGCTATAACGCCGAAGATTAAGCCTCGGCGTTCATGGCAGGCTCTCGCACATATCGCACAAAGGTGCTCGTCCTCGATAAGACGAAGCTCAAGGAAACCGACCTGATCTTGACGATGCTCGACGAACGGGGGCGGCAGGTGCGTGCCGTGGCTAAGGGCGCACGTAAGCCTGGCGGTCGTCTTGCGGCCCGCTGCGAGCTCTTCTGCACCGTTGATATGCTGTTGGCGCATGGTCGCTCGCTCGACGTGGTTTCTCAGGCGGAGCTTATGGAGGCGCCGCTCGGTGCCGCTCCTGACTACGAGACGACCTGTGCCGCCAGCGCGATTGCCGAGGTTGCGCATGTGTGCTCGTTCGAGGATGCCGAGGATCCATTTACCTTTGCCATCACGCAGCGGGCGCTCACGCTTATCGGCAGCGGGCTCGACTCGGCACATATGGACCTGCTCGTGGCGGCTTTTGTCTTTAAGCTGCTGTCGCACGTTGGCTATCGACCCGATTTCTCGGCATGCGTCTCGTGCGGCGATCCCATGTTGTCGTATTTTTCGCCCCAGGCGGGTGGCCTCATGTGCGGCTCATGCGCGTCGAGCGTTCCGGGCGCCGAGTTGGTCTCAACCGGCGAGGTTGCATGGCTTCGCGCCCTCATGTCTATGACGTTCGATGCGCTCATGGCCGAGCGAATCGACCCGCATACGGCGGCGTTCTTGCTCGGGCTTTCGCATGTTTGGGCCGCCACGCACACCGATCAGCGGCTCCGTGCGATGGAATTCATGTTGGGTCGGTGATGATGCGCAGGCGCGCGCCGCTTGTGGTAACATACCGCCCTGTTGGTACCTCGACCTTGGATGTTCGCTCCACCGGCGGCTTCCCAGTCCGAGGCGAATAGAGTCGCCCACAGGCGACGCGAAACGAAAGGTGAAACAATGACTGTTTCCAAAGAGCGCAAGGCGGAGCTGACCGCCCAGTTCGGTAACTCCCCGGTCGATACCGGTAACCCCAAGGTTCAGGTCGCCATCCTGTCCGAGCGCATCAAGGAGCTGACCGAGCACATGAAGTCCCACCAGAAGGACTTCCACACCCGTCGTGGCCTGCTTATGCTCGTTGGCCGTCGTCGTCGTCTTCTCTCCTACATCAAGAAGAACGACATCGTCGAGTACCGTGAGCTCATCAAGGCTCTGGGCATCCGCGACAACATCCAGTAAGGATTTGTACATGCTAAGAGCGTCCTGCGCAGCGGGGCGCTCTTTTTGTGTAAGGGCGTGAACAATCACGCTCTGAAGCGTGGCGGGGGCAGGGGGCCCGCGTCACATGAGAAGCCCGCAGGCAAGGGGCCTGTGGGGTAAAGGAGAACAATGACACTCGTATCCAAGACCTTTGAGCTGTACGGCAAGACCTACACCTTCGAGTCTGGCGAGCTTGCCAAGCAGGCCACCGGCGCTTGTCTGGTCAAGCAGGGCGACACCACGATGCTCGACACCGTGGTCGTCTCCAAGGAGCGCAAGAACTACGACTTCTTCCCGCTGACCGTCGACTTCAACGAGAAGATGTACGCTGCCGGCCGTATCCCGGGTGGCTACCTCAAGCGCGAGGGCCGTCCCAGCGAGAAGGCCACGCTCACGGCTCGTATGATCGACCGCCCGATCCGCCCGAGCTTCCCGGACGGCTTCCGCAACGAGGTGCATATCGTCGCCACCTCACTCGTCGCCGACCAGGTTAACCCCTTCGACGTCATCAACGTCATGGGCGCCTCTTTGGCTATGACGCTCGGCGGCGTGCCCTTCGAGGGTCCGCTTGCCTGCGTGCGCATCGGCCGCAACGTGGAGACCGGCGAGTTTATCGTCAACCCCACTTATGAGGAGCGCGAGAACTCCGACCTGGACCTGGAGCTGGGCGGCTCTGCCGACTTCATCTCGATGGTCGAGGCCGGCGCTGAGGAGATCTCCGAGGACGACATGCTCGCCGCTATGAAGTTTGGTCAGGAGGCCCTCGCTGCCTTCTGCCAGGCCCAAGACGAGTTCGTTGCCGAGTGGGAGCAGGTCAACGGCGCTATCGTCAAGAAGGAGTACCCGCTCGACCAGCCCGTCGAGGAGGTCCAGGAGCGCATCTTCGCCCACTACGACGAGATGGCCGCTGCCCTGCGCGACGCCGACAAGCTTTCCCGAATCGGTAAGGTCGAGGCTCTGAAGGAGTCCATCCGCGCCGAGTTCACCGACGAGGAGCAGGCCGCCTGGGAGCGCGAGATCCCCGTGGCGCTCAAGAAGCTCGAGAAGAAGGCCATGCGTACCATGGTCGTCGAGACCGGCGAGCGCGTCGACGGCCGTGCCGCCGACGAGATCCGTCCCATCATGGTGAAGGACAACTACCTGCCGCTCGTTCACGGCTCCGGCCTGTTCCAGCGTGGTCAGACCCAGGTGCTCTCCGTCCTGTCGCTCGGTATGCTCAACGAGGGCCAGCGTCTGGATACCATCGAGCCCACCGAGGGCAAGCGCTATATGCACCACTACAACTTCCCGCCGTTCTGCACCGGCGAGACCGGCCGTATGGGCAGCCCCAAGCGCCGCGAGATCGGCCACGGCAACCTGGCCGAGCGCGCCCTGCTTCCTGTGCTCCCCGACGAGAACGAGTTCCCCTACGCCATCCGCGTGGTCTCCGAGGTCATGGAGTCCAATGGCTCCTCTTCGATGGCTTCGACCTGCGGCTCCACGCTCGCCCTTATGGACGGTGGCGTGCCCATTAAGCGCCCGGTCTCCGGTATCGCCATGGGCCTGATCCAGGAGGAGGGCAAGACCGTGGTCCTGTCCGACATCCAGGGTCTCGAGGACTTCCTGGGCGACATGGACTTTAAGGTCACTGGTACCACCGAGGGCATCACCGCCCTGCAGATGGACAACAAGGCCACCGGCCTCACCTTCGACATCCTGGCCCGCGCCCTGCAGCAGGCCAAGGAGGGTCGCGCCTTCATCCTGCAGAAGATGCTCGATGTGATCCCCGAGCCGCGTCATACCACGCGCAGCACCGCTCCTCGCATCGTCTCCATCCAGGTTCCGACCGATAAGATCCGCGACGTCATCGGTTCCGGCGGCAAGGTCATTCGCGGCATCCAGGACGAGACCGGCGCTTCGGTCGACATCCAGGAGGACGGCACCGTCTTTGTCGGCGGCACCGGCGAGTCTGTCGATCAGGCTGTCGAGCGCATCAAGCTCATCATCAAGGTTCCCGAGCCGGGCGAGGAGTACACCGGTCGCGTGGTCTCCATCCAGCCCTTCGGCGCCTTCGTGAACCTGCTGCCCGGTAAGGACGGCCTGCTGCACATCTCCCGCGTCGCCAAGGGTCGTGTGGAGAAGGTCGAGGACGTCCTCAACGTGGGTGACGAGGTCAAGGTCGTCGTCATCGAGGTCGACGATCGCGGCAAGATTTCGCTCGATCGTCTCGACAAGCCTGAGGCCCCGGCTCGCTCCGAGGGTGCCTCCGAGGGCGACGGCGAGCACTTCCAGCGCCGTGAGCGTCCGCGTCGCGAGCGCTCCGAGCGCAGCGACCGTCCGCGCCGTCCTGGCGACAACGGAGGCCGCAAGCCCCGCCGTCACCACGACGCCGAGTAACAGCCGCATATAGGCAGCACCGCAAGGGCGACTCCGAAAAGGAGTCGCCCTTTTGCTATTCCCGGCGGGATAGACGGGTTCAGATGGGGCTTTGATGCATGGGTGGTCTGTTGTTGTGCAAATGGGTATCATACTGTGGTTACTGCATCGACTACGTGATGCATGTTTGTACGTTCCCGGCGGTCGGTTTGCCAGAAGCGCCCCGCCGGTTGTTCCAGACCCGTTTCGAAGAAAGGAAACAACACTCACCTATGGCAGCTAAAAAATCATCTCCCTTGAAGATCATCCCGCTCGGCGGCCTTGATGGCATCGGCAAGAACATGACGGTCTTCGAGTGCGGCGACGACATGGTGCTCGTCGACGCTGGCCTCATGTTCCCCGACGACTCTCAGCCCGGTATCGACCTGGTGCTTCCGGATTACACCTACGTTCTGGAGAACGAGGAAAAGCTTCGCGGTATCATCGTCACTCACGGCCACGAGGACCACACCGGTTCGCTTCCGTATCTGCTGCAAGACCTCAACAACAAGGTGCCCATCTTCTCGAGCAAGCTGACGCTTGGCTTTATCGAGGGCAAGCTCTCCGAGTTCCGCATTCGTGCACCCAAGTTCCGTGAGGTCAAGGGCGGCAGCCACGTCAATTTGGGTGGCATCTCGCTCGACTTCTTCTCGATGACGCACTCCATCCCGGGCGCTCTGGGCGTGTTCATCCGCACTAACCAGGGCACCGTTATGCACACCGGCGACTTTAAGCTCGACCAGACGCCCATCGACGGTGTCACGCCCGACTATGCCGCTATCAGCCGCTTTGCCAAGCAGGGCATCGACCTGCTGCTGTCCGACTCCACCAACGCTACGGTCCCCGGCTTTACCAAGTCCGAGGCCGAGGTCGGTCCCAATTTGCTGCATGCTATCAAGAATGCTCCGGGCCGCGTGTTCGTCGCGTCGTTCTCGAGCCACATCCATCGTCTGCAGCAGATCTGCGACGCCGCTCGCAAGTGCGGCCGAAAGGTCGTCGTGACCGGACGTTCCATGCTCACCAACACCCGCGTGGCGCGCGAGCTCGGTTATCTCAACATCGATGATGCCGATATCATCGATGCCTTCGATATTGACAACCTGCCCGACGACAAGATCGTCGTCATGTGCACCGGTTCGCAGGGCGAGCCGCTGTCAGCCTTGTCCCGTATGGCCAACGGCGAGCACAAGACGCTCTCCATCCACGAGGGCGATACCGTCATCCTCTCGGCTACGCCCGTTCCCGGCAACGAGAAGGCCGTTCAGCAGGTCGTCAACAGCCTCGCCAAGCTTGGCTGCGACGTGTGGGATAAGAACCGCGCCCTCGTTCACGTCTCGGGTCACGGTAGCCAGGAGGAGCTCAAGCTCCTGATGGCCATGGCCAAGCCTACGTACTTTATGCCGGTCCACGGTGAGGCCGTGCATCTTCGCGCCCATGCTCAACTTGCACGCAAGATGGGCCTCAAGGAAGATCATATCTTTATCCTCGACAACGGAGATACGCTCGAGATGCGTGGTGGTATCGTCAAGCGCGGTACGCCCGTCGAGTCCGGCGTTGTCTATGTCGACGGTCTGCGCATCGGCGACACCGATCCCATTGTCCTGCGCGATCGTCAGAAGCTTGCCAACGACGGTATGGTCACGGCTGTCGCTATCGTCTCGCTCAAGCACAAGAAGATCGAGGCCATCGAGTTCTCGGGCCGCGGCGTCTCCTTTGCCATCGACGACCAATTCTCCGAGGACGCCTCGGCGTCCATCATGAAGACGATCGAGAAGGGCAAGTTCAGCTTTACGAGCAGCGGTTCCGATGCCATTCGCAAGGCCGTGCGCGACTCGCTCTCTAACTTTATCTGGAGCCGTACGCGTACTCGTCCGATGATCATCCCGGTCGTCATGGAGGTTTAGTTTGGCGCGCGGATCTGCACAAAACGCCAAAGGCAATAAAGCCAACAACCAACCGGCATCTGCTAAGGGTGCCGGTTCCCATCTTCGTGCCAATAAGGGCCACGAGGCCGAGTTCGACGATTTTGAGCCCCTGGTCGAGCCTTCGGCCAACCGCGATATCGCCGGCGTGGTCATTGCCGTTTTGGCGATTGCGTCTTTCATTGCCGTGATTTCGCCGGCGACTGCACCCGTTACGGCTGCGGTTGCCGGTTTCTACCACCTGGGCTTTGGCCTGGGCGCCTACGTGCTGCCGATCGTCATTTTGCTGTTTGCCGCCACGCTCTTTTTAGGCGAGGACTCGCCGCTCAACGTGCGCTCTGTTGCGGGCGGCGCCGTGGTCTTTATCGCCGTCGTCTCCATTCTTTCGCTGATGGTGCCGGGTACGAGCGACTCGTGCGACCTTATGTTCACGCCGCAAAACCTGTCCGCCTCGGGTGGCTATATCGGTGCGTTTATTGCGAGCGCGCTGCAGAAGGCCCTGGGTAAGCCTATCGCGATGGTGGTCCTGTTGGGTCTGGCCGTCGTCGGCTTCGTCATCATCGGCTTTTCGGTGGGCGGCGTTTTGCGCTCTGCCCGCGACCGTGCGGCCGATTTTGCCGAGCGCCGTCGTGCCGACGTCAACGCGAGTCCGTGGGGTGACGACGAAGCCCTGTCGGTGCCCGGCGTTGCCCGTCCGCACCTGAGCATTCTTCGTCAAAAGGGATCCGATGCTGCCGTGACCACGGTCATGGGCAACGATGCCGACCCGGTTCTGGACGATGACGACGAAGACGAGGATCCGTTTGTCGACGTGTCCGATGCCGTGGAGGCCGAGCGTGCTAAGACCACGCTGCTGCCGCGCCGTCATGCCAAGAAAGGTAAGACGGCTCCCAAGCTCAATACGAGTGAGCCCGACCCGTCTTGGTCCGAGAGCGAGATTGAGCTTACCGAGGGTAATGACGAGGACGACGAGTCTCCGCTCGAGACTGCTAAAACCACCTTGCTGCCGCGACGTCAGGCAAAGCGCGGTCAAGTGACCGGCCAGCTCTCGATGGAGGACGATCCGGACAAGATCGACGAATCCGAGCCTCCGTTTGCC
Source organism: Treponemataceae bacterium (assembly GCA_963602825.1). GTDB lineage: Bacteria > Actinomycetota > Coriobacteriia > Coriobacteriales > Coriobacteriaceae > Collinsella. Next base: position 1,730 of record CAVCKO010000031.1, on the reverse strand, counting down.
GTGAATCCCGTCTCGGCCGCCCCTCAAATTCCTGATTTCCTCAAGCATCCCAAGGTTGCCGATGCGGCTGTCGCGGGCGCTGCCGAGGCGTCTACTTCTAGCGATGGGGGAGCGGGCAATGCCCCCGCGGATAACGAGGGCGAAGAAGAGGACGGCCTTAAGCTTCCGCCGCTCGAAATCCTGCATGCAAACCCGCTGTCCGCTTCTGCCGCGTCTTCGGACAAGGAGCTGGAACAGACCGCCGAGTCGTTGCAGTCCACGTTGCTTGAGTTTGGCCGTAGCGCTCGCGTCGTCGGCTGGATTGCCGGCCCCACGGTGACGACCTTTAAGCTGCAGCCCGGCGAGGGCGAGCGCGTGAGCAAAATTTCGAGCCTTGAGGACGACATCGCGCTGTCGCTTGCTGCTCAGTCCGTGCGTATCTTTGCGCCGATTCCCGGCACCTCGCTCGTGGGTATCGAGATTCCCAATCGCAAGCGTCAGAACGTCAACTTGGGAGACGTGCTGCCCTATGTTAAGGGCGGTCCGCTTGAGCTTGCCATCGGCCGCGATGCAGAGGGCACGCCGGTCGTCGCCGACCTCGCCAAGATGCCCCACCTGCTGATCGCCGGTACCACGGGTTCCGGTAAGTCGGTCATGATCAACTCCATCATCACGACCCTGCTCATGCGCGCCCTTCCCGAGGACGTTCGCTTGATCATGGTCGACCCCAAGCGCGTCGAGCTCGCAGGCTATAACGGCCTACCGCATCTTTACGTGCCTGTGGTGACCGAGCCCAAGCAGGCCGCGAGTGCCTTGCAGTGGGCGGTGTCCGAAATGGAGCGCCGCCTGAAGGTCTTCGAGCGCCTTAACGTGCGCAAGATCTCGACCTATAACGAAAAGCAGGCCGCCGGCGAGTTTGAGCATTACGATAACCCGCCGCAAAAGATGCCCTACCTGGTCATCATCATCGACGAGCTTTCGGACCTGATGATGGTTGCCGGCAAGGACGTCGAGGCTTCGATTGTGCGTATCGCCCAGCTGGGTCGTGCCGCCGGTATCCACCTTATCGTGGCGACTCAGCGTCCGAGCTCCAACGTGGTGACGGGTCTCATCAAGGCAAACATTACCAACCGTATCGCCTTTAACGTCGCAACGGGCATCGACTCCCGCGTCATCATCGACCAGATGGGTGCCGAAAAGCTCACCGGCTTGGGTGACATGCTGTTCTCAAAGGTCGACTGGGGCAAGCCCCGCCGTATCCAGGGCTGCTTTGTTTCGGATGACGAGATCAACGAGATTGTCGAGTTCGTCAAGTCGCAAAGCGAGCCTGACTACCATGAGGAGATCCTATCGGCCGTGGCACCTGCCTCCATGTCCATGGCGGGTGGCGGCGGCATCGTGCGCACCGGCGTCGCCGAGCCCCAGGACGACGATCCGCTTATCTGGGAAGCCGCTCATATTGTGGTGGAATCGCAGCTGGGCTCCACATCTGGCCTGCAGCGCCGCCTGAAGGTTGGCTATGCGCGCGCCGGGCGTATTATGGACATGCTGGAAGAAAAGGGTGTCGTCGGACCGCCCGACGGTTCCAAGCCGCGCGAGGTCCTGCTGGATGAAGAAGGCCTTGCCGCGCTGGAATCCGTCGACGCCGAGATGGCACGTGAAGATCGTGAGTTTGGAGGATTCTGATGGCTGCACGCTTTGGTGACATGCTGCTCGAGCAGCGTCGCCGAATGGGCCTTTCCATTCAGCAG
>CAVCKO010000030.1:2597-30266 GCA_963602825.1 Treponemataceae bacterium | reverse complement strand
GGCTGCGGGAACGGCCTATCAGCTCAATGTGTTCGGCTGAGATCGGAAATCAACCTACAAAAAAGGAATCGCCGGGTGCGGCGGACGCTCTAGGTTAGAGGCTGTTGCCTAGCAGGCAGGCTCGGCGTCCATGCTCTCGGCAACGTCATTGACGGCATCGGCAACGGAAGCGCCAGGCATGCGCACGAGCTCCATGTGCGGTTCGGCAAAGACCGTGCCCATGGGGAAGGCGCGGCGGAATACAAAGCGAGCAACCGGACCAGCCACCAGCAGGTTCCAAGGCAGGGCCATGATAAAGTTGCGCGGAATGTTGACGAGCCACATCATCGGCAGCGCCTGCAAATTGGCAAGCGGGCCGCCGGGCATATGGAACAGGCCTTCGCACGCGCCGTAGAGCGACATGATGATGACCATGGGAACGACCATGCAGGAGCTGACGGCGAGCGTCATGGCAAGCGGCGAGCTCTTGCCCGGCGTGACCAGGAATTTAAATGCGAAACCCTTGGCAAGGGGGCTGGCAACAAACCAGTCGCAGCACATGGCAAATATGTAGGCAACGGGGAAGCCGAGCCACGCGGCGGCAACAACCTCGCCGTTGATGGCCCCATGCTGCAGGGCAACGTTGTAGATGCTCATCCAGAGCACCATGCAAAAGCACATGATAAAGGTGAACAGCAGGCTCTCTCGTTTGTTGATAGGCATAAAGGGCATGGTCCTTTCTGTGTTGCGCCGCGGCGCACAACAAAAACGGGCGGGCGAGATGGAGCTGTTGGGACTTCATCTCGCCCGCCCGTGGTACGTGCGTCTGCGACTACTTATGTGGTGGAACCAGCCTAGCACGAAAAGCGCGTGCTTCGTAAGCGTTGAGTTTATGAAGATGCAGGGCACCAATAATCCCCCGACCCCATAAGTTGCGGTGGAATACGGACTGTTTTGACCCTTTAAGCAGCAATTCAGTCCCTATTTCACCGCAACTCATTTGGTGCAAAGTAACCTGTTCCCCTTGCACCAATTAGCTGGTGTGGCGCCAGCGAGGGTCGGTGAGCGTACGCGCCACACCCAGGCCAACGGGCAGAAACGCCACGATGAGCACTGCACGCACAAACCAGCCGAGCATATTGACCGTGTCGAAGGTGCACATGTAATACATCGAGCGATACAGATACAAGCCCGGCACCATAATGACAATCGATGGCACCGTGAGGGCGATACGTGGGTAGGTGAGCCTGATTTCGGCTAAGCTCGCGAGCAGCCCCGATACCAGCGCGCCGGTAAACGCAGCCGCCTCGGGAGGCATGCCTGCACTCAGGCCCAAGAAGGGAAGCAGCGTCGGTGCATCGACGAGCGTAAGGCGCAAGGTATTAGACACGGCGCCGATGAGCCCTGCCGCCGCGGCCATCTTTATCGGACTGTTGAACATAACCGAGAAGCCAAATACTCCGACAAAGCTCATCGCCACACGCAAGAGTGTAAGAGCCAACGGTGAGAGGCCGAGCGGGGCGAAGTCATCCGGCGCCAGTCCCACACACTCGGCAACCATCCAACCTACGAGGGTCGCCATCACAATAATCGATACGGCATACGAAAGACGCTCGATACCGCTTCGCATGTCGAGCTTAGCGATGTCAAGGCCTGCCGTAATGAGGGGAAAGCCGGGAATCACAAAGAGCATGGCGCCGATATAGCCTTCTTGGTGCGACATTGCCCCCGGTATGACCTGGCCAAGGCCGAGCAATGCCAGCAGATACGAAACGCAAGCGAGCGCAACGCCGATCGTCAGCGCGCTAAACTGGCCAAGGCCCTGCTTGAGAATATGGGAACGAGCAAAGTTGCCAACACCAGCGCCCACGAACGCGCAGGCCATCTCGATAGGGCCGCCGCCGAGCAAAAAGACAAAGGCGCCGCAAGCACAGGCCGCCGCAAGGCCCTGTTGCCAGGGAGCGTAATCGGGCTTTGAACTCTCAACGGTCTTGAGCATCTCGTGGTACTCGTGCACGGTAAACCGGCGCCCGTAAATCTCGATTTCCTTTAAGAAGCTCTCCATCATCCAAATGCGATGAGTATTGACGCCCGTTGTGGGCAAGCTGACGACCTCGTTAAAGCAGTGACCATCTTCGATACAAGTACACTCAAACGATAGGAGACTTAAGTCAACGTGGATGGTGACACCGAGCACGGCGGCGATGCGATTCATGGTATCGCGTACACGCCAGGCACCCGTTCCGCTCGCGAGCATAAGCATACCGGTGCGACAAATGATGGATGATTTGTCGGTAAGCGGCGCATCGACGGCAAGCTCATCGCCTGCCGTCACGATCTGGCGCCAGTCAGTTTTCATATGGAGCGCGCCGGCACGGACACCGTGGTGCAAAGAGATTCTCGAAAGCAGCGGGTCAGGGCGCGAAGGCTGTGGGGGTTTCGTCGATTCATTCTCAACCTCATCAGCCCCTTCACCCACTAGGTCAAATGAGTCAAGCGATGCCGGCTCGCGACGGTCGATCGGCTCCTCGTCCTCATCATCAAAATAGTTGAACTGATTGAGCATGTCCTCTTCGATTGCACGATCGCTCGCGTCGTCCATACAGACGCTCCCTTCCTACCGACTAACCCCCATCCTAGGCAGCGACGGCTAAAGGAAACATAAAAGAGACGACTGTCATGCGAGCCATGCGCGCAATAGCCATTGAGTAGTCATTGGGGACGTTCTTGAATGACTAGTCGTTTAAGAACGTCCCCAATGACTACATCTGGACCAAGGTAACGCCGATGTTTTGGCAACGACAGCGAAAGCCCGCCAGAGCGAGCAAGGTGCCTTGAAACAAGGCGGCATAGACCTTTTGGTCATGCCGCCGAAGTTGAAAGGCAGATTGCCGCTCTGGCGGGCTTGCAGCGTCGAGTGGTTACGGCGTTTGGTAAAACGCCGTAACCCCCTAGTACATCTTTGCGCCGGCAGGGATGGAATCGTCGAGCTGGATCAGGTTGAGACGCTCCTCGCCCTCCTCCTCGTGGATGGCGCTGATGAGCATGCCACAGCTGGGGATGCCCATCATCTTGCGCGGAGGCAGGTTGGTGATGGCGAGTAGGGTCTTGCCGACCAGGTCCTCGGGCTCGTAATAATCGTGAATGCCGGAGAGGATGGTGCGGTCGGTGCCGGTGCCGTCATCGAGCGTAAAGTTCAGCAGCTTCTTGGACTTCTTGACGGCCTCGCATGCCTTGACCTTCACGGCGCGGAAGTCGCTCTTGGAGAAGGTATCAAAGTCGACGAACTCCTCAAACAGCGGCTCAACGGCAATCTTGGAATAATCAACCGTGGGCTTAAGCGGCTTGACGAAGGGGCTCGCGGCGTTGCCGGCCTCGGCGGCCTTGGCAGCAGCGGCACCGGACTGGAAACCCTTCTCGGGCTTCATGTGCGGGAACAGCAGCACGTCGCGAATGGAAGCCTGGTTGGTGAGCAGCATGACCACGCGGTCGATACCGATGCCGATGCCGCCCGCGGGAGGCATACCGTACTCGAGGGCGCGCACGTAATCCTCGTCGTACTCCATGGCCTCATCGTCGCCGCCGGCCTTCTCGGCCATCTGGGCGGCGAAGCGCTCGGCCTGGTCGACCGGGTCGTTGAGTTCGGAGAACGCGTTCGCGTACTCGTGGCCGGCGATGACCAGCTCAAAGCGATGGGTCAGACGCGGGTCATCCTCAAAGCGCTTGGCAAGCGGGCTAACCTCGATGGGGTAATCGCACACGAAGGTGGGGTTGACGATGGTGTCCTCGCCCAGCTCGTCATAGATCTCGGCGATGATCTTGCCGGCGGTCCACTCGGGCTTGATCTCCAGGCCCTTCTCGCGCGCGGCGGCAGCAAGCTCCTCAACCGGCGTGTCGATGGTGACCGGCTTGCCGAGCACGTCGGAGACAATGTCGGTCATGGAACGGCTTGCCCACTCACCAGAAAGGTCGATGGTCTGGCCCTGGTACTCAATAACCTCGGGATTGCCGATAGCCTTGTTAGCGGCCTTAATGACACCCTGGGCGAGCGCCTTCATGCCCTCGAGATCGGAGAAGGCGCGGTAAGCCTCCATCGTGGTGAACTCGGGGTTGTGGGTGAGGTCCATACCCTCGTTGCGGAAGATACGACCGATCTCGAACACGCGCTCAAAGCCGCCGACGATGCAGCGCTTGAGGTGCAGCTCGGTGGCGATACGCAGGAAGCACTCCTGATCGAGCGCGTTGAAGTGCGTGATGAACGGCTTGGCAGTAGCTCCGCCCTGGATGGTCTGCAGGATAGGAGTCTCAACCTCCATGTAGCCATCGGACTCCATAAAGCGGCGGAACGTGGAGAGGATCTGCGAGCGTTTGCGGAAGGTCTCGCGAACGTCGTCGTTGGCGATCAGGTCGACATAGCGCTGACGATAGCGGGTCTCCTTGTCGGAGAGACCGTGAAACTTCTCGGGCAGCGGGCGAACGGCCTTGGACAGCAGCGTCGCGCTCTTGGGGGCAACGGAAAGCTGGCCACGCTTGGTGCGCACGACCACGCCGGTCACGCCAAGGATATCGCCAAGGTCGAGGGCCTTGAGCGTATTCCAGGCGGCCTCGTCCATATCGTTGATGCGGCAGAACAGCTGGATCTCGCCGGTCGCGTCGCGCACGACGATGAACATGATCTTGCCCTGACCGCGCTTGGCGACCACACGGCCGCCGATCTTCACGACGTCCTCGGTGTCCTCGCCATCGGTGAGCTCGGCGTACTTAGTCTCGATGTCGACGACGTAGTCCTCAATCTCGGAGTGCTCGGGATAGGGGTTCTGGCCCGCCTCGAACAGGGCGGCGCGCTTGGCCAGGCGCGTGGCGCGCTCGTCGTTGAGCGTCGATGCCTGCTCGGCGGCGTTCTGGTTCTCTGCCATAGTTAGCTCCTCAAACTAAAACGCTCCCCAGGATTCGGTCCCAGGGAGCGAAAACATACCTTTACGCGGGACCGTGGTCTAGCGTGCGATCTTGGCGATGGTGTAGATGCGGGTCTTGCCGGAAGGCGTAACGACCTCGACGGAGTCGCCCTCGCCGTGACCAATGATGGCGTGGCCGACCGGAGACTCGTTGGAAATCTTGTGCTCGAGCGAGTTGGTCTCGGTGGTACCGACGAGCGTGACTTCCATGACCTCACCGTTGGGATCGATCAGAGAAACGGTGGAACCGATGGAGACGGTCAGATCGCCCGTGGTGGCAGCAACCTGAGCGTTGGCGAGGATGGCCTGAATCTCGGCAATGCGAGCAGCATTCTGGGCCTGCTTGTCCTTGGCGGCATCGTACTCGGAGTTCTCCGAAAGGTCGCCGAACGCGCGGGCTTCCTTGATGTCCTCGACGATCTCCTTGGCGTAATCGCCCTCACGCCAAGCGAGCTCCTCGACGAGCTTCTGGCGGCCCTCAGCGGTCAGTACGATTTGGCTTGCGTCCATACGGATATCTCCCCAACTCTGATCAAACAATCAACTGTCAACAAAACGAAAAAGACCGGCTAGCCTGCGGGCAAGCCGGTCAGGTGCTCACCCCAAAGGGATGGGACTACTCTGCGTCCGCGTCGCTGTCCTCTGCCTGCTTCTTCTTGGCAGCAGCGAGCTTGGCCTCGAGCTCAGCGATCTCCTTGTCCTCCTCGGACTGCTCGACCACGACCTCCTCGGCCTGCTTGGTCTCGGCCTTATCATCGCCCTCCATACCCTCGCGGATATTCTTGACGGTAGAGCCGAGGGACTTGCCGAGCTTCGGCAGGTTCTTGGGCCCGAAGATAATCAGGACAACGACGAGAATGATGATGAGCTCAGGAGCCCTCAGTCCAAACATGTAGACCTCCACAATACAGCGAGACAAGCTCGAATGAGTATACCGCGGGTATCGCGGTATCACAACAATAGCTAAAAAAAGGGACCGCAAGAAGCGGTCCCTCCTCATGCTCTGGTCGGGTTGACTGGATTTGAACCAGCGACCCCTGCGTCCCGAACGCAGTGCTCTACCAAACTGAGCCACAACCCGTTAGCTCGACTATAGTAACAAAGATTTCCGTCGTGTGCCAGAAATTTTTTTACTTCTTTGGCGCTTCAATGCGAACCGTGTCGGAAACGAGCTCCGTTGCATAAGCCCACCAGCCGTTTTGATGAGCGGCTGCCGAAAGATTGGCTGCCGTGGCGGCGCTATCGCAGAGAGCAAACGAGCAGGCACCCGAACCGCACACGTTTGCGGCAATGGTACCGTCCTGTGAACGGAGCCAGTCGAGCACCGTTTGGATCCGCGGCTCCATCTGCGCGGAAATGACACCCAGGTTGTTGTGAACGAGTGCGTAGGCCGCCTCTGCATCTCCCGAGCGAAGGGCAGATGCAATCGCTCCGGGCTTGTCCGCAGGCGCTGGGGTCTCGTCAAAACGTCGATAGGCTTCAATTGTTGAAACGCTTGCCTCGCGCGGCTTGACCAGCACGACGGGTGTCGCGGGAAGTGCGGGGTACTCGGTTGCCAGCACGTCTCCCCCACCCACGTAAAATGCAGGGCTGGCATGCAAAAAGAAGGGAACGTCGGCGCCAATGCCGCGCGCAATGTTGTCCAGCGCGGAATCGGCACGGTCGATACCCCACAGCTCTGCCAAGGCGACAATGACCGCCGCGGCATCCGTCGAAGGACCGCCCAGGCCGGCACACAACGGGATGCGCTTCTCGATCGTGATGCAGACGTTGGCTTCGCGACCATAATGCTCGGCCATAGCGAGCGCAGCACGATACGCCGTATTCTTTTGCATGGGAAAGTCGGATGTCGGAATCGTCTGGACGGTCAGCGCCTGTGCCGGCGTAACCGTCACGGTATCGACAAGACCGACGGCTGCCATCAGGGAATCGACCTTATGGTAGCCGCGGTCGTCACGCTCGGTATGAACCCCTAGATAGAGGTTGATCTTTGCCGGCGCGGAAAGGGTCAGGGACCAATCGGTCACCGCTAGTGCTCCTCGAGCTGATTGCCGAGCGGGGTAAAAATGTGCTCGCCGCTCTCGGGATCGAACAACTCGACCTGGCCGGTGAGAACATCAATATACTGGTAGGACTGACGCGACTTGCGGCCACGGCGCTCGTCGACCTCGACGATAAAGACTGCCGGATGGACGCTCTTGATGGTGCCCATGCGCTCGACGACGCGGGTGCGGCCCATGTTGGCCTTCACCTTAACGCGATCGCCCACCATATCGGTCAGCTTCTCGTGGATGTCGTCGACGTGATTGACTTCCATCTCTTCCATGAACAGGGCCTCCAGAAGGTGCAATTCAAAAAGGGGATAATACCCCTAAGATAGACAAAACTCTAATACTATAGCACCCTGTTGTGGCCATACGCAAGTAGCTAATTAGCTACTTACAGAGCATCGGTGTCCAGGACGATGGTGAATGGACCGTCGTTGACGAGGTCGACCTTCATGTCGGCGCCGAAGATGCCATGCGCTACGTGCTCGACGTCCTCGCGCACAAGCGTCAGGAAGTACTCGTAGAGCTCGTTGGCGACATCGGGGGCGCCGGCATCCGTAAACGATGGACGGCGGCCGTGACGGCAATCGGCGAACAGCGTGAACTGCGACACCACGAGAACCTCGCCGTCGACATCGGCAAGTGCCAGGTTGGTCTTGCCGTTCTCGTCCTCGTTAATGCGCAAGCCCCGGAGCTTTCCCCACAGCTTATCGGCCTCGGCGCGCGTGTCGCCGTGGCCCACGCCCAGCAGCACCAGATAGCCGCGCCCAATTTTGCCCACGCACTCGCCGTCTACCGTCACGCCGGCGTTGAGCACGCGCTGCACCACCGCACGCACGGCCTACTCCTCGCCCGTCAGTTTGGCGGATAGGTGCTCGAGCGCATGGAATCGATGGCTGATGGCGTTCTTCTCGTCCGCCGTCAGCTCGGCCATGGTCTTGCCCGGCGTGTCGACCGGCAGGAACAGCGGGTCGTAGCCAAAGCCGTGATCGCCGCGGCCCTCGTGCGCGATAACGCCCTCGCAGGCGCCCTCACCATAGGTGACCAAACCGTCCGTGTCGATGAGCGCGACGACGCTCATAAAGCGCGCAGTGCGGTCCTCGTCGGCCACGCCCTCCAGATTCACGAGCAGCTTGGCATTGTTGGCGGCATCGTCGCCGTGAACGCCCGCGTAGCGCGCGCTATACACACCAGGCTCACCGTCCAGCGCGCCGACGACCAGGCCCGAATCGTCGGCAATGGCCATGAGCCCCGTCTCTTCGACGGCAGCCTGCGCCTTGATGATGGCGTTCTCCAAAAACGTCGTGCCGTTTTCCTCGGGGTCCTCAAAATCGCCCAGCTGGCCGAGCGCCACAAAGCGAACCTCGGGCATAACCTTACCCAAAATGGCCTCGATCTCGGTGAGCTTGTGGGCGTTGCCCGTTGCCACGACGATGGTCGCCGCCGGGTCGAGGGTGTCGATGTCGATCTTCTCAAGTGCCATGAGTGGTCTCCTTGTCCGTATAGCAAAGTCACGTAAAAGGGACCGGTCCGTCGGCATCTCCCCTTTCATGTGGCATCAACCTTATCTATCGGCGTTTCCGCAGATAAAACCTGCCAAAATAAACCTGTCCCTTTTTGGCAGGTTAGGCGAGGACTTGGCGCTGGAGCTCGATGAGCTCGGCAATGCCCTTGTCGCCCAAATCGAGCAGGGAATTGAGGCGCTTGCGGTCGAAGGGCGCCTGCTCGCCAGTGCCCTGAAGCTCGATCATCTCACCGGTATCGGTGGCGACAAGGTTCATGTCGACCTCGGCGTGACTGTCCTCGGAATAATCCAGGTCGAGCAGGGTGTTGCCGTCGACAACGCCCATGGAAATCGCGGCGACCTGGCCCGTGAGCGGAATGCGCTCGAGCTTACCCGCCTCGACCCACATGGCAAGGGCATCGTGCAGCGCCACCCAGGCGCCGGTAATGCTCGCCGTACGCGTGCCGCCGTCTGCCTGAATCACGTCACAGTCGACGGTGACGGTGTACTCTCCAAGCGCCTTCATGTTGACGACGGTGCGCAGGCTACGGCCGATGAGGCGCTCAATCTCCATGGAGCGACCCTTGCGGTTGGCGTGCTCGCGCTTGCAGCGCTTGCCGGTCGATGCCGGCAGCATGGCGTACTCCGCCGTTACCCAACCGGCCTTGGCGCCCTTGCGCCAGCCCGGCACGCCCTCCTCGATGGTGGCAGCGCACAGCACGCGCGTATCGCCAAACTCGGCCAGGCACGAACCGTGGGCGTGCTTCATGACACCGCGAGTAAGCTTGATGGGGCGCAGCTCATCGGCGGCGCGGCCGTTGGCGCGATTGACCTGCATATACTCCATAGAAAAATCCTTTCGGCAAAAGGTGAAAGTGAGCCTTTGGTCGGTGACCTTTTATCTATTTCAGTTCGTCGATATCGATATGCTCAATGCTCTTGAGCGGCTGGCCAAAGATAAAACTGCCCGCCACCGCAAACTCGGCAATGTTATCGGCCGTCGTTGCAAAACGATGCTGCGGCTCGGCCGCGTCGCCCGCCAGCTGCTCGCGGCGCGTGAGAATATCGGTCAGCTCGCGCGTGGTCTCCTCGGCGGAGCTCACCACGCGCACTCCGGGACCCAGCGCATGGCGAATAGGCCCCACGAGCAGCGGAAAATGCGTGCAGCCGAGTACCACGGTATCGATGCCGTGGTCGCGCAGCGGTTCAACCGTGGCGCCGACCAGCGCGCGTACGGCAGGCGTATCAAAGATGTCCTCGTTCTCGAGCCACTGCTCTTGCAGATGTGCGCCCGAGGCGAGCTCGTGCTCAACGACCTCGACAAAGCTCGAGGCAGGGCAGCCGTATACGTCGACGCCGGCATCCAGGTCCTGAATGGCACGCGTGTAAGCGCCTGAGCGAATGGTGAGGTTGGTGGCGAGCACGCCCACCCGGCGCGTGCGGGTGCTGTTGATTGCCGCGCGTGCGCCCGGTGCAATCACACCGATGACGGGGACGTCGAGCACCTGCTGGGCCAAACGCAAGGCCGCAGCGGTCGCCGTATTGCAGGCGATGACCATGATCTTGACGTCGTGCTTCGACAGCCAACGGCCCGCCTGCAGTGCAAACGAGCGCACCTCGTCCTCGGTGCGGGTGCCGTAGGGGCAGCGCTTGGTGTCGCCGAAGTAGTAGACGGACTCGTGCGGCAACGCCGTCGCAATCGCGCGCGCAACCGTCAGACCGCCTAGACCAGAATCGAACACGCCAATCGGGCGCGTGTCGCCTGTCAGATTCTCGATATCGGACATGACCTCACCAGATTCTCTCTCGAAAAGATATGGCTCAGAACGATAGGACCGCACTACGAGCGGGCCGCGACGAGCAGCTCTGCCGTTGCCGCCCAGCCATCGACAATCTTTCCGCGCGTGACGTAGGCGTTATCGCAAACATCCAGGAACTCGGGCGCGCCGGCGCTGGTCAAACCGTTCTCGACCAGGCAGAACGTACCCACGTGGTCAGCCATGTAGAAGTCGGACTCGGAATCGCCGAGCGCCAGCGTCTCCTCGCGCTCGATACCCAGGTGCTCACAGAAACGTGCGATGGCAACGCCCTTGTTGAGGCCGGCGGGATTGATGTTAAACGCGCGGCCGTCCTCGACGCGTTCGAGCTCGAGCATCGTCGGCTTGGACAGATGCGTCAGGTAACCGTTGCAGGCCCAGACCAGGCCGCAGCCGGCCTCGTCCAGGATGGCCTGGACCTCGTCGTCGGGCACATCGCCGCGCATGCCGACGGTGACCTCGCGGTACTTGTAGCCAGTCGACATGTCATTGTGGTACTCGATCTTATGCGGCCAGCGGGCGAGAATCTTCTCGCACACGCCAGTCTGCTCGATCACCTGATGCGGTGTGAGGCCGCAGGCGGGGTCGTAGGGCATGTCGCCGGTCAGATACTCCCAATCGTTGGCCTTGAGATCGTACATGACCAGGCCGCCCATCTCGCCGATATAGGAGTTGAGGCCGAGCACGCGCGCGTCCTCGTGGATCATAGTACGGTTGCGGCCCGAGGTGGGGACCACCTGGATGCCGGCGCGGGCAAGTGCCACGACAGCCTCGACGAGCTTGGTCGAGGGGTTGCCGTCGTTGTCGCGTAGCACGCACGAGCCGGGCGCGAGCATGGTGGCGTCCAGGTCGGTAAAGACGTACTTAACCTTGGCAAGACGCTCGCGCATCTCGCCCGAAAGCTCAGCGACGGTCGGCAGGGTATTGTGGGACATGGTCACTCCATTACGTAGAAGGGGCTTCTGGTCTTAGGCGTCGTACGCCGCAAGGGTGCGCTTGAGAATCGAACCATCGCGCCCACAAGGCTCGGGTCCGTTCTTGCGCAGCATACGCTCTTCCTCGCCCTTACCGGTCACGATGACCACGGCAGGACGGACGGTCTCACGCACGGCAGTCTCGATAGCGGCAACGCGATCAGTCACGATTTGCCAGTTATCATTTCCCTGCGCCTGAACGTTGCGCGCGATCTCGGCGCAAATATCCTCGACATCCTCGGGGCCGGGGTCGTCCTCGGTAATCACGATTCGGTCGGCATACTTGCCAGCGGCGATGCCCATCGTGGTGCGTCGATCGACACCCTTACCGCCCGTAGCGCCAAATACAACCGCCAGCTCGCGCTCGGGATAGTTCTCGCGCAAGTCGCGCAGGAGTGTCTCGAGGCTCATGCCGTTATGTGCAAAATCGACGATACCCAAGATTTTGCCCGATACGGACGGATAGAGCTCCATGCGGCCGGGAACGAAGACGCCCTCAAAGCCGTGGACGATACCCTCTTCGGAAATGCCCAGGGCCTCGGCGCAGGCAATAGCGGCAAGCGCATTGGACACATTGAACTTAACCGGCGTGGGAATCACAATGTCGCGCGTAAAGCGGGGCGTGCGCACCGTTGCCACCACGCCGCAGTCGTCATTGCGAATCGCCAGCGCAAGCACGTCGGCACGCTCATCGGTCAGGGAGAACGTCACCGTACGTTCGCAACGAGATGCCGCCTCGAGCACGCGATCGACCTTATCCATATCGAGATTGACCACGGCAAAACGGCTCTGCGAGAAGATTTTGAGCTTGCTGGCAAAGTAATCCTCGAGCGTCGGATGCTCAATCGGCGAAATGTGATCCTCGCCGATATTGGTAAAGGCGCCGACTTCAAAGGCGATTTTGCCCGTGCGCTCGTATTTGAGGCCCTGGCTAGATGCCTCCATAACCAGCCACGGGGCACCCGCCTCCGCAGCATGTGCGATGCGAGACTGCAGCAGAAAGGATTCGGGGGTCGTCAGCTTGGAAGGACCCGCCTCGATGCCGTCGTCGAACTCAATGCCCGTATTAAGAGCGGGTCGATGACAGCCCGTAAGCTTGGCCTCGTTGACGAGAATGCCGCGCAGATAAAAGCTACAGGTCGACTTGCCCTTGGTGCCAGTAAAGGCGCAGACCTTCACCTTACCCGACGGGTGCCCATAAAAGGCATCTGCCACCACGGCGAGCGTGCGACGAATATCACTCACAATCACCGCGGGAAGATCAACATCGTAATCGACCTCGGAAACGTAGGCCACGGCGCCATCGGCGATTGCCGAAAGCAGGTACTCGCGCTTAAACGCGCGGCCCTTGCAGACAAACAACGTGCCCGGACGCACCTGGCGCGAGTCGTCAGTCGCAAACTCAATGCGCTGGTCGCACGAAGCGCTCGGTCTGGAAACAACAAGGTCATCTTCCTCGAGCAACTCTATATAGCGCATCAGAGTTAGCTTCTCTTGTGTCGGACTCGACATACAAAGACCTCTCTCGCTAAATTCAGCCTTAAAGGGCAAAAGACGTCCCGCGGCAGAAACGATGAAACATTCTGTATTATCAACCATCCTAATATGCCACCTGACCTTGCGCGCACTGCAGCCTTCTAAAAAATTGCATGGACTGTGCTGTGGGCCAATAAATGACAACAGTGTCCACCCCGTGTAAAAACAAGGAAATCTGGGTGCTATTCTTTATCCAAATGTCTTGATGCGCCTCATTGACCCGCAATGCCGACTCATCATGCCCAAGCAAAGGATTCCAGATGAAACGACACTTCGAACGTCGCCACCGCTCGGCACATGTCCAGTTGACCCGGCGCATCGTCTGCGCCTTCGCGACGATCGTTGTGGCCCTTGCCACCACCATCGGCGCGAGCGGCTGTTCGTCCTCCCAGAACGCCTCGAGCACCTACACACTCGTCGAGAATGGCAAGTTCACCGTCGCAAGTGACTTGGCCACACCCCCGTTTGAATACGTCAACGATTCCGGCGAAGACCAGGGCTTTACCTATGAGCTCATGGGCATGATCGCAGACGAGCTCGGTCTGGAGCTCAACTACTTGCCGGCGCAAAAGTTCGACGGCATTATTCCCATGGTCAAGCAGGGCGTAAAGACCGATGTCGGCGCATGTAACATCACGATTACCGACGAGCGCAAGGAAGAGGTCGACTTCACCGATCCCTATATCGACTCCAACCAGGGCGTCGCAGTTGCAAAGAACACTGGATACGACACGGTCGATAGCCTCAACGCGCCGGGCGTCAAAATTGCCGTGCAGTCGGGCACCACGTCCGAGGAGTGGGCAATCGAGAACCTGCCACAGGCAACCACCGTCAACTTTGACGACTGGACGGCAGCCTTCACCGCCGTCATGAGTGGTCAGTGCCAGGCGGTCGTATGCGATCTGCCCGTTGAGCAGTGGATGGTTTCGAACTCCTTTATCGGTATGGAGATCATCAAAGAGGTTCCGACGGGCGAGCAGTTTGGCATTGCCGTCTCTAAAGACAACCCCGAGCTGACACAGGCCATCAACGATGCCCTTGCCAAGATCAAGAGCTCCGGCGCCTATGACAAACTGTACGAGAAGTGGTTTGGCATGGCACCCACGAGCGGGTCCGATAACGAGGACGCCTCGAGCTCAGAGGACGCGACGGGCGCTTCACTCGCCGTCACCTCGGCGACCGCCAAGTCAAACGAAGACGGCGGCAACGGCGTGCTCGGCGGCATCGCAACCCGCCTGACCTGGGAAGCGACAACGGGTAGCGACGAGGGCGACGTTTCGCAAATTGAGCTTGAGTTGCCCGAGGGCGGGTCATTTGAAAGCACCGATGTTAAGGTCACGCTGCTCGACGGGCTGAACCAGACGGGTGTCAAGGCATCGTGCTCGCTGGACGGCTCAAAGCTCGTCATCAAGTTCGCCGATCCCGTCGCTGCCGGCTCACAGATTCGCGTTGTCGTCCCCGACGTCGTATTCCCGAGCAACGCGGGTGCCTATGCCGTCACCGGCAGCTATGTCGCCGACGGCGACAAGCGAGATCTTCCCGAGAGCCCCACCATCAGTGTCTCGGAGAGCACCATGGTGCAAGAAATCGTCGCCTGGCTCGATGCCCAGCCTTGGGTTGCCGCGTGGAACTCCAACCCGTTTTTGGGCATGTTCTGCAAGCCGCAGATTGTCGTCACCTCAATCGCCTCGCTCTTTAAGGGCTGGGGCATAGCACTTGCCGTGACCGCCATCGGTTTTCCGCTCGCCATCCCCATCGGCTTGCTGTTTGCCTTTATGAAAATCAGTCATAGTCGCATGCTGCGCGGCATCGCCGTGACATACATCAACGTCCTGCGCGGAACCCCACTCTTCCTGCAGATCTACATTGCGTTCTTTGGGTTCCCCATGATCGGTCTCAACGTGCCCAATCTGCCGCTCGGCGTTGGCGTGCTAGCCATCAACTGCTCGGCCTATCTTGCCGAGATTTTCCGTGCCGGCATCGAGAGCGTACCGCCTGGTCAATCGGAAGCTGCCTACTCGCTTGGCATGACTTGGTCCCAAGTTATGTCGCGCATCGTGATCCCGCAAGCCGTACGTTGCGCTATACCGACTATGACCAGCGAGTTCGTTATGCTGTACAAGGACACGTCGCTGCTTTCGAGCGTTGGCGTCATGGAGCTCATGCTGTTCTCCAAAAACCTCACGGCCACCACGGGCAACATTACGCCCTACATTTGCGCCGCACTTTACTATCTGGTCGTGACGATTCCGCTCATCCACATCGTCACCAAGGTGGAGCACCGTCTCGCCGAGCGCAGCAAGCGCTAACCGCTCGTACATAGCGTTCGCAACCACGGCCCGCCGCTTCGTCTGAAGATCGGGGCGTGGTTTTTTCGGTTCGCTCGGTGCTTATGCCCTATCACGAAACAAAAGATTGGCATGATAGTAAAGATTATTTGACATCAGCTGCCACAATCCTTGCGGCAGTACACCTGAGCCGTCAGCAGAAAGGATCTTGCATGTGCGGTTTTGTCGGTTTTACCGGTACAGATGAACAGAGTGAGCTGGTTCTCACGGCTATGATGAATCGCATCATCCACCGTGGTCCCGATATGGGCGGCCAGCATATCGTTGACAACGTTGCCCTTGGCTTCCGTCGTCTTTCGATTCTCGATCTTTCCGAAGCTGGAGCTCAGCCCATGTCGAGCGACGACGGCAAGGTGACGATTGTCTTCAACGGAGAGATCTACAACTTCCAGGAGCTTCGCGCCGAGCTGGAGGCAGCCGGCTACGCCTTCCACTGCAACGCCGATACCGAGGTCCTGGTACACGGTTACGAGGAGTGGGGCGAGGACCTGGTCAACCGCCTGCGCGGCATGTACGCGTTCGTGATTCACGACCAGAACAAGAACAAACTCTTTGGCGCTCGTGACATCTTTGGTATCAAGCCGTTCTATTACTACCAGGCATCCGATGGCTCGCTGCTGTTTGGCTCCGAGATCAAGAGCTTCCTGGACCATCCCAAGTTTGAGAAGGCTGTCAACCACGACGCGCTGCGCCCCTACCTGACGCTGCAATTCCCCGCCACGGAGGAGACCTTCTTTAAGGGCGTGTTCAAGCTTGCCCCGGCGCATTGCTTTACGTATGACCTGACGACCAACACCATGGACATCAAGCGTTACTGGAGCTGTGACTTCACCGACGACAACTCCAAGACCTTCGAGGAGTACGTGGACGAGTGCGACAAGGTCGTGCACGAAAGCGTCGCTGCACACCGAATCGCCGATGTTAAGGTGGGCTCGTTCCTTTCTGGCGGCGTGGACTCCAGCTACATTGCCGCCTGTCTCATGCCCGACACCACGTATTCTGTCGGCTTTGATTACAAGAACTTCAACGAGACCAACTACGCTGCCGAGCTTTCCGACAAGCTGGGCATCAAGAACGTGCGCAAGATGATTACCGCCGACGAGTTCTTCGATGCACTGCCCGATATCCAGTATCACATGGACGAGCCGCAATCGAACCTGTCCAGCGTGCCGCTGTACTATCTGGCGCAGATGGCTTCCGAGGAGGTCACCGTCGTCCTTTCGGGCGAGGGTGCCGACGAGCTGTTTGCCGGCTACGAGTGGTACGAGGACACCCCCGAGATGCGCTCCTTTAAGAAGCGCGTGCCGCTCGGCGTACGTCGCGCCCTGGGCTCGCTCGTTCAGCATCTCCCCTACTTTAAGGGCCACAACTTCCTGACGAAATGCGCCGAGGTTCCCGAGCGCTGGTATGTGGGTCAGGCAAAGGTGTTCGATCCCTCCGAGGTCGACGAGGTGCTCAAGCCCGCTTATGACACCGGCAAGAACGCCGCCGAGATGTGCGCCGAGTACTACAAGCAGGTTCCCAACTGCTGCGAGCTTTCCAAGAAACAGTATTTGGATATGAACATGTGGCTGCCGGGCGACATTCTGCTCAAGGCCGACAAGATGTGCATGGCGCATTCTCTGGAGCTCCGCGTCCCGTTCCTGGACAAGAAGGTCATGGAGTTTGCCGAGCACATTCCCGCCAACTACCGTGTTAACGAAGAAGGCTGCAAGCTCGTCCTGCGTCACGCCGCCAACCGCACGCTGCCCGACGAGTGGGCAACGCGCAAGAAGGTGGGCTTCCCCGTACCGGTCAAGTTCTGGCTGCGCGAGCAAAAGTACTACGACTACGTAAAGGAATACTTCACCGCACCGTGGGCTGCCGATTTCTTTGACACCGATGCGCTCATGAAACTGCTTAACGATCACTTTGAGGGTCGCGCGCTCAACCAGCGCAAGATCTATACCACGCTGACGTTCCTCATCTGGTACAAGCGCTTCTTTATCGACGAGGACAAGGGCGCCGAAGTCGCCGCGTAAGTTTCGTTATGAATTAGCGGTGAACAGCCCAGGGTTTCCGCTATACTCAATCCCTGCGGGCGATTGGCGCAACGGTTAGCGCAGGTGCTTTACACGCACAAGGCTGGGGGTTCGAATCCCTCATCGCCCACCACTGAATTGGAAACGGTCCTCGCAAGGGGACCGTTTTTGTTTTGGCCCATCGCAGAGGGATTCGAACCCGCAAGGGTGCGAAGCTGAGGAAACGCGAAGCGTTTTCCAGCGCAGCACGCGAGGAGCGAAGCGACGAAGCGAAAGCGGGCGGCGAAATGGACCCTTGGCGAATACCCATGTGCAAAAAATGCCAAATATGAGTACTGCTACCTTTTTGGTAGCAGCGTTTTCGAAGTCATAAAAGGCAAATCCGACATTAGAACGACGACTGATAGTCCAGTTAAGCCAATTTAGTTACTGCAAAACTGGACATATGTGGCCCAACTCATCTAAAAACGCCTAATTTATATGTTACGAAGTTAGTGCCCGTACTCATATTTGCCACTTTTTGCACACGGCCTATCCCGGCCATGGTAAATCGATAACAAAACGGGCTCCAGACCGCTGAATCGTGCCGCATATGGCACGTCCGCAGTCCGGAACCCGGTCCAAATTGAGTTATTGCGCTGTGTTAGGCCAAAACGTCCGACAAAATCTCGATCAGGCTGTCCACGTCGGCTTCCTCGCACACGAGCGGCGGCAGGAAACGCAGCGTGTGGGCACCAGTAGCGTTAATCACGGCGCCGGCGACCAGCGCGCGGGCAACAATATCATGTGCATCGCCCGCAGCGTCATCCAAATCGCAGCCGAGCATTAAGCCGCGACCGCGTGCCTCGACCACATGCGGCAGCTTGGTGAGTTTTGCCTCCATATAAGCACCCACCTTGGCAGCATGCTCGGCATAATCGCCGCGCACGAGCGCGGAGAGCGTCGCGGCGCACGCCGCGACAGCCAAGCAGCTACCGCCAAAGGTCGAACCGTGGTCACCAGGCTTAAACACGTCGGCGATCTCTTTCTTTGCCACCACGGCGCCCATGGGGACGCCGTCGGCGATGCCCTTGGCAAGACTCATGATGTCGGGCTCCACGCCATAGGTCTGGAATGCAAACGGCTTGCCGGAGCGGAAGATGCCACACTGGACCTCGTCGGCGATAAGAACGGCGCCCACCTCGTGCGCCAGGTCGCGCGCTGCCGTCATAAACTCCTCGGTCATGGGGTGTACACCGCTCTCGCCCTGGATCGGCTCGAGCATCACGGCACAAATTTCGCTTCTCAGCTGCTTAAAGATCGAACGTAGTTCGTCGACATCGTTGGGCGTGCAGGCCACAAAACCGCCCGGCAGCGGACGGAAGCTATCCTGCAGCCAATCCTGCATGGTGGCGGCAATGGTCTCGAGCGTACGGCCGTGGAAGCCGCCGCGCATGCACACGATGGTGTTGCCACCGTTACCAGCACGCTTGGCGTACAGACGCGCGAGCTTCATCGAGCCCTCGTTGGCTTCGGCGCCGGAGTTGGCAAAGAACGTCTCCCATACCTGCTCGCCCGCCGTCGGAGCGCCGAGCGCAGCTGCCGTGGTCTCATCGCCGGCGGCAATGGCATCGGCCAGAACGCACGCACCATCTACGTCGTCGTTGGCAAGCTTGGACAGCAGCGCCGCGACCTGTCCACGCTGCTCGATGTAGAAGTAGTTAGACACATGCAGAAGCTTTTTGGTCTGCACCTCGAGCGCCGAGAGCACTGCAGCGTTACCGTGGCCAAGGCTGCACACACCGATTCCAGCAAGAAAGTCAAGATACTCACGGCCGTCATCGCCGGTGAGCTTCATGCCGCGGCCCTCGACAAACTCTACCGGAGAGCGACCAAAGGTATGCATAACGTAATGGGATTCGAGCGATTGTTGAGTTGCAAGTGACATGGGGTGCCTTTCTTTTGGCGCCGTACGGCGCAGGGCTATGGGTGCAGGGACGCGACGACCGCGGGTCAGCTAGACCGTCTGGAGCTTCTCGACCTCGTCGAAGTTCTCGGTCAGGCGCGCTGCAAACGTCGAAAGCGGGTGCGGATGCGTATCGAACTCGTAGGCCGTCTCGGTGGAGTGGATCACGGTACCGACGCCAGCATCGGTCAGCAGCTCCAGCAGCAGCGAGTGCGGCGTCGTGCCGTTGATGATGTGGGCTCGGAACACGCCAGCGGTAAGCGCATCGACGGCGGCGCGCAGCTTGGGAATCATGCCCTTGTCGACTTCGCCGCCGTAGAGCATCTCGTTGACCTCGTCGAGCGTCAGGTTGGAGATAAGCGAATCCTTGTCGCTAAAGTCCTTGTACAGACCGTCGACATCGGTCAAGAAGATCGCCTTGTGCGCATGAAGCGCCGCCGCAACGGCGCCGGCGGCGGTATCGGCGTTGATGTTGAAGAAGCCACCGTCCTCCCCCGCCGCGACCGTGGCGATAACGGGAATGTACTCGCTGTCGAGCAAACGCTCGATATAGTCGGTGTTGACGTGCGTGACCTTGCCTACGCGGCCGAGCTCTGGGTCGAGTGGCTCGGCGATAAGGGTACCGGCGTCGCTGCCAGACACGCCCACGGCCAGGTTGCCGTGGTGGTTGAGCGCCGCGACCAGCTCCTGATTGACCTTGCCGCCCAGTACCTCGCGCACGATATCCATGGTGGCAGGCGTAGTCACGCGCTGGCCGTTCTTAAACTCGACGGGGATGTCGTAGTGGCTGAGCGCCTCGTTGATGGCCTTGCCGCCACCGTGCACGATAACAGGGCGCATGCCGATAATCTTGAGCAGGACGATATCGCTCATCACGTCACGACGCAGCTGCTCGTCGACCATGGCGGCACCGCCGTACTTGATAACGACCGTCTTACCGGTCAGGTTCTTAATCCACGGCAGCGCCTCAAACAGCAGCTGCGCGGTTGCTTCGTTGGATTCACTCGAGCGACAATCGCGTGCGAATTTCATAGTCTGCCTCGTCTTTCGTGTAGCTATCGCGCCGCACCTCGTTGCCCGCGATTGCAGCGGGGCGCGCGGCACATCGGGAGTTTAGGAACGGTAGTCGCCGTTGATCGAGATGTACTCGTGCGTGAGGTCGCAGGTCCACACAGTCGTTGCCGCGTCGCCTGCGCCCAGGTCGGCCGAAATCACAATCTCGGGCGCCTCAAAACGTCGCAGGGCCTCGTCCTCATCGAAGGGGACCGTCAGGCCATCGCGACAGACGGGCATACCCATCATGTCGATGGACACATCTTCTTGGTTAAACTGCACGCCGCACTTGCCGAGCGCCATGGCAACGCGGCCCCAGTTGCAGTCGTGGCCGGCAATGCAGGTCTTGACGAGCGGCGAGTTGGCAACAGCACGGGCGGCGATATCGGCCTCCTCGTCGTTCGCGGCGCCGGTGACATTAACCGTCACGAGCTTGGATGCGCCCTCGCCATCTGCGGCGATGTTGCGCGCCAGGCTCTCGCACACCTCATGCACGGCAAAGGCCAACTCGTCAAAGGCATCGGAGCCCTCGACAATAGGCTCGGCATTTGCGGCAGCGCCGGAAGCGAGCATGATGCAGGTGTCGTTGGTCGAAGTATCGGAGTCGACCGTTACCTTGTTGAAGGTCTGCTTGACGGTGGAGAGTAACAGGGCGTGAAGCGCCGCCGGCTCGACGGGGGCATCGGTAGTGATGACTGCGATCATGGTGGCCATGTTGGGCATGATCATGCCCGAGCCTTTACACATACCGCCCACCGTATAGGCATTACCTGCGTGCCCCGCGGCCTCGCTGCGGTAACACACAGCATACTCCTTGGAGTGCGTGTCGGTCGTCATGATAGCGCGGGCGGCATCGGCGCCACCGTGGGCGGAAAGCGCCTCGTAGGCGGCAGGAACGGCAGTCTCAAACGTGTCGATCGGCAGAATCTGACCAATTACGCCCGTGGAGGCGACCAAAATCTGCTGGGGCTCGCAGCCGATGACCTGCGAGGCGATGTTGCAGGTCTCGCGCGCGCAGGCAAGGCCGGTCTCGCCCGTGGCGGCGTTCGCGTTGCCGGAGTTGATTGAAACACCGGCGATGATGCCATAGCCCTTGTCCGCACCGCCCAGGTTGGCACGACTCACCTGCACGGGCGCCGCGCAAAAGCGGTTGGTCGTAAACACGCCGGCGCCGGGACAGGGCTTATCGGGCACGACAAGCGCATAGTCCAAGCGCTCGGGATTCTTCCGGAATCCCGCATGGATGCCTGCGGCCTTAAAGCCGGCCGCTGCCGTAACGCCACCCTCGACGGCGCGAATCTTGATATCAATCAGGTCGGTATTCATCGTCCCTACGACTCCTTATATCAAATAAAAAAGCGGGCATCGGCTGGCACGCCATACCGGTCGCAACTACTAGACCAGCTTGAAAGCGGCGCCCAACTCGATACCCGACTACCAAATCGTTAACAATCGAATGTGCTACACCGGGCACGCCACTGTGGGCAAGCCTCGTCGCTCGTCAAAACCAAAGACGATGTTGGCACACTGGACCGCCTGGCCCGCGGCACCCTTGCACAAATTGTCGATAGCGCCCGTCGCCACCAGCACGCCCGCGCGCTTGTTGAGCGCAAGACCGATCTGGGCAGCGTTGGTACCGACGACCGAAGCCGTCTTGGGCTGCTGGCCGGCATCGAGCACGCGCACAAAGGTGCGACCGGCGTAGAACTTCTTGTAATGGTCGACGACGTCCTCAAGGGTCAGCGTGTCGAGAGCCTGCGGCGCGAGCGGTATCGTCACCGTGGAAAGCAGGCCGCGTTTGAGCGGTGCTAAGTGCGGAGTAAAGACGACGCGGTCGGTCAGGCCCAGAATTTGCTCGATTTCGGGCGTATGGCGATGCTTGCCCACGCCATAGGCCTCCAGGTTCTCGTCCGCGCTACAAAAATGGGTGCGGGCGTTGCAGGACTTACCGGCACCCGTAACGCCGCTAATGGCATCGACGATTACGGGACCGTTCTCTGCCACCCAGCCCGCACGCACGGCAGGAGCAGCAGCAAGGCTCGTTGCGGTGGGATAGCAGCCGGCGCAGGCGACCAAAACGGGCTTTCCGGCGGCATGGCTGGAAGCAGCGGTCTCCAAGTCCTGACAGAACAGCTCGGGCAGGCCAAAAGCGCGGGTCTTGAGCAGCTCGGGGCTCGTGTGCTCGGCGGCATACCATGCCTCAAAGACGGACGGGTCGCTCAGACGGTAATCGGCCGAAAGATCAAAGCAGGAAACGCCCGCGGCAAGGAGCGCGGGCACCTGTGCCATGGCAGCCGTGTGCGGCACGGCAAGAAAAACCGCATCGCAGCCCTTGAGCTCAGGGGCGTCATGCGTGGTGAAAACCAGATCGCTCACGCTAGCAAAGCTCGGATACACCGCGGACAGCGGCTGGCCGGCATCGGCGTTGGACGTAATGGCAACAAGTTCAAACTCGGGATGACCGAGCACGAGGCGAATGAGCTCGGCTCCGGCATATCCAGCCGCGCCGACGATTCCAACCTTCAAAGACATATCAGACTCCTTGTCTGCGATTTATGCACCGATGCGCATTTCGCAGCGGTCGTTATGAAGTGGGTTGAAACTTTAGCACCAAAAGATGCATATATACGCAAATCTTTTGCATATTCATGCATTGAAACAGTCCCGACACATTCACTCAAAGGAATTGACAAATAAATACGAGCCCCATATTGCCCAGTGCACCTTACGGTGACGTTGCAATGTGGGGCCCGCTACATGCGAGAATTTGAATTGTCGAAACTTGCTGAGGGACTCTTTTAGAGCTCGACCGGCACCCATTCGTCATGGTTGCAGATAAAGGCCTCCGGCTCCTCGACGCTAAAGAAGACGAGCGTGGGGTCGCCTGCGCCCTCATAATGCTCGCCTAGGCGCTCCAGGTGCTTCCAGCCTGCCTCGCGCATATCGGGAGCGGCCTGGTCATCCAGACCCGCATGCCCGCGCAAGATGAGCCAGCCATGACCCGGCCACCAACTCGTGGCCTCAAAGCGTTGATTTTGCAGCAGCTCTTGCCACACGTCTTTGGTGCGCGCCGTTACAAACCACAGCTTGCCGTCCTGGATCTGCGCAAACGAAAACGGACGCACATGCGGCTGTCCGTCAACGCTCGTCGCCAAATACCATGCCGGCACCGACGTCAGATACTCCAGCACCGTATTCAATCCGTCCATGATTCCTCCTGACGCTCGCCATTTTGAGATGGGTAGTTAATTTGAGACGCGCTAGAGCTCCAGGCGCTCCTCGCTGCCGTCGATATCGCAGAAGCGGGCGGCGATGTTGCGCACCGAGAAAAACGCAAGGCGACCGTCGTTGGCGCCCTCGTGGTCTTCGCCGATGCCCACCATGTGCTTAAAGCCGGCTTGGCGCACCCGGTCGCTCACGACCGCGTCGTCCTCGAGCGCGGCCTCGCCGGTCAGCACAATCCAACACTCCCCCGGTTTCCAACCCGAAACCTCAAACTTGGGATTCGTGCTGAGCTCGGCCCACACGTCCTTATCGCGCGAGGTGCAAAACCACAGCTTGCCATCATCGACCATGGCAAACGAGAACGGCCTCACGCGCGGCTGATGTCCGTCCGTCACGTCAATCGTGGCGAGATACCACGCCGGAATACGCCTAAGATACGAACAGGCGCGCTCGAGCTGCGCCGTGCGGTCGTTGTCGGTCATGGGGACCCCTTTCCTGCGCTCGAATCGCGCCTAAACAAGTTGAAGATTGATGACGATGACGCAGATGAGCAGCAACGCCGTCACCACCGCCGCCAACGCATCGCCGCGGCCAAATGCAAGCGCATGCAGACGCGTGCGGCCCTGCTCGCCATGATAGCAACGGGCATCCATGGCGGCAGAAAGCGTTTCGGCATGACGGAACACACCCGTGAACAGCGGAATCGCCACGCTGCCGAGCATACGCACGCCGCCGAGCGGGCCTCCCGTCACGCGCGCACCGCGGCTCGCCTGCGCATCGGCCGCCTGCTTCATCTCGGTGGCAAACTGCGGCATAAAGCGCAGCGCGATGCCCATGATCATGCCGAGCTCGTGCGCAGGAAGTCCCACACGCGCAAACGGCGCGAGCAGGCGCTCAAAGCCCGCGGTGAGGTCGAGCGTCGGTGTGGTGAGCGTGATAGCGCTCATACCGGCCATCATCAAGGTCAGGCGGCACGCCATAAAGACGGCAGAATGCATCGAGCCCTCGCTTATCTGCAAAAAGCCGAGCTGCCACAGGATGCGCCCACTCTGATCGGTAAACAAGTTGAGCACCGCGACCACCGCGACGATCGCCAGCAGCGGCACCATCGATGACAGGACGCGACGAGCCGGCACCCGGGACACGGTATAGATCAGGACAACGAAGATTGCGACCGGGACCAGTCCGCGGAAGCTGCCGACCGTGAGCGTCGTGATCAGAAACACAAAGCCCAAGAGCAACTTAGTTCGCGGGTCCAGGCGGTGGATTGCACTATCGCCGGGATAGTAGCTGCCAAACGAAAACGCCTCCATTAGCAGCCCTCCTCTCGCGCGATCGTTTCGGATTTGGCCTTGTCCGAGACGTTAGAAGAACCGTCTGAGCGACCGATCAGCAAATCTGTCAACTCGTCGGCCAACGACTCAACCGTATAGAGCCCGCCGCAACGCAGCGGCACGCCCGCTTCCGCAAGCGCCAGCGCCATGCGCTGGGCAGCGGGAACACCCAAGCCGATTGATTTAAGCTCATCCGCACGCGCAAAAACCTGAGCGGGCGTGCCCTCGGCAAACACCGCGCCCTCGTTCATCACGACAATACGGTCGCAGCAATTGGCAAGGTCATCCATACTGTGTGAGACCATGACGACGGTCAGGCCCCCATGGTGAAGTCGATCGATGAGCTCCAGGAAATCACTGCGCGCCGCCGGATCGAGTCCCGCCATGGGCTCATCGAGTACCAGGACCTCGGGCTCCATGGCAAGCACGCCGGCAAACGCCACGCGCCGCTGTTGGCCACCCGAAAGCTCAAAGGGACTCTTGTCGCCCACCGTGGCCAAGTCGAGGCCCACGCGCGCGAGCGATGACTCAACGCGGCGGACAACCTCGGCCTGCGACAAGCCAAGGTTATGCGGACCAAACGCCACGTCCTGTGCCACGGTCTCGGCAAACAGCTGACGCTCTGGATACTGAAACACCACGCCGACCTTTGCCTTAACCGCGGCGGCATCTTTCTTGTTTGCCAGGTCGAGCCCCAACGCGTAAACGGAACCCTCCTGGGGACGAATCAGGCCGTTGAGATGCTGAACCAGCGTCGACTTACCCGAACCGGTATGGCCCGCAAGGCCCAGGAACTCGCCACGGCGCACCGTTAGCGACACATTGCGCAACGCCCAGGGGCTGCTAGGGTCGTTGCCCCAGAGGGCCTGTTTGTTCGATGCGCCTTCGGCGGCTGAGCGCTTGCGCCAACGGCGACGCTCGCGGGCGCTCAGCGAATAGCTATACGAAAGGTGCGAAATCTCGATGACGGGCTCCAGCGCGTCTGCGCTATCGATTGCAGAGGAGACGTTGTCGGGAATACGAGGATCGGGTGCGAAAGGCCGCCCGGCGATGTCTGTCCTACTCCGCTCGGCATAAGCCTGCGCTATATCGGCGACCATATCCGCCTCGCGCACCTGTGCGCAAATGGGCACGCCCTTCGCGCGAAGCGCCCTGCCAAGACAGCACGATGCCGGCATATCCAGGTTCAGCCGCGCGAGTTCGTCCGCCTGCGTCAAGATCTCCTCGGGCGCACCGAGCATGGCAACGCGGCCCGCTTGGAAGACGGCAACGCGATCGGCCTCAGCGGCCTCTTCCATAAAGTGCGTAATCATCACGATGGTCATACCGCGTTCGTGCAGCGCGTGGCAGGCCTTCATAAGGCCCTTGCGCCCGCGCGGATCGAGCATCGAGGACGCCTCGTCCAATATGAGCACGCGCGGCTCCATGGCGAGAACGCCGGCAAGCGCCACACGCTGCTTTTGTCCGCCCGAAAGCGCATGGGTCTCGTGGCGCTCAAAGCCCACCAGGCCCACGGCCTTCAGCGCCTCGCGAACACGCTGCGCGATCTGGGCCGATTCGACCCCTAAGTTCTCGGTACCAAACGCAACATCGTCCTCGACAAGCGTCGCCACAAGCTGGTCGTCGGGATTCTGGAACACCATGCCCGCAGTCGAACGGATGTCGTAGACCAGCTCGAGATCGGACGCGTCCATGCCGTTGACGCGCACCGTTCCCGCATCGGGCTGCAGCAGCGCGTTCAAATGCTTGGCAAACGTCGACTTGCCCGACCCGTTTCCGCCGAGAATGCAGAAAAACTCGCCATCCTCGATGTTCAGATCGATGCCATCGAGCGCCGGTGTGGCACCGTCATAACTAAAGGAAACGCCCCGACACTCAATCATGCGCGGCCTTTGACCTGGTCCTTCTTGGGTGTGATGAGGTTGGAGACCGCCTTGTACACCGCCAATGTCAACACCGAGTTGAGCACGGTCTTGATGAGGTTAAACGGCAGCACGGCAGAAATCATGAGCGGGGCGATCACATCGACCGAGCCATACCAGAACCAAACACCAATGGTAAGGTTTGCGACCATAGAAAGCGCCGTAGCGGCAACAACGCCCAGCGCCAGGCCAATCACGGCACCCTTATAGGTATGCATCTTTTGGTAGACGATAGCCGCAGGCAGAATGTAACCCAGCGTGGCAACCAAGTTCATAAGCGCACCGACCCAATCGCCCGTGGTAAGCGCATGGATAACGATCGCCATAGCGGCAACAGCGGTGCCGGCACCAGGACCATACGCAAACCCGCACACCATCGCCGGCACCAGCGACGGGTCATACGTCAAAAACGGCGCCGAGGGAAGGATAGGCAGCTGCACATACATAAACAGGGCGCCCAAGGCGCACATCAACGCCATGGTAACGAGCTGTTTGGTGCTCCACCTATTCGTGTTCTCAAAATGGATATGCTGCGACTGTTCAGACATAAGATCACCTGCCTCTTTCATCCGGACTCTAACCGTTGGTACTGGGATCTCACCAGTTCAGCCGGCATGCGAACCAACGCACACACGGGTCGCGGACTCATCGGCTCGACCGCAGGCACTTTACCTGCGCCACGGCGCCCCTTTGGCACCGCCCGATTTACCACCAGTGGGGAATTTCACCCCGCCCTGAAACAGCAATTGCAAGTGTAGCACGAGCAATCGTTCGCGCAAGTATGCCGAGGGTAATTTATGGCAGGGGAAACGCTCCAGAAATACGCCCGGGACAAGTTAACGCGACAACCACGTTCTCCGTCCACGCCAAAGTGGTGCTCCTTTCGCGCAAAGCGCGAAACAGCAAAAGGGACGCGTATTCCCATCAACCACGTCCTTCTCCGCGAGCCGACCTCAAGGCCGTAAACGTAGGGGATCCGGGGGCGTGACGGGGGCTTCTCTCCGGAAC